>DASZFZ010000089.1:0-78044 GCA_035939315.1 Solirubrobacteraceae bacterium | reverse complement strand
GCGACGGGGTGCCGACGGTCGAGCGCCGGGTGGGCGCGATCTTCGCGATGTTCTTTCTGCTGCTGGTGGTGGCGGCGGGGCGCACGATGTACCTGGGGCTGCTGCGCGGCAGCTCGCTGCGCAGGGCGGCCAGCGACCAGCAGCTGAGCTATGAAACGGTGAGCGCGCCGCGCGGCACGATCACCGATCGCAACGGCGTGGACCTGGCGGTCTCCGAACCGGCGCAGGAAATCTCCGCCGACCCCTATCTCGTGCACGAGCCGCTGGAAGCCTCCAAGGAGCTCGCGCCGCTGCTGGGGCAGAGCCAGACGAGCGTGCTCGAGGCGCTCACGCGGCGCAGCGGCTTCGTGTACCTCTCGCGCGGGCTGCCCGAACGCCAGGCGCGCAAGGTGCTGGCGCTGAAGCTGGCGGGCATCGAGGGCACGCCGGTGATGCGGCGCGTGTACCCGCGGGGGACGCTCGCCGCCCAGGTGCTCGGCGAGGTCGGGACGGAAGGCAGCGGCCTCGCGGGCCTGGAGTACTCGAGCAACGCCGTGCTGGGCGGCCACGCGGGCGAGCGGCGGGTCGTCAGCGACGCGCTCGGCCAGCCGGTGTCGATCAGCGAAACCCGCCACGAGGTGCCGGGCAAGTCGCTGGCGCTGACGCTCGACACGAACATCCAGCAGCGCGCCGAAGACGTGCTCGGGGCGGTGGGGAAGGTGTTCTCGCCCAAAGACGCGACCGCGATCGTGATGGACCCGCGCACGGGCGCGATCCTGGCGCTGGCGAACTGGCCGCAGTCGGACGCCAACGACCCGGGCGCGTTCCCGGCGGAAGCGATGGAGGACCGCGCGGTGGGGCTCGACTACGAACCGGGCTCGACGTTCAAGGTCGTCGCGGTCTCCGGCGCGCTGGAAGCCGGCCTGATCACGCCGACGACGCCCTTCGACATCCCCGATCAGATCCAGGTCGCCGAACGCACGATCCACGACGACACCGAACACCCCGAAGAAACGCTGACGACCGCGCAGATCCTGGCGCGCTCGAGCAACGTCGGCGCGATCAAGATCGGCGAGCTCGAGGGCGCCGAACGCTTCAACGGGTGGGTGCACCGCTACGGCTTCGGCGCTCCCACGGGCGTCGACCTGCCCGGCGAGGAGGCCGGCGTGACGCTGCCGCTGAAGGAATACTCGGGCTCCTCGATGGGCAACCTGCCGATCGGCCAGGGCGAGCTGGTGACGCCGATGCAGATGGCGACGGCTTACGCGGCGATCGCCAACGGCGGCATCCTGCGCCCGCCGCACATCGTCCAGGCGGTCGGCGGCCGGACGCTGCCCGAGCCGCGCGGGCACCGCGTGATCTCCGCGGCGACGGCGGCGGAGCTGAGGCGGATGCTCGAAGGGGTGCTGGGGCCCGAAGGAACCGCCAGCGAGGTCTCGATCCCGCACTACAAACTGGCGGGCAAGACCGGCACGGCCAGCAAGATCGACCCCGAAACCGGCGAATACTCGAAAAGCAAATACGTCGCCTCGTTCATCGGCTTCGCGCCCGCGAGCAACCCGCAGCTGCTGTGCGCGGTCGTGGTCGACGAACCCAGCTCCGGCTCGATCTACGGGGGCACGGTGGCGGCGCCGGCGTTCGGGCAGATCATGAGCTTCGCGCTGCCGTATCTGGGGATCCCGCCCGAATAGCCCTCGCGGCGCCCTCCTGCCCCTTGGGTAGCATCAGCCCATGCGACTGGACCGGCTGATCGCCGCCGAGCTGACCGGCGAGGCGGCCGCCACCGAGATCACGGGGCTCGCCTACGACAGCCGCAAGGTCGCGCCGGGCACGCTGTTCTTCTGCGTGCCGGGCTTCAACAGCGACGGCCACGACTTCGCGGCGCAGGCGGTGCGGGCGGGCGCGGCGGCGCTGGTGGTCGAGCGCCCGCTCGGCCTGGGCGTGCCCGAGGCGCTGGTGGCCTCGGTGCGCGCGGCGATGGCGCCGGCGGCGGCGCGCTTCTACGGCGAGCCGGCGAAGGAGCTGGCGGTCGTGGGGGTTACGGGCACCAACGGCAAGACGACGAGCGCCTACCTGGTGCGCGCGCTGCTGGAGGCCACGGGCGCGCAGTGCGGGCTGCTGGGCACGGTCAAGTCGGTAATTGGCGGGGTCGAGCACGAGGTGGCGCGCACGACGCCGGAGGCGATCGACCTACAGGGCGACCTGCGCGCGATGCTCGACGGCGGCGACGCGGCGTGCGCGATGGAGGTCTCCTCGCACGCGCTCGAGCTGGGGCGGGTCGCGGCGACGCCGTTCGCGGGGGCGCTGTTCACGAACCTCACGCAGGACCACCTGGACTTCCACGCGAGCATGGAGGAGTACTTCCTGGCCAAGCGGCGCCTGTTCGTGCCGGACGCGAGCGCGCTCGCGCCGCCGCCGCGGGTCGGCGTGGTCAACGTGCGCGATCCCTACGGCAGGCGGCTCGCCGCGGAAATCGAGGGGGCGGTGACGTTCGCCGTCGGGCGCCGGGCCGACTACGAGGCCGGCGAGCTGCGCCCGGGCCTCGAGGGCTGCGAGTTCACGCTACGCACGCCCGCGGGGGAGCGCAGGGTGCGCCTGCCGATGCCCGGCCGCTTCAACGTCGAGAACGCGGTGGGCGCGCTGGCGCTCGTGCACGCGCTGGGCGACGCGCGCGACGGAGCGGCGCTGGACGTGCTCGTGGCCGCGCTCGAGCTGGGCGTGCGCGTGCCGGGGCGCTTCGAGTCGGTGCGCGCCGGACAGGACTTCCTCGTGCTGGTCGACTACGCGCACACGCCGGACTCGCTGGAGAACGTGCTGGCGGCGGCGCGCGAGCTGCGCGCGGGCGGCGAGGGGCGCGGGCGGGTCGTGTGCGTGTTCGGCGCGGGCGGAGACCGCGACCGCGGCAAGCGCCCGCTGATGGGCGAGATCGCCGCGCGGCTGGCGGACGTCGTGATCGTGACCTCCGACAACCCGCGCTCGGAGGACCCGCGGCGGATAATCGGGGAGATAATGGATGGCGTGGGGGCGCGCGCCGGCGGGGTCCGGGCGAACGTGGCTGGGGGCGCGCCGGGGGACGCGGCGCCGGCGGGCGTGCGCGCGACGACGGATCGCAGAGCCGCGATCGACGAGGCGATCGCGCTCGCCGAGGCCGGCGACGTGGTGGTGATCGCCGGCAAGGGCCACGAGCAGGGCCAGGAGCTCGCGGGCGGGCGCAAGCTGCCGTTCGACGACGTGACGGTCGCCCGCGAAGCGCTGTCCGAGCGCGGCTGGACGACGGCCGGCGGCGCCGACGGCGGGGCGGCGCTCGCACGATGAGAGAGTGGGACGCCCAGCGCCTGGCCGAGGCGGCCGGCGCACGGCTCGCCTCGCCGCCGGGCGGCGAGCCCGGCCAGGGTCCGGGTCCGAGCGGGGCGGGCGTGGATACGCGCGCGCTCGCGCCGGGGGAGCTGTTCGTGGGGCTGGCGGGCGCGCACGTGGACGGCGGGCGCTTCGCCGCGCGGGCGCTGCGGGCCGGCGCCTGGGGCGTGCTGGTCGCGCCCGAGCACGCGCCGGCGGCGGCCGCGCAGGGCGGCGGGGCGGTGCTCGTGCACGAGGACCCGCTGCTGGCGCTGCACGCGCTCGCGCTGGCGTGGCGGCGGGAGCTGCGCGCGCGCGGCGCGAAGCTGGTGGCGATCACGGGCTCGACGGGCAAGACCTCGACCAAGGACATCCTCGCCGCGTTGCTGAGGGCCGCCGGGCTGCGGGTGGCGGCGAGCCCCGCCAACCACAACACCGAGATCGGCATGCCGCTGGCGCTGCTCGGCGCGGCGGCGGACACGCAGGCGCTGGTGCTGGAGCTCGCGATGCGCGGCCCCGGTCAGATCGCGCAGCTGACGGCGATCGCCGAGCCGGACGTGGGGGTGATCGTGAACCTCGGCCCGGCGCACCTCGGGCTGCTCGGCTCGCTCGAGGCGATCGCGGCGGCCAAGGCGGAGCTGATCGCGGGCCTGGAGCCGGGCGCGTGCGCGGTGCTGCCAGCGGGCGAGCCGCTGCTCGCGCCGCACCTGCGCGCGGACGTGCGCACAATCAGCTTTGGCGAGGGCGGCGACGTGCGCCTGGTCGAGCGCCGCGAGGCACCGCCCCCTGACGGCGAGGCGCCGCGTCCCGGCGGCGGGACCGGCTGGGTCACGGTCGATCACGGCGGCGAGCGGATCGAGCTGCGGCCGTCGTTCGCGCAGGCGCACAACCTGCGCAACCTGCTCGCGGCCGTCGCCGCGGCGCGGGCGCTCGGGATCACCCCGCACGGCCCGCTCGAGGTGTCCTTCTCGGCGATGCGCGGCCAGCGCGAGCGCCTGGCCGGCGGCGTGCAGCTGATCGACGACTGCTACAACGCCAACCCGATGTCGATGCGCGCCGCCCTGGACGAGCTCGCCGCGAGCGCCCCGGGCAGGCGCGTGGCGGTGCTCGGCGACATGCTCGAGCTGGGCCCGCAGGCGCCGGCGCTGCACAGGGAGATCGGCGAGCACGCGGCGCGCGCCGGCGTGCGGCTGCTCGTCACCGTCGGGCCGCTGGCGGCGCAGATGGCGGCGGGGTTCGCGGGCGAGACGCGGGCGGCCGCGGACGCGCGGGAGGCGGGCGAGCTCGTCGCGCGGCTCGTGCGCGACGGCGACACGGTGCTCGTGAAGGCCTCGCGCGGGGTGGGCCTCGAGCGGGTCGTCGAGCGTCTGCGCGCCGGCCCGGCCGGCGGCGGGGCGGGCCCGGCCGGCGGCGGCGCGGGCGAGACGGCCGGCGGGGGCGCACGCGCGCGGGCCGCGGGCGCGGGGCGGCGCTGAATGGGTCGCATCCTCTTCGGCGGCACGGCGGCGCTGCTGATCTGCATATTCCTCAGCCCCAAGTTCATCGAGTTCCTGCGCAAGCGCGAGTTCGGGCAGCACATCCGCGAGGACGGCCCCGAGGGGCACCGCCAGAAGGCGGGCACGCCGACGATGGGCGGCCTGATCATCTTCCTGGCCGTCGCGATCGCGTTCCTGATCCTGACCGAATTCGAATGGCGCTCGATGGGGGTGTTCGGCGCGGCGATCGCGTGCGCCGCGCTCGGCTTCGCCGACGACTACATCAAGCTCGTGCGGCGGCGCTCGCTGGGGCTGCGCGCGCGCACCAAGCTCGGGGTCACGATCGCGATCTCGCTGGGGCTGTGGGCGGCGGCGCGCTACGGCGCGAACCTCGCGCCGACGCTCGAGCTGAACTTCGTCGACTACCACATCGACCTCGGGCCGTTCTACCCGCTGCTGATCTACCTGGTGCTGGCGGGCACGACCAGCGCGGTCAACCTAACCGACGGGCTCGACGGGCTGGCGGCGGGCTGCGCGGGGATCGTGCTGCTCGCCTACGTAGGCATCACCTTCCTGACCTCGCAGTACGACATGGCGATGCTCGCCGGGTGCCTGGTGGGCGCGTGCATCGGCTTCCTGTGGTTCAACGCGTTCCCGGCGACGATCTTCATGGGGGACACGGGCTCGCTGGGGCTCGGCGGGGCGATCGCGGGGCTCGCGGTGATGACCAAGACCGAGGTGCTGCTGATCCTGCTCGGCGGGATATTCGTGATCGAGGCGCTGTCGGTCGCGATCCAGGTGATCTCCTTCCAGACGACCCGCAGGCGCGTGTTCCTGATGGCGCCGATCCACCACCACTTCGAGCTGCGCGGCTGGTCTGAGACGAAGATCATCCTGCGCTTCTGGATCGTCGCCTCGATCTGCGGGGCGATCGGCTTCACGATCTACCGTCAGAGCCGGGGGCTGTGAGCGCCGGCGCCGGGGTCAGCGCAGCGCCGGGCAGGCTTCCGTGTGGCGCCGTCGAAGAGGGCACGGATGGCGACCAGGCAGACGCTAGCTGCGCGCCGGCGCGCCCAGGGCACGCTCGAGCACCGCATGCTGCTGACCGCCACGATGTGCCTGCTGGCGTTCGGCGCGGTGATGGTCTACAGCGCCTCCTCGGCCACCTCGCTGCTACAGGGCGAAGGCTTCGGCGACAGCTACCTGGTCAAGTTCGTCGTCTACGGCGCGGTCGGGCTGGTGGCGATGCAGGTGCTGGCGCGCGACGGGGTCGCCAAAGTGCACCGCATCACGGCGCCGCTGCTGGCGGTCTCGTTCGTGCTGGTGCTGGCCGTGCACATCCCGCACGTGGGCGTGAGCGTCAACGGCGCGCGGCGCTGGATCGGGCCGAGCTTCCTACAGTTCGAGCCCTCCGAGCTGATGAAGCTCGCGCTGGTGCTGTATGCGGCGACGCTGCTGGCCAAGCGCCCGCACAGCGTGCACGACCTGCGCGAGCTCGCCAGGCCGCTGCTGCTGGTGGTCGGGGCGGCGTGCCTGCTGGTGTTCACCCAGCCGGACCTCGGCACGACGCTGGTGATCTCCTTCACGATCGCCGCGATGCTGATCGCCGCGGGCGTCCCGCCGCGCAAGCTCGGCCTGATCGCCGGGTCGGCGCTGGGGGTCGTGTTCCTGTACGCGCTGGCCGAGCCCTACGCGCGCGCGCGGCTGACCTCGTTCGTGGACCCCTGGGCGCACGCCTCGGGCAGCGGCTTCCAGGCGGTGCAGGGCCAGATCGCGATCGGCTCGGGCGGCCTGTTCGGCGTCGGCCCGGGCCAGTCGGTGCAGAAGATCTTCTACCTGCCGGAGGCCCAGACGGACTTCATCCTCGCCGTCGTCGGCGAGGAGCTCGGCGTCGTCGGGGTGTTCGCGCTGCTGTTCCTGTACGGGCTGATCGCCTACGCGGGGCTGCGCGCGGCGAAGGCGGCGCGCAGCCTCTACAGCGCGCTGATCGCCGTCGGCGTGACGGCGCTGATCGTCTCCCAGGCGGTGCTGAACACGTTCGCGGTGCTGGGCCTCGCGCCGCTGACCGGCGTGCCGCTGCCGTTCGTCTCCTACGGCTCGAGCAGCCTGATCGTCACGCTCGCCGGCATGGGCCTGCTGCTGAACGTCGCCTCGGGCGCCACCGGACACGTGCGCGCGGTCGCGCCGGCGCGCGCGCGGGCAAGGCCACAGCGGGGCCGTGATGGCGCGGGCGAAGCGGATCGCGATCGCGGCGGGCGGGACGGCCGGGCACGTGGTGCCGGCGCTCGCGGTCGCAGACGCGCTGCGGGCTAGCGGCGCGCAGGTCACCTTCATCGGCGGCGAGCGGGCCGAGGCCGAGCTGGTGCCGGCGGCCGGCATGGAGCTGCACCGGCTGCGCCTGGAGGGCCTCGACCGCGGCAACCCGCTGCGGGCGCTGCGGGCGCTGGCGCTCGCGGCCGCGGCGACGGCGCGCGCGCGGTCGCTGCTCGCGCGGCTTGCGCCCGACGCGGTGATGGGCGGCGGCGGCTACGTCGCCGGCCCGGTCGGCCTGGCGGCGCTCGCCCTGCGCATCCCGCTGGTGCTGACCGAGGCCGACAGCCACCTGGGGCTGACCAACCGGATGCTCGCGCCGTTCGCGCGGCGCGTGTGCCTGGCGTTCCCGCTGGCGGGCCGCGAAGGGCCGCGCTACCTCCTCACCGGCCGCCCGATCACGCCGTTCGCGCACGACCGCGAGCGGGCGCGCGCGCGCTTCGGGATCGAGCCGGACGCGACCTGCGTGCTCGTGTTCGGCGGCTCGCTGGGGGCGCGCTCGATCAACGGCGCGGCGCTCGAGGCGTTCGCCGAGGCGCCCTTTCGCGTGCTGCACGTGGCGGGCGCGCGCGACTACCCGGAGCTGCGCGCGCGCATGCAGGCGCGCAACCGCGCCGGCGCTCCCGACGAGGGGGTGACGGGCGGCTATGACCTGCGCGAGTACCTGGACCTGGAGGCCTTCGCGGACGCGCTCGCGGCCGCCGACCTGGTGCTCGCGCGCGCCGGCGGCTCGGTGTTCGAGATCGCCGCGCACGGCCTGCCGGCGATCCTCGTGCCCTACCCGCACGCCGCGGCCGACCACCAGAGCGAGAACGCGCGCTGGATGAGCGAGGCGGGGGCCGCGGTCACGATCGCCGACGCGCAGCTCGACGCGCGGCGGCTGCGCGCCCTGGTGGACGAGCTGCTCGGCGACCGCGGGCGGCTGGCGGCGATGGCGGCCGCCTCGCTCGCGCTCGCGCGCCCGCACGCCGCCGAGGAGATAGCGGGCGAGCTGCTGGCGGCGGCGTCATGAGCGCGCGCGGCGGCGCCGGCGGGCCGTGGCGCGGGCGGCGCATCCACTTCGTGGGCGTGGGCGGCGCCGGCATGAGCGCCTACGCGCGCGCCGCGCACGCGCTGGGGGCCGAGGTGAGCGGGTCGGACGCGGCCGCGAGTCCCTACCTGCGCCGGCTGGCCGCGGACGGGGTGCTCCAGGCGCACGTCGGCCACCGCGCCGCCAACCTGCCGGCGGGCGAGGGCGTCGAGCTCGTGTACTCCTCGGCGGTGCCCGCGGAGAACCCGGAGCGCCGGGCGGCGCGCGAGCGCGGCGTGCCCGAGCGCCCGCGCGCCGAGCTGCTCGGCGAGCTCAGCGCGCTGCGGCGCACGGTCGCGGTCGCGGGCACGCACGGCAAGACGACGACAGCCTCGATGCTCGTGCACGCGCTGCGGGCGGCGGGCCTGGAGCCCGGCTGGCTGGTGGGCGCGCCGGTCGGCGGCGGGCTCGCGAACGCGCACTGGGGGGAGGGGCAGTGGCTGGTCGTCGAGGCCGACGAGTCGGACCGCTCGATGCTCAGCCTGAGCGTCGAGATCGCCGTGCTGACGAACGTCGAGCTCGACCACCACGCGACCTTCGCCTCGCTCCAGCAGGTGCGCGAGGCCTTCAGCGAGCTGCTCGCGCGCGCCACGCGGGCGATCGTGCTGTGGGACCGCCCCGAGCTGCTCGCGCTCGCGCCGGGCGGGCCGCCGGGCGCCGGCGCGCCGCCGGTGGCGGGAGCGGCCGCGCGCTCTGCGCCGGCCGCGCTCGAGGTCGTGGCCTTCGACACGCCCGAGCTCGCGTCGCTCGTCGGCGGGTCGCGCTTCTCCTGGCGCGGGCACGAGGTCGTGCTTGCGGTGCCCGGCGCCCACAACGCGCTCGACGCGGCGGCGGCGCTCGAGGCGGCGCGGCTGGCGGGCGCCGAGGAGGCCGCGGCGGTCGCGGGCCTCGCCGGCTTTCACGGGGCGGGCAGGCGCTTTCAGCCGCTCGGGCGCAGCGCGCGCGGAGCGCTGGTGTACGAGGACTACGCGCACCATCCGACGGAGATCGCGGCGACGCTCGCGGGCGCGAGGACGCTCCCGCACGAGCGCCTGGTGGCCGTCTTCCAGCCGCACCTGTTCTCGCGCACGCGCCTGTTGGCGCGCGAGTTCGGCGCGGCGCTCGCGCGGGCGGACGCGGTGGCAGTGCTCGACGTGTACCCGGCGCGCGAGCGCGCGCAGGAGCATCCGGGGGTCAGCGGGCTGACGATCGCCCGCGCGGTCGCCGAGGCGGCGCCCGGGCGCCCGCTGTACTGGCTGCCGACGTTCGCCGCGGCCGAGCCGGTGCTCGCGGAGGTGCTGGCGGAGGGCGACCTGTGCGTGGTGATGGGCGCGGGGGACGTCGACGAGCTTGCCCGGCGCCTGGCGGTGAGCTCGTGAGCACCGCTGCCGGCCGGCCGGCAGCGGTGCGCGCGGACTTCCCGCTGGCGCGGCTGACGACGGTCAGGACGGGCGGGCCGGCGCAGTGGTTCGCGCGCGCCGGCGGCGAGGCGGAGCTGCTCGAGCTGCTCGCGTGGGCCGCCGCCGAGCGGCTCGCGGTGAACGTCGTGGGCTCGGGCTCGAACCTGCTGGTCGCCGACGCGGGCGTGGAGGGGTTGGTCGTGAAGCTCGACCGCGAGCTCGCGCGGATCGACGTCGAGGGACGGCGGATCGTGTGCGGCGGCGGCGCGCGCCTGCCGGCGGTCGCGAGCGCGGCCGCCCGCGCGGGCCTTGCGGGGATCGAGTTCGGGGTCAACATCCCGGGCACGGTCGGCGGGGCGGTGCGCATGAACGCGAACGCCTACGAGGGCGAGCTCGGCCGCACGCTCGAGTGGGCGCGGATCGCGACCGCGGCCGGCCTGGAGCGGCGCGCGACGAGCGGGCTCGGCCTGGCCTACAGGAGCTCCGGCCTCGGCCCTGGGGAGATCGTCGCGGGCGCCTCGCTGCTGCTCGAGCCCGCGCCTGTCGAGCAGGTCAAGGGGCGCCTGGAGGAGATGCGCCGCCGCCGCCACGAGGCCCAGCCGCAGGGGATCAGGACGTTCGGCTCGACCTTCAAGAACCCCGAGGACCCCCGCGCCGGGGGACGCAGCGCGGGCCTGCTGCTGGCGGAGGCCGGCTGCAACGGCCTGGCTGTCGGCGGCGCGCGCTTCGCGCCCAAGCACGCCAACTTCGTCGAGAACACCGGCGCGGCCACGAGCGCCGAGGTGGTGGCGGTGATGGCCGAGGGCCGCCGGCGCGTGCTCGATCGCTTCGGCGTCGCGCTGGAGCCCGAGGTGCAGACGCTCGGGGACGTGCGCTTCCCCTGGTAGGGGTTCCACGCCCCAGGTCGAAGACCGCAGGATGGCCCGCCAGTACGCCGCCGCCGCGCCCGGTCGCATCGCCCGCGGAGCGGGCGGCTCGGCTGACCCCGGGGTGCTGCGGCGGGCGTTCGAGCGCCTGCCGGCGCTGGTGGGCGCGTGCCTGAGCCAGCTGCGCGCCAGGCGCCGGCTGCGCATCGCGCTGCTCGCGGCGGCGCTCGCGCTGGCGCTGCTGGGCGGCGGCTTCCTGTGGTTTCGCCAGTCGCCGTTCGTGGCGGTGCGCGAGGTCCGGATCACGGGCGTGCACGGGGCCGAGGCGCAGGCGGTCGAAGCGGCGCTGCGCGACGCGGCCCACGGCATGAGCACGCTGGAGGTCAGCGCCGCGCCGCTGCGCGCGGCGGTCGCGCCGCTGCGCGTCGTGAGCGGCCTGCGGGCGGTCCCGAGCTTCCCTCACGGCCTGCGCATCGAAGTCGACGAGCAGCTGCCGGTGGCGGCGCTGAGCGTCGACGGGCAACGCACCGCCGTGGCCGGCAACGGCATGGTGCTGGGGCCGGCGCTGCTGTCGGCGCGCCTGCCGAGCGTCAGCGGCTACTCGCCGCCGCGAACCGGAGCGCGCGCCCGCGGGGCCGACCTGCTCGCCGAGCTGGCCGTGCTCGGCGCCGCGCCGGCGCCGCTGCTCGCGCACGTGGAACGCGCGTACATGGGCTCGAAGGGGCTGACGGTGGCGATGCGCAACGGCCTGACCGTGTACTTCGGCAGCGACGCGCGTCCCCACGCCAAGTGGCTGTCGCTGGCCAGCGTGCTCGCCGACCCGGGCTCGGCGGGCGCCTCCTACGTAGACGTGCGCCTGCCCTCGCACCCGGCCGCGGGCTTCCCGGCTGGGGTGACGCCTCCGGACGCGAGCGCCGGCGGCTCGACGCAGCCCGGCGAACTGACCGCCGGCAGCGAATCGACGATCGCGGCGCTCGCGGCGGCGCTGCCGGGCGGGAGCGCCAGCTCGACGCCGGCTGGCGCCGAACCGAGCGCCGCCTCCGGCGAAGCGCAGGCGCCGGCGACGCCGAGCGGCAGCGAACCGGCCGCCGCCGGGGCGGGAGGCGAAGCGTCCAGCGCCACCACCCCGGCGCCCGAATCGACAGGAGCGACAGCCGCGCCCGGCGGCTGATGCAGACCCTCCACCTTCGCTCGAGGCTTACGTCGAGGGCCGTCCAATTCTCGACCAGTGCTCGAGGGTTGGCGGTCTGCAACACTCGTTGCGAGACTGGACGCCGTCGTTGACAGGGCGAAGTTCCCTGCATAACGTGCACATCCCCGGGTCGCGGCGCAGGCTATGCTGCAAACCCTTAATTCCTACTGAAGGTTTCGGTCAGAACCATGGAGAGCAGCGGGAGCTATCTGGCGGTCATCAAGGTCGTGGGCGTGGGCGGCGGCGGCACCAACGCCGTCAGCCGCATGGTCGACGCGGGGCTGCGCGGCGTGGAGTTCATCGCCGCCAACACCGACGCCCAGGCGCTCGCCATGTGCGACGCGGACGTCAAGCTGAACATCGGCCACGAGTCCACCAAGGGGCTCGGCGCGGGCGCCAACCCCGACGTCGGCCTGTCGGCCGCGTCGGAGTCCCGCGATGACATCAAGGAGGCGCTGAAGGGCGCCGACATGGTGTTCGTGACGGCCGGCGAGGGCGGCGGCACGGGCACCGGCGCCGCCCCGGTGATCGCCGAGATCGCCAAGAACGAGATCGGCGCGCTGACCGTCGGCGTCGTCACCCGCCCCTTCGACTTCGAGGGCACGCAGCGCGGCCGCCAGGCGATCGAGGGCATCGAGCGCCTGCGCGAGGTCGTCGACACGCTGATCGTGATCCCCAACGAGAAGCTGCTGGCCGTGGTCGAGCGGCGCACCTCGATGCTCGACGCCTTCCGCGAGGCCGACAACGTGCTGCGCCAGGGCGTGCAGGGGATCACCGACCTGATCACGATCCCCGGCCTGATCAACCTCGACTTCGCCGACGTGCGCACGATCATGCAGGACGCGGGCTCGGCGCTGATGGGGATCGGCACGGCCAGCGGCGAGAGCCGCGCCGCCGACGCCGCCCGCGCGGCGATCTCCTCGCCGCTGCTCGAAGAGTCCGTGGACGGCGCCACCGGGATCCTGCTGAACATCACCGGCGGCAAGGACCTCGGCCTGTTCGAGGTCAACGACGCCGCCGAGATCATCCAGAACGAAGCCGACTCCAGCGCGAACATCATCTTCGGGGCGGTGATCGACGAGAGCATGTCCGACGACGTGCGCGTGACCGTGATCGGCACCGGCTTCGACCATCGCGGGACGCGCACGAGCTCGCGCCGCGAGAGCAGCCCGAGCCGGCCCGACCGCAAACCGCGCATCTCCGATCGCACCCGCTCGTCGCTGGAGATCTCCGACGACGACATCGACGTGCCGCCGTTCCTGCGCTGAGTCGCCTTCACGCCGACAGCGCGATTTGCTACACCGTATGTGTGGCGAAATCGAATCAGTGGGATGGCTACTGCTCCGTTTGCCAAGCGCGCGTGCGCGCCGGCGAGGGCTTGCTGACACATGAGCCCGACGACAAGCGCGGCTACGTGATCCTCTGCCCCGAGCACATGCCCAGCGGCGGTCTCAAAGCGCCGAAGCCGGTGGAGGCGTCCAAACTGCCTTCGATCCACCTCGACTGAGCAGAACGTCTGGCGGTGGCGCACATGTGCGCCACCGGGTCGGGCCGCATGCGGCCCGACCCGCAGAGCCGCATGCGGCTCTGCCCCGGGACGTGCATGCACGTCCCGGCGACCCGGTGCATGCACCGGGTCGAACGGCGTCGGCCGCCCGCCCGCTAGCCTGGGCCTCATGTCCTCGACGGCCCCGCCAGCGCTGCGTCGCACGCCCCTGTTCGAGTGCCACGTCGCCGCCGGCGCCAAGCTCGTCGAGTTCGCCGGCTGGGAGATGCCCGTCCAATACGAGGGCGTGATCGCCGAGCACATGGCGGTGCGCGGCGCCTGCGGCGTCTTCGACGTCTCGCACATGGGCCAGATCGAGACGCGCGGGGCGCAGGCGCAGGAGCTGCTGCAGCGGCTGCTGTCCAACGACCTCGCCAAGCTCGCCCCCGGAGGCGCCCAGTACAGCGTGCTGTGCCGCGAGGACGGCGGCGTGCTCGACGACCTGTTCACCTACCGGCTGGAGCCCGACCGCTACGTGACGATCACCAACGCGGCCAACCACGTGCGCGACCTGGCCTGGTTCTCGGCCCAGGCGATGGAGCTGGCCGACGTCGAGGTCGTGGACCGCATCGAGGACTTCGCGATGCTGGCCGTGCAGGGGCCGCTCGCGCGGGAGATCGTGCAGGCGATCGCCGACCGGCCGCTGCCCGCGAGGATGCTCGCGGAGCCGCGCCGGCTGGGCGGCGCGCAGGCGATCGTGTGCGGCACCGGCTACACCGGCGAGGACGGCGTCGAGCTGCTGTGCGCGCCCGAGGACGCGCCGGCGCTGTGGGACGAGCTCGTGCGCCGCGGCGCCCAGCCCGCCGGGCTCGGCGCGCGCGACACGCTGCGCCTGGAGGTCTGCTTCCACCTCTACGGCAACGACCTGAGCGTCGAGCGTGGGCCGATCGAGGCGGGGCTCGGCTGGTGCTGCAAGGAGGACACCGGCTTCATCGGCTCCGAGGCGGTCCGCGCGGCGCGCGCCGAGGGCACGCGCGAGCGGCTCGTCGCGTTCACGATCGAGGGCCCCGGCATCGCGCGCCAGGGCAACCACGTGCTCGGCGGCGGCGAGGTCACGAGCGGCACGCTGTCCCCCTGCCTGCGGCGGGGCATCGGCATGGCCTACGTGCCCAGCGCCCGCGCGCGGGCGGGAGCGCAGCTGGAGATAGACGTTCGTGGCAAGATGCGCGACGCCGTGATCAGGGACAAGCCGCTCTACAGAAAGGACTCGTGAATGGCCCAGGGCAGCTACCCCGCCGGGCTCCTCTACCACCCCGAGCACGACTGGGCGCGCATCGAGCAGGGCGGGGACGAGCTCGCCACCTTCGGGATCACCTGGTACGCCCAGGACCAGCTCGGCGAGGTCGTGTTCTTCGAGGCGCCGGCGGTCGGCACGAAGCTCGCCAAGGACGAGCCCTACACCGAGGTCGAGTCCGTGAAGGCCGTCTCGGACGTCGTCGCGCCGCTCTCCGGCGAGGTCGTCGAGGTCAACGAGACCGTCGCGGCCAACCCCGGCATGATCAACGAGGACCCCTATGGCGAGGGCTGGCTGGTGAAGGTGCGCCTGAGCGAGCCCTCCGAGCGCGAGGCGCTGCTGGACGCCGCCGCCTACATGGCGACGCTCGCCGCTTAGCGATGGCGCGCGCACGAGCTAGGCTGGCCTGCGGTTGAGCCGCTACACCGCCACAACCCCGGAGGACCTGCAGGCGATGCTCGCCGCGATCGGGGTCGGCTCGCTGCAGGAGATCTTCGACCGCCAGATCCCCGGCGAGGTTCGCCTAGAGCGCCCGCTCGCGCTGCCCGAGGGGATGGGCGAGCAGGACGTCTACGAGCACCTGCGCGCGCTGGCCGCGCGCAACACGAGCGTCGAGGAGGAGCTGAGCTTCCTGGGCGCCGGCATGTACGACCACTACGTGCCCGCGCTGGTCGACATGCTCACCGAGCGCTCCGAGTTCCTGACGCCGTACACGCCCTACCAGCCCGAGATCTCCCAGGGCGGCCTGCAGGTGATGTTCGAGTACCAGACCGCGATCAGCGAGCTGACCGGCCTGCCGGTCTCCAACGCGTCCGTCTACGAGGGCCCCTCCGCGGTCGCCGCCGCCGCCTACCTGGCAAAGCTCCACAACGGCCGCCGGCGGCTCGTCGTCAGCGCCGGCCTGCACCCCCATTCGCTGCACACGCTGCGCACCTACGCCCACGGCTACGGCATGGAGGTCGTCGAGGTGCCCGTCACCGGCGCGGGCGCGCGCGACGGCGCCTGCGTCACCGACGCCGAGGCGTGGGCGCAGGCGATCGCCGCGGGCGCCGCCGAGACGAGCGCCGCGATCTTCGCCCAGCCGAACTTCTACGGGGCGGTCGAGGACGCGGCCGCGCTCGGCGCCGCCGCGCGCGCGGCGTGCGAGCCGGGCGGCGAGCCGGTGGTGATCGCGCAGGTCGACCCGATCACGCTCGGGATCCTCGCGAGCCCCGGCGAATGCGGCGTGGACGTGGCGGTCGGCGAGGGCCAGGCGCTCGGCAACCGGCTGGACTTCGGCGGCCCCTCCTTCGGCCTGTTCGCGGCGCGCGAGCAGTACCTGCGGCGGATGCCCGGGCGGATCGCCGGCGAGACGGCCGACGTCGACGGCCGCCGCGGCTTCGTGCTGACGCTCCAGACCCGCGAGCAGCACATCCGCCGCGAGAAGGCGACCTCGAACATCTGCACCGCGCAGGCGCTCAACGCGCTCGCGGGCGTCGTCTACCTCAGCTGGCTCGGCCGCCGCGGGCTCGTCGAGCTCGGCGAGCTGCTGCTGGCGCGCACCCACTACGCGCGCGAGACGCTCGCCGCGCTGCCCGGCGTCGAGAAGCTCCACGGGCAGCCGGTCGTGCGCGAGTTCGCCGTGCGGCTCGACGCCGACGTGCCGGCAGTGCGCCGCCGCTGCGCGCAGGCCGGCGTCAACGCCGGCGCCGACCTGCAGGCGCTCACCGGGCGCGAGCAGGATCGCGGCGGGCTGCTCGTGGCGATCACCGAGCGGCGCTCGCGCGCCGACATCGACCGCCTCGCCGAGGTGCTGGGCGCGGCCGTGGCCGCCGAGCGCGCGGGCGAGCCGACGGTGCTGGCATGAGCGTGAGCGCCGAGACACCGCTGCAGCGCGAGCGCGCCCGCACGATCTTCCAGAAGGGCGCCCCCGGCCGCCGCGCGTTCGTGTGCCCGGCCGTCGACGTGCCCGCGGCGGACGCCGGCGAATTGCTGCCCGAGCGCTTCCGGCGGGCGCGCGAGGCGCGGCTGCCGGAAGTCTCCGAGCCCGAGATCGTGCGCCACTACGTGGGCCTGTCCAAGCGCAACTTCGACCTGGACTCGGGCTTCTACCCGCTCGGCTCGTGCACGAGGAAGCACAACCCGCGCCTGCACGAGCGCGTCGCGGCGCTGCCCGGGCACGCGCGGCTGCACCCGCTGCAGGACCCCGAGCGCGCCCAGGGGGCGCTCGAGCTGATGTGGAACCTCCAGCAGGCGCTGGCCGAGATCAGCGGCCTGCCGCACGTCTGCCTGCAGCCCTCCGCCGGCTCCCACGGCGAGCTCGCCGGCCTGCTGCTGACGCGCGCCTACCACGAGGACCGCGGCGAGGTCCGCCACAAGGTGCTGGCGCCCGACACCTCCCACGGCACCAACCCGGCGACCGTGACGATGGCCGGCTTCGAGCTCGTCAAGCTCGCCACCGGCCCCGACGGCGGCATCGACCTGGACGACCTGCGCGCCAAGGCCGACGCGGACGTCGCCTGCCTGATGCTCACCAACCCCAACACGCTCGGGCTGTTCGACCGCGACATCGTCGAGATCGCCCGCACCGTCCACGGCGCCGGCGCCACGCTCTACTACGACGGCGCCAACCTGAACGCGGTCATGGGCCTCTCGCGGCCCGGCGACATGGGCTTCGACATCGTGCACTTCAACCTGCACAAGTCCTTCACGCAGCCCCACGGCGGCGGCGGCCCGGGCTCCGGGCCGATCGCCGTCTCCGACCGGATCGAGCCCTACCTGCCGGTGCCGCGCGTGCTCCAGAGCGAGGACGGCGCCTTCACGCTGGAGGACGACACGGGGCGGGCGCAGTCCAAGTCGATCGGCCGGCTGCGCGGCTTTCAGGGCAACTACGGCTGCTTCGTGCGCTCCTACGCCTACATCCGCTCGCTCGGCGCGGACGGCCTCGAGGACGCCTCGCGCACGGCCGTGCTGAACGCCAACTACCTGCTCGCGCGCCTGCGCGAGCTCGGCGTGGCAGAGCAGCTGCCGCTGGCCTACGGCGAGCTGTGCATGCACGAGTTCGTGCTCTCGGGCGGTCCGATGAAGCGCGAGCTGCAGATCAAGACGCTCGACCTGGCAAAGCGCCTGCTGGACTTCGGCTTTCACCCGCCGACCGTGTACTTCCCGCTGCTCGTCGAGGAGGCGCTGATGGTCGAGCCGACCGAGACCGAGACCAGGGAGACGCTCGACGCGTTCGCGCAGGCGCTCGCGGAGATCCTGCGCGAGGCCGCCGAGGACCCCGAGATCGCGCGCGGCGCGCCCTACACGACGCCCGTGCGCCGCCTGGACGAGGTGGCCGCGGCCAAGCAGCCGGTGATCCGCGAGCGCCTGGACTGAGCCCGTGCGCCGGGCTCTGCGGCCGCTCGCCCGGAGGGTCAGCCGGGCGCGCCCGGGTCAGGCGGGAGCCTGCGCTGGCGCAGCCAGTAACGCAGCAGCGGGTCGGTGATGCGAAATGGAGCGGCGAGCACCTCGCCGCGCTTTACCAGCGCGTCCCTTGCATCTCCCGCGCCGCCCCCTCTGGGCAGGCCGAATCGAGCCTGCGTGTAATTCGAGTTGAGTCCATGGGGCGAGAGGGCGAGAGCGAACAGCACCCGTACCTGCAGAGGCCGCAGCCCGTCCAGGAATCGCTCGAAGCCCTCGGCCAGCGAGTCGATGACCTCGTCGAGCGCGCCGATCCACTGGGTGAGGCTCGCGGTGCTTGCGGTGGGCGTGTGCTCCCACAGATAGTGAGCCATGAGCATCGCGCGCTGCGGATGCCCTCTGACGAGGTGGAGCAGGGCGTCGAGTGCCTCCCCAGGATCGCGGAGGGTCTGCGCGAAGCGCTGCTCGATGTGCGCGCCGAGTGCGTCGTCGGGCAACTCGCGCAGCTCCATCGGGACGGCCTGCCCGAACAGCGGGCGTTCTCTCTCGCCAAAGAGCTGGTTCATGAGACCTGGCTCCGAGCCCGCAAACAGGTAGCTCGCGGCCTCGCCGTGATGCTGTATGTGACTGCGGATCACGCCGTCCAATCCGTCGAGACTCAGAATCTCTTGGAACTCGTCGAAGGCGACCAGGACACGCCGGCCGGTGCGCTCGAAAGCTTCGCGCGGCAGCTCGAGCATCCGATGAAGCGCCGGCAGCGGATCGGTCTTCGGCTCCGCCTCCAGCCTGGCGGCGATCCCGCCGGCGCCGAGGGAGACGCCGAGGTTCCACGATCGCATCAACGTCCGGACCGCGCGCTTGACCGGTCCGTCCGTCGCTCGGCGATATGCATCCTCGACACGCACGGCCACGTCTCCGAGTGACAGTGCCCGACTGAAGTCCACGGTGACCGTGGTCATGTCCAGCTGTCGCTCGGCCTCCGTCGCCAGCTTGCGAATCAACGTGGTCTTGCCGTAGCGCCGCGGTGCGCTCAGGCGGGTGAAGTGCCCGCCGTCGGCAAGCTCGATCAGCCGCTGCAACTCGGCGTCGCGGTCGATGAGGTCGTCGACCGGGCGCTGAAAGATGAATGGGTTTAGCTGTGCCACGCCAGTAGCGTAGCAAATAATACGCTTTTTACGTATCGAAATCTACGTTTTCGACGAACAGTGCGGGGTCCGTACGAGAGCGCGGAGCCTCACGGCCCTTCGCCTATACCCTCCGCCCGTGCGGATCTTCTCCGGCATCCAGCCGACGGGGCGCAAGCACCTCGGCAACTACATCGGCGCGATCGCCCAGTACGTCTCCAGCCAGGAGCGCGGCGAGGGCATCTTCTGCATCGTCGACCTGCACGCGCTGACGGTCGCCTACGAGCCGCGCGAGCTGCGCGAGCGCCTGTACGACACGACCGCGATCCTGCTCGCCGCGGGCCTGGACCCCGCACGCTGCATCCTCTTCCGCCAGTCGGACGTGCGCGAGCACACCGAGCTGACGTGGCTGCTGTCGAGCGTCACCGAACTGGGCCGGCTCGACCGCATGCACCAGTTCCGCGACAAGTCCGTGGCCCAGCGCGAGCTGGTCTCGGCGGGGCTGCTGTTCTACCCCGTGCTGATGGCCGCCGACGTGCTCGCCTATCGCGCGCACGAGGTGCCCGTCGGCGAGGACCAGCGCGAGCACGTCGAGCTGATGCGCGACGTGGCACGCCGCTTCAACGCCCGCTTCGCGGCGGGCGAGCAGACGCTGGTCGTGCCCGAGCTGAGGATCCCCGCGGTCGGCGCGCGGATCATGGACCTGCAGGACCCCACGCGCAAGATGTCCACGACCGGCGCCAGCGAGCTGGGCACCGTGTACGTGCTCGACGAGCCCGGCGCGATCGAGAAGAAGCTCAAGTCCGCCGTCACCGACTCCGGCAGCGAGGTGCGCCGCGCGCCCGAGAAGCCTGGCGTCAGCAACCTGATCGAAATCCTCGCGGCCGTGCGTGGCAGCGACCCGGCGGCGGTCGAAGCCGAGCTGGCGCAGGCGCGCTACGGCGAGCTGAAGGCCGCCGTGGCGGCGGCGGTGGTCGAGTACCTGGCGCCCGTGCACGAGCGCTACGCCCAGCTGCGCGGCGACGAGGCGGGCCTCGAGTCGATCCTCGCCGCGGGCGCCGAGCGCGCCCGCGAGATCGCCCGCGAGACGCTCGTGGACGTGCGTGCGCTGATGGGCGTCGGCGCGCCCTCCGGCCGCGCCGGGTGAGGCGCTCGACACGGCCGGCTGGGCTTCGTCGGAGCCGAGGAGTACGGTGAGCAGGTGAGCATCGCCGCCCTGGAGATGGACCTGGACGTGTTCAGCGGTCCGTTCGACCTGATGCTCACGCTGGTGCTGCGCGAAGAGGTCGACCTGCTCGAGCTCTCGCTGGCCGACGTGGTGCTCGCCTACCTCGACCACCTCGAGCAGCGCGAGGAGCTCGACCTCGAGGCGGCCACCGAGTTCATCGTGCTCGTGGCGGCCCTGCTGGAGCTGAAGTCGCGGCTGCTGCTGGGCGGCGAGGAGGAGGAGCTGCTGGACATCGAGCCGCACGAGGCCGCCGAGGAGCTGCTCGCGCGGATGCTCGAGGCCAAGCGCTTCCGGGCCGCCGCCGAGCACCTCGGCGAGCTGCTCGCGCGCGAGCGGGGCGTGCGCTTCCGCAGCGCCCCGCCGCCGCCGCAGCTGCGCCGCGCGATCGCGCCGGCCGGCGAGGGCGAGCTGGACCCGGAGCTGCTGGGCCAGGCGCTCGGGCGGCTGCTGCTGATGCCGCCCACGATCAGCCTGCGCCACATCGCTACCCACCGCGTGAGCGTCGCCGAGCGGCTCGCGCACCTGCGGGCGCTGCTGCGGCGCGGAAGCTTCAGCTTCGACGAGGCGGTGCAGGGCGCCGACCGCATGACGGTCGCCGTAACCCTGTTCGCGCTGCTCGAACTCTACAAACAGGGCGAGGTCGAATGGCGCCAGCAGGAGGCCTTCGGCGAGATCTCGATCAGCGGGTGCGCACGCGAGGCGCCGGCGCCGGCGTTCGCTCGGGCCGCCGCCGCCGGCCGCTAGCATGACCGGATGAGCGACGCCGCACAGGCGAGAGCGTCCTCCCCGGAGGGGGATCCGCAGGCGACAGCCGAGCCCGACGAGGCGCTCGAGCCCGGCCTCGCGGCTGTGCCAGACGTGGCCTGCGAGCCGGGCCGGGAGCACGACTTCGACGAGGAGGAAGTGCCCTCGCTGGCGCGCACGGTCGAGGCGCTGCTGTTCCTCTCCTCGGATCCGCTCAGCGCGGCGGAGCTGGCCGACGCCGCGCAGGTGGGGGAGGGCGCGGTGATGGCCGCGCTCGCGGTGCTCGCCGAGCAGTACGCGCCGGGCCGGCGCGGGATCGCGCTGCGCGAGCTCGCCGGCGGCTGGACGCTCGCGAGCGACCCGGCGAGCGAGGCGGCGGCGAGGCGCCTGTTCAGCCGCCCGCGCGCGGCGACGCTCAGCCCCGCCCAGGCCGAGACGCTCGCGATCGTCGCCTACATGCAGCCCGTCTCGCGCCCTGAGATCACCCGCATCCGCGGCGTGAGCGCCGACTCGGCGACCGCGACGCTGCTCGACCGTGGGCTGATCGAAGAGGCCGGCCACTCCCAGTTCGGGGCGACCCTGTACCGCACCACCACGCAGTTCCTGAAGCTGTTCGGCCTGCGCGGCCTCGAGGAGCTCCCGGACGTCGCGCGCTGGGACCCGACGCCCGAGGAGCAGGCCGAGCTGCGCGAGCGGCTGCTGCGCGCCGGCGAGGCGCGGGCGGGCGGCGGGCCGCAGGCGGCCTGAGACCTACGGCTCGACCGGCGCGGCGCTCGCCGCCAGCTGCCCGCAGGCGGCGTCGATGTCGCGCCCGCGGGTGAGGCGCACGGTCGCGGGCACGCCCTGGGCCTCCAGCGTCGCGCGGAAGCTCGCGATCGCCTCGCGGCCCGAGCCGCGGTAATCGCCGGCGGCCGTCGGGTTGTAGGGGATCAGGTTGACCTTGAAGATCGGCGCGCGCTCGCCGGGCGCCTGCGCCAGCAGCGCCGCCAGGGCCAGCGCCTGCTCGTAGCGGTCGTTGACGCCCGCTAGCATCACATACTCGACGAACACGCGCCGGC
Source organism: Solirubrobacteraceae bacterium (assembly GCA_035939315.1). GTDB lineage: Bacteria > Actinomycetota > Thermoleophilia > Solirubrobacterales > Solirubrobacteraceae > Palsa-744. Next base: position 56,123 of record DASZFZ010000089.1, on the reverse strand, counting down.
GCTTGCGCGCGTAGAAGGCGCGGCAGGCCTCGATCACCTCGCGCAGCGGGTAGCGCTCGTTGACGGGCATCAGCTCCGAGCGCAGCGCTTCGTCGGCGGCGTGCAGCGAGAGCGCGAGGCGCACGGGCATGTCCTGCTCGGCCAGCCGTTCGATGCCGGGGATCCAGCCGACCGTCGAGATCGTCGTGCGCCGGTGGGTGATGCCGATCTCGGGCAGGCGCTCGCACGCGCCGAGCACGGCGTCGAGGTTCAGCATCGGCTCGCCCATGCCCATGAACACGCAGTGGTCGACGCCTTCGAGACGCCTGAAGTGCAGCGCCTGGTCGAGGATCTCCGAGGCGGTGAGGTTGCGCGCGAAGCGCATCGCGCCGGTCGCGCAGAAGCGGCACGTCAGCGGGCAGCCCGACTGCGAGGACAGGCAGATCGAACGCCGGCCGTGCGCCCGGTAGCGCATCAGCACGGCCTCGAGCGCGCGCCCGTCGGCGGTCGCGAACAGCGCCTTGACGGTGCCGTCGCCCGCTTCGCGCTGCTCGCGCAGCTCGAGCGTCGAGAACGGCAGCTGCTGCGCGAGCGTCGCGCGCAGGCCCACCGGCAGGTTGGTCATCTGCTCATAGCCCGGCGCGCCCTTGGCGGCCCACGCCCACACCTGCCGGGCGCGGAAGGCCGGCTGGCCGCACGCGGCCAGCGTCTGCTCGAGCTGCACGAGATCCATGGGCTCCTATGGTGGCAGCAGCATGCGCCTCGCCAAGTACCTGGCCCACGCGGGGGTCGCCTCCAGGCGCGCCGCCGAGGGCCTGATCGCGGCCGGGCGCGTCAGCGTCGGCGGCGAGATCGTCACCGACCCGGCGCGCGAGGTCGAGGACTCGAGCGGCGTGGCGCTCGACGGGCGGGCGCTCGCGAGCAGCGAGCCGCGGGTGGCATACGCGCTGCACAAGCCGCTCGGCGTGGTCTCGACGGCGCGCGACACGCACGGCCGGCGCACGGTCGTCGAGCTCGTGCCCGCGGGCGGGCTGCGGCTGTATCCGGTCGGGCGCCTGGACCGCGACAGCTCGGGGCTGATGCTGCTGACCAACGACGGCGAGCTCGCCAACCGCCTGACCCATCCGCGCTACGAGGTGCCCAAGACCTACCGCGCGCGCCTGGCCGGTGGGCCGATCGCGGCGGCGGAGCTCGAGCGCCTGCGCCTGGGGGTGGAGCTGGCGGACGGCCTCACCGCGCCCGCGCGCGTACGCCGCGTCGGGCGCCCCGAGGCGGGCGTGATCGAGCTGACGATCCACGAGGGCCGCAACCGGCAGGTCAGGCGCATGTGCGAGGCGGTCGGTCATCCGGTGCTCGAGCTGGCGCGCACGCGCTTCGGGCCGCTGACGCTCGGCGACCTCGCCCCCGGTGCGCACCGCCGGCTCGACGGCTCCGAGCTCGCGCGTCTGCGCAGGCTGGTGGCGCAGCCGGCGCGCGCGCCCGTGCGCCGGCAGCGTGCCGCACGCTCTGATTGAATCGCGCGCCATGCGACTCTTCGCCCTGCGCGGCGCGACCAGCGTCGAGCGCAACGACGCCCGCGAGATCGTCGAGGCGACGGGCGAGCTGATGCGCGAGATCATCGCCCGCAACGAGCTCTCGCCCGAGCAGGCGGTGAGCTGCATCTTCACCGCCACCGAGGACCTGGACGCGGAGTTCCCGGCGGTCGCGGCGCGCGCGCTCGGCTTCGAGCAGGTGCCGCTGCTGTGCGCCCGCGAGATCCCCGTGCCCGGCTCGATGCCAAGGGTGATCCGGGTGCTGCTCCACTACCACGCCGACGAGGGCCACGAGCCCGCGCACGTCTACCTCGGCCAGGCGCGCGCGCTGCGCGAGGACCTGCACGCGGCACAATAGGCGGATGCCGATCGAGTTCGCAGAGCGCATCCGCAGGATCCCGGCCTACCCCGCCGCGGGCGGCTACGCCCAGGAGGAGAGGCTCGTGCGCCTGGCGAGCAACGAGTCGCCGTACGTGCCGCTGCAGGCGGTGCGCGACGCGATCCAGCGCGCCCTGGAGACCCTCAACCGCTACCCCGACCCCACCAACGAGCGGCTGCGCCGGCGCCTGTCCGACCGCTACGGCGTGCCGTTCTCGCAGATCGCGATCGGCAACGGCTCCTGCGACATCCTGCTGGCGGCCGGCGAGGCGCTGCTGGAGCCGGGCGCCGAGCTGGTGTACGCGTGGCCGTCCTTCTCGGTCTACCCGCACCTGGCGGCCGCCTCCGGCGCGCGCGCGGTCACCGTGCCGCTGGACTCCGAGCAGCGCCACGACCTGCCGGCGATGCTGCGCGAGATCACCGTCGCCACGCGGCTGGTGCTCGTCTGCAACCCCAACAACCCCACGAGCACCGCGCTGGCGCTCGATCGGATCGCGGCGTTCGTGGCGGAGGTGCCGCGCCACGCCTGCGTGATCGTCGACGAGGCCTACTGCGAGTTCAACCTGCTGGAGGACCCCGACGCCTCGATCGACCTGCTCTCCCACCACCCGAACCTGATCCTGCTGCGCACCTTCTCCAAGGTCCACGGGCTGTGCGGGCTGCGCGTCGGCTACGCGCTGTGCGGCTCGGAGGAGCTGCCGCGCGCGCTCGACCAGGTGCGCCAGCCGTTCTTCTGCAACGCGCTCGCGCAGGCCGCCGCGACCGAGGCGCTCGCCCACCAGGACGCGGTGATCGACCGCGTCACCCGCACGATCGCCGAGCGCATCTCGATGGAGGAGCGCCTGCGGGCGCTCGGCCTGCAGGTCGCCGACTCGCAGGCCAACTTCTGCTGGATCGGGCTCGGCGACGACCACGACGAGCAGCAGGTGATGGCCGGGCTGCGCGAGCGCGGCGTGCTCGTGCGCGGCGGCACCGCGCTCGGCAGCCGGACGCCCGCGCTGCGCGTCACCTACGGGCTGCCCGAGGAGAACACCCGCTTCCTCGACGCGCTCGCCGAGGTGCTCGCCCGTTGAGGGTCGCGATCCTCGGCGTCGGGCTGATCGGCGGCTCGATCGGCCTGGCCGCGCGCGCCCGCGCCGGCGCCGAGGTCTGCGGCTATGACCCCGACGAGCGCGCCTGCGCCACGGCGCTCGAGCTGGGCGCGCTCGACAGCGCCGCGGCGGACCTGCGGGGAGCGGTCGCGGGCGCCGACGTCGTGTTCGCGGCCGCGCCCGTCGGCGCGCTCGCCCGGACGGTCACGCTCGCGCTGGAGTGCGCGGGCGCCGACTGCGTCGTCAGCGACGTGGGCTCGACCAAGCGGATGCTCGCGCAGGCCGCCCGCGACGAGCGCTTCATCGGCGGCCACCCGCTGGCGGGCGCCGAGACCGCCGGCGTCGAGCACGCCCGCGAGGATCTCTTCGACGGCGCGACCTGGTACCTGACGCCCGCCAAAGGTCGCTCCGCCGGGGTGCTCTACGAGCGCCTGCACCGCCTGCTCGGCCGGCTCGGCGCGCGGCCCGTGGCCGTCGACGCCGAGGTCCACGACCGCATCATGGCGTGCGTCTCGCACCTGCCGCACGTGCTCGCCAACGTGCTCGTCGACCAGGCCGCCGGCGTGCTCGACCCGCTCGAGGCCACTCCCGGCTCGGACGGCGGCCAGGAGGATGGCCAGGACGGCGGCGGCGAGCTCCGGCGCCTGCCCGCGGTCGGACCGAGCTTTCGCGACGCCACCCGCGTGGCCGGCGCCAACAGCTCGATCTGGACCGACATCTACCTGGCCAACCGCGACGCGATGCTCGGCGAGATCGAGGAGCTCGAGCGCCGGCTCGGAGCGGTGCGCGGATGGCTGCTCGCCGGCGACGCGGCCGCGCTCGGCGCCTGGAACGCGCGCGCGCGCGTCGCGCGCGACGCGCTGCTCGGCCGCGGGCTCACCGGCGGCGAGACCCACGACGTGCGCGAGCTGCACGTCTCGGTGCCCAACCGCCCCGGCGTGATCGCCGAGATCGCGCTGGCTCTCGGCGACGCCGGCGTCAACATCCTCGACCTCGTGCTCTCGCCCGCGCCGGACAACCGCCAGGGCGTCGTCGCCCTGTGGTTCGCCGGCGAGCAGCAGCGCGCGCGGGCCGGCGAGCTGATCACGGCCCTCGGCTTCCCAGTCGTGCGAGCATAGGGCGGCGAACATGGACATGCGCTTCGAGCCCTCCCGAGGACTCTCCGGCGAGCTGCGCGCGCCGGCGGACAAGTCGATCTCCCACCGCGCGGCGCTGCTCGCGGCGATGGCATCGGAGCCGGTGCGCATCGAGCGCTACCTGCACGCCGCCGACACCGACTCGACGCTCGAGGCGGTGCGCGCGCTCGGCGCGCTCGTCGAGCTGCACGGCGAGGACGTGCTCGTGCGCGGCACCGGGCTGCGCGGCGCGGGCGAGACGGCAACGACGATCGACGTCGGCAACGCCGGCACGCTGCTGCGCCTGCTGCCCGGCTGGCTGGCCGCGCAGGAGGGCTGCGAGTTCACGCTCGACGGCGACGAGTCGATCCGCCGCCGACCGGTCGACCGCATCGTCGAGCCGCTGCGCCTGATGGGCGGCCAGCTGGAGGCCCGCGAGGGCCGGTTCGCGCCGTTGCGCGTCCGCGGCGCGCGCCTGCGCGCGATCTCCTACGAGCTCCCGGTCGCCAGCGCCCAGGTCAAGTCGTGCGTGCTGCTGGCCGGCCTGGCCGCCGACGGCGCCACGACCGTCGGCGAGCCCGCGCGCAGCCGCGACCACACCGAGCGCATGCTGCTGCGCGCCGGCGCCGCCGTGCACCGCAACGGCCTGCGCGTGACGGTCGCGGCCGCCGACGAGCTGTTGCTCGAGCGCGTGCGCGTGCCCGGCGACCCCAGCTCGGCGGCCTTCATGGTCGCCGCCGGCGTGCTCGTGCCCGGCTCGCGCCTGCTGCTCCGCGACGTCGGCGTCAACTGGACCCGCACGGGCTTTCTGCGCATCGTGCGGCGCATGCGCGGGATCGTGCTCGGCGACCTCGAGGAGGAGCGCGGCGAGCTCGACGCGGAGGAGCCGGTGAGCGACCTCGACGTCGCCCACGGCGCGCTCGAGGGGACGGTCGTCGAGCCCGAGGAGGTGCCGCTCGCGATCGACGAGCTGCCGCTCGTGGCGCTGCTCGGCTGCTTCGCCGAGGGCGAGACGCTCGTGCGGGGCGCGCGCGAGCTGCGCCTGAAGGAGAGCGACCGCATCGAGACCGTCGTCACCGAGCTGCGCGGCCTCGGCGCCGACATCGAGGCGACCGACGACGGCTTTCGCGTGCGCGGCAGCGGCGGCCTGCGCGGCGGCGTGCTCGACGCGCACGGCGACCACCGCCTGGCGATGCTCGGCGCCGTCGCCGGCCTGGCCTCGCGCGAGGGCGTCGAGGTGCTCGGCATGGACGCCGCGGCGGTCTCCTACCCGGGCTTCGTCGAGGACCTGCGCGCGCTGTGCTGATCGCGATCGACGGGCCGGCCGGCGCCGGCAAGTCCACCGTCGCGCGCGGGCTGGCGCGCGAGCTCGGCTTCGCCTACCTGAACAGCGGCGCGATGTACCGCTGCGTGGCGCTCGCCGCGCTCGAACGCGGCGTGCGGCTGCCGGCCGAGGATCCGGCGGCGCTCGGCGCGCTTGCGCGGGCCCTGGACATCGACCCCGGGTCCGGCCGCGGCGACGCCCCCGGCCCTGTGCTGCTCGACGGGCGCGACGTCAGCGAGGCGATCCGCGCCCCGGCCGTCTCGGAGGCGGCCTCGATGGTGGCCGCGACCCCGCAGGTGCGCGAGGCGCTGGTGCTCAAACAGCGGCGCCTGACCGCCGCCGGCGACTGGGTCGCCGAGGGCAGGGACATCGGCACGGTCGTCGCCCCCGACGCGCCGCTGAAGGTGTTCCTGATGGCCGACCCCCACGAGCGCGCCCGCAGGCGCGCCGCCGAGCTGGGCGCCGACGTGGAGACGGTGCTGGCCGAGCAGACGATCCGCGACGAGCGCGACGCGGCCCGCGAACACAGCCCGTTGCGGGCCGCCGCCGACGCCGTCACGATCGACACCGCAGGGCTCTCGGTGGAGCAGGTCGTGCGGCGGATCGCCGAGCTCGCGCGCGCCCGCAGCGTCTCGGCCGGGGACTGAGCCGGCGCCCGGTCATACTCCTTGCATGAAGGTCGCGATCGTCGGCTATCCGAACGTGGGCAAGTCCTCGCTGATCAACCGCCTCACGGGCAGCCGCGAGGCGGTCGTGCACGAGCGCCCCGGGGTCACGCGCGACCGCAAGGAGCTCGAGTGCGAGTGGAACGGGCGCAGCTTCAAGCTGATCGACACCGGCGGCATCGACTTCGAGGACGAGGACCCGCTCGCCGGCTCGATCCGCGAGCAGGCGCGCGCCGGGCTCGCCGACGCGCAGGTGGCCGTCCTGGTCGTCGACGCGCGCGCGGGCGTGAGGGCGGGCGACGAGGAGCTGGCCGACCTGCTGCGCCGCTCGCCGCTGCCGACGATCGTGGCCGCCAACAAGTGCGACGGCGTCGGCGAGGTGCCGCTCGCCGCCGAGTTCCACCGGCTCGGCCTGGGCGCCCCCGTGCCGGTGTCCGCCGCGCAGGGGCTCGGCTCGGGCGATCTGCTCGACCGCATCGTCGAGCTGCTGGGTGGGCGGGACCAAATCGAGCAGGAGCCCGACGAGGACACCGTGCGCCTGGCGGTGATCGGCAGGCCCAACGTCGGCAAGTCCTCGCTCGTCAACCGCTTCCTCGGCGAGGACCGGGTGATCGTCTCGGACCTCGCCGGCACCACCCGCGACGCGATCGACACGCCGCTGGTCCTCGACGAGCGGCGGCTCGTGCTGATCGACACGGCCGGCATCCGCCGCCAGGCCAAGGTCGCCGACTCGGTCGAGTACTACACGGCGCTGCGCTCCCGCCGCGCAGCCGAACGCGCCGACGTCGCGCTGGTGGTGTGCGACGCCTGCGACGGCGTCACCGCCCAGGACCTGCGCATCGCCGAGCTCGCGATGAAGGCCGGCTGCGCCACCGCGATCGTGCTCAACAAGTGGGATCTGCAGTCCGAGCTCGACCCCGGCGAGGGCGCGCTGGCGCCGGCCACCGGCGTGCGCCTGGACCTCGAGCACGAGCGCGCCCGCGTGGCCGAAAAGCTGCGCCTGCGACCGCGCGTGCTGACCGTCAGCGCCAAGAGCGGGCGCCACGTGGCACGCCTGCTCGGCGAGGCGATCGCGCTCGGCGACCGCGTCGGCGGGCGCATCCCGACGCCCGAGCTGAACCGCTTCCTGGCGGAGACCGTGCAGGCGCGCCAGCCCCCGATCGGCACCCGCCGCGGGTCCTCCGGGCACCGCCTGAAGCTGCTCTACATGACCCAGATCGGCGAGCGCCCGCCGCGCTTTGCGATCCAGGTCAACAGCCGCGCGCGGGTCACCCGCGACTACGCCTTCTTCCTGGAGAACCGCCTGCGCGCCCGCTACGGGATGGACGGCGTGCCGCTGATCATCGACTTCGTGGAGCGCGGACAGCGCGGACGCGCCCGCGCAGCATAGACTTCGGCGACGCAGTGCCCGTGCTGATGCACGACCTGCTGCCTTTTTGCCAACCCCGTCCCCGACGGCAAAGCGATCCCGTCCGACCGCCAACTGGAGCTGACCCGATACCGACATGACTGAGCCTTCCGACAGCGAGTTCCTGTTCACCTCCGAGTCCGTCACCGAGGGGCACCCGGACAAGATCGCCGACCAGATCTCCGACGGCGTCCTCGACGCGGTGCTGAAAGACGACCCCTACGGGCGCGTGGCCTGCGAGACGCTCGTGAACACGGGCCTCGTGGTCGTCTCCGGCGAGATCTCCACCGACACCTACGTGGACATCCAGGAAATCGCGCGCGAGACGGTGCGGCGGATCGGCTACGACGACGCCAGCTACGGCTTCGACTGCGACACCTGCGCGGTCATCAACGCGATCGACAAGCAGTCCCCCGACATCGCCCGGGGCGTCGACGCGGCCTACGAGACCCGCCACGACCCCTCCGACGAGGACGAGCTGGACATCGCCGGCGCGGGCGACCAGGGGATGATGTTCGGCTACGCCACGACCGAGACCGACGAGCTGATGCCGCTGCCGATCTCGCTCGCGCACAAGCTCGCCAAGCGCCTCTCGGAGGTGCGCAAGGGCGAGGTGCTCCCCTACCTGCGCCCCGACGGCAAGACCCAGGTGACGGTCCGCTACCGCGACGGCAAGCCCGTCGAGATCGAGAAGATCCTGGTCTCCACCCAGCACGCCGACGGGATCGACGCGGAGACGCTGATCAAGCCGGACCTGCTCGAGCACGTGCTGCGCCCCGTGCTGCCGGCCGACCTCTACGAGGAGAAGAAGCTGCTGCGCAACTTCCTCGTCAACCCCACCGGGCGCTTCGTGATCGGCGGCCCGATGGGCGACTGCGGGCTCACCGGCCGCAAGATCATCGTCGACACCTACGGCGGCATGGCCCGCCACGGCGGCGGCGCGTTCTCCGGCAAGGACCCCTCCAAGGTCGACCGCTCGGCCGCCTACGCCGCCCGCTGGGTGGCCAAGAACGTGGTCGCCGCCGGTCTCGCCGAGCGCGCCGAGGTGCAGGTCGCCTACGCGATCGGCGTCGCCCACCCGGTCTCCGTGATGGTCGAGACGTTCGGCACCGAGAAGATCGGCCGCGCGCAGATCGCCAAGCTCGTGGACGAGCACTTCGACCTGCGGCCGGGGGCCTTCCGCGAGGAGCTCAAACTGCACCGGCCGATCTATCAGAAGACGGCCGCCTACGGCCACTTCGGCCGCGACGACCACGATTTCACGTGGGAGCGCACCGACAAGGCGCAGGCGCTGCGCGCCGCCGCCGGGCTCTGAGCGACGGGGAGGGCGCCGCCTGTCGGTGCTCTAGGGTCAAGGCGGTGCCCTGCATCGCCCAGGTCGAGCCGATGACCAGCACGCGCGCGCTGCGCGGACCGTTCGACTACAGGCTCCCGGAGGAGCTGCGCGAGGGCGTGCAGGTCGGCTCGATGCTGGTCGTGCCGTTCGCCGGGCGCAAGCTGCTCGGCGTGGTCGTCGGGCTGGCCGACCGCAGCGAGGTCGCCGAGGAGCGCCTGCTCGCGCCGCTGCGCGCGCTGGATGACGGCCCGCCCGCCCTGCCGAGCGAGCTCGTCGAGCTCGCCGAATGGGTCGCGCTCGAATACTGCTCGACGATCGCGCGCGCGCTCACGCTCGTGCTGCCGCCGGACGCCAGCAGGCGCCTGGGCGGGCGCAAACGGCGCCAGGTCGCGCCTCCGCGGCATCCGCCCGTCGGCGCGCGCAGGCCGTGCGCGCCGCAGCTGACCGACGAACAGCGCGCCGCGCTCGCGCCGCTGCTGGCCGCGCTGGCGGCCCGCCGCGGCGAGCAGCGGCTGCTGCGCGGGGTGACCGGCTCGGGCAAGACCGAGGTGTACCTGCGCGCCACCCAGGCGGCGCTCGAGCAGGGCCGCGGCGCGATCGTGCTCGTGCCCGAGATCGCGCTCACGCCGCAGATCGTCTCGCGGTTCGTGGAACGGCTCGGGGAGACCGTGGCGGTGCTGCACTCGCGCCTGACGCCGGCGCAGCGCTACGCCGAGTGGCGGCGGCTGCGCGAAGGCGCCGCGCGGGTGTGCGTCGGTCCCCGCTCGGCCGTGTTCGCGCCGATCGCCGATCTCGGCCTGATCATCCTCGACGAGGAGCACGACGCCTCCTACAAGCACGAGGGCGACCCCCGCTACGACGCCCGCGAGGTGGCCCGCGAGCGCGCCCGGCGCAGCTCGGCGCTGCTGCTCGCCGGCAGCGCCACGCCGCGCCCGGAGAGCGTCGAGCGGCTGCCCGCGAGCGTGCTCGCGCGCCGCGTCGACGGGCGCGCGCTGCCGCGCGTGCAGGTGCTCGACATGTGCGGCCAGACCCAGGGGCTGCATCCGCTGACCAGCGACGCGCTGGCCGAGGTGCGCGCGAGCCGCGGCAAGGCGATCATCCTGCTCAACCGCCGCGGCTGGTCGAACTTCCTCTCGTGCCGCTCCTGCGGGCACGTGTGGAGCTGCCCGGACTGCGACGTCGCGCTCGTGCTGCACCGCTCGGCGGGCTTCATCGCCTGCCATCACTGCGGCCACCGCGAGCCCGCGCCGGCGCGCTGCGGCGAGTGCGCCTCGGTCTCGGTCTCCCGTCACGGCGCCGGCACCGAACGCCTCCAGCACGAGCTGACCCGGGTGCTCGACGACGGCGGCTTCCCGATCTTCCGGCTCGACGCCGACACCGCCGATCACGGCGCCGGCGAGCGCCGGGCGCGGCGCGCCGACACAGCGGCCGCGGGCGCCGGCCCCGGCGAGCTGCTGCGGGCCTTCGAGGCGGCCCCGGCCGGCGTCCTGATCGGCACCCAGATGGTCGCCAAGGGGCACGACTTCCCCGGCGTCAGCCTGGCCGTCGTGCTCGACGCCGACGCCACCCTGCGCTTTCCCGACTTTCGCGCCGAGGAGCGCACCTTCGCCCTGATCGCCCAGCTCGCCGGGCGCGCCGGGCGCGGGGGAGAGGGGCGCGTGCTCGTGCAGACGATCGCGCCGGAGGCGCGCGCAATCGTCTACGCGGCCAGGCACGACAGCGAGGGCTTCGTCGCCGGCGAGCTGGAGCGCCGTCGCGCGCTGCGCTACCCGCCGTTCGCGGACCTGATCAGGATCGTCTGCTCGGCCGAGACCCCCGCGGCCGCGCGCGCGGCGGCCGGCGCCGTGCGCGAGCTGATGGCAGAGCAGCTGCCGCACACCCGCGCCGATCCGCCCGCGCCGGGCGCCTCGGTGCTCGGCCCCGCGCCGCTGTTCCGCCTGCGCGGGCGCGAGCGCTTCGCGCTCGTGGTCAAGGCGGGCGAGCGCCGGCCCGCCGTGCGCGCCGCCGGCGAGGCGGTCAGCCGTGTCGCCGCCGACCGCCGCCACGCCGGCGTGAGCTTCAGCGTCGACGTCGACCCGCAGTGAAGGTGAAGCGCCACGAAGGCCGCACAAAACGGTCGCTCGCCTGATTCAGGTATCTGATACGTTCCGGCCGTTCGCGGGCGATCACACACGGAGGGACGGATGGGAACGGCTATCGGATGGTATGCAGTGCCGCGCGCGGTCATGCGCCCTCGGCAAGGATGGCTCAGGCGGCTCGCTCCCGCCGCGGTCGCGGGGTTGTGCCTAGTGCTTGCGCCCGGCGCGCTCGCCGCGAGCTCCTTCACCTGGGCCGGCGTCTCGACCGCCTCGGAAGACTGGTCGGTCGGGCAGGACTGGGAAGGCGGCACGGCGCCCAAGAGCTCGACGCCGATATCACTTCTCACGTTCCCGCATCTCGGCAGCAGCGCCTGCGTGAACGAACCCCGCACGCACCCGTGTTACTTCAGCTTCGACGACCTCGGCGGGCTTGAAGCCGAAACGCTTCAGATCGACGACGCCAACAGCTATCTGATCGGCGGAGAAGAGCTCGACCTGGGCGCGGGCGGCCTGCACGCAGCTCCGGAAGGCGGCGAAGGCAAGACCGCCGGAGATTTCCTGGACCTCCCGTTCCACCTCACCGCGACCCAGACCTGGAGCGTCGCCAACCCCAGCGGCGGCGAAGTCGACCAGAACGGCGTGCTGCTCGGCGGCAAGCTCACGGGCGCCGCGACGAGCGCCCTGACGGTCGACCAGAGCAACGGATCGGCGTTCCTGCTCGACGACAACGCGAACGTCGGGCCGGTGACCTTCGAAGGCGCCAACGCCGGCGGCGAGCACGACGCGAACGGGTCGGTGTTCCTGGAAGGCGAAGTCAACGCGAGCGACCGAGAGCCGGTGAGCCTGCGCCAGATCTTCTTCGCGGGGATCGGCGCGACGGGACCGCTCACCGCCGATGACTCGACGCTCGTCGTGGGCAGTGGGTTCGAACCCGCCGAAAGCCTGGAAGCGGCGAGCGTCGGCCTCAGCCCGTCGACCGCCCTGGTGTTCGAAATCACCGGCAGCGGCGCGATCGCCGACGTCGACTACTCCCAGCTGCTCTCACACGGCGCGGTCGAACTGGACAACGCGGAAATCGGCGTGGTGGCCCACCCCGGGGAAGAAGGCGCTCCATGCCCGACGGTGACCCCCGGCGAGCAGTTCACCTTCATCTCCACGAGCGGGGCGCTGACCGGCGCCTTCGCCAACGCCCCCGAAGGCGGCGCGGAAATCCCGATCCACTTCGAGGGCTGCGGGTCGACCCACACGATGCAGATCGCATACCGGCGCACGGGTGGCACCGAGACCGTCACCGGCACGGTCGAACCCCCACCCGTCACAGCCCCCTCGCAAACCGGGCCACCGCCCGCGGGCACGACCCCCGCGCAGGAAGAAGCCAAAGGCGCGGTGCTATCCAGCAAAGAAACCAGGGAAGGGTCGCCCAGCGCCACGGTCGCCGACACGTCGCTGCTGAGCAGCCGCGCGGGCGTCGTCAAGGTGAAGGTCGAGTGTCCGTCGGGCGTCAGCTACTGCGTCGGCACCGTGACCCTGCACACGGCCAGGGCGGTGACCGCCTCCTCGGCCGGCGGGCACAGGCGCTCGATCCTCACCCTCGCGGCCTCGCCGTTCACCATCGCCGGCGGTCACAGCGCGACCGTGACCCTGCGTCTTTCGGGCAGGGCCAGGGCGCTGCTCGCGCGCTCGCACTCGCTGAAGGTGCGAGTGACGATCTTCGCGCGCGATCCACAGGGTGCCGGGCACACCGCCCAGATGCTCCTCACGCTGCGGGCCGCGAAGCCCAGGCGCCGCTGAGATGCCGGCCCCGCGGACCGCGCCTCGCCATCGCCGGGCACGCCGGCGATGGCGGCCGGCGGCCGGGCTGGCGCTCGTGTCGCTGGCTCTGCTGCTGCTGCTGGCCTTCGCCGCCGGCGCGGACGCGGCCGAACCGTTCGGCGCCATCTCCGGCACCGTCACCGATTCATCCACCCACGACCCGATTGCCGGACTGGAAGTTTGCGCCTTCTCCACCCATATCGAACTGCTCGGCGAAGAAAAGAGCGAATACGAACACGCCGAAGGCTGTGCCAAGACCAACGGCGAAGGCAACTATGAAATCGCCGGCCTGCAGGCCGAAAGCTTCTTCGTCGTGTTCGGCGACCCCTTCGAAGAACAGTCCGGCTACATCGAGCAGTTCTACGCGGGCAAGGCGAACGGGAGCGAAGCCAACGAAGTGGCGGTGCTGGGCGGCAAGAGGACGGCGGGCATCGACGCAGAACTCGTCAAGGGCGGCGAGATCGCCGGCGTGCTGACGAGCTCCGCCACGGGCGCGCCGATCGAAAAGGCGCTCGCCTGCGCGATTCGCGTCACCCCCGCCGGCACGCTGGAAGCCGCGGGCTGCGCGATCTCCGAAGCAGACGGCGACTACACCATCCGCGGGCTTGCCAGCGCCGGCTACAAAGTCGGCTTCATCGCCTCCGGGTACGGGTTGCAGTACTACGACGGCGTGTCCACGGCGGCCGAAGCGCAGACCGTCTCGGTGACCGCCCCGGAAGTAACCTCCGGGATCGACGCGAGCATGACACCGGGTCCGCTCGTTCCGCCGTCCCCAGGGGCGCCCGGTCAGAGCCAGCCCGGCTCGCCAAGCTCGCTCCCGCAGCCCGGCGCTCGCCCCTCGCTCGGCGCCTCCGCGGTCGTCTCGCTCGTGGGCGCCCACCGCGCGCGCGTGCGCAACGGCAGGGCGCTCGTCGAGCTCGCCTGCGCCGGCGCGCACAGCTGCGCGGCGAAACTCACGCTGCGGCTCACGCGCACCGTCACGATCGACGGCAGGCGCACACGGCGCACGGTCACGATCGGCAGGAGCCGGGTGCTGACGCTGGCGCCGAGCGCCTCCCGGCTCGCGAGCGTGCAGCTCGATCCCTCGGCCCGCCGGCTGCTGCGCCAGAGCCACGGCCGCCTCGAGGTCGAGATCGTGGTGCAGAGCACCGCCGGCGCGCACGACGCCAGCCTCACGCTCGTCCAGGCAGCCTGAGGGCGCGCCGGTCGAGGCGCCCGCCAGGCTTCGGGCGTCCGCCTGCCTGCCTGGGGCCCGCCAGGCTCAGCCGCCCGCGCGGATCGCGACCGTCGCCTGCGTCGCCGACGCGCCGCGCACCTCGATGATCGCGCGCGCCCGCAGCACGCGGGCGCGCGCGAGCAGCGCGCGCGCCCGGGCGGACAGGCGCAGCGTGAGCGTCCGCGCGTGCGTGCCGCTGACCCTGAACGCGACCGTCGCCAGCCTGAGCGGCGAGGCCTTTGCACCGCCGGCGGCCGGCCCGCCCGGGGCGCCGAGCGTTTGCAGCGTGAGCGTGCCGGCGCAGCTGCGCTCGCCGCCCGGGCAGCTGACGCGCACCGCGACCGTGCCGCCGGCGCGCTCGCGCAGCGTCGTGCTCGCGAGGTGGGCGACGGCCGGGGCTTTGGCCTGCTTCAGCGACGCCACCGACTGCACCGGCGTGCCGCTCGGGGTCTGCCCGGGGGTCTGCGGCGAGAGCGTCGTCGGCAGCTGGGGGCTCGACACCGGCCCCGGTTCCTGCGAGGCGGGCGGTTCGCGCGAAGGCGGTCCGCCTGGTTCGGCCAGCGTCGTGAAGGTCTGCGGGGTGGTTTCGGCCGGCCCGGCTTCGTTGCCGGCGCGCACCCAGAACGTGTACGTCGTGCCCGGTTCGATGTTCAGGCGTGCAGCCGATTCGGCCAGGTCCACGCGCACCGCGACGCTCGCGTCCCCGGCGGCCAGCGTGCCGCCGGCGACCACGACGTCCGCCCTGATGCATTCCATCGGCGCCGCGCAGGGATCGTCCATCAGCACTTCCCAGCTCGTCGCCGCGCCGTTCGGGTCGATCCGCGCTTCGAGCGTCGCGTCGCGCTGGCTCACGTGCGACGCGGAGGCGCCCGCGATCGTCGGCGCCGCCGCCGGGGTCGTGAACGGCGCGCCGAGCGCTTCGCCGCGTCCGCCCGCGTTGCTCGCACGGACGCGGAAGCCGTACTCGGTCCCAGGGCTCAGGCCTTCCACCTTCGCGCTCACCGTTTCCGCGCTCGTGCCCGAGCCCGGCATCGGTTCGCAGGGCGCGCTCGCCGAGTACGCTTCGCCCGGCCCGTATTCGATCGTGCAGCCGATCACTTCGCTGCCGTTCGGGTCGACGCTCGCGCTGAGCGTCGCCGAGCTCGAGCTGACCGACGAGGCGCCCGCGGAGCTCACGCTCGGCGCGAGCAGCGCCTTCGTCCCCGCCGGCAGGAAGGCCGCGATCCCGTCCGGCGTGCCGAGCCCCGTCGGCCCGTCATAGCCGCTCCCCGCCAGGCAGATCAGCTCGGAGGAGCAGCTCGCCGCCGCGTCCTCGGCCGGCGTGCATCCCTGCGCCCGCGTCAGCGTGTCGAACGGCAGGTCGCATTCGCCGTTGGAGCCGGAGGTCACGTCGTGCAAGGAGGCGGGAGCTTTGACCGCGTTTTCGTACAGCGTGCGCGACGGGTATTCGACCCCGCCGGCGCCGCCCGCGAGGGCGAAGCTGGCGGCGATCAGCGGCGTCGCGAGGCTCGTGCCGCCGATCGTGCACCAGTGCACCGTGTGCAGCGCTTCGTATTCCGTTTCGCATTCGGGGCTCGTGTCGTACACCGCGACGCCCGTGTACGGGTCCGCGTCCGCGGCCACGTCCGCGACCGCCCGCCTGTCCCCGCAGCCAACCTCCGACCAGTCCGCGACCGCCCGCTGCCACGGCTGCGCTTCCAGTTCCGCGCTGCACCCGCCGCCCGTCGCGCCCGAGCCGTCCGTGCGCCCGCTCTTGCCCCTGCCGCCGTCGTTCCACACGCTCTCGCCCGCCCATTCGCCCTTCGCGCCCAGTTCCAGGCGGGTGCCGCCGACCGCCACCACGTGCGGCGAGGTCGCCGGGTAGTTCGCGAACGGCACGCTTTCTTCGAGCCAGTTCAAATAGCCTTCGTCGCCGGCGGCCGCAGCCACCACGACGCCCGGATGGTCGAACGCCGGCGAGTCCGCTATGCAGTCGCCCACCGCGACGCACTCGGGGCCGCCCCAGGAGTTGGAGATCTCCCCGGCGCCCGCTCGCGCGGCCGATTCCTCAGCCGCTTCGAGGTTCGCGTACTCCGGGTTGTTCGCCTCGACCAGCACGATCCGGCAGCTCTCGCAGACGGCGTGCGCGGTCTCGATGTCGAGCGAGATCTCGACGCTCCAGCCCATCGCTTCCCTGGCCTCCGTGCGTTTGGGCCCCGTGCCTTTCAGCGCCGCTTCCAGTTCAGCGCGCGTGCGCGGGAACGGCGGTTCGCCCGACCTGCCGTTCTGGTTGAGCTGCGAGAAGCAGCCGTCGGCCGCCGTGCATTCCGGCAAGCCGAATTCCGATGAGTAGTGCCCCAGGTCTTCTTCGGCGCTCGGGTCGTTGTAGGCGTCGACCAGCGCGATCGTCTGGGCCTCCGGCGCGCTCTTGGGCAGCCCGTAGGCGCTGTGCAGGTCGCGCGGGCGCAGCCCGAAGTCGCCGGCGGCCGGCGAGGGCGCCGCCGACGGCGCGAGCGCCGCCGCGCCCGTCACGCCGATCGGGCTGCGGTGCGCGCGCGCCTGCGCGTCGCCGGCCACCAGCGCGAGCGCCATGCACCGCGCCCGCCCGGGCCCCGGCGCCGCGCACAGCGACCGCACCCCGTAGCTCGAGCTCGGCAGCGGCGAGACCCTCGCCGGTGAGCCGGCGCTCGCCTCGGCGACGGCCGGCACCACGGTGAACGCCGCCGCGGCGCACCCGAGCAGCACGAGCGTCGCGAGCCGCGCGAACATCGTCCAACTGTAGCGGCGCGGGCCGCCCGTGGCCAGCCGCGGGCACGCACGTGCACCCGCGCCCGCTCGCCATAAACTCACGCTTGTGACAAGCGAAGACCCGATCGACCGCGACGCCTCGCTGGAGCTGCCCGAGCCGGCCTCCGAGCAGGACGACGTCGAGGTGGCCCATCCGGGCGCCGCCGAGCGCGCCGAGGGCGCCGAGGGCGGCGAGGGCGCCGGCGAGCCCGACGGCGAGGAGCGCGAGCCCCAGGAGCTCGACCCCGAGACGCGCGCGCGCCGCGACGCCGCGCTGCGCCACGTGCGCAAGTTCGGCGACCCCGTGCTGCGCGCCAAGGCGCTGCCCGTCGAGCGCTTCGACGAGGCGCTGGAGGCGGAGGTGGCGCGCATGGGCGAGCTGATGCAGGACGCGCTCGGCGTCGGCCTCGCCGCCACCCAGGTCGGCGTGCTGCACCGCCTGCTCGTCTACAAAGCCTATGTCGACGATCCGCTCACCGCGCTCGTCAACCCCGTGTTCGAGTGGATGAGCGAGGAGCTCGAGACCGGCGAGGAGGGCTGTCTCAGCCTGCCCGGCGTGCACGTCCCGGTCGAGCGCCACGCGCGCGTGCGGGTCCGCGCGCTCGACGGGCGCGGCGCGCCGATCGAGGTCGAGGCCGAGGGCCTGGAGGCGCGCGTGATCCAGCACGAGATCGACCACCTCGACGGCACCCTGATCCTCGACCGCATCTCGCGCGAGGAGCGCAAGGAGGCGATGCGCGCGATGCGCGAGGCGCAGGCGCAGGCGACGGCGGACGCCGTCTAGCGGCGCGCGGTGGACGCGTGAGCACCGTCTACATCGGCACCTCCGAGTTCGCCGCGGCCGTGCTCGAGCGCCTGGCCGCCGCCGGGCGCCACCGGCCGACGCTCGTCCTCACCCGCCCGGACCGCCCCAGCGGCCGCGGCCGTCGCCTGGCCTCGCCGCCCGTCGCCGAGGCCGCACGGGCCCTCGGCATCGAGCTGGCCCAGCCGCAGAGCGTCAACGACGAGCCCACCCGCGAGCTGATCGCCCGCCACGGCGGCACCGTCGTCGTGTGCGCCTTCGGCGCGCTGATCAAGGAGCCGCTGCTCTCAGAGCACGAGCTGCTGAACGTGCACCCCTCGCTGCTGCCGCGCTGGCGCGGCGCCGCGCCCGTCGAGCGCGCGATCATGGCCGGCGACGAGCGCACGGGCGTGTCGATCATGCGCCTCACCGCCGGCCTCGACAGCGGCCCCGTGTGCCTGACGGGCGCCGAGCCGATCGGCCCCGAGGACAGCTACGGCGCGCTCGCCGCGCGCCTGCAGGCGCTGGCCGGCGAGCTGCTCGTGCGCGCGCTGGAGGAGCGCCCCGCGTTCGTCGAGCAGGCCGAGCAGGGCGTCACCTACGCCGAGAAGCTGGGCCCCGAGGACCGCCTGCTCGACCCCGCCAGGCCCGCCGTCGAGCTCGAGCGCGTCGTGCGCGCCCTGCACCCCCACATCGGCGCGCGCGCCCGCCTGCCCGACGGCGCGATGCTCGGCGTGCACCGGGCCAAGCTCGCCGACGCCGACGCCGACGCCGACGCCGCCGGCCCGGGGCTGCACGCGCGCGGCGGGCGCCTGCTGCTCGGCGCTACCCCCGGCGCGCTCGAGCTGCTGGTCGTGCAGCTCCCCGGCGGGCGCGCGATGGACGCCGGCGCCTACCTGCGCGGTCACCCCGCGCTCGGGCGCGCGTAGCCGCAGACGTAGGAGGGCAGCGCGATCCCCGCCGCGAGGCGCTCGTCGGCCAGCGGCTCGCCGGCGCGCAGCGACAGCGGCAGCACGCCCGCCCACGCCGCCAGCGCGTAGTCGGGCTCGTCGTCGACGGGGCCGCCCGTGCGCACCTTCGCCGAGGCCTCCTCGATCGGGATCTCCAGCACCGCCGTCGCCCTCAGCTCGCCCGCGCTCGGCGCGCGCACGTCCGCCCAGCGCCCCGGCACGACGTGCTCGACGACCGCCCGCAGCGCCGCGCGCTTCTCCCGCTCGTCCTCGAGCACGCGCGCGCGCCCGAGCAGCATCGCCGAGCGGTAGTTGGCCGAGTGGTGCATCGCCGAGCGCGCCAGCACGAGGCCGTCGATCAGCGACACCGTCAGGCACACCGGCGCGCCGGCCGCGAGCGCCCGCAGCGTGCGGCTCGCGACCGAGCCGTGGCAGTAGACGACGTCGCCGGCGCGCGCGTGCAGCGTCGGCGTCACGAACGGCTGGCCGTGCTCGTCGGCGATCCCCAGGTGCGCGATCAGCGCCTCGTCGAGGATCGCGTCGATCGCCGCGCGCTCGTGGCTGCCGCGTTCGCGCTTGCGCCGCAGGCGCACGCGCTCGGAGGGGACAGGCGCCGGGCTCGACGCAGCTGGAACCTGGGTGGACACGACGAACTCCTCTCTATAAAGCCAAAAATCTGTTATGGTACAGACTTGTGTCTGAGCTGGAACAGTATCGGTTCAGCGCGCGCAGCGCAAGCGAGCTGGTCGAGCGCATCGAGGCGGGCGTCGCCAGCGGCGCGCTCGCGCCCGGCCAGCGGCTGCCCTCCGTGCGCAGCCTGGCCGTGCAGGCCGGCCTCAGCCCCGTGACCGTCGCCGCCGGCCTGGCCGAGCTGCGCCGCCGCGGCGTCGTGCTCTCGGAACCCCGCCGCGGCACGCGCATCGGGCCCGGCGCGCCGCTCGGCTCCGCCCGCACGCCGCTGCCCGCGCCCGCCGGCGCCCGCGACCTCTCGCTCGGCAACCCCGACCCCGCGCTGCTGCCCGACCTCGCGGCCGCGCTCGCGCGCTGCGAGCAGCCCACGCGCCTGTACGGCGAACCCCGCATCGACCCCGAGCTGCTCGAGCTCGCGCGCGCCCAGCTGCAGGCCGACGGCGTCCCCGGCGGGCACCTGTGCATCCTCAGCGGCACCATGGACGCGATCGAGCGGGTGGCGCAGGCGCACCTGCGCCCGGGCGACCGCGTCGCCGTCGAGAACCCCGGCTACGCGGCCCTGTACGACCTGCTGCGCGCCCAGGGCCTCGCGCTCGAGCCCGTCGCGGTCGACGAGGAGGGCATGCTCCCCGACGCCCTCGCCGCCGCGCTCGCGCACGGCACCCGGGCCGTCGTCCTCACGCCCCGCGGCCAGAACCCGCTTGGCGCGGCCCTCACCGCCGCCCGCGCCCGCGAGCTCGCCGCCGCGCTCGAGCGCCACCCGCGCGCGCTCGTGATCGAAGACGACCACCTCGGGCCGATCGCCGGCGTGCCCCTGCACACGCTGCTCGCCGGCCCCGACGGCCCCCGCGAGCGCTGGGCCAGCACCCGCTCGGTCGCCAAGGCGCTCGGCCCCGACCTGCGCCTGGCCGTGCTCGCCGGCGACCCGCTCACGATCTCGCGCGTGCAGGGGCGCCAGCAGTGCGGGCCCGGCTGGGTCAGCCACATCCTGCAGACGCTCGTGCTCGCCCTCTGGCGCGACCCCGACGTCGTCGCCCGCGTGCGCGCCGCCGCCGCCGCCTACCGCTCCCGCCGCCAGGCGCTGCTCGACGCGCTCGCCCGCGCGGGCCTCGCGGCCAGCGGCGCCTCCGGCCTGAACGTGTGGGTTCCCGTCGGCGAGGAAGCCGCCACGATCGGCGCGCTCCTGCAGCGCGGCTGGGTGCTCGCCCCCGGCGCCCCCTACAGGCTGCCCGGCGCCGCCCCCGGCGTGCGCGTAACGACGTCGACGCTCGAACCCGCCGAGGCCGAGCGCCTAGCCGGCGACCTCCACGCCGTGCTCGCCGCCCCCGACGCGCTCACCCGCAGTGGCTAGGCAGCCCGCCCCGGCCCGCGCCTGCGCCTACGCCGTGATCCGGCGCGTCTTCGCCGACGGCGCCTACGCCGACCGCGCGCTGCACGCCGAGGCCGCCGGCCTGGCCCCGCGCGACCGGGCCCTTGCGATGCGCCTGGCCTACGGCGCCGTGCAGCGCGCCGGCACGCTCGACCACCTGCTCGGCGCGCTCGCCGAACGGCCCGCCGGCAAGCTCGACGAGCCGCTGCTCGCCGCCCTGCGCCTCGGCCTCTACGAGCTGCTCTACAGCGGCGGCGCGCCCGACTACGCCGTCGTCGCCGACGCCGTCGAGCTCGCCAAGGGCCACGCCCGCGCCGGCCACGGCCTCGTCAACGCCGTCCTGCGCCGCGGCGCCCGCGAGGGCCCCGCGCTGCTCGCCGCCCTCGCCGACGACACGCCCGCGCGGGCCGCCGTCAAGCACTCGCACCCCGAGTGGCTCGCCCGCCTGTGGTGGAGCGAGCTCGGCCCCGAGGACGCGCGCGCGCTGATGGCCGCCGACAACGAGCCGCTCGAGGTCGCCCTGCGCGCCAACACGCTCGTCACCGACGCCGACGCGCTGGCCGCGCGGCTGCCCGTGCGCACCCGCCGCGACCCCGCCATCCCCGAGGCGCTCGTGCTCGAGGGGCCCTTCGACGCGCACGCCTCGCCGCTGTGGCAGGCCGGCGCCTTCCACGCCCAGTCGCGCGCCGCCATGCGCGTCTCGCGCGTCCTCGACCCGCAGCCCGGCGAGCGCGTGCTCGACCTGTGCGCCGCCCCCGGCGGCAAGACCACCCACCTCGCAGCGCTCATGCACGGCGACGGCGAGCTGCTCGCCGTCGAGCTGAGCCGCGCGCGCGCCGGCGCGCTGGAGCGCACCGCCCGGCGCCTGCGCGCCCGCAACGTGCGCGTGCAGGTCGCCGACGCCCGCGACTGGGGGCGCGGCCAGGAGGGCCGCTTCGAGCGCGTGCTCGTCGACCCGCCCTGCTCGGGCCTCGGCACGCTCCAGGCCCGCGCCGACCTGCGCTGGCGTGTCACACCGGACGCGCTCGCGGCACTTAAGCAGGTGCAGGCAAGAATTCTTGCCGCCGGCGCCCGCGCCGTGTGTCCGGGAGGCGTGCTTGTCTACTCTACTTGCACGATCTCGTCAATTGAGAATGAGCAGCTGATCGTCGCCTTTCTGAACTCCAACCCCGAGTTCGCGCTCGACGGGCCGGGCCACGGGCCCGGCGGCCCCGAGCCGGCGCTCACGCTGCCCCACCGCGACCGCACGGCCGGCTTCTTCATCGCGCGCCTGCGGAGGCTGTGAACGTGGACGCGCAACCCCGCGCGGCGGTCGACCTGGGCCCCAAGTGCCCGCACTGCGGCGAGCCGTGGCTGCGGCCCACCAACCTCCCCGGGCGCTACCGCTGCGTCTACTGCCTGCACCGCTTCGAGCTGACCTCCGTGTGCCCCAACTGCGGCGAGCACTCGACGATCGTGCGCATGTCCTCGACCGCGATCCTCAAGTGCAACGCATGCGGGGACTCGATGCTGCAAGCCGTATGAGCGCGCCGTCGCCGCGGCTGGAGCGCGTACACGGGCTGCTGCTGGGCGGCGAGCAGGTCCGCGTCGCCCCCTCGATCCTCTCCGCCGACTTCGGCCGCCTGCGCGAGCAGGTCCGCGAAGTGCTCGACGCCGGCGCCCGCGTGATCCACGTCGACGTCATGGACGGCCACTTCGTGCCGCCGATCACCGTCGGCGCCCAGGTCGTCGCGGCGCTCGCCGACGCCGTCCACGAGGCCGGCGCGATGCTCGAGGCGCACCTGATGGTCGAGCGCCCCGAGCGCCACGCCGAGGAGTTCGTGCGCGCCGGCGCCGACTCGATCACCTTCCACGCCGAGGCCACCCCGCACGTCGCCTACGCCGCCGAGCTGATCCGCGGCCTCGGCGCCGGCGTCGGCCTCGCGATCAACCCCGCCACGCCCGTCGGCGCGCTCGCCGAGGCCGCCCAGGCGGGCGCGCTCGACCTCGCCCTGTGCATGACCGTCAACCCCGGCTGGGGCGGCCAGCGCTTCATCGCCCACTCCCTGGACAAGCTCCCGCGCGTGCGCGCGCTCGTCGGCGCCGGCGTGGCCGTCGAGGTCGACGGCGGCATCGAGCCGCTGACCGCGCCCGCCTGCCGCGAGGCCGGCGCGAGCGTGTTCGTCGCCGGCTCGGCGATCTTCTCGGCCGCCGACCCCGCCGCGGCCTACCGCGCGATCGCGACCTCGGTCGACGCCGCCTGAGCGCCCCTGGGCGAGGAGTCCGCGCGCCCCCGCCGGTAGAGCATCCCGAGCAGCGCCACCAGCAGCGCCGTCGCGCCGGCGTAGCCGATCTCCGCGCGCAGCAGCTCTTCGCCGACCGCCGGCGTCAGCATCCAGCCGACGAACACCGCCGCCGCGCACAGCCAGCACAGCGCCGCCGCGCGCGCCCGGTCGCGCGCGAGCGCCGCCTGGTTGAGCGCGCCCGAGGTCAGGTGCAGCCCCATGCCGACGCCGATCAGCGCGAGGCCGAAGCGGTTGTAGCTGAACGCCTGGCCGAAGAACACGTGGCGCAGCGCGAACGGCCCGACCGCCAAGAGGCCCAGCGCGACCGCCGCCGCGAAGCCCGCGATCGCGAGCACCGTGATCCGGATCGCACGTGCGAACGCCTCGTGGCCCGCCGTCGTCTCCAGGCCCGTCAGGTGCGGCAGCAGCGAGGTCTGGATCGCCTGGAACAGCTGCAGCGGCGCGCGCGCGATCAGCAGCACGTTGAAGACGATCCCCGCCAGCGCCCCGTTGCGCGAGGTCGCGTCGACCGTCAGCACCGCCGCGTTCAGCAGCGTCTGCTCGGAGAGCATGATGCTCGACACCCACACCGCGAAGCCGCCGCCGCGGCGCAGCGACAGCTCGTCATGGGCCGCCGCCTCCTGCGCCCCCTCGGTGCCCGGCCCCGCGAGCGCCGCCTCGGCCTCGTCGACCGTGATCGCGGCGGCCCGCGCGCCCCCATCGGGGCCCGCCAGCACCGCGTCGAGCGTCCCGGCGGCCGGCTCCTGAGTCACCGCCCCCGTGCGGCTCCCGCGCGTGCGCGCGAACGCCGCGGGCACGACCACCAGCGAGACCAGCGGCGCCGCCGCGATCCCCAGCGCCACCGCCGTCTGTCCGCTCGCCACGCCGATCGCGACCGCCAGCGCGAAGCAGATGCGCGAGCTGGACTCCATCAGCACGAGGCCGCCGAACAGGCCGAAGCGCTGGTGCCCGGCCAGCCAGCCGCGCGCGAAGTAGCTCGCGGCGTAGGCGAGCGT
The DNA here is from genome assembly GCA_035939315.1 of Solirubrobacteraceae bacterium. GTDB lineage: Bacteria > Actinomycetota > Thermoleophilia > Solirubrobacterales > Solirubrobacteraceae > Palsa-744. The sequence continues at coordinate 32,353 of DASZFZ010000089.1, read as the reverse complement.
GCCCACGACGAGCACGTCGTACAGCGCCCGCTGGCGCTGGAAGACGTGGTCCACGAGCGTGCCGTGCAGCGCCAGCGCGACCGCCAGGAAGACCAGCGCGAAGCTCCCCTGGATCAGCATCGGCACGCGCAGCGAGTGCGCCGCGTGGCCCTGCGCTCGGCGCTCGGCGATCGTGCGCGAGAGCAGCTGTTCGATCGGCCGGTAGATCACCGAGATGATCACGAACATCACCGACCACAGCAGGTCGAGCAGCTTGGCCGATTCTTCGCCCAGCACGTGGCTCGCGATCGAGAAGTACGCGAACGTCAGCAGGCCCGTCGAGGCGATGCCGATAGAGAGGATGCGCGCGCCCGCGCCATAGGAACGCTGGCCGGCGCGATACGGCGTCCTCGGTCGCTCGCGTGCAGAGCACGCCACGCTCCCTGCGTCCTTGTCTCGCTTGACCATCGTCCCTATGGACAGGTCCTCAGAGCCGGACAAGCAGCATCGTCCAGGGGAACGGCGAGCGCACCTGCTCGACCCGGCCGTGGCGCGAGCAAAGCGCGACGAACGCGCGGCGCGACCAGTGGTTGAGGTGCCCCGGCGTGTTGCCCAGGTCCGCGACGTAGGCGCCGCGCGCCACGTTCAGCATCCGCCACAGCGGCTCGCGGGGGACCGACACGAGCACGTGCGCCCGCGCCACGCGCGCCATCTCGGCGAGCGTGTGCTCGGGGTCGGGGACGTGCTCGAGCACCTCGATCGCGCTCGCCAGGTCGAACTCGCCGTCGGCGAAGGGCAGCTTCGGGGACGACGCGGCGCCGTCCAGCAGCCGGTACTCCAGGTTCGGCGCCTGCCGGGCGGCCCAGCCGGCCTGGATCGAGGGCTCCTCGAGGTCCAGGCCGACGACGCGCGCGCCGCCCAGGCGCTCGGCCCAGCGGTGCACGAGCACGCCCTCGCCGCAGCCGACGTCCACCAGCGAGCCGGGCGCGGCCAGCCCCAGCAGCTCGTCGAGGTCGCGCTCGAAGCCTGCCATCAGGCGGCGTGTGACCGGATTGGCGGAGCCGTACTTGTCGTAGGTGTTGCCGGTGACGATCCCCTCGTCGGAGACCGTGACGCCGCCGCTCACAGCTGCACCGTCTCGCGCGGCCCGGTGGGCTCGCCGGGCTCGCGCAGCGCCTCGCGGCGCTCGCCCGGTTCGTAGTGGGAGGGCTCGACGGCCAGCTGCAGCTCGATCCGGCGCACCCGCTCGAACGTGCGCTGGGTCATCACCCTTTGGGCCGCCAGGAGATCGCCGATCACGCCGAGCGCCCACAGCACGACCGCGGCGATGAACAGGACCGCGCCGAGGATCAGCGACTGCACGTGGCCCTTGCCGTTGCCTTCGGCGTAGGCGACGACGAAGCGGATCCACACGCCGACCGCCCCCAGGCCGATCACCAGCGACAGGCTCCAGAACACGCGCAGCGGCTCGTACTGGGCGTAGATGCGGAAGATCGAGACGGCGTTGCGGCGCACGTAGGCGCCCATCGAGGGGAACAGGCGCGACTCGCGCGTCTTCGGGTTGGTGCGCACCGGGACGTGGTCGATCGCGACCAGCATCTTGCCCGCCTGGATGATCGTCTCCAGCGTGTAGGTGAACTTCGAGACGACCATCATCTGGATCGCGGCCTCGCGGTTGTAGGCGCGAAAGCCCGAGGTCGTGTCGGGCACCGAGGTCGAGGAGGCCTGGCGCACGACCCACGAGCCGAGCCGCTGGAGCGTCTTCTTCAGCGGCGAGAAGTGCTCGATGCCGCCCACCTCGCGGTCGCCGACGACCATGTCCGCGCGGCCTTCGACGATCGGGCGCACCAGCCGCGCGACGTCCGCGCCGTAGTACTGGTTGTCGGCGTCGGTGTTGACGATCACGTCCGCGCCGAGCTTCAGCGCCGTGTCGATGCCCGCCTGGAAGCCCGCCGCCAGGCCCTTGTTGTTGGTCAGGCGCACGAGGTGGTCGACGCCGTGCGCGCGCGCCACCTCGACGGTCGCGTCGGTCGAGCCGTCGTCGATCACCAGCCACTGCACCTGCTCGAAGCCGTCGACCTCGCGGGGCAGGTCGGCGAGCGTCGCCGGCAGCTGCTCGGCCTCGTTGAAGCACGGGATCTGGATGATGAGCTTCACTTCGACCAGAGGTTAGTGTCCCTGCTCGACACGAGATGCAAAGCGCGACGCTCACCCGGGAGGAGCCGGGCACGACCAGGCCGGCGCGGCTGCGCTCGCTGTCCTCGGGCTCGTGGGCGCGGCTCGCGTTCGCCGCGATGTGCGTGGCGGCGCTCGCCGGCTACCTCGCCTTCCCGACGTACCCGACCTACGACTCGTTCTACGCGCTGCTGTGGGGGCGCGACCTGCTGCACCTGCAACTGCCCGACTTCGGGGTCTACCGGGGCCCCACCGAGCACCCGCTGGCGATCGCCTTCGGCCTGCTGTGCTCGATCTTCGGCCAGGGCGGCGCGCGCCTGGCGGTGCTCGGCTCGATCGCCTCGTTCGTGGCGGCGGTCGCCGGCATGTACCGGCTCGGGCGGCTGTGCTTCGGGCCGGCCGTCGGGCTGATCGCCGCGCTGCTGCTGCTCAGCCGCTTCTTCATCGAGAACCTGGCGGCGCAGGGCTACCTGGACATCACCTACATCGCGCTGGTCGTGTGGGCGGTGGTGCTCGAGCTCGAACGCGCCCGGCGCGGCTGGCCGGTGCTCCTGGCGCTCGCCGCCGCCGGCCTGCTGCGGCCCGACGCGTGGGTGCTGAGCGGCGCCTACTGGCTGTGGTGCTCGTGGCGCGCGGACAATCGCACGCGCCTGCGCCTGCTCGCCCTCGCGGCGATCGCGCCGGTCGTGTGGATGGGCTTCGACGCGATCGTCACCGGCAACCCGCTGTACTCGCTGACCTCGACCGCCGGGCTGGCCGCCGAACTGGAACGCACGCAGGGCTTCGGCAGCGTGCTCGGGTCGGTGTGGTCCTACGGCGTGCGCATCGACAAGCTGCCGGTGCTGCTCGGCGGCCTCGTCGGCATCGGACTGGCCGTGTGGATGACCCCCAGGCGCGCGCTCGTGCCGCTCGCGACGTTCCTCGTGCTGCTCGGCGTGTACGTCGCCGAGGGCGCCGTCGGCGCGTCGGTCGTCGACCGCTACCTGCTCGGCGCCGCCACCGCGCTGCTGCCGTTCTGCGCGGTCACGGTCGGCGGCTGGGCGATGCTCGAGCGCGGCTCGCTGGTGCGCCGCGCGTGGATCGCGGGGGCGGTGCTGCTGGTCGCCTACGGCGCGATCTCGGCCGCCAAAACGCTCAGCCTGTCGAGCCTGCGCACGACGCTCGCCGAGCACAACGACTTCCATCACGAGCTGGCGGTGGCGCTCGACAGTCCCGCCGTGAGGGCGCAGCTGCGGCGCTGCCCGCTCGTGTCGCTGCCCGACAACAAGCTGATCCCCGACGCGCGCTGGATCCTGAACCGCCCCAACCAGCGGCAGATCGTGGCGCGCAGCGAGGCGCGCTCGGACGCCGAACGCGGCGACCCCGCGCTCGAGCGGCGCATCCACGCGGGCAGCGTCGCCGTCTACCCGCTCGGCAGCGCCGTGTTCGTCGACGCGATCGTCGACGTCGGCGACCAGCCGAGCGACCAGATCCCGCTGCCGGGCTTCACGCGCATCTACACGAATCACTTCTACGCGGTGTATGGCAACTGCTGAGCCGCCGGGCGCGGACGAGCCTCCGGCGAGCGCCGCCCGCGAGCACGAGGGGGGGCGCCCGGCGGCGGGGCGGTCGGGCCGGCTGTGGGCGTGGGCGGGCCTCGCGGGCGTGCTCGCCGGCGGGCTCGCGCTGCGCCTGTGGGGCGTGCAGCAGGGGCTGCCCTACCCCTACAACGCCGACGAGCAGGACCACTTCGTGCCGCACGCGATCGAAATGTTCGAGCACGGCACGCTCAACCCGAAGTACTTCGCCAACCCGCCCGCCTACACGTACGTGCTGCACGCGCTGTTCGCGCTCTGGTACGGCGGCGCGCACGGCGCGGTCAGGGCCTACGAGCTGCACCCGCAGGCCGTGTTCACGCTCGCGCGGGTCGCCGCGGCGCTGCTGGGGACGCTCGCGCTGTGGCTGCTGTACCTGGCCGGCGCCCGCCTGTTCGACCGCGCCGTGGGGCTGCTGGCGGCGGCGATCGAGGCGGTCGCGTTCCTGCCCGTGTTCTACGCGCACCTGGCGCTCAACGACGCGCCGACGCTCGCGCCGGCGACGCTCTCGCTGGTCGGCACCGCGGGGGCGCTGCGCGGCGGGCGCCTGCGCGCCTACGCGCTCGCGGGCGCCGGCCTGGGGCTCGCGTGCGCGACCAAGTACACGGCCGGGATCGTGCTGGCGCCGCTGCTCGCGGCGGCGCTGGCGCGCGCTCGCGAGGACGGCGCGCGGCGGGCGCTCGCGGGGCTCGCGCTGGCGGGCGCGTGCGCGCTCGCGGCCTTCCTGATCGCCAACCCCTACGCGCTGCTCGACTACCGCGAGTTCCACGCCGAACTGGTGCACCAGTCGACGCTCTCGGGCGAAGCGCAGGGCAAGCTGGGGGCGCCGAAGGAGGGCGGCCTCCTCTACTACCTGTGGTCGCTGACGTGGGGGCTCGGCTGGCTGCCGGCGCTCGCGGCGCTCGGCGGCGCGCTCGCGATCTGGCGCCACGAGCGGCGGCTGGGCTGGCTGCTCGTTCCGGCGGCGCTCGCGTTCCTCGCCTTCATGGGCACCGAGGGCCGCTACTTCGGGCGCTGGCTGATGCCGATCTTCCCGATCGTGTGCCTGCTGGGCGCGTTCTTCGTGGTGTGGCTCGCGCGGCTGTGCGTGGGAGCGCTGAGGGCAGGGCTCGCGCCGGGCGCCGGCCGGGCGCGCGGGGCGCGGGCCGCGGGGCGGGCGCTGCTCGGCCCGGCGCTCGCGGCGCTGCTCGTGCTGGCGGTGCTCGCGCAGGGCCTCCTCTACAGCGCGCACGCCGGCGTCGTGCTGGCGCGCGCGGACACCCGCAACCTCACGCGCGCGTGGATGCTCGCGCACATCCCCAGGGGCGCGGGGATCGTCGCCGAGCCGGCCGAGCCCGAAGAATGGGCGCGCGAAGCGCGCGCCGGTACGCAGACCCGCACGAACCCGCCGTACTGGCGGCTGTATCCGACGCTGTTCCGCAGGGTCGAGGCGAACGGCGCGATCGCGCCGAAATACCTGCGCCCGCCGGTCGGCCTCGAGGACTACGAGACGACCCTGTCCCCGGCCCTGATCGATTTTTATGAGCGGGAGGGCTTCTGCTGGGTGATCAGCGCCTCGACCGAGTCCGGGCGGGCGTATGCGGACCCGCGCGCCGTGCCCGGCGCGATCGCCTACTACCGCGCGCTGGAACGCGCGGGCGAGGTCGTCTACCGCGCCTCGCCCTACGCGGGCGGCGCCGGCGGCGGGCGGGAACCCGTCCGCTTCAACTTCGACTGGAGCTTCGACTACTACCCGCTCGCCTACGCGCGGCCCGGGCCGGAGATCACGATCTACAGGCTCCACGGCGGGGGCTGCGGGGCCGCGTAGGGAACGCGCCCGGCGGGCTTTATCCTGGGCTCGAGGATGGCGAGCTGTACCGACACCGACAAGCTGCACCTGGCGCGCGCGATCGAGCTCGCGCGCAAGGGGCAGGGCAGCGTCAAGCCCAACCCGGTGGTCGGCGCGGTGATCGCCCGCGACGGCGAGGTGCTCGGCGAGGGCTGGCACGAGGAGTACGGCGGCGCGCACGCCGAGGTCAACGCGATCGAGGCGTGCGGCCTGGCCGACCTCGGCGGCGCCACCCTGTACGTGTCGCTCGAGCCGTGCTGCCACGAGGGCAAGACGCCGCCCTGCACCGACGCGATCCTGCAGGCGGGCATCGGGCGCGTGGTGGTCGGCTCCGACGACCCCACCGAGAAGGCCTCCGGGCGCGGCCTGGGGATCCTGCGCGACGAGGGCGTCGAGGTGGTGCTCGCCGACGGCGAGCTGGCGGCCGGCGCGCGGCTGCTCAACCAGGCCTTCCGCAAGCATGCCCGCGTGGGGCGCCCGTGGGTGCTGTTCAAGTCCGCGATGACGCTCGACGGCAAGGTCGCCACGCGCAGCGGCGACTCCAAGTGGATCAGCGGCGAGCAGAGCCGCGACCTCGCGCACCGCTGGCGCGCCTCGGTGGACGCGGTCGTCGTCGGCATCGGCACGGCGCTCGCCGACGACCCGCAGCTGACGGCGCGCCCCTCGGGGCTGCCGGCAGAGCCGGGCGCCCAGCCGCGGCGGGTCGTCTTCGACTCGCTCGCGAGGCTCCCGCCCAGCTCGCAGCTCGTGGCCGCCGCCTCGGAGTTCCCGTTGACGCTCGTCGTCTCGCGCGCGGCCGCCCGCGCCGACACCGACGCGCTGGAAGCCGCCGGCGTGCAGGTGCTCGTGGCGACCGGCGAAAACGAGCCCGCGCGCGTGCGCTCGGCGCTCGACCAGCTCGGCGCGATGGGCGTCGCATCGGTGCTGCTCGAGGGCGGCCCGCATCTCGCGGGCGCGTTCCTGGACGCCGGCGAGATCGACGAACTGCGCCTGTTCCTGGCGCCGCTGCTGCTCGGCGGCAGCGCCGCCCGCGACCCGCTCGAGGGCGAAGGCGTCGAGCGCATCTCCGAGGCGCTGCGCGCGCTCAGCTTCGAGTGCGAGTCGGTCGGCGGCGACCTGCTGATCTCGGCAAGGCTGCGAGAGTGGTGAGATGTTCACCGGCCTGATCGCCGACCTGGGCAGCGTCGCCGCCGTCGAGCAGGACGGCGAGGGCGCGACGCTCGCGATCGACAGCGCGCTCGCGGGCGAGCTGCGCGAGGGCGACTCGGTGGCCGTCAACGGCGTGTGCCTGACCGCCACCGAGATCAGCGCGCGCGGCTTTCGCGCCCAGGCGATCCTCGAGACGCTCAGGCGCTCCTCGCTCGGCGGCCTGCACGCCGGCTCGCGCGTGAACCTGGAGCTGGCGGTGCGCGCCCAGGACCGCCTCGGCGGGCACGTCGTGCAGGGCCACGTCGACGGCACCGGCAGCGTGCGCGGGGTCCGCGAGCAGGGCTTCTCGCGCGTGCTCGAGATCGACGTCGAGCCGAGCCTGGAGCGGTATCTGGTGGAGAAGGGATCGGTGGCGGTCGACGGCGTCAGCCTGACCGTGAGCGCCCTGCAGGACGGCGGGTTCGCGGTCTCGCTGATCCCGGAGACGCTCCAGCGCACCAACCTCGGGGAGATCGGCGAGGGCCAGCTCGTGAACATCGAGGTGGACGTCCTCGCCAAGCACGTCGAGCGACTGATGGGCCCGTATGGCGGCGCTGGATCGGCGTCCTCGTTCGCTCGCGTGCCAAGCACGCCACGCTCGCTGCGTCCTTGCCCAGCTAGCCCTACGGGCCCATCAGACTAGGGAGTCACATGAGCGCAACCGGCACGACCACCCCGTTCGCGACGATCGAGCAGGCGATCGAGGACATACGCCAGGGCAAGATGGTCGTCGTCTGCGACGACGAGGACCGCGAGAACGAGGGCGACCTGACGCTGGCCGCGCAGTTCGCGACGCCCGAGGCGATCAACTTCATGGCCAAGGAGGGGCGCGGGCTGATCTGCCTGTCGCTGACGCCCGAGCGCTGCGACGAACTCGGGCTGGACCTGATGGCGGCCAAGAACGAGTCGGCCTTCGAAACGCCGTTCACGGTCTCGGTCGAGGCGCGCGACGGGGTCACCACCGGCATCTCCGCCCACGACCGCGCGCACACGATCCAGGTGGCGATCGACCCCGAGAGCCGCCCGTCGGACCTCGTGCAGCCCGGCCACGTGTTCCCGCTCAAGAGCCGCCGCGGCGGGGTGCTCGAGCGCGCCGGGCAGACCGAGGCGGCGGTCGACCTCGCGCGCCTGGCCGGCCTGAACCCGGCGGGCGTGATCTGCGAGGTGATGAACGACGACGGCACGATGGCGCGCGTGCCCGAACTGGCCGAGTACTGCGCGCGCCACGAGCTGAGCATGATCACGGTGGCCGACCTGATCGCCTACCGGCGCCGCCACGACAAGCTCGTCGAACGGGTCGTCGCCACCGGGCTGCCGACCGCCTTCGGCGAGTTCGAAGCGGTCGGCTACCGCTCGCTGATCGACGACAAGCACCACGTCGCGCTCGTCAAGGGCGAGGTCGCGGGCCAGCCCGACGTGCTCGTGCGGGTGCACTCGGAGTGCCTCACCGGCGACGTCTTCCACTCGCTGCGCTGCGACTGCGGCGAGCAGCTCGAATCGGCGCTGTCGATGATCGAGCGGGAGGGCCGGGGGGTGCTGCTGTACCTCGCCCAGGAGGGGCGCGGGATCGGCCTGCTCAACAAGCTGCGCGCCTACCGGCTGCAGGAGCAGGGCCTCGACACGGTCGAGGCCAACGAGCGCCTCGGCCTGCCGGCGGACCTGCGCGACTACGGCATCGGCGCCCAGATCCTCGTCGACCTCGGCCTGTCCTCGATCCGCATCCTCACCAACAACCCCAAGAAGATCCGCGGGCTGGAGGGCTACGGGCTGTCGGTCAGCGCCCAGATCCCGATCGAGCACGCGCCCAACGAGCACAACCAGGCGTACCTGCGCACGAAGGCCGAGCGCATGGGCCACACGCTCCACCACCAGGGGCTGAACCTGGACGCCGAGATGCTGCGCGGCGAGCGTGAGTCCCGGTGAGCGAACGCGACGCGCCCGTGTTCGCGCTCGCCGTCGCGCGCTTCTACGAGGAGCTGGCCGAACGGCTCGTCGCGGGCGCCCGCGCGGCGTTCGCCGAGCAGGGCCACACCGAGCTCGAGCTGATCGACGTGCCCGGCGCCTTCGAGCTGCCGCTGGCCGCCAACTACGCGGCGCGCACGGGGCGCTTCGCGGGCGTCGCCTGCCTCGGCGCCGTAATCCGCGGCGAGACCGACCACTACGACTTCGTGTGCGCGCAGGCCGCCGCCGGGGTGATGCGCGTGCAGCTCGACACCGGCGTGCCGTGCGCGTTCGGCGTGCTCACCTGCGCGACGATGGAGCAGGCGCTCGCGCGCGCCGGCGGCGGCAAGCGCGACCAGGGTCGCCACGCCGCCGAGGCCGTGATCGGCATGGCCAAGGTGCGCACGCACCTGCACGAGATCGCCCTCGGCGCCGGCGCCCGCGCCGCCGTGTTCGGCGGCGGCGGCGAACATCGCTAGACTGCCGCCGATGGCAAAGGTGTGTCACAGCTGCGGCAAGGGGCCCGCGTTCGGCCAGAGCCGCAGCCACTCGATGGTCGCCACCAAGCGACGCTTCGACCCGAACCTCCAGAAGGTGCGGATCCTCGTCGGCAAGGCCCCGCGCCGCGTGTACGTCTGCACCCGTTGCCTGAAAGCCGGCAAGGTCACGAAGGCCCTGTAGGGCCGGGCGGCCGGCGACTCGCCCGGCGGAGCTGATAGACCTAGGCGGCGTGACGGACACGAATCTGGTGCGTTTCCGCGCTGCCGTCGCGGGAGCGCTCGCACATCTGGAGTCCCGCCGTCAGGAGGTCAACGACCTGAACGTGTTCCCGGTCGCGGACGGCGACACGGGGGACAACATGGCGTTGACGCTGCGCGCGGTGCTCGACGAGCTCGACCGGCTGCAGGGCAGCGACGAGCGGCGCACGATCGACGAGATCGGACGCGACGAGATCGTGCAGTCGGTGGCGCGCGCGGCGCTGCTGGGCGCGCGGGGCAATTCGGGGGTGATCCTCTCCCAGCTGATCCGCGGGGCCGCCGAGGAGCTCGTCTCGCGGCCCGGCCAGCTGATCGACGCGACGCTGATCGGCGCGGCGCTCGTGAAGGCCGCCGACCGGGCCTACGCGTCGGTGCGCGCGCCAGCCGAGGGCACGATCCTGACGGTCGCCCGCGAGATGGCGCACAGGATCGTCGCGGACCTCGCGCACGTCCCCCAGACGCAGAGCTTCGGGCCCGGCACCGAGCCGCGCGAGCAGGACCTCGCGATCGCCGAGGCGCTGGAGCGCGCGGTGCGGACCGGCGAGGACTCCGTCAAGCGCGGGCCGGACATGCTCGCCGCGCTGCGCGAGGCGGGCGTCGTCGACGCCGGCGGGTACGGCCTGACGATCATCTTCGCCGGCGTCGTGGCGGCGCTGCGCGGCCAGGAGCCGCCGCCGCTGGAGCACCACGCGCCCGCGCGCATAAGCCACCCCGAGCACACGTCGGGCACCTACCGCTTCTGCACCAACTTCGCGGTCACCGGCAGCGACCTGCACCCGACGCGCTTCATCGCCGCGCTCGAGGCGCTGGGCGACTCGGTGCTGGTCGTGGGCGACGCCAGCACGCTGAAGGTGCACCTGCACACCGACGAGCCCGAGCGGGCCACCGACGTGTTCGCCGACGCCGGCGAGGTCTCGCACCTGGACGTCGCCGACATGCACGCGCAGGTCGCCCAGCGCGAGGTGCGGCTGGGAGACGGCGCCGGGCCGGCGGGCGGGCGGCGCGGGGTTCAGGGCGCCGGCGCGGGCGCGAACGGGCGCTCCGGCGGCGAGCAGCGGGCGCGCTGCGCGGCCGTGGCCGTGGTCAGCGGCGAGGGCCTGCGCGAGCTCTTCCACGAGCTGGGCGTGCACACGATCGACGGCGGCCCCACGCTCAACCCCTCCACCTACGATCTGCTCGCCGGCATCCACGACGTGCCCGCCGAGGAGGTCGTGCTGATGGCCAACAGCGCGAACGTGATCATGGCCGCCGAGCACGCCGCGAGACTGTCGGACAAGCAGGTCCACGTCGCCGCCACGACCAGCCAGCAGGCCGGTCTGGCCGCCGCGCTCGCGTTCGCGCCCGAGCGCTCGGTGGAGCAGAACGCGCAGGCGCTGACCGCGGCGCTCGAGCGCATCCGCACCGGCGCGGTCGCGCCCGCGGCCCGCGACGACGTCCAGGGGCGCTTCAGGCGCGGCGAGGCCGTCGGCTTCGTCGAGGACGAGGTGCACGCGTGGGGGGAGCCGCGGGACACGCTGCGCGAGGTGCTGCACAGGCTCGCCGACGGCAACGGCGGCGGGCCGCCGGAGCTGATCAGCGTGCTCGACGGCGAGGGCGCGCCGCTCGGACTCGAGGAGATCGAGGGCATGGTGAACGGCGGCGTCGAGCTCGAGCTGCGCCACGGCGGGCAGCCGGCCTACTGGTGGCTGCTCGTCGCCGAGTAGCCGCCGTGACCGCGACCCAGCCCGGCGCGGCGGCGCGGGCGTTCGCCTCGACCGAGGAGCTGAGCGCCGCCGAGCTGAGCCGGGCGCCGCTGCGCTGGCCGCGGCCCTCGCGCCTGGAGCGCGAGCTGGAGCTGCCCACCAAGCGCACGGCCACGGCGCTACAGGCGCTCGGCGTGCGGACCGTGGGCGAGCTGCTCGAGCACCTGCCCAGCGACCGGCGCGAGGCGCGCACGATCGCGACGCTGTGCGCGGGCGAGCCGGCGACGGTCGCGGTCGAGGTGCGCGCGATCGCCGCGCGCCCGGTGCGCCGGCGGCGCATGCGCCCGCTCGTCGAGGCGCGCGTCGCGGACGCCAGCGGCACGATGCGCGCCACGTTCTTCAACCAGCCGTGGTTGGTCGAGCGCTACCCGCCGGGCACGCGGCTGCTGCTGCACGGCAAGCCCGACGCGCGCGGCGGCTTCAACGTGGCCCACCACGCGCTCGCGGCGGCGGAGCTGTCCGCCGCCGCGCCCGAGGACGCTGCGCCCACGGCGGTCGCGCACTACCCAGCCACCGAAGGCGTCAGCTCGACGCAGATCCTGACGCTCGTGCAGGAGCACCGCGAAGCGCTCGCGGACGTCATCGAGGCGCTGCCGGGCGCGTTGCGCGCCGGCGAGCGGCTGCCCGACCGCGCGGGGGCGCTCGCGGCGCTGCACTTCCCGGGCGCCGGCGGCGACCCCGAGGGCGGGCGCCGGCGCCTGGCCTTCGAGGAGCTGCTGATCGGCCAGCTCGCGTTCGCCAGGCGGCGCGCGGCGCGGCGCGCGCGCAGCGGCGCCATCGCGCTCGAGCGGGCCGGGGGGCTCGGCGAGCGCTGGCTGGCGCAGGGGCTGCCGTTCGCGCCGACGGGCGATCAGCGGCGCGCGATCGAGGAGATCGCGGGCGAGCTGGAAAGCGAGTCGCCGATGCAGCGGCTGCTGATGGGGGACGTCGGCAGCGGCAAGACGGTCGTGGCGGTGTACGCGATGCTGCAGGCCGTCGGCCACGCCAGCCAGGCGGCGCTGATGGCGCCGACCGAGACGCTCGCCGAGCAGCACTTCGCGACGATCCAGCAGCTGCTCGGCGCCGAGTCGGTGAGCGCGGCGCTGCTGACCGGCTCGACGCCGGCGCGCCGGCGCGCCGACATCCTCGGCAAGCTCGCGAGCGGCGAGCTCTCGCTGGTCGTGGGCACGCACGCGCTGATCGAGCCGGACGTCGAGTTCGACGCGCTGGCCGTCGCCGTGATCGACGAGCAGCACCGCTTCGGCGTGCGCCAGCGCGCCGCCCTGGAAGGCGCGCTCGAGGCCGAGGCCGCGCGCGGCGGGCGGCGTTCGGTCCCGCACACCCTGCACATGACCGCCACGCCGATCCCGCGCACGCTCGCGCTGGCCCGCTACGGCGACCTCGACACGAGCAGCCTGCGCGAGCTGCCCCGCGGGCACGGCGCGATCGAGACGCGGCTGCTCGGCGACGCCGCCGAGCGCGCCCGCGCCTACGTCGAGCTTCGCGCCGAGCTCGAGCGGGGGCGCCAGGCCTACGTCGTGTGCCCGCTCGTGGAGGAGGCGGGCGAGCAGGCGCCCGCGGGCGACGCGCGCGCGCAGCCCCAGGGCGGCGGCGAGCCCGTCGCGCGGGCCGCCAAGGCGGAGCTGCTGCGCCTGCGCGAGGGGGAGCTGGCCGGCTACCGGCTGGCGCTGCTGCACGGAGGCATGCGCCCGCGCGAGAAGCAGGAGGCGATGGCGGCGTTCGCGTCCGGGCGGGCGCAGGTGCTCGTCGCCACGACCGTGATCGAGGTCGGGATCGACGTGGCCAACGCGACCGTAATGCTGATCGAGAACGCCGAGCGCTTCGGCCTCTCCCAGCTGCACCAGCTGCGCGGGCGCGTCGGCCGCGGCGAGCACGCCGCCAAGTGCTTCCTCGTCGCCTCGGCGCCCGGCGCGGGCGCGGGACGGCTGCGGGCGCTCGTGCGCCACCGCGACGGCTTTCGGCTGGCGGAGATCGACCTGGCGATGCGCAAGGAGGGCGAACTGGGGGGCACGCGCCAGTCGGGCCTCGGCTACTTCCGCCTGGCGCGCCTGCCCGAGGACGGCGAGCTGCTCGAGCGCGCCCGCGCGCGCGCCGAGGAGATCCTCGCGCGGGACCCGGAGCTGAGCGAGCCCGAGCACGCGCTGCTCGCCGACGCGCTGGCGGCCGCGCACGGCTCGCTCGAGCCCGCGCCGATCCCGGCCTGAGCGCCGCGTTACGGTTCGCCCATGCGCGTGATCGCGGGACGACTCGGGGGCCGGCGCCTGCGGGCGCCCGCGGGGCGCACCACCCGGCCGACCTCCGACCGGGTCCGCGAGGCCGTCTTCTCGATGCTCGGCGAGCTCGCCGGCGCGCGCGTGCTCGACCTGTTCGCGGGCACCGGCGCGCTCGGCATCGAGGCGCTCTCGCGGGGCGCGCACAGCGCCGTGTTCGTGGAGCGCGACCCCGGCGCGGCGCGCGTGCTGGAGGGGAACCTGACGGCGCTCGGGCTGCTCGGCGCGGGCGCGGAGCTGCGCCGCCAGGACGCGCTCGCGGCGCTCGACTACGCACGTGGACGCGGGGAGACATACGATCTCGTGTTCATCGATCCCCCGTATGGACGGGCGCGCGCGAAACCGACGGCGGCGGCAGCCCCGCCGGCCGAACGGTGGGGCCCACGGCTGTCGGCGTCGCTGCCGCCGCTGTTGGCCCCGGGAGCGCGGGTCGTCGTCGAGAGCGACAGGCGCGCCCCCGTCGAGCTGGAGCTCGAGCTGGAGCGCACCCGGCGCTACGGGGACACATCGATAAGAATCCATCTCCAGCCATGAGCCAAGACCGCACGTCCATAGGCGTTTGCCCGGGTTCGTATGACCCGATCACCAACGGCCACCTCGACGTGATCAGGCGCGCCGCGGTCCTCTACGACGAAGTCGTGGTCGCCGTCGTCAACCGCTCGGTGCGCAAGAGCGGCGCCCTGTTCGGCATCGAGGAGCGCGTCGGCTTCGTGCAGCGCGCGCTCGCGGACCTGACGAACGTGCGCGTCGAGCCGTTCTCGACGCTGGTCGTCGACTTCGCGCGCAGCGTCGGCGCCCGCGCGATCGTCAAGGGGCTGCGCGCGATCTCCGACTTCGAGTACGAGCTCGAGATGAACCAGCTCAACCGGCGCCAGGACCCCGAGATCGAGTCGGTCTACCTGATGGCCTCCCCGCAGTACAGCTTCCTGTCCTCCAGCGGCGTCAAGGAGCTCGCCACGTTCGGCGGCAAGATCGACGACCTCGTGCCCGAGGAGGTGGCCCGGCGCTTGCAGGAAGAGCTGCGGCGCTGACGAAACTGGGAGACGTCGAACGCGCGCGCGGCCCCAGCGATACGGGCCCACCGCGCGGGATGTGACGGTGCGCTCTAAGATCACTCGGAGCGGGCCGGATGCCCGGTACGGCCAGATCACAGCAAGATGGACGTCCTCGTACTCATAGACAAGCTCGACGATCTCGTGCACAACGCCAAAGCGGTGCCGCTGTCGGGCAGGGTGGGCGTGGACAAGGAGGAGATCTACGACATCCTCGACCAGATGCGCGCGACGATCCCCGAGGAGATCAAGCAGGCCCGCTGGATCGTCAAGGAGCGCCAGGAGATGCTCGCCGAGGCCAAGAAAGAGGCCGAGCGGATCATCAAGGAGGCGCGTGAGCGCCAGGAGAAGCTGGTCGGCGACGAGGAAGTCACCAAGCAGGCCGAGCGCGCCGCCGAGGACATCATCGAGGACGCCCGCGCACGCGAGCGCGAGATCCGGCTCGGCGCCGAGGACTACGCCGACGAGATCCTCAACACGCTCGAGGTGAACCTCTCGAAGTTCATCGCGGCCGTCCAGCGCGGGCGCGAGCGGCTACAGGGCAAGGACGAACCGGCCGAAGTCAGCTAGCGTGCGCACGCCCCAGTGCGCGTGCCAATCGTCACTTTGGGGTAGGTTTTGCTCGTGAGTACGCAGACTGCCGCCCGCGCGGCCCGCTACAAGCTGCAGGTCGCAAAGACGTTCGCCGACGCCGGCATCCTGCGCCCCACGCGCCCAGACAGGGTCGTGCGCTCGATCGCGGCGCTGCGTCGCTGGGGGCCCACGCCGGCCGCCGCCTACATGGGCTCGGCCGCCCGCCACCCCGACCGCATCGCGATCGTCGACGAGCGCGGCACGCTCAGCTTCGCCGAGCTGCACAGCCGCACCAACGCGCTCGCGCACGGGCTGCGCGACGCTGGCATTAGCGAAGGCGACGGCGTCGCGATCATGTGCCGCAACCACCGCGGCTTCATCGAGGCGACGGTCGCCTGCTCGAAGCTCGGCGCGAGCTCGCTTTATCTGAACACGGCCTTCGCCGGTCCGCAGATCGCCGACGTGCTCGAGCGCGAGAACCCGGTCGCGGTGGTCTACGACGAGGAGTTCGCCGGGCTCGTCGGCGAGGGCGCCGCCACGCGCAAACGCTTCGTCGCCTGGCGCGACTCGCCCGCCGGCGGCTCCGCGGACGCCGACATCCCGCACCTCGAGCAGCTGATCGCCGCCGGCAGCACCGCCGCGCTCGCGCCGCCGCTGGAGCGCGGGAAGGTCGTGATCCTGACCTCGGGCACGACCGGCACGCCCAAGGGCGCCGCGCGCAAGGAGCCCGACTCGATCGAGCCGATGGCGGCGATCTTCTCGAAGATCCCGCTGCGGGCGCGCGAGACGACGATGATCGCCGCGCCGATGTTCCACTCGTGGGGCTTCGCGCACTTCACGCTCGCGCTGCCGCTCGGCTCGACGCTCGTGCTGCGCCGCAAGTTCGACCCGGAGGAGACGATCAGGGCGGTCGCGAGCCACCGGGCGAGCGCGCTGGCGGTCGTGCCGGTGATGCTGCAACGGATCCTCGAGCTCGGCCCGGAGACGATCGCGCGCTACGACACGAGCTGCCTGAAGGTGATCGCGGCCAGCGGCTCGGCGCTCCCCGGCGAGCTCGCCACGCGCGTGATGGACACCTTCGGAGACGTTCTCTACAACCTCTACGGCTCGACCGAGGTCGCGTGGGCGACGATCGCCACGCCCGAGGACCTGCGCGCCGCCCCCGGCACCGCCGGACGGCCCCCGTTCGGCACGGTCGTCAAGCTGCTCGACGCCGACGGGCGCGAAGCGCCCCCCGGCGAGGGCGGGCGCATCTTCGTCGCCAACGAGATGATGTTCGAGGGCTACACGGGCGGCGGCAACAAGGAGATCGTCGACGGGCTGATGAGCACCGGCGACGTCGGCCACTTCGACGCCGGCGGACGCCTGTTCGTGGACGGCCGCGACGACGAAATGATCGTCAGCGGCGGCGAGAACGTGTTCCCGCGCGAGGTCGAGGACCTGCTGGCCGACCACGGCGAGATCGAGGAGGTCGCCGTCATCGGCGTCGAGGACAGCGAGTTCGGCCAGCGCCTGAAGGCGTTCGTCGTGCCGCGCAACGGCACCGAGCTGAGCGCCGAGGCGGTGCAGAGCTACGTCAAGCAGAACCTCGCCCGCTACAAGGTGCCGCGCGACGTCGTGTTCATCGACCAGCTGCCGCGCAACGCCACCGGCAAGATCCTCAAGCGCGAGCTGCAGACGCACCCGTAGCAGGCCGGGCGATCCGCGCCGTCCGCGCTAGCCTGGATCGCGATGGCCGTGGAGACCCGTGAGCTGGATCTGGCGGGCCTGCGGCTGAGCCCCGGGGAGGGCCGCAGGCTCGAGCTGCGAACGCGGATCGAGCCGCTGGCGCTCGGCAGCGAGAGCTACCAGGCGCAGCCGACCGAGGGGCAGGCGCGGCCCGATGGCGGCGCGCTTTCGGGCGCCGGGGCGCCGTCCGAGGACGAGGGCGTGCCCGTGCAGCTCGACGTCTCGCGGATGAACGGCGGCGGCTACGCGCTGCGCCTGCGCTTCGACGCGCTCGCCGCTGGCCCCTGCATGCGCTGCCTGAACGCGGCGGCGCCGCGCATCGAGGTCGAGGCGCGCGAGGTCGACGCGCCGGGTGGCGGCGAGGAGCTCGACAGCCCCTACGTGCGCGAGGAGACGCTCGACCTGGCCGGCTGGGCCAGGGACGCGTTCGCGCTCGCGCTGCCCTGGCAGATCCTCTGCCGCGAGGACTGCGCCGGTCTGTGCCCGGTGTGCGCCGTCGACCTCAACGAGGCCGGCCCCGAGCATCGCCACGAGAGCGCGCCCGACCCGCGCTGGGCGAAGCTGCGCGAGCTGAAAATCTCCTGAGGCCGCCCGTGGGCGAGCCCGGGGCGGCGCTCGGGCGGGGCGTACGCGACCGGGGCGCGCGCGGCCGGGCTGGTAGCCTCTGACGCCCAATGGCAGTCCCCAAGAAAAAGCAGTCGCACAGCCGCACCGCCAAGCGGCGCGCCCAGCACAAGATCGGCACGCCCGCCGTGAACGCGTGCCCGCGCTGTCACAGCCCGCGCCGGCCCCACCGGGTGTGCCCGGTGTGCGGCACCTACGCGGGACGCGAGATCGTCGCTCAGGAAGAGCACGATCACGAGCTCGACTAGCGCGCGGTGACGCGAGCGGGCTCGTTCTCCGCCCCGGCAGCGTCGGCGAGCGAGCGCGCGCCGGTGGTGGCCGTGGACTGCAACGGCGCCGATCTCGGCCCGGCCGAGGTCGCGGCGGGCGCGGCGATCGCCGCCGGTCGGGGCGCCCGCGTGCTGCTGTTCGGGCCGGCCGCCGAGCTCGGGGAGCCCGGCGCCGGCGTGGAGGTCGTCGACGCGCCGGTCTCGATCGCGAAGGCCGCCGATCCGGTGCGGGCCGTCCGCGGCACGCCGCAGGCCTCGATCGTGCAGGCCGCCCGGGCGGTCGCCGAGGGCCGCGCGCAGGCGCTCGTGTGCGCGGGCGCCACGGGCGTGGCGGTGGCCGCGGGAACGTTCAACGTCAAGCGCGCGCCCGGGATCTACCGCCCCGCGCTCGCGCTGCCGCTGCCGGTGCCCGGCAAGCCGGTGACGCTGCTCGACGTCGGCGCGAGCGCCGACGCGCGCCGCGAGCACCTCGTGCAGTTCGCGTTCATGGGCGCGGCGCTCGCGCGGATCGTGCTGGGGGTGGGCGCGCCGCGCGTCGGCCTGCTCTCCAACGGCGCGGAGGCGGAGCGGGGCAGCGAGCTGGTGCTCGAGGTCCACGCCGAGCTGCGCGAACGCCTGGCGACGGACGCCGGCGCGTTCGAGTTCGTCGGCAACGTCGAGGGCGGCGACGTCGTCTCGGGCGCCGCGGACGTGATCGTGACCGACGGCTTCACCGGCAACGTCGCGCTGAAGCTGATGGAGGGCGTCTCGCAGACGATGCTCGGCGCGATCCGCCAGGCCGCGATGGCCTCGACGCGCGCCAAGCTCGGCGGCCTGCTGCTGCGCGGCGCGCTCGGCGGCGTGCGGCGCGAGCTCGACCCGGAGGCGAGCGGCGGCGCCTACCTGCTGGGGCTGCGCCGCCTCGGGGTGGTGCCGCACGGGCGCTTCACCCGCGCCGGCTTCGCCGAGGCGATCCTGCGGGCCCAGCGCGGCGCGCAGCAGGACATCGTCGCGCAGACCCACGCGGCGCTCGAGCAGGCGGGCGCGCTCAGACGCTCGCCCCTGTCCGCGTCTGGCGCTAGCCTGCCGCAGGCGCAATGAACCGCGAGCAAGTCCTGACCCTGATCCGCAGCCACCTGGCCGACGAGCTCGACGTCGACCCGCAGGCGATCGGCGAGGACACCCGCTTCAAGGAGGACCTAGAGGCCGACTCGCTGGACCTCTACACGCTCGTGCAGGAGCTCGAGGACACCTACGGGGTGCGCATGTCCGACGAGCAGGCGGCGCAGATCCTGACCGTGGGGGCGGCGGTCGATTTCGTGCTGGCCCACAGCGGGACCGTCGATGCGGAGCTGTGATGCGGCTCGCACAGCTGTTGGACGAGCTGCCCGAGGACCTCGTGCGTCAGGTCTTCACGCACGCGTCCTGGAGCGAGCGCCCGAGCGACTCCTACACGCGCCTCGCGTTCCTCGGCGACAGCGTACTCGCGCTGGCGGTGACCGCCTACCTGTACCCGCGTCTGGAGGCCGACCGCTACGGCGCCGGCAGGCTCACGAAGATCCGCGCGCAGGCGGTCTCGGGCGTCTCCTGCCGCGCGGTGGCGGAACGCCTGGGCCTGCCCGAGCGCCTGCACGCGGCCGCCCCGCCCGGAGTGCGTACCAGCGCCGCGGCGCTGGTGGAGACCGAGCGCGTGCTCGCCTCGGTGATCGAGGCCGTGATCGGGGCCTGCTACCTGCACGCCGGCTACGAGCGCACGGCCGCGGCCGTCGTGGAGGCGTTCACGCCGGAGATCGAGGGCGCGCTGGAGCACCCCGTGGACTTCAAGTCGACGCTGCAGGAGCTGCTCGCCCGCCGCGGGGCGCAGGTCAGCTACGAGGTCACCGGCGAGGACGGGCCTCCGCACGAGCGCACCTACTCGGTGCTCGCGCAGGTGGACGGGCGCGAGCTCGGCCGTGGCAGCGGGCGCAGCAAGAAGCACGCCGAGCAGGAGGCCGCGAGGATCGCCGTGGAGCGGCTGGAAAGCCAGCCGTGAGGGCTCCTCGCCTCGCGCCGGCGTGCCCGGGGAGCCGCGCATGCGCCTGAAGTCGGTGACGCTGAGCGGCTTCAAGTCGTTCTCCGAGCGCACGCGCCTGGACTTCGGGCCGGGCGTCAGCGTGGTCGTCGGGCCGAACGGCTCGGGCAAGTCCAACGTCACCGACGCGGTGCTGTGGGCGATGGGCGAGCAGTCGCCGCTGGCGGTCCGCGGCCAGTCGATGCAGGACGTGATCTTCGGCGGCGGCCGCGGCGTGCAGCCGCGCAGCGCGGCCGAGGTCGAGATCGTGCTCGACAACTCCGACGGCACGGTCGACGTGCCGCTCAGCGAGATCTCGATCGTGCGCAGGCTCGATCGCAGCGGCGAGGGCGGATACCGGCTGAACGGGGCGCGCTGCCGGCTGACGGACGTGATCGAGGCGCTCTCGGACACGGGCCTGGGCAAGGAGACCCACTCGGTCGTCTCGCAGGGGCGGGTGGAGGCGATCGTGACCTCCAAGCCGCGCGACCGGCGCCTGCTGATCGAGGAGGCGGCCGGCCTGGGCAAGCACCGCAAGCGGCGCCGGCGGGCGCAGCTGAAGCTCGAGCACACGCAGGAGAACCTCGACCGCGCGCTGGACATCGAGCGCGAGGCGCGCAGTCGCCTGCGCCCGCTCAAGCGCCAGGCCGAAGCGGCGGAGCTCCACGAGCGCCTGCAGCTCCAGATCCTGCAGGCCCGCTGGGAGCTGGCGCGCGAGGACCTGCGCGCCAGCCGCGAGCAGCTCGAGGCCGCCGAGCGCGCCGCGGCCGAGGCGCGCGGTTCGCGCGAGCAGGTCGAGGCGCGGCTCGCGCAGACGGTCGAGCGCCGCGGGGCCGCCGAGCGCGCGCTGGCCGAGCGCGCGGAGCGTCACGACGCGCTCGCCGGCCAGCTCTACGGCGCGCGCTCGGCCCACGAGCGGGTGGTGCTGCGCGCCGAGCAGGCCGGCGCGAGCGCGCAGGCGCTCGCCCGGCGCATCGCGCGCGTCGAGGAGGAGCTGGCGCGCGCCGGCGCGCAGACGGGCGCGGGCGAGGCCGAGCAGGCCGAGCAGACGGCCAGCGAGGATCGCATCGCCGCGCTGGAGGCCGGGCTCGCCGAGCTGCACGCCACCCGCGAGCAGGAGATCGAGCGTGAGATCGCGGAGCTGCGGAGCGAGCACGCGCGCCAGGCGCTCGAGCTCCAGCAGGTCGAAGGCGCGCTCACGGCGGCGCGGGAGGCGCGCGAGCAGGCCGAGCAGCACGCCGAGGGCGCGCGCGGGCGCCTCTCGCAGGCCGAGCGCACGCTGCAGGAGGCGCGGCGCGAGGCCGCGCGCGTCGGCGCCGAGCTGGCCGGCGCGAACCAGTTCCTGCGCGCGCACGCGCGCATGGACGGCGAGCACCCCGACGGGCACGGGCGGGCCAGCGCGCCGAAGGCGCTGAGCGAGGAGCTGAGCGTGCAGGACGGCTACGAGCTGGCGCTCGCGGCGGCGCTCGGCGGACGCCTGGACGCGGCGCTCGTCGAGGACCTCGCGGGCGCGGAGTCGCTGCTCGACCGCGCCGGGCCCGACGGCGGCACCACGCTGCTCGCCGCCGGCCAGGACGCCGGCGCGGCGCCCGCGCGGCGCACCCCGCCGGTCGCCGGCGCCCGGCGCCTGCTCGAGCTGCTCAGCGGCCCGCCGGCGGTGCTCGAGCTGGCCGCGCGCCTGCTCGCGGACGCCTGGGTCGTCGAGCGCCTGGAGGAGCTGCCGAAGGACTTCGGCGGGATCGCCGCCACGCGCGCCGGGCGCGTGTGGTTCGGAGCCTGGGGCGAGATCCGCCAGCTGGGCGAGGGCGGCAGCGAGCGGGTGCTCGCGCGCCGCAACGAGCGCGACCGGCTGATCGTCGACTCCGAGCGCGCCGTCCAGGCTGAGCACGCGGCCCGCCAGGACTGCGAGCTGGCGCTCGCCGAGCTGCACGGCGCCGAGGAGCGGCGCCTTGCCTGTGAGGCCGAGCTGCGCGCCGTCCAGCGCCGCCAGGCCGAGGCGCAGGAGGCCCGGCGACGCACCGACTGGCTGATCGAGCAGCGCCGCAGCGCTCCCGCGCAGGGCGCGCTCGCGGTCCGCCAGGCCGAGCTCGAGGGGGAGCTCGCGGCCGAGCGCCGCCAGCGCGAGCGTCGCGAGCGCGAGCGCGTCGAGCGGGTCGCGCGGGTCGCGCGGCTGGGCCGCCAGCACGAGGCCGACACGGCGCTGGAGCCGCGGGCCAGGGCGCTCGAGACGGCGCTCGCGGCGTTGGCGGAGGGCGTGCGAGAGCGCGTCGGCGAGCTCGAGCGGGAGCTCGCCGCCGACCGGCTAGCGGGCGAGCGGATGGCCGGCGAGCTGCGCGAGTGCGCCACCGATGAGGCGCAGATCCAGGCCGAGCTGCGAGCCTGCGGCGAGGCCGTGACCGTCGCCGAGGTCGCCGCCCAGCGCCTGCGCGACCGCGCCGGCGAGGCCGAGCTCGAGTGCGCGACCGTCGCCGAGCAGCTCGGGATCGAGGCGAGCGCGCCGGCCGAGGAGGCCGCCGAGTCGCTCGGGGAGCAGGAGATCGAGTCGCTGCGCGCCAGGATCGAGCGCCTGACGCGCCGGCGCGAGCAGCTGGGGCCCGTGAACCCGCTCGCCCAGGACGAGTACGCGCAGGCGCTCGCGCACGTCGAGGAGCTCGAGAGCCAGCGCGGCGACCTGGAGACCGCGATGCGCGAGCTGCGCGCGGTGATCCGCGAGACCGACCGCCAGATCGAGGAGACCTTCGCGGAGACCTTCGCGGCCGCCGCGGCCAACTTCCAGGAGCTGGTCGGCGAGGTCTTCCCCGGCGGCAGCGGACGCCTGCGCCTGGTGCAGGAAGATCAGGGCCCGCGGCGGGTGCTGGGCGGCCAGGCGCCGCCGCGGGAGGGGGAGGGGTCCGATGGCGGCGCCGGCCCGCAGGGCTCAGAGCAGGCCGCCGAGGCCGAGAGCGAGGCGCGGGAGGCCGGAGCGGAGGCGCAGCTGCCGGGCGTCGAGATCGAAATCACGCCGGCGGGCAAGTCCACCAAGCGCCTGACGCTGCTCTCGGGCGGGGAGAAGTCGATGACCGCGCTGGCCTTCCTGTTCGCGGTGTTCCTCGCGCGGCCGTGCCCCTTCTACATCCTCGACGAGGTCGAGGCGGCGCTCGACGACCTCAACCTCGACCGTTTCCTGACGCTCCTGCGCCGCTACTCCGACCGCGCCCAGTTCGTCGTGATCACCCACCAGAAGCGCACGATGGAGGCCGCCGACTGGCTGTATGGCGTCTCGATGGGCCAGAACGGAGTCTCCAAGGTGCTCTCGCGCAAGTTGCCCGCCGCGTCCGCACCCGACGGGGACGGCCAGGGCGAGCAGCTGGCCGCGGTCGCGGAAGTGGCCTGAGCGCGCTGCTACACTCGCCCGCCCCGTGGCGCGCGAGTGGAGCGAACTGTTCATCACCGGCGAGCCCGACGGCTCGAGCCAGCGGCGTGGGGAGCAGGACGGCGAGCCGCCGGGGCGGCGCGGACTGTTCCGCCGGCTGCGCGAGAGCATGGCCAAGACCCGCCAGGCGCTCGGCTCGGAGATCCAGGCGACGCTGTTCGGGCCGCTCGACGAGCACACCTGGGAACGCCTGGAGGAGGCGCTGATCATGGCCGACGTCGGCGCCGGCACGACCGCCACGGTCGTCGCGACGCTCGAGCGCGAGGCGACCGCGGGCGAGCTCGAGGGCGGCGAGGCGCTCAGCGCGCGCCTGATCGAGCTGCTCGCGCAGACCGCCACGGTCGGCGACGGACGCATCGACGTGCGCGCCAAGCCGACCGTGATCATGGCGGTCGGGGTCAACGGCACCGGCAAGACGACCACGATCGGCAAGCTCGCCTGGCATCTGCGCGAGCAGCTCGGCGTGAGCGTGCTGCTGGGCGCGGCCGACACCTTCCGCGCCGCCGCCGGCGAGCAGCTCGAGGGCTGGGCCGAGCGGGCCGGCTGTGAGATCGTCACGGGCCCCGAAGGCTCGGACCCCGGCGCGGTGGCCTTCGACGCGATCGCCCGCGCGCGCGCCACGGGGGTCGACGTGGTGATCGTCGACACCGCCGGGCGCCTGCACACGCAGGAGGACCTGATGGGCGAGCTCGCCAAGGTCCGCCGGGTGATCTCGCGGCAGCTCGAGGGCGCCCCGCACGAGACGCTGCTGACGATCGACGCGACGACCGGGCAGAACGGCCTGCGCCAGGCGCGCATGTTCGCCGAGTCCGCGCAGGTCAGCGGGGTGGTGCTGACCAAGCTCGACGGCACCGCGCGCGGCGGCATCGCGCTGGCGATCGCGCGCGAGCTGGAGCTGCCCGTGAAGCTGATCGGGGTCGGCGAGTCGCTGGAGGATCTGCGGCCCTTCGACGCCAGGGAGTTTGCGCAGGCGCTGATCGCACAGGAGTAGTCTGGAAGCATGAATTGGATCCTGTGGGTGGTCGCCGCCTGCGTGCTCGGCCTCGGCGAGATGCACACCGGCGGCCTGTACCTGCTGCCGTTCGCGGTCGGCGCCGCGCTGGCCGCCGCGGTCAGCGTCGCCGGCGTCGGCCTCCCGCTCGCGGTGGTCGTCTTCGCGCTCACCTCGACGGTGTCCTTCGCCGGGCTGCGGCCCGTCGCCCGCCGCCACCGCCGCCTGCCGCCCGCGATCCGCACGGGCGCGGCCGCGCTCATCGGCCACCGCGCGATGGTGCTCGAGCGCATCGCCAACGACGAGGGCGTCGGCTGTGTGAAGATCGACAACGGCGAGGTGTGGACGGCGCGCAGCTACGACGACGACGAGGTGATCGACGTCGGCGAGCGCGTCGAGGTCGTCGAGATCCGCGGCGCCACAGCGCTGGTAATGCACTGAAAGGAACCCTGAAATGGCCGTTCTCATCGTCGTCGCCGTACTCGTCCTGTTCGCGCTCGTGGTGGCCGCGCGCACGATCCGCGTGATCCCCCAGGCGCGCGCCGGCGTCGTCGAGCGGCTCGGCCGCTATAGCCGCACGCTCGAGCCCGGGCTGACGCTGGTGACGCCGTTCATCGATCGCGTGCGCCCGCTCGTGGACCTGCGCGAGCAGGTCGTCAACTTCTCGCCCCAGTCGGTGATCACCGACGACAACGTCGTCGTCGCGATCGAGACGGTCCTGTATTTCACGATCACCGACCCGCGCTCGGCCACCTACGAGGTCGCCAACCCGCTGCAGGCGATCGAGCAGCTGACGGTCACGACGCTGCGCAACGTGATCGGCGGGCTCACTCTCGAGGCGACGCTGACCGCGCGCGAGAACGTCAACGCCGAGCTGCGCACCGTGCTCGACGAGGCGACCGGCAAGTGGGGCATCAGGATCAACCGCGTGGAGATCAAGTCGGTCGACCCGCCGGCGGACATCAGGACGGCGATGGAGAAGCAGATGCGCGCCGAGCGCGACCGGCGCGCCGCGATCCTCACGGCCGAAGGCGAGAAGCAGTCGCAGATCCTCACCGCCGAGGGCGCCAAGCAGGCCGCCGTGCTCACCGCCGAAGGCGCCCAGCAGGCGGCGGTGCTCAGCGCCGAGGGCGAGCGCCAGGCGGCGATGCTGCGCGCCGAGGGCGAGGCGAAGGCGATCGACACGGTCTTCAAAGCGATCCACGAGGGCAAGCCCGACCGGGCGCTGCTCAGCTACGAATACCTGAAGATGCTGCCCGAACTGGCAGAAGGGGAAGCCAACAAGGTGTTCGTCGTGCCCTCCGAGTTCGCCGACGCCTTCGGCGGGATCGGCGAGGCGCTCAAAGGCCGCCTGAGCGGCGGCGAGGCGCCCGCCGGCAACTCCTCGCTGGCGCCCGGGCAGGACTGACCGCGCACCCGTCGGGGCGCGGCGCCGCGGCTGACACAATCAGGCGAGCATGTTC
The DNA here is from genome assembly GCA_035939315.1 of Solirubrobacteraceae bacterium. Lineage (GTDB taxonomy): Bacteria > Actinomycetota > Thermoleophilia > Solirubrobacterales > Solirubrobacteraceae > Palsa-744. The sequence continues at coordinate 6,757 of DASZFZ010000089.1, read as the reverse complement.
GAGTCCCTCGGCGAGAAGCTCCAGACGACGCTCGCGGACGTGCGCCAGCGCGGCACCCTCACCGAGGGGGACGTCGACGCGGCGATGCGCGAGATCCGCCTTGCGCTGCTCGAGGCGGACGTCAACTTCAAGGTGGTGCGCCAGTTCACCTCCGAGCTGAAGGAGCGCTGCCTGGGCGCGGAGGTGATCGGCGGGCTGAACCCCGGCCACCAGGTGATCAAGATCGTCGCCGAGGAGCTGACCCGTCTGATGGGTGGCCCGCCCGACCCCGGCGCTGCCGCCGCCGGCCTGAGCTTCTCGCCGCGCCCGCCGACCGTGATCCTGATGGCCGGCCTGCAGGGCTCGGGCAAGACCACCGCGACCGCCAAGCTCGCGCGCCACCTGCGCGAGGAGCACGGCTCCTCGGTGGCGGTGGCGGCCTGCGACGTGTACCGGCCGGCGGCCGTCGAGCAGCTCGTCAAGGTCGGCGGCCAGGCCGGCGCCGAGGTCTACCACCAGGGCCCGCCCACCCCCGACAGCGACCCCGTCGAGATCGCCTCGTGGGCGCTGGAGCGCGCGCGCGCGGACGGCAAGGACGTGCTGATCGTCGACACCAGCGGACGCCTGCACGTGGACGAGCAGCTGATGGCCGAGCTCGTGCGCATCCGCGACGCGGTCAAACCCCACGACGTGCTGCTGGTGCTCGACGCGATGACCGGCCAGGACGCGGTCAACGTCGCCGAGAGCTTCGCGCAGGCCGTGAGCTTCGACGGCGTGGTCATGAGCAAGCTCGACGGCGACGCGCGCGGCGGCGCGGCGCTGTCGGTCAAGGCGATCACGGGCAAGCCGATCCTGTACGCCTCGACCGGCGAGAAGCTCGAGCAGTTCGAGCGCTTCCACCCGGACCGCATGGCGCAGCGGATCCTCGGCATGGGCGACGTGCTCAGCCTGATCGAGCAGGCCGAGCGCCAGTTCGACGAGGACGAGGCGCGCGTGCTCGAGCGCAAGCTGCGCAAGAACGAATTCGGTCTCGACGACTTCCTCGACCAGCTCAAGACGATCCGCAAAATGGGCCCGCTGACGAGCATCCTCGGGATGATCCCCGGGCTCGCCGGCCATCAGCTGCAGAACATGAAGGTCGACGAACGCGAGCTCGACCGCATCCAGGCGATCATCCTCTCGATGACCCCCGAGGAGCGCCGCCGGCCCGAGCTGATCAAGGGCTCGCGCAGGCTGCGCATCGCCCGCGGCTCGGGCACCAGCGTGCAGCAGGTCAACCGGCTCGTCAAGCAGTTCGGCCAGATGCGCAAGGTCATGCGCCAGGTCGGCCGCGGCAAGATGCCGGACATCGGCGCCTTGATGCGCGGCGCCCGCTGACGGGCCGCGCCGGGCCCGCTCCCGGCCGCGACGCCCGGTTGTCGCTAAGCTCTCTAGCTTCCGGCGTGTGCCGAGGCGCCGAAGGCGGCGGCTCGGGGCGCACGAGGTCAAGGCTTGTTCGCGGCAGAGAGGAAATCGTGGCGGTAAGGCTCAGGCTCACGCGAGTGGGCGGCAGGAAGGACCCGATATGGCGGGTGGTCGTGGCCGACCAGCGTTCGCCGCGCGACGGCCGCGTGATCGAGACGATCGGCCACTACAACGCCCAGACCAACCCTTCGACGATCGTGATCGACGCCGAGCGCGCCCGCAGCTGGCTGGCGCGCGGCGCGCAGCCCTCCGATGCCGTGCGCAAGCTGCTGCGCATCCAGGGCATCGAGAGCTCCACCGCGGGCTAGGCGCGCGCCGCGAGGGCCTTGCAGATGGCCAGCGAGATCCCGAAGCGACTGCTCGAGTACCTCGCCGAAGGCCTCGTCGACGATCCCGAAGCCGTCGAGGTCGAGCAGTTCGAGGAGGACGACGGCACGATCGTGCTCGAGCTGTGCGTGGCCGCCGACGACTACGGCCGCGTGATCGGGCGCGGCGGACGCACCGCCCACGCGCTGCGGACCGTCGTGAAAGCCGCGGCCGCCGGCGAGGGCAGCCACGTGCTCGTCGACATCGTCGATTGACGGCCACGCCGAGCGAGGACCGGCCGGACCCCCGCCCGCCCGCCGGCGAGGCGCAGGCGGGCTCGAGCGTGGCCGTCGGCCGCGTCGGCCGCGCGCACGGGCTCGACGGGAGCTTCTACGTCACCCAGCCCGTCTCGCGGCTGCTGCTCGCCGGGGCGCCCGTCACGCTGGCGGGGCGCACGGCCGCGATCGTGCGCCGCGCCGGCACCGAGCAGCGCCCGATCGTGCGCGTGGAGGGAGTCGGCGACAGGGCCGCCGCCGAAGCCCTGCGCGGCGCCGAGCTGACGGTCGCGCGCGAGCGGGCGCCGCGGCTCGAGCCCGACGAATGGTGGGCCCACGAACTCGAGGGATGCGCCGTGTGGGACGGAGCGCGGCTGCTCGGCACCGTCAGCCGCCTGCTGGAGCTGCCCTCGTGCGAGGCGCTCGAGGTGCGCCCGCCCGACCGCGGCGAGCCGGTGCTCGTGCCGATGGTCAAAGACGCGGTGCGCGCGATCTCGGCCGCCGAGCGGCGGATCGAGGTCGACCTGGAGTTCCTCGGCCTGGCCGAGCACGGCCCCGGGGGCGAGGGCGAGGACACAGGACGTCAGGGCCCCGGGGGCGAGGGCGCGTGAACATCGACGTCTTCACGCTCTTCCCCGAGTGGTTCGAGTGGTTTCGCTCGCAGCGGCACGTCAGCAACGTGCTGGCCGCCGGCACGAGGCTCGAGTGCGTCAACCCGCGCGAGCACACGCCGCTCGGCGGCGGCCAGGTCGACGACACGCCCTTCGGCGGCGGCGCCGGGATGGTGCTGCGCGTCGACGTGCTCGACTGCGCGCTGCGCGCCCGCTACGAGCTCGATCCGGTGCAGCTGCGCAGCCGCCGGCGCGTGATCGCGCTGGCTCCCGGCGGGCGGCTGCTCGACGAGCAGCTCGTGCGGGAGCTCGCGGGCGAGCCCGCGCTGACGCTCCTGTGCGGCCGCTACGAGGGCATGGACGAGCGCATCCTCGAGCACTTCGCCAGCGACGTCGTGTCGGTCGGGCGCTACGTGCTCAGCGGCGGCGAGCTCGCGGCGATGGTCGTCTGCGACGCCGTCCTGCGCAAGCTCCCGGGCGCGCTCGGGCACGAGCGCTCGGCGGCCGAGGAGTCCTTCAGCGAGGCGCTCGCCGGCAACCCCGAGTACCCCCACTACACGCGCCCGGCGGAGTACCGGGGCTGGCGCGTCCCCGAGGTGCTGCTCTCCGGCCACCACGAGCAGATCGAGCGTTGGAGACAAGAGCGCAGCAGCGAACGCGGACGGCTGGCGGGCGAACGCGGCGAGCGCTGAGCGGGCCGCGCCCGGCGTTCGCTACCATTGCAGCTCGCGCTGGCGGAGATCTTCGCCATGGCCACTGTCGGCGGCCGGCGCAACCCCTCTTTCATTCCCATGAGCAGCGTCATCGCAACCATCGAGCGCGCGCAGTTGCGCCGCGTCCCGGACTTCGCGCCCGGCGACCGCGTCAAGGTCCACTTCCAGGTGATCGAGGGCCAGCGCAGCCGCGTGCAGGTGTTCGAGGGCGTGGTCATCAAGCGCCAGGGCCACGGCGCCCGGGAGACGTTCACGGTGCGCAAGCAGTCCTTTGGGGTGGGCGTGGAGCGCATGTTCCCGCTGCACTCGCCGAAGATCGAGCGGATCGAGCTCGCCGCCCGCGGCGACGTGCGCCGCGCCAAGCTCTACTACCTGCGCGACCGCGTCGGCAAGCGCGCGCGTGTGCGCGAGCGTCGCTACACCGGCCCCGAGGTGGTGGTCGAGCCGGGCCTGCTGGTCGAGCCCGGGACGGCCGAGGAGGCGGCCGTCGAGAGCGCGGAGCTCGCGGCCCAGGACACGGCGGTCGAGGCGGCCGCGGAGGAGAGCACGGCGGTCCTCGACGGCGGCGACGCCGGCGCAGACGAGCAGGTCCCGGATGGGGGGCAGCCCGAGGCGGACGGTGAGGAGTCCGCAGCGAGCTCGGCAGCGGCCGACGCCCCCTCCGACACCGGCGCGGCCCAAGAGGGCGCACCCGCCGGCGACCAGCCGGCGTGAAGTCGCCCGCCCGGACCCGCGGGCAGCGCTCGCCGGCCAACCAAGCCGCCAACGCGGCGCTCGCGGCCAAGGGCGGCAAGCCGAAGAAATCGACGACCGCGGCGCTGGTCGAGCTGGTGGTCATCGTCGCCGTGGCGATCGGGCTCGCGCTCGGCATCCAGGCGTGGATCGTCAAGCCGTACCGCATCCCGAGCGGCTCGATGGAGCCGACGCTGGCGATCGGCCAGCGCGTGCTCGTCAACCGCATCGGCATGGACTTCAGCGAACCGCACGTCGGCGAGATCGCCGTCTTTCACCCGCCCGAAGGGGCCGAGCAGGAGGAGTGCGGACCGTCCCCGCACGTGATCAAGTTCGGCGGCGCGGCGTGCGCTGCTCCCGTCCCCAAGGAGGACCCGGGCGTCAACTTCATCAAGCGCGTCGTGGCCGGCCCCGGCGATGAAATCTACATCAAGGAAGGCCACGTCTACCGCAAGCCGAAGGGCAAGAGCAGCTTCGAGCGCGAGCACGACTCCTACATCCGCGAATGCGGCGTGAGCCCCGAGTGCAACTTCCAGACGCCCATCAAGATTCCGGCCGGGCACTGGTTCATGATGGGCGACAACCGTGGCGAATCCGACGACAGCAGGTTCTGGGGACCCGTCCCCACCGGATGGATCATCGGCGGGGCAATCGCCACCTACTGGCCCCCCGACCGCATCGGCATCTTCTAGCGGGCCGGACGCCGTGGCGGCACGCGCGAGCGCGTCGGGGTCATCGGCACGGGCGCGCCGGCGCGCGCGGCGCGCCGGCAGCGGCAGGCGGCTGTTCGCGTTCGACCGGCGGCTGGGCTTCCGCATGGTGGCCGGCGCCGACGAGGCCGGCCGGGGCTGCCTGGCGGGACCGCTGGTGGCGGCCGCGGTGCTGTTCGACTACGAGGCGCTGACCACGCGCGAGCTGCGCGCGCTCGATGCGCTCAACGACTCCAAGCAGCACACGGCCGAGGCGCGCGAGCAGCTCTACCCGCTCGTGCTGCGCAGCGCCGCCCGCGTGACGGTCGTCTCCAGGTGCGTGCGCGGGATCGACGCGCGGGGGCTGCACAAGACCAACCTCGCGGCGCTGCGCGACGCGGTGCGCGGCGTCACCGCCGATCTCGGCGGCGAGGTGATCTGCCTGCTCGACGGCTTCAACGTGCCCGAGTTCGAGCGTCCCCAGCGCGCGATCGTCGACGGGGACGCGACCAGCGCCGCGATCGCCGCCGCCTCGATCGTCGCCAAGGTCACGCGCGACCGCTTCATGCGTCTCGCCGACGGCCGCTACCCCGGCTGGCAGTTCGCCGAGCACGTCGGCTACTCGACCCCCTCCCACCGCGAGGCGATCCTGCGCCAGGGCGTCTCGCCGCTGCACCGGATGTCCTTCCAGTCGCTCGCCTACCAGCAGCTCGCGCTGTAGGAGGGTGGCGAGGATCGATCATCGCTTCTCGATGGTCGAGCCGCCCGCCCAGGCGCTCGCGCGCTTCCGCGACGAGCTCGGCCCCGAGCTCTACCGCGCCCGCGGCTTCGCGGTGCAGGACCGCCAGGACGGCCGGCTGCTGTTCAGCGACGGCATCGTCGAGCCCGAGCAGCCCGAGCCGCTCGAAGATCCCGAAGGCCTCGGGCTGCTCGGGAGGCGGCGCCTGCGCCGGCGCGCGCGCGGACGCGAGGGAACGCTCTACTCGCTGCTGCGCCGCGCCAGCGCCCGGCGCCTCGTGGTCGAGTTCGCCGCCGAGGGCGCGGGCACGAGCGTCTGGATGCGCGGGCGCGCCGAGCGCGAGGTGTGCCGCGCGCTCCAAACGCTCGGCGCGCCGGGCCGCTGGCCCCAGCGGCCTTCGGGGTGAGGCGGCCGCTCACCAGGCCCCCTCGACGTGGTCGAGGCGCAGCAGCCGGCCCTCGCGGTCGAGGTGCACGCCGAGCGCGTCGAAGCGGATCGTCGCGGCCCGCGGGCGCGTCGCTGCCTGCTCGGCGAGCCACGCGAGCGCCAGCCGACGCAGGCGGGCGCGCTGGCGCGGGCGCAGGGCGGCCAGCGGCTCGAGCCCGGCCGGCGCGGGCCCGTCCGCGCGGGCGGCCGTGCGTGTCTTGACCTCGGCGAACACGAGCGTGTCCTGGCCGAAGGCGATCAGGTCGATCTCGCCGTGGCGGGTGCGCACGTTGCTCGCGAGCACCTCGTAGCCGAGCCGGCGCAGGTGCGCCGCGGCCAGCCGCTCGCCGAGCCGCCCGAGCGCGTGGCGGGGATCGCCGCCGCGCGCCCGCCGTGCGCCGGCCGGCCGGACCGTGGGTCGCTTGGGAGCTCTGCCGCACACCGCCGCCACGCTAGGCGGACGGCTGTGACGCGGCTGTTGAATCTGCGCCGATTCGGCGCACGGACTGTGTCAAGCGCGTGTCTTCGAGCGGACGGGCCTACGCCGCGACCACCCCGCGCGCGTGCTCGCGGGCGGCCGGCCTGCGCCGCTGCCGCGGGCGCTCGGGCCGGGCGCGCGCGCTCGGGCGCTCGGGCACCTGGGCGCTCTCGGCGTCGCGAACCGCCCAGGCGAGACGCTCCATCAGCTGCGCGGCGGCGTGGCTCGTGCTGAGGTGGACCGAGTGCACGTGCTCGTCCAGCAGCACGGGCGTGTCGTTGGTCAGCTCGGATGAGACAGAGTCGGTTGTGACGATGATTCGGGGCATGGGATCTCCTGAAGCCA
>DASZFZ010000088.1:0-60687 GCA_035939315.1 Solirubrobacteraceae bacterium | reverse complement strand
CAACTACGGCCTGCGCGAGGCGGCCGACGCCGACGAGCGCCACTGCGCCGAGCTGTGCGAGCGACTCGGCGTGCAGCTCGAGATCGTCAGGGCGGGCGGACGGGCGCAGGCGGCGAGCGGCAACCTGCAGGCGTGGGCGCGCGAGCTGCGCTACGGCCACGCGCAGCGCATCGCGCGGGAGCGCGACTGCCTGATCGCGACCGGCCACACGGCCTCCGATCAGCTCGAGACGATCCTCTACCGGCTCGCGGCCTCGCCCGGCCGCCGGGCGCTGCAGGGCATGCCGGCGAGCGAGGGCCGCCTGATCCGCCCGCTGCTCGGCCTCTGGCGCGAGCAGACCGCGGCGTACTGCGGCGAGCGCGGCCTGGCGTGGCGCGAGGACGAGTCCAACGAGGACGGCCGCTTCGCCCGCGCCCGCGTGCGCCTGGAGGTCGTGCCGGCGCTGGCCGCCGTGCACCCGGCGGCGCGCGAGAACGTGCTGCGCACGGCCGCCCTGCTGCGCGAGGAGAGCGAGCTGCTCGACGGGCTGGTCGAGCAGGAGCTCGGCGGCCGCGCGAGCATCGCCGTCGCGCGCCTGCGCGAGCTGCCCGCGGCGCTCGCGCGGATGGTCGTCGTGCGGCTGGCCGAGGACGCCACCGGCGCGTACGTGCCGCAGGCCGGCGACCGCGTGCGCGAGCTGCTCGAGCTGGCTGGCCGATCTTCGACCGGCCGCGGCGGGCGCGCCGAGCTCCACCTGGGCGGGCAGGCCGCGGCGGTGATCGAGCGCGGGGAGCTGCGGATGAAGAGGCTTCCGCCGCGGGAGCCCGCCTAGACCCGGAGGCGCGCGCGGCTCCGCCTCGCGCGCCTCTAGACTGCTTGCGTGGCCACCTGCACACGCCTCTCGAGCGCGCCGGAGCTCGGGGAGGTGCTGGTCAGCGCGGAGGACCTGCAGCGTCGCGTGGCCGAGCTCGGCGAGCAGATCTCGCGCGACTACGCAGGCCGCTCGCTGCTCTTGATCGGGGTGCTCAAGGGTGCCGTCTTCTTCCTCTCGGATCTGATGCGCTTCATCGACATCCCGGTCGAGGTCGACTTCATGGCGGTCGCCTCCTACGGCTCGGCGACGGACTCCTCGGGGGTCGTGCGGATCCTCAAGGATCTCGACGCGGCGATCGAAGACCGCGACGTGCTGATCGTCGAGGACATCGTCGACTCGGGGCTGACGCTTCAGTACCTGCTGCGCAACCTCGGCTCGCGCGGGCCGCGCTCGCTCGAGGTGTGCGCGCTGCTGACCAAGCCGGAGCGGCGCAAGGTCGACCTGCCGACGCGCTACGTCGGCTTCGAGATTCCCGACCGCTTCGTCGTCGGCTACGGCCTGGACTACGCCGAGCGCCACCGCAACCTGCCGTTCGTAGCGGTCCTGGAGCGCTAGATCGAGCGTTCCCGGAGGTCGGCGGCGAGGCTGTGCAACCGTCGGAAAACCGGACCCTGCATGGTACGCTAGGACACTGGCGCCACACCTGAAACCGGCGTCAGACCCCACGTAAACGAGCCATGAGCCGCTTCTTCAAGAGCGCAGCGTTCCCGATCCTCCTGGTGGTGGTGCTGGCGTTCCTCGCGGTCAAACTCGTCAATCCGGGCGGCGGCAACAAGCCCACCCACAGCTACCAGACGCTGGTCGCCAAGGAACTTCCGAACCACGAAGTCGAATCGGTTGAGTTCAAGAACAAGGGCAAAGCCCTCGAAGTCAAGCTCAACAAGAAGGGCAACAAAGAAACCTACGAAATCGGCTACGTCGAACAGGCCGCGCCCGAACTGATCAAGGAACTCAAATCCTACGGCGTGCCGTTCAACGTCGAATCGGAAAAGAGCAGCGAGCTGCTCGGCCTGCTCACCTACATCCTGCCGTTCGCGCTGTTCCTCGGCTTCTGGATCTTCCTGATGAACCAGGTGCAGGGCGGTGGCTCGAAAGTCATGTCCTTCGGCAAGTCGCGCGCCAAGCGCATGTCAGCCGACTCGCCAAAGATCACCTTCCGCGACGTCGCCGGGGTCGACGAGGCCGTCGAGGAGCTCCACGAGATCAAGGAATTCCTCGAGAACCCGAAGAAGTTCCAGGCGCTCGGCGCGCGCATCCCTACGGGCGTGCTGCTGTACGGGCCGCCCGGCACGGGCAAGACGCTGCTGGCGCGCGCGGTCGCCGGGGAGGCGGGCGTGCCGTTCTTCTCGATCTCCGGCTCTGACTTCGTCGAGATGTTCGTCGGCGTCGGCGCCTCGCGCGTGCGCGACCTGTTCGAGCAGGCCAAGCAGAACAGCCCCTGCATCATCTTCATGGACGAGATCGACGCCGTCGGGCGCCACCGCGGGGCCGGGCTCGGCGGCGGCCACGACGAGCGCGAGCAGACGCTCAACCAGCTGCTCGTCGAGATGGACGGCTTCGAGGCCAAGGACAACATCATCATGATCGCGGCCACCAACCGGCCCGACATCCTCGACCCGGCGCTGCTGCGCCCCGGCCGCTTCGACCGCCAGATCGCCGTCGACCGGCCGGACCGCAAGGGCCGCGCGAAGATCCTCGAGGTGCACACGCGCGGCAAGCCGCTCGCGAAGGTGATCGACATAGATGCGCTGTCGGGCCAGACGCCCGGGTTCACCGGCGCCGACCTGTCGAACCTGATCAACGAGGCGGCGCTGCTCGCGGCCCGCACCGGCAAGCGCGAGATCGGCCAGGAGGAGCTCGAGGAGGGGATCATGCGCGTGATCGCCGGCCCCGAGAAGAAGACGCGCGTGATGAGCGAGAAAGAGCGGCTCGTGACCGCGTACCACGAGATGGGCCACGCGCTCGTCGGCCACTTCCTCGAGCACTCCGACCCGGTGCACAAGATCTCGGTGATCTCGCGCGGGCAGGCGCTCGGCTACACGATCTCGATGCCCCAGGAGGACCGCTTCCTGACGACCCGCGCCGAGCTGGAGGACACGATGGCGATGACGCTCGGCGGCCGCGCCGCCGAGGAGCTCGTCTTCGGCGAGATCACCACGGGCGCCTCCAACGACCTCGAAAAGGTGACCGCGACGGCCAAGCAGATGGTGATGCGCTTCGGCATGAGCGAGAAGCTCGGGCCGCGCGTGTTCGGCCACGACCACGGCCAGCCGTTCCTCGGCCGCGAGTTCTCCACCGAGCCCGACTACTCCGACGAGATCGCCCGCGAGATCGACGACGAGGTGCGGCGCATCATCGAATCGGCCCACCAGCGCGCGCGCAGCATCCTCACCGAGCACCAGCACGACCTCACGAACATCTCCGAGATCCTCGTCAAACGCGAGACGATCGAGAAGGAGGAGTTCCTCGCCCTGCTCGACGGCAAGAGCGAGGAGGAGGTGTTCGGCGTGGAGGAGCCGCGCGGGCCGCAGCTGCCGGCGCCGCCATCGCCGATCGACCGCCCCGAGCGCGAAGCGCCACGCCCGATCCCCCGCCCCGGCCTCGCCGGCGGCGCCGCCGAGATCCGGGCCACCGACCAAGAGCGCCCCGAGCCCGTCTGACGGCGCCTCGGTGCGCCTGGCGGCGTGCCGGTAGGTTGCTGCGATCGTGGACCGTTCCTACCGCCTGATGGGGGTGCTGAACGTGACCCCCGACTCGTTCTCGGACGGGGGGCGCTTCGTGGAGGCCGCCGCGGCGGTGACGCGGGCGCGGGAGCTGCTCGCGGAAGGCGCGGACATCGTGGACGTGGGCGGCGAATCCACGCGGCCGGGAGCCGAGCCGGTCGGCGCCGACGCGGAGCTGGCGCGGATCGCGCCGGTGCTCGAGGGGATCGCGCAGGCCGGGCTGCCGGCGCGCGCCCAGATCTCGATCGACACCTGCAAGGCGGCGGTCGCGCGCGCCGCGCTCGCCGCCGGCGCGAGCCTCGTCAACGACGTCAGCGCGCTGCGCGCCGACCCGGAGATGGTGGGAGTGGTGGTCCAGAGCGGCGCGGACTGCTGCCTCATGCACATGCGCGGGCAGCCGCGCACGATGCAGCAGGCGAGCGCGGGCGGGGCGGGGGGGCCTGAGTACGACGACGTGGTCGACGACGTCAGGTCCTTCCTGGAAGAGCGCCTCGGCTTCGCGGTGGGCGAGGGGGTGAGCGAGCAGCGGATCCTGCTCGACCCCGGCATCGGCTTCGGCAAGACGGCCGCGCACAACCTCGAGCTGCTGCGGCGCCTGGACGAGCTCGCGGCGATCGGGCGGCCGCTCGTGATCGGCACCTCGCGCAAGAGCTTCCTCGGGCGCATCATCGGCGAGTCCGCGGGGAGCGAGCGCCCGGTGGACACCGACGAGCGCCTGCCCGGCACGATCGCCACGAACGTGCTCGCGCTCGAGCGCGGCGCCAGCGTCTTCCGCGTCCACGACGTCGGCGCCGTTCGCGGCGCTCTCGCGGTGGCGGCTGCTACGTTGGGCGGGCGATGGCCGACGAGGGGGACGCAGACGAGCTAGACGACGACGGCGACCTCGACGAGGAGCACGAAGGCTCCGCCGAGTCGGTCACGATCGAGATCACCGGCCTCTCGCTCTACACCCACCACGGCGTCAGCGAGGCCGAGCGCGAGGTCGGCCAGCGGCTCGTGTTGGACCTGCGCCTGGACATCGGCGAAACCGACGCGACCGTCACGGACTCGATCGAGGACACCGTCGACTACGCCGAGGTCTGCCAGCTCGTGGCGCTGATCGCCCAGCAGCGCTCCCACCGGACGCTCGAGCGGCTGTGCAGCACGATCGCCGACAGGCTGCTAGCCGACTACGAGCTCGAGGGAGTGTGGGTCAAGGCCGCCAAGCCCGAGCCGCCGATCGCGCTGAGCGTCGACGAGGTCTCCGTCGAGGTCTGGCGCGAAGCCGAGGGATAGGTGCCGGCGCAGGAGCGCGTCGGGCTGCTGGGGCTCGGCTCCAACGTCGGGCGCACCGCCGCCGGAGGCGGTGGTCGCCGCGCGCAGCTCCAGGCGGCCGTGGACGCGCTGGGCGCGAGCGGCGTGGAGCCGCTGGCGAGCTCGTCCACCTACGACACCGACCCGGTCGGCGAGCTGCCCGGCCAGCCGAGCTTCCTCAACGCCTGCGTACGCGTGCGAACCACGCTCGAGCCCCTGGAGCTGCTGGACACCGTCAAGCGTCTGGAGCGCGAGCTCGGGCGCGAGCCCGGAGGACTCCGCCACGGGCCGCGCGCGATCGACATCGACGTGCTCCTGCTCGGCGGGCTCGAGCTGCGCCACGAGCGCATGCTGCTCCCGCACGAGCAGCTGCTCACGCGTCGCTTCGTCCTGATCCCCGCGCTCGAGCTCGACTTCGAGCTCGCCGTGCCCGGCGGGGCGCGCCTGGCCGACGCGCTCGCCCGGCTGCCGCTCGCGGAGGGAGTCCGCTGGGCCGGTCCCCCGCTCGAGCTTCGCCGGCTGGGGGAGGGATCCCGTGCCTAGGAGGCCAGCGAGTCGTCCGGGCCGTGCCAGGAAGCCAACGACAGCAGCGTGCCGCGGCTCACGCCGTGTCCGGCCACCACGCACAGATGCCCGTCGCGGACCCACGTGACGACCTGGGCGCCGCCGCTGCTCAGCATGCGGTAGGCGATGCCTTCGCGACGCGTCACGACGCCGCCGCCGACGTGCGGGGCCGCGCCGGCCACGATCGCGTAGCCGATCCAGTCGTTGTGGCTGTCGGCGTAGAAGACGGTCGTCACCCGGCGCCCGTCGACGCGGTCCAAGCGCTCGCCGGTCGTGCGGAAGCCGAAGCTCTCTTCCCAGTAGGGGAACCGGACGCCGTCGACCGAGACCATCAGCTGGCTGCCGTTGTGCGGGTCCTCGGCGGGCGCCGTCATCGTCGCCGGGCGCAGCGTCAGCGCGACCGTCCGGTCGAGCGTCAGCGACTGGCCGCCCCCGCCGCCCGTCAGCACCGCCGCGAGCGCCAGCGCCACCGCGACCGCGCCGAGCGCCGGCACGGCCGCCAGGCGCCAGCGAACGACGCCCGTCCGGCGCGCAGGGGCGGCGGCGCGCTCGGCGACCATCGCCTCGACGCGCTCGTGCAGCTCCCGCGGGGCGCGCACGTCGATCGCGCGGACCAGGTCGATCAGCTCGGACTCGCTGTATGTGGGTCGCTCGCTCATGGCATTCCCTCACCGATCGAGACTCCGCTCGCGCCCGTGTCTTCCCGGCGCAGCTCGGAGATCCGCGGTCTTTGCGGGACCGCCTCCGGGGACTCGCGCAGACCCGACGCTCCCGTCGCGCGTCCGCCGGCGCCCGGCGGCCGCGTCGGCGCGTCCGGCGGGCTGAGCCGCTCGGCCACCTGCTTGCGGGCCCGGAACAGGCGCGTCGTGAGCGTCGCCTCGCGCACCTGCAGCGCCCGCGAAGCCTCCTTGTAGGAGAGGCCGAGCACATCGACCGCCACCAGCGCGAGCCGGAAGCTGTCGGGCAGCTCGGCGATCGTCGCGTAGACCTCCTGCACCTCGAAGGCGTGGTCCGGCCGGTTCGTCGGCTTGGGGTCGGCCGCCACCACGTCCTCCAGCGTCGCCGCCGTCATCGGCCTGCGCGAGGCGGTGCGCAGGCTCGTCAGGAACGTGTTGCGCAGCACGCGCATCAGGTAGTACAGCTCGTCGTCGCCGCGCAGCACGCGCGGGCGCGAGAGCACGCGGGCGAAGGTCTCCTGCACGAGGTCCTCGGCGTCCTCGCGCGAGCCGCACAGCGCCCACGCCGCGCGGTACAGGCGGTCCACGTGCTGCGTGAGGGACTGTGGGTCGAGCGTGCGCATGAGGCCCCGGCGGGCGCGCGGCTGGCCTCTCCCGCGCACACTCGCCACCGCGACTGTAGCGCCGCCGAGGGCGATTCGGTCACCAGGGCGCATCCGCCTCGCGCGCGCGACCAGCGGGAAGGAATCGGCTGCCGCGGTGTCCTAGCGGGAGGCGGCGTAAATCGCGGGTGTGCGCGGGCGCGGCCCAGGCGGGTCTCCCGACGTCGACTACGAGGAAAGGGTCGGTACTGAAATGAGCGTGCGCAAGATCTTGTCGTTCCCTCTCGTCGCTGCTCTCGGCGCCGCCGCCGCCGTAGCGCTGGCCGCGGTGGTCGCGGCGCCGACCTCGGCGGCGTCGTCCGAACTCAAGCTCGAAGTCAACCCTAACTGCGCCGTCGAAACCTGGGCGTGCTGGAACCCCGTGGGCAGCAGCCCCGCAGACGTCGGGTTCTATGAAGTCGCGCCCTTCAAGGTCGCCCAGGGCGGCACGATCTCGTTTGAAGACAACGACGCCAAGGCGCCCACCGACGTGGTCTGGAAGGGCGCCGCGCCGACCTGCACGGGCGTCGTGGAGGCGCCGCCGACGAAAACCGGCTGGAGTGGCACGTGCACGTTCGCCGCCGCCGGCGAATACCAGTTCGAAAGCGCCGGCCTGTTCGACGACGGCAGCTCGAACTACACCAAGTACCGGGTGATCGTCGAAGTGCCCGCCGGCACCACGGGCGGAGGCGGCACGACGTCCACCGGCACGACCACCCCGAGCAGGGAACCGACGCCCACGGGGACGAGCACGATGCCCACGACCGGCCCGGGCTCGACGCCGAGCGGCTCGCCGGGGCCGGCCCCGAGCGCGTCGCTGTTCGTGGGCAGCGCCTCCTCGGCCGTGAAGCTGCCCAGCACGCAGAAGGGCCACTCGGTGCATGGCTCGGTGGACGTCTCCGAGGCCGCTGCCGGCGGCAAGCTGGAAGTGCAGCTGCTGGCCACGCGCGCCTCGCTGGCGAGCGCCGGCCACGCCACGCGGGTGCAGGTCGGTCGCGCGGTGCGCTCGGCGCTGCACGGCGGCGCCACGAGCTTCGCCGTCGGGCTCGACGCGAAGGCGCGCCGCGCGCTGGGCGCGCACGGGCACCTGACGCTGACCGTCAAGCTGGTGCTCGCCTCCGCCAAGGGCTCGACGGTCACGCTCACGCGCACCGTCACCGTGCGCGCCTGAGCTCGAGTCATCCGGCCGTCTGGTCCGGCGCGCGCCGCCGGGCTCAGACGGCCGGCAGCTCCTTGGCGAGCAGCGCGACGAGCTTGTCCTCGCCGTGGGCCAGGCGCCCCAGCTCGACGTAGCCGCGCGCGCGGTGGAACGCCAGCGACGGCTCGTTGGGCGGGCGCACGTTGACCTCGCAGACCATCCGCCCGAACGCGGCGGCGGCCTGCTCGATCGCGTCATACAGCTCGCTCGCGAGGCCCAGCCTGCGCAGCTCCGGGGCGACCACGACGCGGTCCAGGTACAGGAAGCGCTCGAAGCGCGCCCCGAACCAGCGGTAGTTCTCGCTGTCGTAGTCCGTCCCGGGCGCGAACGCCAGCGCGAACGCGGCCAGCCGCCCGTCGCGCTCGACGCCGAGGCTCGTGTGCGCCAGCGACAGCAGCCACAGAAGGCGCGGCTCGTCGAGCTCGCTCAGCTGCGCGACCGACTCTTGGTTGAGGGCCAGCAGCGCCGGCCGGTCGGCGGGGGTGAGCGTTCGTGTCCTCACGCGTCCGGGCGAGCATAATGCCCGAGTCATGCTGCTGGTCGTCGACGTCGGCAACACCCAGACGCACTTCGGCGTCTTCGAGGGCGAGCGCCTGCTCGAGCACTGGCGCTTTGCGACCGTGCGCCAGTCGACCGCCGACGAGCTCGGCGCCGCGCTGCGCAACCTGCTCGGGCTGCGCGGCTACGGCTTCGACGACGTCGACGGTTCGATCGTGTCCTCGACGGTGCCCCAGCTCGAGCCCGAGTGGACGTTCATGGCCGAGCGCTATCTCGGCCACCAGATGCTCGCCGTCGGCCCCGGCACCAAGACGGGCATGGCGATCCGCTACGACAACCCGCGCGAGATCGGCGCCGACAGGCTCGTCAACGCGGTCGCCATCCGCGAGCGCTTCGGCGGGCCGGTCGTGTGCGTCGACTTCGGCACCGCCACCACCTTCGACGTGGTCTCCCGCGAGGGCGAGTACGTCGGCGGCGCGCTCATGACCGGCATCGAGATCTCCCTGGAAGCGCTCTCCGAACGCGGCGCGCGGCTGCCGAAGGTCGACCTCGCGCCGCCGCGCAGCGTGATCGGCAAGAACACGATCGACGCGATCCGCTCGGGCGTCGTCTACGGCTACGCCGGCGCGATCGACGCGATCCTGCGCCGCCTGTGGGACGAGCTCGGCGAACGCACCGCGGTTATCGCCACCGGCGGCCTCGCGCGCCTGGTCGTGCCGTTCACGGAGGAGCTCGAGGAGGTCGACGACCTGCTCACGCTCACCGGCCTGCGCCTGCTGCACGCGCGCAACGCCTGAGCCCGAGCGGCGATCGCTAGCCGTGGCGGTGGGGCTTGGGCGCCGGCTTGACGTATCTGACGAGGATCGTCTTCGTGTGCGTCGTCGGCGTCGCGCCGGCGGCCGTGAAGGTGATCGTCAGCAGCACCCGCAGCCGCTTGCGCGCGCGCAGCAGCGCGAGCGCCTGCTTGGTCGGCTTCAGCGCGATCGTGACGTCGCCGGGGGAGGTCGTCGTCCTGCCGGCCCGGCCGTAGACGATCGTCACTAGCTTCTTGACCTTGCGGGTGTGCCCGTGGACGTGCTCGACGACGGTCTTCATGACCCTGAACGTGGCGAGGATCGACAGCTTGCCCGCGGCCAGGTTCGTGAAGGAGAGCGCCTCGACGCCGTTCGGGCGCTGCGCGACGCCGGGGAGGGCGAAGCTCGACACGGGCGCGCACGGACCCGGCGCGCAGGCGGGGATGGTCACGCGCGTCCCGGTGGGGGCCTCGTCGGCTCCGATGTCGACCACCGCCGGCCCCGGGAAGGGGCCGCCGTCGCCGCACGAGTCGTTGAGGGTCGCCGCCGCGATCCGCGGGTCGCCGTAGAAGTCGCTGCCGAGCCCTTCGGGCACGAGCGCGTTGGAGCCCGCGTCGATCGTCGGGCTCGCGCTCGTCTCGTGCACGTCGAAGGATTCGGGCTTGCCGTCGTCCGCGAGCAGCGGGTTCGCGCAGATGTTGCCTTCGCCGGGCAGCGCGGTCGTCGTCGAGCCCGGCGCGCACACGTCGCTGTGGCTCGCGCTCAGGGAGCCGCCCGTCCCGGCGAAGCCGCCGGTCTCGCTGCCGCCGAGGTCGTCGGCGACGATCGAGTTCTGCAACACGAGCTGGTCGGAGGGGCCGCCGTCGATGCCCGCCACGCCGCCGCTCGCGACGGTGTTCTCGGTGACGGTGGAGTCCTGCAGCTTCAGGTGGTTGGGCGTGTTTTCGGACTCTGCGCAGCCGACGTAGATGCCGGCGCCGCCGAGGTCCGCCGCTTCCCCCGCCGCGATCGAGTTGCCGGCGACGACGGCGTTCTCGAGCGTGCTTTCGGTGGCCGTTTTCGGATTGCATCCGCTGTTCAGCAGGCCCAGCCCGGCGCCCCAGCTCCACCGCCCGGCGCCCGTCGCGCCCGGGATCGAGTTGCCCGAGTAGCGGTCGTCGACGCTCGTCAGGCTGATGCCTTCCAGCCACTCGCCCCCGCCGCCGTAGTTGGCTTTGCCGCCGCTCGCCACGATGCGGTTGGACGCGAACACGTCCGCGCTCTGGCGCAGCGCCGACACCGCTTCGCTGGCGTTCGTCACCATCCACACCGCGCCGCCCGTGTCGCGGAGGGAGGAAGCGCCGCCTTCCAGGGTGTTGCCTTCGAACACGTCGCCCTGGAGCACGCTGTTCGCGGCGGGACAGTTCTGCTGCACCCACAACGCGCCGCCTTCGCCGCTTTCGGACGTGGCGACGAGCTTGTCGTCGCGGAAGGCCGAGTCCGTGATCGCGAGCGCCGTCGAGCCGGCGGGCACGCAGTTGTCGGGCGAGATCTCGACGTCCACCGCGCCTCCCTGGCCTTCGGTGTCGGTGTCTCCGGAGAACGTGTCGCCGCTGAGCGTCAGCTGGCTCGCGATCAGCGTCAGCGCGGACGCCACCGGCGTCGTGACGTCCGCGTGCTCGAACACGAGGTTGGCGAGCGTCAGCGAGCCGACTTCGTGACCGGGTTCGCTTTGCAGCATCGAGCCCTTCACGCCTTCGCCGTCGAGCCCCGAGGTCGTGCCGGGCTTGCCTTCCAGCGTGAAGTCCGCGCCCCCCGGGATCGTGAGGCCGCTCGTCTTTTTCAAGTTCGCGGCTTCGCAAAGGCCGTTCAGCACGATCGTTTCGCCCTTGCCGTGGTTGGCCAGGCCCGCGACCGCGTCCATCTTTTCCTGCAGCTGGCCGCAGCCCACTTCGACCGTGCCGGCTCGCGCGGGCCCCGCGAGCGCGCACGCGCAGGCGTAGGCCAGCATCGCCGTCGCGATGAGCCCGCACGTCCTGTTGCTCGCCCCCCGGCGAGGGATCGCCCGCACGCGGCGCATCCTACAGGCGCCCGCAAGGCGCCTGCCTTAAACTCGCTCGTCAGTCCATGCCACCGCCTTCGCGCCTGAACGAGAGCTGGCAGCTGGGCTCGCTGCGCGTGCCCAACCGTGTGATCCTGGCGCCGCTGGCGGGCATCGGCAACTGGTTCGTGCGCCTGCAGGCAAAGCGCTACGGCGCCGGCATGGCCGTCTCGGAGATGCTCTCCTCGCACGCCATCCACTACGGCAACCCGAAGACGTGCGAGGAGATGCTGCGCATCGACCCGCGCGAGCGGACCGTCGGCGTTGGCGGTCCGGTGTCGATCCAGCTGTTCGGCGAGGACCCCGCGATGATGCGCTCGGCCGCCGCGCACGTCGCCGCCGCGGGCGCCGACGCGATCGACATCAACATGGGCTGTCCGGTGCCGAAGGTCCGCAAGACCGGCGCCGGCGCGGCGCTGCTCGACGACCCCGACCTGGCGGTCGCGGTCGCGCGGGCCGCCGTCGAGGGCGCGCGCGAGGCGCACGAGCGAGGGCAGGACACCGCCGGCCCCGAGCGGGCGGGCGGGAAGGCGGCGGCCGCGATGGGGGCGGGCGGGATGGGGGCGGGCGGGATACCTATTACCTGCAAGCTGCGCTCCGGCGTGCGGCCGGGCGAGGAGAGCGGCTTCGAGCTGGCCCACCGGCTCGTCGCCGAGGCCGGCGTGGCGGCGATCGGCTTTCACCCGCGCTCGGCGGCCGTTCACCACAAGGGCAGCCCCGACTACGCGCTCGCCGCCCGTCTGGTGCAGTCGCTGCCGGCGCCCGTGATCCTCACCGGCGGGATGGACGACGCGGCGTCCGCGCGCGAGGCGTTCGACGCCACGGGCGCCTGCGCGGTGATGCTCGCCCGCGGCGGCCTCGGCAACCCCTGGCTGTTCACCGAGCTGCTCGAGGAGCGCACTGTCAGGCCGACGCGCGAGCAGGTGCTCGCCGAGCTCGCCTGGACGATCGACCGCGCCGTCGAGCACCTCGGCGAGGAGCGCGCGACCCGCTACCTGCGCAAGTTCTACCCGTGGTACGTGGCCCAGCTGGGGCTCGATCCGCCGGCCTCCAGGGGCCTGCAGGAGACGTTGCAGGCGGCCCCCACACTGGGAGGCGTGCGCGAAGCGCTCGGTCTTGCCAGCCCCCAGCCGGCGGCGCCGTAGGGCCGGGCGGGGAGTCTCCGCGCCCCCGCTATACTGCTGCGCTCGCCGCTGCCACCGGCCGGCGGAATCCCCGCAGCTGCGGGGATTTTGCATGTCGGCCAGGCGGCCAGTCGGGACACTGTCGGGACATCCACCGCGATCGAGGGTCACATGCCGAAGGACGTCATCCTCACACCTGAAGGCCTGCAGAAGCTCAAGGACGAGCTGGACCTGCTCTCCACGGAGAAGCGCCGCGAGGTCGCCGAGCGCATCAAGGAGGCGCGCGAGTTCGGAGACATCTCCGAGAACTCGGAGTACGACGACGCCAAGAACGAGCAGGCGATGCTCGAGAGCCGCATCGCGCTGCTCCAGGAGAAGCTGCGCATGGCGACCGTGATCCAGGCCAAGGACCTCTCGACCGACGTCGTCCAGGTCGGCTCGGTCGTGCACGTCAAGGACGAGAAGACGGGCAAGTCCGTGAAGTACACGATCGTCGGCTCCGCCGAGGCCAAGCCCGACGAATACAAGCTCTCCAACGAGTCGCCCGTCGGCCGCGCCCTGCTGGGGCGCAAGCGCAACGAGGTCGTGGCGGTCAAGGTCCCGCGCGGCCCCGCCCGCAAGCTCAAGATCACGAAGATCGACGTCGGCCTCGACTAGGCTCGCACGCGCAATGAGCGCCAGCGAGCAGGGCCCCGCGCCGGACGAGCCGGGCCGTCACGGCCTGGACGAGCTGATCGCCGAGCGGCGCGCCAAGCGCGAGCGCATCGCCGCGGCCGACCCGGGCGCCTTCCCGCACTCCTTCCCCGGCGTCGAGCCGATCGCGCAGGTGCTCGCCGCCTACGAGCATCTGCAGGCGGGCGAGGAGACGGACGAGCGCCACCGCGTCGCCGGCCGGCTCGCGGCGCGGCGAGGCTCGGGCAAGGCCGCCTTCCTCGACCTCGTCGACCGCAGCGGCAAGATCCAGCTGCACGCGCGCCTGGACGTGCTCGGCGAGGAGCGCCTGAAGCTGATCGCCTCGCTCGACCTCGGCGACCTGATCGGCGTCGACGGCGCGGCCATGCGCAGCCGCCACGGCGAGGTCTCGCTGCGCGTCGAAGGATTCCAGGTGCTCGCCAAGGCGCTGCGCCCGCCGCCCGACAAGCACCACGGCCTGACCGACGTGGAGACCCGCTACCGCAGCCGCGAGCTCGACCTGATCTCGAGCGTTGACTCGCGGCGGCTGTTCGTCGAGCGCGCCCGCATCGTCTCGGCGATCCGCGCGGCGCTCGACGGCGACGGCTTCGTCGAGGTCGAGACGCCCGTGCTCCAGCCGCTCTACGGCGGCGCGCTGGCGCGCCCGTTCGTCACCCACCACAACGCCCTCGACCGCGACCTCTACCTGCGGATCGCGACCGAGCTCTATCTGAAGCGGCTGATCGTCGGCGGCCTGGAGCGCGTCTACGAGCTCGGCAAGGACTTCCGCAACGAGGGCGTCTCGCACAAGCACAACCCGGAGTTCACGATGGTCGAGTGGTACGAGGCCTACGCCGACTACGAGGGCGCGATGGCGCGCACCGAAGCGATCGTCCGCGCCGCCGCCGCGGCGAGCGGCTACGCGGGCGAGCTCGACTTCTCCGCGCCGTGGAGGCGGGTCGGCTTCGTCGAGGCGATCCGCGAGGCCTCGGGCATCGACCTCGCCGAGCACACGACCCCCGAGGCGCTGGCCGCCGAGATCGGACGGCTCGGTCTCGACGTCAAGACCTCCGGGGTCTGGTTCGAGATGGCCGACGACCTGCTCTCCAAGTACGTCGAGCCGACCCTCGTGCAGCCGACGTTCGTCCTCGACTACCCCAAGGAGCTCTCGCCGCTCGCGCGCGAGCGCGCCGAGGACCCGACGATCGTGGAGCGCTTCGAGGCGTTCGCGGCCGGGATGGAGATCGCCAACGGCTTCAGCGAGCTGATCGACCCCGACGAGCAGCGCGCGCGCTTCTCCGAGCAGGCGCGCCACGAGGCCGCCGAAGCCGAGGCCGAGACGATGCCCTACGACGAGGCCTACGTGCAGGCGCTCGAGCAGGGCATGCCGCCGACCGCCGGCGTCGGCCTCGGGGTCGACCGCCTGGTCATGCTGCTCACCGGGCGCGACTCGATCCGCGAGGTCGTGCTGTTCCCGGCGATGCGCGACTGAGCGCAGCCGATCAAGACGGCGGCCCGCGATGCCGATGACCCCGATAGTGCAGGGTGGCCGGTTGGTAGACTGCTCGGCAAGGCGTCGTTAGGGCCCCAACCTCTTTGATTGGGGGACTCCAGGCAGGAAGGAAGCGCACCATGTTCGAGCGATTCACAGAACGGGCCCGGCAGGTGGTCGTTCTTGCGCAGGAGGAGGCGCGCACGCTCAAGCACAACTACATCGGCACCGAGCACATCCTGCTCGGCCTGCTCCGCGAGGAGGAGGGCTTGGCCGCGCGCGTCCTGGAGAGCCTCGACATCACCGTCGAGCGCGTGCGCGCGCAGGTCGTGCGCATCGTCGGCTCCGGCGAGGAGGTCACCTCCGGTCAGATCCCGTTCACGCCGCGCGCCAAGAAGGTGCTGGAGCTGGCCCTGCGCGAGGCGCTCAGCCTCGGCCACAACTACATCGGCACCGAGCACATCCTGCTCGGCCTCGTGCGCGAGAACGAGGGCGTCGCCGCGCGCATCCTGCTGGACTTCGACGCCGACTCGGAGAAGATCCGCAACGAGGTCATCCGCATGCTCTCGGGCCCGGGCGGCCGCCGCCAGGGCCAGGGCGGCGGCGCGGCCGGCGCTGGCGCCGGCGCCTCCGGCGAGGGCAAGAAGTCCTCGAAGCTGCTCGACCAGTTCGGGCGCAACTTGACCAAGCTGGCCTCCGAGGGCAAGCTCGACCCGTGTGTCGGGCGCGAGACCGAGATCGAGCGGATCATGCAGATCCTCTCGCGGCGCACCAAGAACAACCCGGTGCTCGTCGGCGAGCCCGGCGTCGGCAAGACCGCCGTCGTCGAGGGCCTGGCGCAGCGGATCACGAGCTCCGAGGTGCCCGAGCTGCTCAAGAACAAGCAGATCTACACGCTCGACCTGGCCGCGCTCGTCGCCGGCTCCAAGTACCGCGGCGAGTTCGAGGAGCGCCTGAAGAAGGTGATGAAGGAGATCACCCAGCGCGGCGACATCATCCTGTTCATCGACGAGCTCCACAACCTCGTTGGCGCCGGCGCCGCCGAGGGCGCCATCGACGCCGCCTCCATCCTCAAGCCCGCTCTGGCGCGCGGCGAGCTGCAGACGATCGGCGCGACCACGCTCGACGAGTACCGCAAGTACCTCGAGCGCGACTCCGCGCTGGAGCGCCGCTTCCAGCAGATCCGCGTGGACGAGCCGACGATCGACCAGACCGTCGAGATCCTCACGGGCCTGCGCGACCGCTACGAGCAGCACCACAAGGTGCAGATCACCGACGAGGCGCTGCGCGCCGCCGGCGAACTGGCCAGCCGCTACATCTCCGACCGCTTCCTGCCGGACAAGGCGATCGACCTGATCGACGAGGCCGCCTCGCGGATGCGCATCAAGTCGATGACCTCGCCGCCGGCCAACCGCGAGCTCGAGGGCGAAGTCGAGTCCACGCGCCGCGAGAAGGAGGCCGCGATCGAGGCCCAGGAGTTCGAGAAGGCCGCCGCGCTGCGCGACAAGGAGCGCAAGCTCACGAACAAGAAACGCGAGCTGGAGCAGGCCTGGGAAGCCGGCGAATCCGGCGAGCGCCCGTCGATCGGCGAAGAGGAGATCGCGGACATCGTCTCGATGTGGACCGGCATCCCCGTGTTCAAGCTGACCGAGGCCGAGACGCAGAAGCTGATGCGCATGGAGGACGAACTGCACAAGCGCGTGATCGGCCAGCACCCCGCGATCGAGGTCATCTCCAAGGCGATCCGCCGCTCGCGCGCGGGCCTGAAGGACCCCAAGCGCCCGACCGGCTCGTTCATCTTCCTCGGCCCCACGGGGGTCGGCAAGACCGAGCTCGCGCGCACGCTCGCCGAGTTCCTGTTCGGCGACGACGACGCGCTGATCCGCATCGACATGTCCGAGTACATGGAGAAGCACGCGGTCTCGCGGCTGGTCGGCTCGCCTCCCGGCTACATCGGCTACGACGAGGGCGGCCAGCTGACCGAGGCCGTCAGGCGCAAGCCCTACAGCGTGCTGCTGCTCGACGAGATCGAGAAGGCCCACCCGGACGTCTTCAACATCCTGCTGCAGATCCTCGAGGACGGCCGGCTGACCGACGCGCAGGGGCGCACGGTCGACTTCCGCCACGCGATCGTGATCATGACCTCGAACATCGGCGCCGCCGAGATCGCGCGCAACACGCCGCTCGGCTTCGCGGTCTCAGAGGACGAGACCGGCATCAGCTACGACGACATGAAGAACCGCATCATGGGCGAGCTGAAGAAGGTGTTCCGCCCCGAGTTCCTCAACCGCATCGACGACGTGATCGTCTTCCACAAGCTCCAGAGGGAAGAAATCAAGCAGATCGTCGAGCTGCTGCTGCTGCGGATCCGCGAGTCGATGGCCGAACGCGAGCTGCAGCTCGAGCTCACCGACCCCGCCAAGGACCTGCTCGTAGAAAAGGGCTGGGACCCGGCGATGGGCGCGCGGCCGCTGCGCCGCGCGATCCAGCGCTACATCGAGGACCCGCTGGCGGACTTCGTGCTGCGCGAGCAGCTCACCCCCGGCGCGACCGTGGTCATCAGCCCCGGCGAGGGCGAGGACGACGGCGGCGTGAGCCTGTCGATCGTCCAGCCCAAGAAGCAGAAGGTGCCGGCCGGCGTCGGCGCGGCCGAGGGCGGCGCGGGCAGCGGAGAGATCTCCGACGGCGGCGACTCGCACACCGACGAGGGCGAGGACGACGGCCCCACGCTCGCCGAGGGCGACGAGCAGTAGCGATCCGCGGCGCCCCGGACGCTCTAGCTGGAACCCTTCAGCCGTTCCGCCAGGTCTGTCGGGGGTGTGAACGCGTAGCGTCGTCCTTGCCGGCGCCGCTCGAGAAAGCCCATCTCGACGAGCGCAAGCAGGTCCGTTCGCGCTGTCTCGTGGGTCACGCCGTGGCTCGCGGCGTGGGCCTGGAACGAGTAGCTCGCGTCGGGTACGCGGAGGGCGTTAGCCAGCAACGCGAGTTGCCTGTGGTTGAACTGGCCTGAGCTCTCGAGCAGCTCCTGGACATCGCGGACATCCTTGATCTTCTGTCGTAGGTAGCCGTGGAGCTGCTCCACGGCGCGTTCGATGACGTCGAGCTGGTAGGCGACGAAGTAGGTCGTGTCGCGTTCGTCCGTCTCTGTCAGGACGAACGAGCGGGTGTACCGGCCTGGGGCGTGACGCAGGATCCGCGAGATCGACAGGTACTCGACGAGCCAGTACCCGTGGGTGCGCATGTGCCAGTAGAAGAGCGCCCTCGCGGTCCTCCCGTTGCCATCCTCGAACGGATGATCGTAGGCAAGCCAGAAGTGCAGGAGAATCGCCCGCAGGACGGGGTGGATGAACCGCTCTGGGCTCTCGCCTTCGTTGGCGAAGTCGCACAGCGCGCGTAGACGTCCGGGAAGCTGCTCCGCGGGCGGGGGAGTGTGGAGCACGGTGCCATCGATACGGTCGACGACCGCGATGCGTTCCTCGTCGGGGCGCTGAAGGCGACCGGCCGCATCCGGATTGTCGAGCGTGCCGTCGGTCAGGATGCGCTGAAGCTCGATGATCGTCTCGAGTGTCAGCTTCGCGGGCATCTCGTCCCGCATGTACTGCAAGGCTCGATAGTTGTTGAGGATCATGCGCTCGCTCCGATCCTTGGGCGCGCGTCCGGTACGGAGCAGCTCCTTGGCGACCCGCCGCGTCGTCGTGGCTCCCTCGAGCTGGCTGGAGCGGATCGCCTCCTCCATCAGCGAGTTCACGAGATAGCGCTCACGCGCGTGGGCATCCGCCGTCACGACCTCGGACATCGCGACCTCGCCCGCGCAGCGCTGATCCACGTAGTGCAGCCGGCGCGCGACGACGTCGGGCACGCAGTAGGTGAAGCGCCGGCCGCATGGGTCCGTCAGCGGGATCTCGCGCCGTGAGCTCTGGCGCCCCCGCTTGATCAGCAGCCACCACTCCTCGTTGCTGAGGCCGCTCGGCGGCTCGAGGTGTCTCAGCTTGTCCCAGTGGACGTACTCTCGACCATCTTCGACCAAGCCGATTCCAAACAGCTGCGAGAGGCGCTCCGGGTTCTCCTCGAAGACCTTGCTGATCAGCTCGGTGATCGTGGGGGCTGCGGTCACGTACATCGGAAGGGTGCTATTCCAGTTTGTTCCAAATTATGCTGAGGTTTTGGAGCATAGCGCATCGATCTCCAAACAATGAGACAAATTTGGAGTTATTTGGATTCAGGGGCCGAACCACTCCATCCCCACCGGCGCGTACGCTGCGCCGATGGCGCGCTCGACAGTCCACGTGTGCTCGGCCTGCGGCTCGCAGTCCGCCAAGTGGCACGGCCAGTGCCCCGAGTGCGGCGAGTGGAACACGCTCGTCGAGGAGCTCGTGCGCCCCACCGCGACGGGGCGCCGCGGCGCCTCGCGCGGATCGGGCTCCCGTGCCGGCGGCGCGGAGTCAGGCCGGCGTCCCGTCCCCGAGCTCGTCCCGCTCGCGAGCGTGGGCGCGGCCGCGGTCACGCGCATGTCCACCGGCATCGGCGAGCTCGACCGGGTGCTCGGCGGCGGGCTCGTGCCCGGTGCGCTCGTGCTGCTCGGCGGCTCGCCCGGGATCGGCAAGTCGACGCTCACCAACATGGTGCTCGGGCACCTCCAGCAGGCCGGCCGGCGCACGCTGTACGTGAGCGGCGAGGAGTCCGCCGAGCAGATCCGGCTGCGTGCGGAGCGGCTCGTGCTCGACCCGCGTGCGCTCGGACGCCCCGCGCTCGACGTCCCGGTGCTAGCCGAGACCGACCTCGACGTCGTGCTCGACGCGCTCGAGGCGCACGCGCCGGGCGTGTGCGTGATCGACTCCGTGCAGACGCTGCGCGTCGGCGAGCTCTCGGGCGCGCCCGGCTCGGTCGGACAGGTGCGCGAGGTCGCGACGCGCCTGATGGAGCTCGCCAAGTCGCAGGGGACGACGGTGATCCTCGTCGGGCACGTCACCAAGGAGGGCGCCCTCGCCGGCCCGCGCGTGCTCGAGCACCTCGTCGACTGCGTGCTCCAGTTCGAGGGCGAGCGCGAGCGCCCCTACCGCGAGCTGCGGGCGCTGAAGAACCGCTTCGGCTCGACCAACGAGGCGGGGCTGTTCGAGATGCGCCAGGGCGGTCTCGTCGAGGTCCTCGACGCCTCCGCGCGCTTCGTCGCCGGCGCCACGCGCGCGCCCGGCAGCGTCGTGCTGGCCGCGATGGAGGGCTCCAGGCCGCTGCTGGTCGAGGTTCAGGCGCTCGTGGCGCCCTCCGAGCTCGAGCAGCCCCGGCGGGTCGTCTCCGGGCTCGACCGCAACCGTCTCGCGCTGGTGCTCGCGATCCTCGCGCGCCACGGCGGCGTGCGCACCGGCGCGGCCGACGTGTTCGTGAACGTCGTCGGCGGCGTGCGCGTGGACGAGCCCGGCTGCGATCTCGCGGTCGCGCTGGCGGTCGCCAGCGCCAGCCGCGGCGTGGCGCTCGGCGGCGACGGCCACGGCCCGCTGGCCTGCTTCGGCGAGCTCGGACTGACCGGCGAGCTGCGCTGGGTGGGCCATCCCGAGCGGCGCCTGCAGGAGGCCGCCAGGCACGGGCTGGCGGGCGTGATCGCGCCCCCGGGGAGCGCGCCCGAGGCGCGCGAGGCGGCCAGCCTGCGGGCCGCTCTGGCGCTGTCTCTGCCGGGCGGAGGACCCCGAAAACGCACTCTCCGCCCCGTTTCCGAGCCGGCCGCGCTCGCGTGAGGCTGCTAAAGAAACGCTAATTGCCCTAGAATGGAAGATCGTGGCTCCACGATCCGGCGAAGACCTAGACAACGAGGTACGACCGGATCCGGGGCTGATGAGGGCACTGGAGATGATCGCGCCCGGGACCGCGTTGCGGGAGGGGATCGAGAGCATCCTGCACGCGCGCACCGGCGGTCTGATCGTGATCGGCGAGCCCGAAGACCTGAGCTTTCTGAACTCGGGCGGCATCAAGCTCGACATCGACTACACGCCGGCGTTCCTGTACCAGCTGGCGAAGATGGACGGCGCGATGATCCTCAACGCGAACGCCACGAAGATCACGATGGCCAACGTGCAGCTGATGCCCGACCCGACGATCCTCTCGCACGAGACGGGCACCAGGCACCGCACCGCCGAGCGCGTCAGCAAGCAGACCGACGCGCTGGTGATCGCGATCTCCCAGCGTCGCGAAGTCGTCTCGGTCTACGTCGACGGCGTCAAGTACATCCTCGAGGACATCCCCGTGGTGCTCGCCAAGGCCAACCAGGCGCTCGCCACGCTCGACAAGTTCCGCACGCGCCTGGACCAGGTCTCCACGCGGCTGACGGCGCTCGAGTTCGAGGGCGGCACGACGCTGCACGACGTGCTCACCGTGATGCAGCGCTCCGAGCTCGTGACGCGGATGGCGGTCGAGATCGAGCGCTACATCGTCGAGCTCGGCAGCGAGGGGCGGCTGATCGAGATGCAGCTCGAGGAGACGATGGTCGGCGCCGCCGCCGAAAAGGCGGCGCTCGTGCGCGACTACCTCTACAGCTACTCCGACGAGGCGTTCGCGGCCGCGCTCGAGGAGATCGGCAGGCTCGCCCACCAGGACCTGCTGGACTTCGGCCGCCTCGCCGAGCTGCTCGGCTACGACCGCAAGCTGAACACGCTCGACTACCCGGTCTCCCCGCGCGGCTACCGCGTGCTGGGACGCATCCCCAGGCTCCCCAAGCTCGTGGTGGCGCAGATCGTCGCCGAGTTCGGCGGGCTCGACGAGCTGCTGGCCGCCGGCGACGCGGAGCTCGAGGCGGTCGAGGGCGTTGGCGAGATCAGGGCGAAGGACATCCGCGAGGGCCTGCGCAGGCTGCAGGAGCTGAACCTCGTGGACCGCTACCTGCAGACTTGAATCAAGAGCCGACCGCACCGGTCGCTCGCAACGAAGGAGGACACCATTCCCGCACAAGCAACCGAAGAAGCAGACCTGACTGACGAGCTCGAGGTCACCCGCGAAGTCGAGTACGTCGAGTTCGAGCTCGGCGACCACGTCGTGTATCCCCACCACGGGGCGGGCAAGGTGCTCAAGAAGGAGGAGATGGAGATCCTCGGCGAACGCCGCGAGTACCTGACGATCAAGATCCTGCACAACGACATGACCGTCCGCGTCCCCACCGAAAACGCCGCCCTCGCGGGGCTGCGCCGCGTGATCGATGAGGAAACCGTCAAGAAGGTGCTCGACGTGCTCCGCGACGAGGTCTCGGAGATGCCCAAGAACTGGAACCGCCGGTTCAAGCACAACCGCGACAAGATCAAGACGGGCGACATCTACGAGCTCGCCGAGGTCGTGCGCAACCTCTCGCTGCGCGAGAACGAGAAGGGCCTGTCGACCGGCGAGAAGCAGATGTTCACGCGCACCAAGAAGATCCTCGCGTCCGAGCTGATGTACGCGCTCGACAAGGACGAGGAAGAGGCCGAGAGCTACCTCGACGAGCTGCTCGCCGACTCCGCCAACAGCCAGCTGGCGGCCGCCGCAGCCAAGTAGCGAGGCTTTCGCGCACGCGGCAGCCGCTGCCGCGTGCGCGAGCGCCCCAGCCCGATGCCGAACGACCCCCAGCCTCGGTGAGCGTCGCGCTGATCCTCGCCGCCGGCAGCGGGGAGCGTCTCGGCGCCGGGCGCCCCAAGGCCTTCGTGGAGCTCGCCGGCAGGCCGATGCTGGCCTGGAGCCTCGACGCGCTCGCCCAGGTGACCGAGCTCGAGCGGATCGTGCTGGCGCTGCCGGCGGGCGTTGGCCTGCCGGCGGGAGTCGGCCTGCCGCCGGGCGCCCGCGAGGGTCTCGAGCTGCGCCTCGTCGAGGGCGGGGCGACCCGCTCGGAGTCCGTGCGCGGCGCGCTGGCGGCAGCCGGCGCCGCCGGCCCGGAGCGCCACGACTTCGTGCTCGTGCACGACGCCGCCCGCCCGCTGCTCACCCCGGCGCTCGCCGAGCGCGCGATCGAGGCGCTGGCCGGCGATCCGTCGGCCGACGCGGCGATCGCGGCGATGCCGGTCACCGACACGATCAAGCGCGTCGACCCGGCGGGCGCCGTGCGCGAGACGCTCGCGCGCAGCGAGCTGTGGGGGGTGCAGACGCCGCAGCTGTTCCGCCGCGCGGCGCTCGAGCGCGCGCTCGCGGTGCCCGAGGCCGAGCTGGCCCGCGCGACCGACGACGCCTGGCTGGTCGAGCGCGCTGGCGGCAGGGTGATCGTCGTGCGCGGGGGCGAGGAGAACATCAAGGTCACCGGGCCGCTTGACCTGCGCGTGGCCGAGATGTTGCTGCGCGCCCGCCTGGACGCGGCCAACCCCCCGGGCGCGCCGGCGAATCCTGCTTGAATCGCCTCCGCATATGTCCGGCACGCTCACCGACTACCACCTGCACCTGCGCCCCGACGAGCGCGACGCGACGCCCGAGCGCTTCCACACGCAGGCGAACGCCGAGCGCTATCGTGCGGCGGCCGAGCGTCGCGGGATCGCCGAGCTGGGCGTCTCAGAACACGTCTACCGCTTCACCCAGGCGCTCGAGGTGTGGAGCCATCCGCTGTGGGCGTCCTTCGCGCGCGACGACCTCGACGCGTACTGCGCGTTCGTGCGCGAGCAGACCGACCTGCGGCTCGGCATCGAGGCGGACTTCGTCCCCGGGGGCGAGGACCGCATGGCCAACCTGCTGGCGGCGCGCGAGCTCGACTACGTCGTCGGCTCCGTGCACTTCCTCGCCGACGGCGCGCTCGACATGGACGACTACAGCGTCTGGAACAGCGGGCGCAGCGTCGAGGAGGTGTGGCGGCGCTACTTCGAGACGATCGGCGAGAGCGCCCGCTGCGGCCTGTTCGACATCATCGCCCACCCCGACCTCGTCAAGTACTGGGGCGACCCCAGGCGCGTGCCCGAGCGCGACCTGCGCTTCTACTACGAGCCGGCCGTAGCGGGCATGGCCGAAGCCGGCGTCGCGGTCGAGGTCTCGACCGCCGGCCTGCGCAAGCCCGTCGGCGAGCTGTACCCGTCGCGGGCGTTCCTGGAGATGTGCCTGGAGGCCGGCGTGCCCGTGGCGCTCTCCAGCGACGCCCACCGCCCCGAGGACGTCGGCGCGGGCTACGAGCAGGCGCTCGAGCTGCTCGCCGAGCTCGGCGTGGGCGAGCTGTGCGTGTTCGAGGGACGCACGCGCCGCATGGAGCCGATCGGCGAGGTCGAGCCGATGCCCTCGCCCAGCCCCGGAGAAGCAGCGGCCGCGCCGTGAGCTTCGTCGGAATCGGCTACGACTCGCACAGGTTGGCTGCTGGCCGGGCACTGATCATCGGCGGCGTGCGGATCGAGAGCGACCGCGGGCTCGACGGGCACTCCGACGCGGACGTGCTCACGCACGCCGTGATCGATGCGCTGCTTGGCGCGGCCGCCCTCGGGGACATCGGCGAGCACTTTCCCGACACCGACGCGCGCTGGCGGGACGCCGACTCGATCTGCATGCTCGCGGATGTCGTTCGCACCGTCCGTGAGTGCGGGCTGGAGCCGGTCAACCTCGACTGCACCGTCGTCATGGAGGCGCCCAAGCTGGGCGGGCACAAGGCATCGATTCGACGGAGTCTCGGGCTCACGCTCGGGATCGACGAAGGCCGCGTCAACGTCAAGGCCAGCACCGGCGAGGGCATCGGCTTCGTCGGCCGCGGCGAGGGCGTCGCGGCGCTCGCGATCGCCGCGCTCGAGCCGGTCGCCTGAGACGGCGTCCGCGCTAGGGTTGCGCGGCCATGCGCGAGATCACGCTGCACGACACCCGCACCGACGAGCTGCTGGCGCTCGCGCCGCGCGACCCCGGGCGCGTCGGCATATACGCCTGCGGGCCGACCGTCTACAGCCGCATCCACATCGGCAACGCGCGCCCGTTCGTGGTCTTCAGCCTGCTCGCGCGCTTCCTGCGGCATGAGGGTTACGACGTCGATCTGGTGATCAACGTCACCGACGTCAACGACAAGATCTACGACGCCGCCTACGCGCAGGAGCCGAGAGTGCCGAGCGAGACGCTGGCAGCGGAGATGACCGAGCGCTACCGCGCCGATACCGACGCTCTCGCGCTAGGGCGCCCGGACCATGAGCCGCTGGCCTCGGAGACGATCGGGCCGATCGTCGACTACATCCAGACGCTGATCGAGCGGGGCCACGCCTACGAGGCGGACGGCGACGTGTACTTCCGCGTGCGCTCGGACCCCAGCTACGGCACCCTCTCGCATCGTCAGCTCGAGAACATGGACCAGGGGGAGGGCAAGGAAGGCACGGCGCTTAAGGAGGATCTGCTCGACTTCGCCCTGTGGAAGGCTCACAAGGCTCACAGGGAGAGCGAAGACAAGAGCTGGGACTCGCCCTGGGGGCCGGGGCGCCCCGGCTGGCACATCGAGTGCTCGGCCATGGCCGAGCGGTTCCTGGGCGTCGGATTCGACATTCACGGCGGCGGCTCGGACCTCGTCTTCCCCCACCACGAGAACGAGGCCGCGCAGACGCGCGCGGCCCGCGGCGCCGAGCTCGCGCGGATCTGGATGCACAACGGCATGATCCAGTTCACCGGCGAGAAGATGGCCAAGTCGGTCGGCAACATCGCGCCGCTGCACGAGGTGCTCGAGCGCCACGGGCGCGAGGCGGTCGTGATCTACCTGATCTCCGGGCACTACCGCCAGCCGCTGGCGTTCTCCGCGGAGGCGCTCGAAGACGCCGAGCGGCGCGTGTACCGAGTTAGGGACGCGCTGCGCCGGCTCGACGCCGGCGCCCCGAGTCCGGCAGACATGGTGGTCCACAAGGAAGCGTTCTTCGGGGCGCTCGCCAAAGACTTCAACACGCCGGCCGCGCTCGCCGCGCTGTTCGAGTGGGTGCGCGAGGCCAACCGCCGCGGCGGGTCCGTCGGCGACGCGGACCTGCGCGAGATGCTCGAGGTGCTGGGCCTGGGGGAGCTGACGGCGCTTGACGCGTCGGGTGATCTCGGTTCGATCGACGCGCACGCGACGCAAATGCTCGAGGAACGAGACCGGGCGCGCGCGGCGGGGGACTTCGCGACGGCGGACAGGATCCGTGACGAGCTGCGCGCTCTTGAATACGAGATCAGGGACGGTCCCGAGGGCTCCGAACTGATTTTCGTCGCCGAGCCGTGATCCTGTACGGGCGCAACGCCGTGCGCGAGGCGCTGCGAGGCCGGCGCGCCCGCGGCGTCGGCGAGATCTGGGCGAGCGGCGGCGCCGCCCGCGAGCCGTGGCTGGCCGGCCGCTCCGTGCGGATCGCCTCGGCCGAGGAGATCGAGCGCCGCTGCGGCTCGCCGGGCCACCAGGGCGTCTGCGCGCAGGCGGGCGGCTATCCCTACGTGGGCGCCCGCGAGCTGCTCGCGCGCGAGCAGCCGCTGCTGGTGGCGCTCGACCAGGTGCAGGACCCGCAGAACCTCGGCTCGATCTGCCGCACCGCCGAGTGCGTCGGGGCCAGCGGCCTGGTGATCCCCGAGCGCCGCGCGGCCGAGGTGACGGCGGCGGTCTGCAAGGCCTCGGCGGGCGCGGTCGAGCACCTGCCGGTCGCGCGCGTGCGCAACCTCGCCGACTTCCTCGGCGAAGCCCAGGCGGCCGGCTGCTGGTGCTACGGCGCAAGCGCCCCGACGCCAGCGCCGCAAGCGGACGCGGGCCCGCGCGGGCCATCGACGGTGCCCTACGACACGCCCGACTACCGCGGCTCCGGCGTGGTGCTGGTGCTCGGCAGCGAGGGCGCCGGCCTGCGCCCGCGGGTGGCCTCGGCCTGCGACCAGCTGATCTCGCTGCCGCTGCTCGGGCGCGTGCAGTCGCTCGGCGTCGGCGCGGCCGCCGCGGCGCTGCTGTACGAGATCTTGCAGAACAGGCGCGCCGGTCTTGACAAGGTGTCATAACTGTGTAAATCTGCCCTGCCATAACGCTGAACCTAAGGTTGAGAAACTGACTCATGGGGGACGGCGTGGACAACTAAATAGAAGTTGGCGCCAGGGGAGGAGTGCGCCACTGAGCATTCTCGAGGCGATCCCGTCCGCAGATGGGGTCTCGAAGAAAGGAACGGCTCGTGGCACGAATCTCCCATACGTCTAACCCTGAGGCCAAGGTTGAGGATGTATTCCTGATCGCCCTGGCGAAGCAGGGGGATCGCATGGCCTATGACCGGCTCGTCAGGCGCTACCACGGCTTCGTGCGCCTGAAGGCCTCCTCCTACTTCCTCGCGGGCGGCGACTCGGACGACCTCATCCAGGAGGGCCTCGTGGGCCTCTACAAGGCGATCCGCGACTTCCGCACCGATCGCGAGTCGAGCTTCCGCAACTTCGCGGAGCTCTGCATCACGCGCCAGATCATCACCGCCGTCAAGACGGCGACGCGCAACAAGCACACGCCGCTGAACCAGTACGTGTCGTTCTCCTCGACGCCGGCGGGCACCGGCGACGACGTGCCGACGCTGGATCAGATGCTGCCCGGGCCGACCGTCCAGGACCCCGTCAACCAGGTCATCTCCTCAGAGGAGCTGCGCTCGCTCGTCGGCTGCCTCTCGACGGCGCTCTCCGAGCTCGAGAGCCGCGTGCTCTCGCTGTATCTCGACGGCTACTCCTACGAGCAGGTCGGCGTGCGCCTGTCGTGCGACACCAAGACCGTCGACAACGCGCTGCAGCGGGTCAAGCGCAAGGTGGGCGCGCACCTGCAGTCGCGCGCCGTGGCGGCCTGAAACGGCTGTGGCCGCCCCCTGAGGAGGCGGCCACAGTGAACCCGTGGAGTGGAGTCTTCCCGGCGGCCTTCAGACCTGGCCGTTGGAGGGCAGCGTCGGGGGTGTCAGGGGCTTCAGCGCCGAAGCCGGCGAGGGGAGCACCTGGATCGCGAACGGTTCGCTCGCGGTCGTCCCGTTCTGCGGGTCGCCCGGGATCCGCACGAGGTACTTGGCGGTGCCTGGCGTTTCGGCCACGTAGCTGATCGTGTAGTCGAACACTTTCGAGCCGGGCGCCGTTTCGGTGGTCTCTTCGCCGATGGCCACCACGTGGAAGCCGGTGCCGTTGGCGTCTTCGCGCTCGAGGTACAGCAGGTGTTTGGCCACACCTGGCTCGACCGTGCCCGAGATTGTCAGCGTTTCGCCCTGATTGACGGTGGTCCCGGGAGTCACCGAGGTCACCGTGAGCAGGTATTTGACCGCCTCGTAGAGCTGCGCGGAGACCTGCCCGCCGCCGTTGACTTTGTAGAAGGTGCCGGTCGTCGGCGACTGCGAGGGGAACACGTACTTGCCGCCCGCTTCGGTCGTGGTTTTCGCGACCTGCGTGAACTTGTCGGGAGTGTGCGCGGTGCGCGAGAGCAGGACCACGGGCGTGCCTTCTTTGGCGCCCGCGAGGACCCCTTCGATCGTCGTCGACTGACCGTAGGAGATCGGGTCGTGCGTGCTCGTGATCGTCAGCGCCGGGTTCTCCGCCTGGGAGATCTCGTAGTTGAGGATGTTCGACGGGCTCGTCACGTTGAAGCGCGAAGCGAGCACCACCACGCGGATGTTGGCGGGGCCTGGCACCACGAAGTCGTGCGGGATCGTGAAGGCGCCGGTGGAGCTCACGCGCGCCTGGCCGATGTCCAGCCAGCCGTTGCCGGTCAGCGCGTTCTGGCGCTGGAGCACGACGACCGCGCCCCTTTCGTGGTGGCTGAGCGCCTCGGAGGGAGTGACGGTGCCTTTGAAGACGGCCGGGATCGAGTGGCGGCGTCCGAACGGCGCGGTGAACAGCACGCCTTCGGTCGGCCCTTCGAGCTTGACTTCGGCGATCACGCGCAGCGGGCGCAGCGGGCTGCGGATGTCGCCGGCGAGCGTGTAAAGGGCGCTGTTGCTGGTGATCGCTGTGCTTTCGACCTTGTATTCGCCGTTTTCGTCGGTCGTGCCGCTGCCAACTTCCGTGAAGGTCGCGGCGCCGACGGCGCGCTCGTAGAGCTTCACCGGCTGGTTTTCCTCTTCCGTTTTGACGGCGCAGGAAAGCTTGCCCAGGGCGGTCGCCGGGGTGCCCTCGTGGATGACGCGCGAGAGCAGTTCGAGCTTGTTGTGGCACCCGTGAGCGGGTGTGAGGTTGGGGTGTATCCTCGGTCCGAGCCTGCCCGCCGCCGACGCGGCGGCGGCGCAGGACAGCGTGAGCGAGGCGGCCGCAGCGAGCGTCGCCGCGGTCAACTTTGTTGATCGCATCTGTGCCTTCTCCTTGTCGTGCGGGACGTGAAGCGTTGCTTCTGCCAACCCGTAACCCGCGTCACGCCGCTTGGTTGCGGTCGTGGGCCAAGCCTTGCAACGCGCTCGGGGTCATCTGCGCCCGCAGGCGCGGTCGACGAGCGCGCCGAGCCGCGACGGACGCCCGCTGCGCCGCTCGAAGCGGTCCGCGAGGCGGTAGAGCGAGTAGACCGCGCCGATCTCGGCCCAGCGCAGCGGCTCGGGCTCCCACCGCGGCGGCCTGCGCCCGACCCAGGCGATCCGCGCGAGCCGGCCCGGCCGTTCGAGGATCAGCTCGCACAGCGCCCGCGCCGCCAGGTTCGACGCGGCCACGCCCTCGCCGACGTAGCCGCCGGCCCAGGCGAGCCCGGTGGCGGGGTCCGCGTCGAGCGCCACGCCCCAGTCGCGCGCGACGCCCAGCACCCCCGACCACGTGTGGGCGAGTTGCGCGTCGCCGGCCGCGGGAAACATCGCCAGCAGCTTCGCGTGCAGGCTCGCGACCGTCGAGCCGGCGGTCTCGCCCGCGCGGTCGGTGCGCGAGCCGAAGCGGTAGGGCACGCCGCGGCCGCCGATCGCGATGCGCCCGTCCTCGGTGCGCTGTAGGTACGCGTACACGTGGGCGTCGTCGGCCAGCAGCTCGCTGCCCTCCCAGCCGATCTGCCGCCACGCCCGCGGCGAGAGCGGCTCGGTGACGATCATCGAGCTGTTCATCGGCACGAGCGCGCGGCGCAGGCCGGGCAGCCCGGCGGTGTAGCCCTCTGTCGCCCGCACCACCCAGCGAGCGCGCACGACGCCGGCGGCCGTGAGCGCCTGGCGCGGGCGGATCTCGCGCACGGGCGTGTCCTCGTAGATGGCCACGCCCATCTGCTCGACCGCCGCGGCCAGGCCGGCGAGCAGCTTCGCCGGGTGCACGCGCGCCACGCGCGGCGAGAAGGCGGCGCCGCGCGCGCCCGCCACCGACACGCGCTCGCGCAGGGCCGCGGCGTCCAGCCAGCGCAGGTCCGCCTCGCCGAGCCCGCGCGTGCGGGCCTGTGCGAGCTCCTCGGCCAGGCGTTGCTCCTGGGCCGCGCCGAGGGCCACGCGCAGCAGGCCCGACTGGAGGAAGTCGGCCTCGATCCGGCGGTCGGCGAGCACGGCGGCGATCTCCTCGACGGTCTCGAACATCAGCGCCTGCAGCGCCCCGTAGCCGCGATCGGCGCCGGCGCCGGCGCGCTCGTAGACACGCGGCGGGCCCGAGAAGAAGCCCGAGACCCAGCCGCCGTTGCGGCCCGACGCCCCGAAGCCCGCGTGCTCGCGCTCGAGCACCACAACCTCCAGCTCGGGCCGGGCGCGCTTGAGGTAGTAGGCGCACCACAGCCCCGTGTAGCCGGCGCCGACGATCGCGACGTCGGCCTCGCGCGGACGCTCGAGCGGCGGGCGCCGCGGTGGGGGCCCGCCGAGCGAGCTCCACCAGTAACCCACCCCGCCCGCATTCACGCTTTGAGCGTAAACGGCCGCGAGGTATGATCCAGGGCGTTCACACCGGTCAGACCCATTTGGGGATGGGGACGGGCACGATGAGAGGAGGAGGCGCGATGGCGAGCACCACCGAGGCGAGGGCCGGCGAGCCGGCGGGGCTCGCGGCGAGCACGCTCGCGCAGGCGTTTCGCGCGACCGCGGCCGAACGCGCCGGCGAGGTCGCGATCCGCACCAAGCAGGACGAGTTCTCGATCACCTGGGGAGAGCTGCGCGAGCGCGTGGACGCGCTCGCCGGCGGCCTGGCCAAGCTCGGCGTGCAGCGCGGCGACACGGTCGCGCTGATGCTCTCCAACCGCCCCGAGTTCCACCTCTGCGACCTCGCCGCGATGATGCTCGGCGCGGCGCCGTTCTCGCTCTACACCACCTACACGCCCGAGCAGATCCGCTATCTGATCGAGGACGCCGGCGCGAAGGTCGTGATCTGCGAGCAGCAGTACCTGCCCCAGGTGCGCGAGGCCCGTCGCGAGCTGCCCCGCCTGGACTACGTGATCGTCGTCGACGGCCAGGCTCCGCTCGGCACGCTCGCGCTGGCCGACGTCGAGGGCTCGGACCCCGACTTCGACGTCGAAGCCGCGGTCGCCGGGATCCAGCCGAGCGACGTGCTGACCCTGATCTACACCTCCGGCACGACCGGCCCGCCCAAGGGCGTGCAGCTGAGCCACCGCAACCTGCACGCGGTCGTCCAGAGCACGCGCGGCATGATCGAGTTCCCCCGCGACGGCCGCGTGATCTCGTGGCTGCCGGCGGCGCACATCGCCGAGCGCAACGCCCACCACTACCTGCCGATCGTCTTCGGCCTGCAGATCACGTGCTGTGACGATCCGCGCCAGGTGCTCTCCTACCTGCCCGAGGTGCGGCCCAGCTGGTTCTTCGCGGTGCCCCGCATCTGGGAGAAGCTGAAGGCGGGCCTGGAGGCGATGGTCGCGGGCCAGCCCGAGGAGCGCCGCGCCGAGCTGCAGGCGGCGCTCGATGCGGGCGTGCGCAAGGTGCGCCTCGAACAGGCCGGCGAGCCGGTGCCGGCCGAGCTCGCCGCCGAGGTCGCCAGGGCCGACGCGGAGGTCTTCGCGGGCCTGCGCGCGATGCTCGGCCTCGACAAGGTCGAGGCGATCAACGTCGGCGCCGCGCCCACGCCGATCGAGGTGCTCGAGTTCTTCCACGCGATCGGCCTGCCGCTGGCCGAGCTGTGGGGCATGAGCGAGACGTGCGGCGCGGGCAGCGTCAACCCGCGGGAGCGGATCAAGCTCGGGACCGTCGGGCCGCCCGCGCCCGGCGTCGAGATCAAGCTCGACGAGGACGGCGAGGTGCTGGTGCGCTCGGACGTCGTGATGCTCGGCTATCGCAACCTGCCGGAGAAGACCAGCGAGACGTTCGCCGAGGGCGGCTGGCTGCGCACCGGCGACATCGGCGTCTTCGACGAGGACGGCTACCTGAAGATCGTCGACCGCAAGAAGGAGCTGATCATCAACGCGGCCGGCAAGAACATGTCGCCGGCGAACATCGAGGCGACGCTCAAGAGCGCCTCGCCGCTGATCGGCCAGGCGGTCTGCATCGGCGACCGCCGGCCCTACAACACCGCCCTGATCGTGCTCGACGCGGACTTCGCGCCGGTGTGGGCCGGCCAGCAGGGGATCGAGGAGACCTCGCTCGAGGCGCTCGCCGCGGAGCAGCGCATGCGTGCGGCCGTGCAGCAGGCGGTGGACGCCGCCAACGCGAAGCTCGCGCGCGTCGAACAGATCAAGCGGTTCGAGATCGTCCGCGGCGACTGGCTGCCCGGCGGCGAGGAGCTGACGCCGACGATGAAGCTCAAGCGCAAGCCGATCGCCGAGAAGTACGCCGAGGCGATCGACGCGATGTACGCCAGCTGAGGTCGCGCCCGGTCGCGCCCGCGGCGTCCGCGCGCCTCAAGCACGCGGCCTTCGTGGCCGATAGCCACCTGCGGAAGACCGACAGGTCATCCGGGTAGAGGGCGACCCCCGGGAGGCTACGCTCAAATCTCCGGCCTCCCGGGTCGCCCATCTCGGAGACCACGCGCTAGTGGGTCCCGCCGAGGGCCGCGAGGGCGGTGCTCTCTGGACGGCGTGACGCTAGAGCCGACGGCCGGGATCGAACCGGCGACCTGTCGCTTACAAGGCGACTGCTCTGCCAGCTGAGCTACGTCGGCTTGGCGGCCCTATCGTACCGTCGGCTCGGGCGCCGTTGTCCAGGGCGGGCGTGTCGAGGCGCGCCCGCGGCCTATCCGTCGCTGAGCGTCAGCGTCGCCACCGTGATGTGGGGCCAGAGGACCTTGTTGAACACCAGGATCACCGACTGGGAGTACTGCAGTTGCAGATACGTCGGTTCCTCGAGGTACGGCTCGATCTGGTGGGCCGGGTCGCCTTTGTCCCCGAGCGGCCGGCCTTTCGCGTTGGGGATGCGAACCCACTCGATCCAGAAGGTCGCGCGCGCCGACTGGACGAAGGCGTTGTTGGCCGGTTCCGCGGCGTCCTGTTCCTTCGGGGCCCCCAGGAAGGGGATGTTCCCGATCGAGTCTTCCACTTCTTCGGTGCTCAGCTCGATCGCGATCGATCCGAGGATGTCCTTGCCGACGTTCGCGTCCGTCAGCACCTTGTTCGGGTTTTCGATGTACGCCTGGAACTCCGCCGGGAAGGGGCCGTTGGTCTTCCCCGGTTTGTCGTTTTCGATGACGACCTCTTTGACTTCGTGCTGTTTGCTCTTCTGGCCTTTGAGCGGCGGCGGGGGCTGCACCGGGGGCGTCGTGACGTCGACCGGCATGATGCCCAGCCCCTCGATCGGCGGGTTTTTGTCGGGTTCGCCGGCCTGGGGTTTTTCGGGAACGAATTCCGGCAGCTGTTCGAGCGGGTAGATCGCGGGGATCTTCGGCGGCCCGTCGACCGGCACGGTGCTGGGGGTCTTCCCCTGCATCAGCACGGTGACCCCGTGCGGGATGCTGCCCATGCGCACGATCGTGGGAGCTTTGTGGTTTTCGCTTTCGGGCACGTTCATGAACAGGCCGGGCTCGATGTGCAGCGCTTCGCCGGCGGTCGTGACGGGCGGCACGTCGGCGTCGCTGACCCGCTGCAGGTAGTGCAGCCCGTACAGGTTGAGGTCTTCCTGGTTGCCGGCTCCGCGGTTGGGCACCACCCCGGGGATCACGTGGAAGTCGAGCGTCTCGCTCGTCAGGTTGAGCTCGAGAAAGCGGTGGATTTCGTCGAACGCGGGATTCTTGCTGTTGTCCGGACGCCACATCACGTTGAAGCCCGTACCTCGCCAGCTCCCGGGCAGCGACGCGAGCGGCCCGAGGTTCAGCGCCGTCGTGATGGGTCCGTGGCCGAACCGGGGTGGAACGTTGGGCGTCATGGCAGCAGTCTCCTTACGCGATCTTGGGCGGCAGGGGACTCTCGCGCAGCGCGCCGGCCGGTCCCCCCAACACAAACTGTTCGACTCATCGGCTTATAGCGAACGGGCTTGGCAGGGTGCGTTACCAACCGGTGACCAGTTCCGATCGCCCGCTCTGGGGCGTCTGTTGGGCCTTGAGCCCTCAGCTCTGGGGCCGGCCGTGCGCGGCTTCTGTTTCCGACTTCCCGCCACGAGAGCAGTCGACTCCCAGCGTCCCGGCGACCGCGCTCGCGGCCAGCAGCTCGTCGTGGGGCGCATGTCCGGCGAGCGCGATCACGGTCCCCTCCAGCGCGCCGAGCAACGCCATTGCCACGGCCCGGGCCGGCGGCCCCGGTGGGATCGAGCCGGCCTTGCGTCCCGCGCTGACGAGCCTCGCGTAGCGCTTCACGCCCGCCTCCCAGATCCGCTCGGTCTCGTGCCCCACGGGGTGGTCCTGCCCGGCGAACTCCATGCGCAGCGCCATCACGACGCGCGCGATGTCGCGCCGGCAGAAGACGGCGTGGCCGCGCGCCAGCGCGAGCAGCTCGGCGACTGGCTCGGGCTGCTCGGCCGCGGGCTCGCCGACCTCGCGCATCCAGGTCTCGTTGACCCACTCGATCACGGCCAGCGCCAGGTCCTCCTTGTCCTTGAACTGGTGGTAGAGGGCGCCCCGCGTGTAGCCCGCCTCGCGTGCCACGTCCTCGAGCACGAGGTTGCTGTAGCCGTGGCGCGAGAGGCCGCGCGCGGCGCTTTCGAGCAACGCGCCGCGCGAGCGGGCGCGGCGTTCGGCCTGAGTCGGGCGTACGCGCGCGGGCAGCGCCGATATGGAGCTCATCGAGCTCGCGCAGCTCGTGCGCCTACAGAACATACATGCATGTATGTATGATAGTCTACCGGCGAGCAGATCGATGTCCACGGCCTCAGCCCAGCGTCCCAACCCGCTCCCTCCGCGTCGCGACACCCGCGCAGCCCTCGCGACGGTCCGTTGGGGGCGTGAGGTTCCCGCCACGCTCCGCTTACTCGGCGC
The DNA here is from genome assembly GCA_035939315.1 of Solirubrobacteraceae bacterium. Lineage (GTDB taxonomy): Bacteria > Actinomycetota > Thermoleophilia > Solirubrobacterales > Solirubrobacteraceae > Palsa-744. Next base: position 25,966 of record DASZFZ010000088.1, on the reverse strand, counting down.
GCTCGAGGACGCCGACTACGCCGACGTCGTCACGGCGACGCTCGACGCGACGCCGACGGAGCCCGAGCAGGTGGTCCACGCGGTGCTGGACGGCCTGCCGCGCGGGCTGTTCGTCCTGATCGTGTTCGTCCAGCGCGCGTTCCTCGGCTTTCGCCTGAAGCTGCGGCCGTCCGCGGACCGTCTGCTCGGGTGGAAGATCGCCGCTCGCGAGGAGAGCTGGATCAGGATCGAGACCTCGTCGTGGTTCATGACCGCACACGTGGTGATGCACGTCGAGGAAGGCCGGGTGTCGCTCGCGTCCTTCATCCGCTACGACCGAAGGCTCGCGGCGTTCGTCTGGCCGCCGGTGTGCCTTGTCCACCGTCAGGTCGGGCTCGCCCTCGTACGCAGGGCGATACGGACGCTGTGATCGAGACCAGGGTGGCATGCATGGGGCAGGCGAGACTTCCGAGCAGCGCGCACACCTCCCGTCCGTGGCGCGTCCACGAGATCACCGCCGACTTTCGCCTCGAGGACGTGTGGGCGCTGCCGGTGCGCGGCGAGCAGGGCGAGTTCCACGCGCTGGTTGAGGGCTTCGCCGCCGGCGACCCCGCGCAGAGCTCCTGGCCCGTTCGAGCGCTGTGGGAGATCCGCTGGAAGCTCGGCGAGCTGCTCGGCTGGGATCGGGCGCAGGCCGGCCTCGGCGAGCGGGTGGCGACGCTGCGCGGACGCCTGCCGGCGGACCTGCTGGACGCGCCGGGCCCGGCCTTCGACACGCTCCCGTTCACCTCGCTGTACCTGGTCGAGGACGAGTTCGCCGCCGAGATCGCGAATCAGACGATGCACGGCGTGCTGCACCTCGGCTGGGTCGCCGAGGAGGGTGGCGGCTACCGGGGGCAGATGGCGGTCTGCGTGAGGCCGAACGGCTTGCTGGGGCGCGCCTACATGGCCGCGATCAAGCCCTTCCGACACCTGGTCGTATATCCGCAGATGCTTCGCACGATGGAGCGGCGTTGGCAGGAGCGCTAGCTTCGGCCGCGCGTCACGACTGTCACATCCTGCGGTGCTGGCCGAGAGCGCCGTCGGCCGAGACCGCCGGCATCGCAGCGCTGCTCGAGGAGGCCGAGGGGAGGGTTGCAGACGACCAGAAGTCGCTCTACGACGCGATCCGTAAGGCGATCGATGCGCTCGACAGCGGGGAGGGGCTGCCGGAGAGCCTCACGCATCCCGACTTCGTGCTCGCCAACGTCGTCGCTGCCGTCGGGAGAGCTCGTGGTCATCGACTGGGCGGGCGCCGGACAGGCGCCGCGGATGTGGTCGCTTGCGTTTCTGCTTTGGTCGGTGGGCTTCGGGGGCGATCTCGCCCGCGTCGACCGCGCCGTCGCGGGCTATCGAAGCCGCGTCGTGCCCGTGCCCGAAGAGCTCGAAGCGTTCGCCGCTCCCTAGATGGTTGATTCCACGGTGGAGCCCGTGGTTAGTGGGGGTTTCTGAGCAGCAGGGTCGAAGTCGGCGGTGCTCTGAAGCATCGCCGACCGAAAAGGGCCTCGATGGACGCCGACCTCGACCTGCTGCTCACTGCCGTTTATGTCACGGCTGACGATCTCCTGCCCGCGAGGCCGGGGAACGCCAAGCGAAGCGTCACAGACGCGGAGGTCGTGACGCTGTGTGTCGCTCAGGCGATCATGGGCATACCGTCTGACCGGCGGTTCTTGGCGGTCGCATCCAAGCGCCTTTGCCACCTGTTCCCGCGGATCCCGGGGCAGGCGGGCTACTTCAAGCGCCGCCGGCGCCTCGCGGACACGCTGGAGTGGCTGATGGAGGTCTTCGCGTACCAGAGCCCTGGGTTCTATGACGATCTGCTGCTCGTGGACTCGACCCCGGTGGAGTGCGCGCGTAGCCGCGAGACCGTCAAGCGCTCCCAGCTCGGGGACGCTGCTGACTACGGCTACTGCGCCAGCCACAGCCGGTTCTTCTGGGGTTTTCGTATGCACGCGATCTTCGCTGCTGACGGCACCCCACGCGCTCTGATGGTGGCTTCCCCCAAACGTGACGAGCGCGAAGTCGCCCTGGAGTTGCTCGCCCGGACCCGTCGCCGGGGTGGTGAGACCATCATCGGTGACAAGGGCTACGCCGGACGCGAGTTCGCCAGGCAAGTCAGCGAAATGGACGCCACCATCATCAGACCCCGCCGAAAAGACGAGCCCGGCCGCGGCCCACACCTCGCCCCGATCCGGCAAAGGATCGAGAGCATCTTTTGGACCTGCAAGGACATCCTCACCCTCGAACGCCACGGCGCAAGAACACTCCCCGGCCTCAGAGAGCGCATCCTGCAACGACTCCTCACCCTCGCAGCAGCCATCAGCCTGAACCACCAACTCGGCCGCCCCAGCCGCGCACTCGTCAACTACATCGCCTGACCCCGTGGAATCAACCATCTAGGTCGCTAGCCGCCTGCCTCGGCTTCCGCGATCCGTCCCGCCTCGCCGCGCTTTTCGACCACGACATAGCCGGGGTAGACCTCGACGGTCGACTCGACGGCCGCTTCCTCGTGTCCTGGGAGCAAGACGAATCGCCGCGGATGGGATCGCACGCGCGCGTACTCCTCGATCGAGAGGTCCAGCAGACCGCCGCAATCCACCTTGACGCACTCGCATACGAAGCTGTCGGCCGCCTCCCCGTTGCGCGGACGCTGAAACTCGATCCTGTCGTTTATGCGTCGTGCCAGCGCCTCGTTCTGCGCCATGCGGCGCTTGCGCCGATCATCCACTCCGCGATCCTCCAATCGAGCCGGGCAAGCGCTATCGGTGTTGATCGATGAGAAGCCGTGCCATCGACTTGGCGCGCCGCGCGGCCTCGACGTCACCCTCTGCCGCCGAGACGATCGAGCCCTTCATGAGGATGTGCCACGAGCGCGCGAAGGACTCGGTCTCGCGCAGGCCCGCTTCGTCCGCGAAGCGCCGGACGATCGAGCGGATGCGATCGAGATACTCCACGCTCGCGTCAGCCGCCGGGTGATGACGGCCCATTTCGAGCAGGACGTTGATGAACGAGCACGCCTCGAAGTCGTCGCGGTGGAACCAGTCGTCGAAGACGTCGAAGATGGCGAGCAGACGCTGCTCGGGGTCGGAGCCCCGTTTCCGGGCCTGCGCCTCGACGATGCCGCGGGTCCAACGCTGCTCGCGCATCTCCAGGAATGCGAGCACGAGCTCGTCCTTGGAGGAGAAGTGCCGGTAGAGCGTCGCGGTGGCGACGCCGGCTCGCTCGATCACCTCGTTGATCCCGACCCCGCGGATCCCGCGCTGAGAGAACAGCTCGTAGGAGGCATCCAGTATCCGCTCGCGAGCGGATATCCCGCTCTCGGTCGCTTGGCCGGTTTCAAGCACGCCTTGGCAGGGTATCACCCAGAAAGAACGTTCTCTATGTGATAGAAAGACTGTTCTCTCTCTACACATGCGAGGTTCGCCAAGCGTTCCGATGGGTGGCCGCCAGTTGCGCGGCGCCCGCATGGTGGAGTCGACGCAAAGGAGGGGGCCTATGGGTCTCATAGAGCTACTTTTGATCGTCCTGGTAATCGCAGCCGTTGCAGGCGGGATCGGCGTGAGCCCGTTGCTTTGGCTGCTGCTGGTGGTGGCCCTCGTGCTGTTCCTCACGGGCGGCGGGTTCGGCTACCGCAGGGGTGGGAGGGTCTAGGAATGCCCATCGGCACATCGATCTTCCTGATCGCCGTCGGCGCGATCATCCGTTACGGGCTGACGTTTCACGTGTCGGGCGTGTCGCGCCCGGTGATCGGCTTGATCCTCATCATCGCCGGTGTGGTCGGCGCCGCGCTGTCGCTGATCTACATGGCCACCGCTCGAGGCCGCGTGGTCGGCGAGCGCGGGCCCTACGAAGAACCGCGCCCGTAGGCCCGACAGCCCCCGCGAGCCAGCAGGGGTCGAAGTGATCGACCGGGCCAGGCGCCTTCGCGCCAACCGCGGGTGTCGCCCAGATCCCGAATGAAACAGCAATAGGAGGAGCCGTGAACACCGCAATCATCATCGCAATCGTCGTTGGCGTCGTGGTGCTGCTGGTCGTCGCAGTCGTCGCGCGAGCCGCCAGCCGCAGGCGCACCGAACTTCGTCGCGAGCAGGCGGGTGAGCTCCGTCAGGAGGCCAGGAGCCGTTCGATCCAAGCCGAAAGCGCGCGCGCCTCGGCCGACGAGCAGGCCGCCGAAGCCAAGCGCGTCCAGGCTGAAGCCGAGGAACGCGCCGCGCAGGCACGCCAGGGACGCGCCGCGGCGGAGCGACGCGCGGTCGAGGCCGAGCATCTGACCGAGTCCGCCCGCGACCAGCACGCACAGGCGCGTGCGCTCGACCCGGATGCGAGCGACAGCGGCCAGGACGAAGCCCTGTCAATCAACGAACACACCGTCTGAGCGAACCGCCTGGAGCGGCTGCGCACGGTGTCACTTACTGCCCAAAGAGAGATGGAGACCAATGGACAAGGCTGAACAGAAGATCGTGCAGTATCTGAGCGAGGCGCACGCCACCGAGCAGGCGCTCGTCACCGTGCTGCGGTCACAGATCGCGATGACCCCCAGCGGAAGCTACCGCGATGGCCTCGAGTCTCACCTGCGTGAGACGCGCGAGCACGCAACCCGGGTGCAGCGTCGTCTGGACGAGCTCGGACAGGGTGCCAGCCCGATACAAGCCGGCGTTGGGCTCATCCAGAGCGTCGTCGGCCAGGCGCTGGCTCTGGGCAAGACGCCGCTGGATCTCGTGCGCGGCACGGGGGGAGAGGAGAAAGTCCTCAAGAACGCCAAGGACGCGTGTGCGACGGAGGCCCTGGAGATCGCCAGCTACGCCGCCATCGAGCATCTGGCGAGCTCTGTGGGCGACAGCGCCACGCAGGCCCTCGCGGAGTCGATCCGGGCCGACGAGCAGAAGATGCTCGACCGGATCCTGAGGGAGATCCCGAAGCTGGCCGAGGCCGTGGTGCGAGCAGAGGTCCGCGGTAACCCTTCATATGAGCTCGGCAAGACAGGCGCTGCCGACGCCGCCCGCTCGGCGTCGGAGAGCGTGAGGGAAGCTGCACGCGACGCGACGTCGAGCGCGAAGCGCGCCGCCCGCAAAGCACGCAAGGTCCCCGGGGTCGCACAGGCCGAGGGTCAGGTCAAGGGTGCGCTGGCGTCCGAGAAGGACCTGGCGATCGCCGGCTACGGGAAGCTCACCGCCGCGGAGATCGTCGAAAAGCTCGCGCATCTCTCGCAGGTCGACCTCGCGAAGATCGACTCCTACGAGCGCAAGAACGAGAACCGCAAAACGATCCTGAGCCGGATCGCGAGCCTGCGCGGAGACGAGCCGTGGCCAGGGTATGACGATCTCAGCGTGGAAGAGGTCCGCGTAGCACTGGACGAGGGCGACGAGGAGCAGGTCAAGCGCGTTCGCTCCTACGAGCGCTCGCACAAGAACCGAGCGGGCGTCATCGATGCTTCGGAGCGCGAGCTCGCCAAGGCCTGAGCCTGACGTAGGTTCCAGCGGCGGTGGCTGATCGCCGCCGCTGCTGCCTACGCGGGTTGCTCGGGCTCTGGCCGGCGTCCTCGAGGGCGTCGTGCGCGAGCTGTAACGGCCCCGTCGCGGGCGGTGTATCTGAGGTGTGTCCGCGCACGGCCCACAGCGCCACGGCGACCTCGGCGAGTCCGGCGATCCCGCCATCGCGGCGCCCGTCGGCCGCGTGCAAGCGCCCCCGGCGCCCGCGCGCGTCGATCTGGGCAGCTTCCGCGAGCGTTCTTTGCGGCGTGGCGTCAACCCGCTGGTCTACTGGCCCCTGCGGGCGATCCTCGTGCCCGCCTTCCTGATCTACCTGCGCATGCAGCGCGTCGGGCGCGAGCACCTGCCGCGCAGCGGGCCGCTGCTGCTGGCCGCCAACCACCGCAGCTTCCTCGACCCGTTCGTGATCGGCACGCTCGTGCGCCGTCCCGTCTACTACATGGCCAAGCGCGAGCTGTTCGAAAAGCGCTGGCAGGCGTGGATCCTGAACGCGCTCGGCGCCTTCCCCGTCGACCGCGGCGCCGGCGACCGCGACGCCATGCGGACGGCGCGCGCGATCCTCGAACGCGGCGACTGCGTGGTCGTGTTCCCCGAGGGCACGCGCACGCGCCCCGGCGGGCTCGGCCAGCCGCGGCGCGGCATCGGGCGCCTGGCGCTGGAGACCGGCGCTCCCGTGGCCCCGGTGGCGGTGCTGGGTAGCGACGCCGTGCGCCGCGGCTGGCGCATCCGCCCGCGCAAGGTGCGCCTGCGCGTCGGCGCGCCGCTGCGCTACCCGGTCGTCGAGAACTACTCGCCGGCGCTCGCGGGCGCGGTCACCGAGCGCATCTGGGCGTGCATCAGCCTGCAATGGGAGTGGCTCGGCGGCGAGGCGGCCGCGAGCGAGCAGCCGGGCGGGCGGCGGCCGCAGGGTGCGGGCCGCGAGGAGGGCTCCCCGGGCCCTGAGCGGGGCGCGCCCGGGCGCGAGGTCTCCCGCGCCGCGTGAGCCGTCGCAGGTGGGGCTCGGACCGCGCGCCGAGGATAGGGTGCAATGAGTGAGCGCAGAGGACAGCCCCAAGCCCAAGGCGCAGCTGGACGCAGAGTTCTCAGATCTCTACCGCACGCACCTGCGCGACGTCTACAGCTACGCCTACTACCGCGTCGGCGATCACCACGACGCGGAGGACCTGACCGAGCAGACCTTCCTGCAGGCCTACCGGCACTTCGAGCGCGCGCAACGCGAATCGGACGGCCGGCCGCTGCGCCCGTGGTTGATTCGCATCGCCCACAACCTCGCCGCCAACCTCTACCGCGACCGCTCCCGCAAGCCCGTCTCGCCGATCGAAGACACGACCGCGCTGACCGCGGTGCACACGACCGAGCAGCTGGTCGAGGGCCGCGACGAGCTCAGCCGCGTGCTCGACGGCGTGCAGCTGCTGCCCGACGACCGCCGCGAGGCCTTGATCATGCGCTTCGCGCTCGGCATGGACAATCGCGAGATCGCGCGTGCGCTCGGCCGCTCCGACGGCGCCACCAAGGTGTTGATCCATCGCGCGATCAAGCAGCTGGAGGAAATCGTTCATGAGTGAGGAGCGAACGGGATGACCGAGGCCGTGCCCAACTTCGAGGGGCTGCTGCGCGAAGCGCTCGCGCCCGTGGAGCCGCCCGCCGACTTCGCCCAGCGCCTGGAGGGGGCGCTCACGAACATCACCGAGCTCGCCGCCGACGAGCTCGAAGCGTGGGAGCTCTCGGCGATGCGCGACCCGCGCAACTGGGTGCGCCCGGCCACCGCGCTGGTCGTCGGCAGCTCCGCCGGCGTCGCGCTCGTGCTGCTGCGCGCCCGCCGGCGCGCCCACGGCGCCCCGGCGGGCCTCGGCGGTGTGCGCGAGGCGGCCGAGCGCGCCATCGGCGACCTCGAGCGCGAGGCGCGTAGACTGCTCGGCGATCGCTGAACGTGGCCACCTGCTATCGCCACCCCTCGCGCGAGACGGGGGTCTCCTGCTCGAACTGCGGGCGGCCCATCTGCCCAGACTGCATGACCACCACGCCCGTGGGCATGCGCTGCCCCGACTGCGCCAAACAGCGCACCAAGGTCGTGCGCATGCGCGGCGTCGCGAAGGTGCCGCGGGTGACCTACGCGCTGATCGCGATCAACGTGGTCGCGTTCCTGACCGAGCAGGGGCAGTTCACGATCAGCGGGTCGAGCATCCACGGGACCGTGATCGAGGAAGGCTTCCTCTCGCGCCTGCTTCTGGCCCACGGCCAGCACCAGTACTGGCGCCTGCTGACCAGCGCGTTCATCCACGAGAACCTGCTGCACATCGGCTTCAACATGTACCTGCTGTATCTGCTCGGGCAGATGCTCGAGCCGGCGATCGGCTCACTGCGCTTCGGCGTCATCTACTTCACCGCGCTGTTCACCGGCGCCTTCGGGGTGGTGATCTCGACCGCCAGCCCCAGTCTCGGCGCCTCCGGCGCGGTCTTCGGCCTGATGGGCGCGGCCGTCGTCGAGCTGCGCGCGCGCGGGCTCAGCGTGCGGGAGTCGGGCATCGGCGGGCTGATCGTGATCAACCTCGTCTTCAGCTTCCTCGTGCCCAACATCGCCATCGGCGATCACATCGGCGGGCTGATCGGCGGCTTCATCGCCGGCCTCCTGATCCGCGGCGCCGACGACCGCCGCCTGCCGGCGCTCGGGATCGCCGCCTGCGTGGTGCTCGCCGCCCTCGCCGTCGTTGCCTCGATCGCGTTGGCCGGCTCGGTGACCGGCGAAGGCTTCGCCTAGACGAGCTCCAGCGCCACGGCCCCCCGCGGCGGCTCGCGCAGCCGCTCCGGATGCAGCACGTGCGCGAGCAGCTCGAGCCCGTCGATCAGGCGCGGGCCGGGCCTCGAGAAGTACGCCGAGGCGTTGACCGCGACCGCCCGCCGGGCCCCCAGGCCCGCGAGCTCGCGCGCGTAGCTCTGCGCCTCCGCAAGCGCGCGGCGCTCGTCATAGCCGCAGGGCATCACCACCACGACCTCCGGCTCGGCCGCCGCGACCGCCTCCCACGGCAGCGCCTCGGACGGTTCGCCGGCCATCCCCAGCACGTCCTCGCCGCCGGCCAGCTCGATCAGCTGCGGCGTCCAGTGCCCGGCGACGTACACGGGGTCCAGCCACTCGAGCGCGGCCACCCGCGGGCGGCGCTCGGCGCGCACCGCCAGGCGCACCCGGTCGATCCGCGCGGCGCCCTCGCGCACGAGCGCTTCGCCCTGCTCGCGCCGCCCGGTCGCCTCGGCCAGCGTGCGGACGTCGCCGATCGCTTCGCCCAGCGTGCGCGGGTCCAGGGCGATCACGCGCGGCGGCCCGGGCAGCGCGGCGGCGAGCTCGGAGACCTCCTCGTAGGAGACCGCGCAGACCGGGCACAGCGCCTGCGTGACGATCAGCTCGGGCTCGGCCGCGGCCAGCGCCTCACGGTCGAGCTCGTAGATCGCCTGGCCCTCCAGCGTGCGCTCGCGCACCGCCGCGTCGATCGCGCCCGCGGCCAGCCCCGCCGGCAGCACGTCGCGCGTGAGCGGCTGCAGCTCGCGCGCCGCCGGCGGGAAGTCGCACTCGTGCGTCACGCCCACGAGCTCCGGCCCCGCGCCCAGCGCGAACAGCAGCTCGGTGGCGTGGGGGACGAGGCTGACGATGCGCATGGCCTGAATGTAGACGGGTAAGCTCGTCGCGTGGCCCTCCTGAGCGACCCCGAGATCGAGCTGCGGCTGGCCGAGACGCCGGCGTGGCGCAGAGAGGGAGCCACGATCGTGCGCGACCTGCAGCTCCCCGACTTCGCCGCCGCGGTCGCGCTCGTCGACCGCGTCGCCGTGGCCGCCGAGGCCGCGAACCACCATCCCGACATCCTCCTGCACGGCTGGAACAAGCTGCGCCTGACGCTCTCCACCCATTCCCAGGGCGGGCTCACAGACGCCGACTTCGCGCTCGCCCGCGAGCTCGACGGGCTCGCCTGAGCGGCGGCCGGAGGCGTCGATCCGCACGCCCCGACGCCGGCGCGGGCCGGCGCCCCGCGCGAGCGACCAGCGTGCTTGCTACCCTCGGGGCGTCGAACGCCCGATGACCGACGACGAAGAACTTCCTCGAAGTAGCAAGGCCCCGGCGGGCCGCCTGCAGCGAGGCCGCGGAGCCCTTCCCCGCGGCAAGGGGCGCGAGCGCGCATCCGGGATCGCCGAGCGCGCGTGAACGGGCTGAAGCTGATCATCACGGCGCTGCTCGTCGCCGTCAACGCCTTCTTCGTGATCGCCGAGTACGCGCTCGTGCGCTCGCGCCGCGCGCGCCTGGAGCTGATGCGCGAGGAGGGCGTCCGGGGCGCCGCGCTCGCGCTGCGCCAGATCGCCAGCGTCAACGAGTACATCTCGGCCGTCCAGATCGGCGTGACGCTGACCTCGATCGGCATCGGCGCGCTCGGCGAGCCGGCGCTCGCCGCGATCCTCAAGCAGCCGCTGGGCGAAGCGCTCGGCCACGGCGTCGCGGTCGTGATCGCGGTGATCCTCGCCTTCGCGTTCATCTCCTCCGTGCAGCTCCTCGCCGGCGAGATGGTCCCGAAGTTCTACGCGATCGACCGCGCCGAGGCGGTCGCCCGCCGCGTCGCCCGTCCCCTGCAGGCCTTCAGCACCCTCTTCCGCCCGGTCATCCGCGCGCTCACGCTCGTCGCCGACCGGCTGCTGCGGATGCTCGGCGTGGACATGAACTTCGAGCGGCGCAGCGGCTCCTCGGACGAGCTGAAGCTGCTGATCGCCGAGTCCGAGGCGGGCGGTCAGATCGACGAGGGCGAGGCCGGCATGCTCACCGGCGTCTTCCACCTGCACGAGCAGGAGGCCCGCCAGGTGATGACGCCGATCCCGGCCGTCGTCACGATCGACGCCTCCGCCGACGTCGAGACCGCCCTGCACCTGTGCGTCTCCTCCGGCCACACGCGCCTGGTCGTCACCGAGGAGCACGACCGCGACCGCGTGCGCGGGCTGGTACACGTCAGCACGCTCGCCGGCCAGCTGATGCGCGAGGGGCCCAAGGCGCCGCTCGCGCCGCTCGTGCACGACGCGCCGATCGTGCCCGAGACCAAGCCGCTGGACGACCTGCTCGCCGACCTCCAGCGCCAGCGCAGCTCGATGGCCGTCGTCGTCGACGAGTACGGCCGCGTCGTCGGCGTGGTGACCGTCGAGGACATCATCGAGGAGGTCGTCGGCGAGATCGCCGACGAGACCGACCCCACGGCCGGCGAGATCCGCCGCCTGGCCAACGGCGACTGGTTCGTCCGCGGCCACGTCGCCGTCACCGACCTCGTCGACTACGGCCTGGAGCTGCCCGTCGACACCGACGCCTACAACTCCGTCGGCGGCTTCGTGTTCGCCGAGCTCGGCCGCCTGCCCAAGCGCGGCGACACGATCAACGCCGACGGCTACTCGATCCGCGTGGAGTCCGTGCGCGACAACCGCATCGAGGCCGTGCGGATCCGCGAACCCAGGCAGGTCGCCACCCGGGAGGCGCGCGCCGGCGAGGAGTGAGCGCGGCGCCCCGGCCCGCGCCGCCCGCGATCCCGCTTAGCCGGCCCTCCAAGGCCGGCCCCTTAAACACGTCCGGCCCGCGGGGGGAGCGGACCGGATCGTGCGCACTGGGAGGAGGCGGGTGTGCGATGCGACTTACGTCGCAGATATCAGTATCGCGATCCGCATCAACCGCACCTAAAACTTCGCGCGCCGGGGATAAGAACTCGTGAAATTCGCGTGCGAAGCGACTCGGTAGCTCAGTAGGAGTGCATGCCGCGCCCGCTCTTGCGTCCCAGCGCGCCTTCGTCGATCAGCTCCTGCACGCGCGGCGGGATGCTCTCGCCGATCGTCTCGCCGATCGCCTTGGAGACATCGAGCCCGACCAGGTCGAGCAGCGCGAGCGGCCCCATCGGGTGGCCGGCGCCGAGCTTCATGCACGTGTCGACGTCGGCCGGGTCCATGCCCGTCTCTTCGACCAGCCGCACGGCGTCGAACAGGTAGGGGAACAGCAGCCGGTTGACGACGAAGCCCGGCACGTCGGGCACCGTCACGGGCGTCTTCTCGAAGTCCTCGCACAGCTCCAGCGCCTGCGCGCGCGTGTCCGCGCTGGCCGCCCGCGGAAAGATCAGCTCGACGAGCTTCATGCGCGTCACCGGGTTGAAGACGTGCAGCCCCACGAACCGCTCGGGCCGTCCGCTGGCCGCCGCGAGGCTCTCGACCGACAGCGAGGAGGTCGTGCTCGCGAGGATCGCGTCCGGGCCCACGATCGCGTTCAGCTCGCCCAGCAGCGGGGTCTTGACGTCGAGGTCCTCGACGACCGCCTCGACCACGAAGGTCATCTCGGCGAGCGCCTGCGGGTCGGTGGCGATCTGCACGTGCTCGGGGTCGATCTCCGCGCCCATCTTGCTTAGCGTCTTCTCGACCGTCGCGCGCGCGCGCTCGGCGGAGGAGTCGGAGCGGGCCAGCAGCAGCACCGGCTCGACCACGCCCTCCGGGCGCGGTGCCCGCGCGGCGGTGGCCGCCAGGCCGCACGCGATCGTGCCGCTGCCGACGATGCCAAGTCGTTTGCTCAAGGTGCTCCCTCTCCTTCGTGGATAGCGGTCGGGCGCGCCCGGTTGATTGACCAGTCAATCGGTGGACGCGGTACAGTAGCTCTGCAGAGTCCGGGCATCTTATTGAGACTTAGGAGGCTTGCTGAGATGAGGCAATCAGAGGGTCGCGAGGTCGTGATCGTCGAGGCCGTGCGCACCCCGATCGGCCGCGGCCACCGCGAGAAGGGCTACTACAAGGACGTCCACCCGAACGCGCTGCTGGGCGCCTGCTACAGCGAGGTGATCAAGCGCGCCGGCATCGACGCCGCGCAGGTCGAGGACGTGATCGCGGGCTGCGTCTCGCAGTTCGGCGAGCAGGGCCTGAACGTCGCGCGCAACGCCTGGCTGCAGGAGGGCCTGCCGATCGAGACCCCCGGCACGACCGTCGACCGCCAGTGCGGCTCCGCGCAGCAGGCGTGCAACTTCGCCGCCGGCCTGATCGCCGCGGGCGTCCACGACGCGATGATCGGCTCGGGCGTCGAGCACATGGGCCACCTGCCGTTCGCCGCCGTGATCCAGACCCAGGGCGAGTTCGGCCAGGCGTTCCCGCCGGAGCTGATGGCCAAGCACAACATCGTCGGCCAGGGCCTCGGCGCCGAGATGATCGCCGACCAGTGGGAGATCCCGCGCTCCGAGCTCGACGAGCTCGCCGTGCGCTCGCACCGCCTGGCCAACCAGGCCACCCAGGAGGGCCGCTTCGAGCGCGAGATCGTGCCGATGACGGTCGGCGGCGAGACCTACGTCACCGACCAGGGCATCCGCCCCGACACCAACCTCGAGGCGCTCTCGCAGCTGAAGCCCGCGTTCAAGCCCGACGGCAAGATCACCGCCGGCAACGCCTCACAGATCTCCGACGGCGCCGCCGCCGTGCTGCTGATGAGCGCCGAGAAGGCCAGGGAGCTCGGCCTCACGCCGCGCGCGCGGATCGTCGACCAGACGACCGTCGGCTGCGACCCCGTGAAAATGCTCGAGGGGCCGATCCCGGCGACGCGCAAGATCCTCGAGCGCAACTCGATGTCGATCGGCGACATCGACCTGATCGAGATCAACGAGGCCTTCGCGCCCGTCGTCGCCGCCTGGCAGCGCGAGCTCTCGCCCGACATGGACCGCGTCAACGTCAACGGCGGCGCGATGGCGCTCGGGCACCCGCTCGGCTCCACCGGCGCGCGCCTGATCACCACGCTGCTGCACGAGCTCGAGCGCTCCGACAAGGAGGTCGGCTTCGTGACCATGTGCTGCGGCGGCGGGCTGGGCACCGCCACGCTGATCCAGCGCGTCTGAGGCTCAGTCTTTCGGCCCTGCCCCCGTCCAGTCGACCGCGACGGGGGGCAGGGCCAGGAGCGCCGTCCAGGTCGCCGCTTCGACGACGCCGCTAGGGGCGATCCCGTGCGCGCTCTGGAAGGACTCGACGTCGGCCAGCGTCTGGGCGCCGAAGATGCCGGTCACTTCCTGGGTGGGGATCGCGCTGGCCAGGTGCTCCTGCATCCACAGCACCGAGTCGTCGCTGTTGCCTTTGACCAGTTCGGGCCAGCTGGTGTTGGGGGCGACGCTCGTCAGCGGTTCCAGTGGCGCCGCCAGCGTGCTCCACTGGCTCGCGCCCGTTTCCTGCCAGTCCCAGTAGGAGGTGCCGGTGGCGCCGTAGTCCACCGCCTCCTCGCGGAAGCGCAGCAGTTCGGCCGCCGAGACGTGTTCGAAGGTCTGCCCGAGCGGGAAGATCGGGCGCTGGTAGATGCGGTTGGAGATCCAGGTGTTGGCGTATGTCGTGTCCACCGACTGGCCGATGTCGTGCCAGTACATCTGCGGCGCGTCGTACTGCGCGCCGTCCGGGCCGAGGAAGACCGAGTAGGGGAAGGACGGGTGGTCGTAGACGTAGGGGAAGGAGGCCAGCCCCAGCGGGTAGGTCGACCCGATCTTCGCCCGCAGGTCGGCGATGTAGGTCTGCGCCGCCGCGTACCGGCCTTCGTATTCGCCCTCGGCGTCGATCACCAGGCAGTCGGCGCCGTCGGCCACGGCCTCGGCTCCGAGCGCCGCCTCGCCCACCGGTTCGCTGCCGTAGACGAACTGCCACGCGCACACCCTCAGCCCGTTGGCGTGCAGCGTCGCCACCAGCTGCGGGGAGAACTGGCTCCAGTAGTTGCTCGAGCCGTCGGAGCTCTTGACGTACAGCGTCGTCACGCCGGCGGCGTGCGCCTGGGCCACGATCGCGGCGAGGTTGCCCCCGTCGGAGGCGCTCAGGTACCAGATCCACATGCCCTGGCCTTCGAAGGCCGTGCCGCTCACGGCCGCGCTGGCGGCGCCGGCAGGCGGCGGGTCCTTGGGCGGCGGCGGGTGCAGCGCGTGCGAGTAGACGTAGATCGGCCCGTAGGAGCTCGTGTAGCGCCCGCCGCTCAGCAGGATCATGATGTGCCCCGAGTGCGCGGTCTTGGGCACCTCGACATCCAGGCCCGAGGGCGTCTGGCGCAGGTGCGCGGCCGGCGAGACCTTGGTGACGCGCGCGCCCGGGTACCTGGGGAAGGCGACGACCATGCCCGAGCGCAGCCCGACCCCCTTCAGTTCCAGGTCGCCGTGCAGCGAGACCTGATGGGGGTTGCCGCTGCAATTCGGGTAGGGCACGCAGCTGACGCCCGTGATGCGCACGCTCAGCACGTGCAGCGAGGGTTTGGCCTTCGGCTGCGCGCCGCCCGTCTTGGCGGGGTTCGAGGTCGCGCCCACGGGCGCGCCGCCGGCCGCCGTGCCGCCCGCGTCCGCCGCCGCGGCGCGCGGCGGCTGTGCCAGCGCCAGCGAGCCGGCGAGCAGGCCCGCCAGCGCGAGCAGGCGCGCGCGCGGCGCAGGCGTCAGCGGTGTCGAGCGCCGCGGCGCCGCGGCGGAACGGAACATCGGTCGCTTGTCGGCAACGGCGCTCGCCAAGACGTCACTCCTTTGCGCAAACCATTTCCGGCTGGGTAGGCGCACAGGGCGCCCTTGAACGCCCCTGCCGGCGGCCCCCGACGTTATCGGCTGCCTGCCACGCAAACCGCATGTTGTCACGGAAGTTGCGCACGTGCGGCGGACAGCCGTCAGCGATCGCGAATCGCTCCGATCTGCAAGCGAAGTTGCAGGCGCCGCTCAGCCCCAGCGAAAGCCGCTCGCGCTCGGGGTCGGCGCGAGCGGGCTGGAGGGCAGCCCGGCGGGCGGCCGCGGCAGGTTGAAGCCGGTCGGCGCGATATCGTTGGGCGCGTCGGCGTGAAAGAGCGAGGCCAGGTACTGGTTCTGCCCGCGCCCCACGCCGAGCTCGAACTGGCCGCCGCCGTAGTTGCCGATCGCGCGCTCCGCGCAGTAGTCGTAGGCGTCGAGCAGGTTGCGCAGCCCTCCCAGCCGCGAGGGCTTGATGTTGACCATCCGCGGCGGGTACGCGAGCGCCTCGATGTCGGCGATCGAGTGGATCGGCGCGTCCCAGGAGAAACGCGCGCGGTAGGGGGCGAGCACGGCGTCGGTCTCGGGCGTGAGCGCGGGATCCTCGATCCACGCCTGCGGGAAGGCCTCGGCCACGCGCCGGTAGAGCAACGGATCGGCGGGCTGATCGACGACCGAGCCCACGTAGTAGCCCTTGAAGTCGACCGAGTCGACCGCGCCGGTCGCCACCAGCTCGGCGATCAGCCGCTCGTCCCACGAGCTCGTCGGGTCGAGCTTGAAGCGCAGGCCCGGATATGGGTCCAGGCGCTCGCGCAGGGGGGCCAGCGTCGGCGGCTCGCCGAGGCGCAGCGAGACCACGAAGCGCACCGGCCGTGGCTCGCGGCCGAGCGCCTCGTGCAGCGTCGTCCCCGCCTGGCGCAGCGCCAGGTCGAGCGCCGCCGACTCGTACGCCCACGTGCGGTAGCGCGCCGAGACCTCGCGCTGGGGCGGCTCGGCGAACAGCCCGAGCTCGGCCAGGTGCGCGCTGAAGCTGGCGAGCGTGAAGTCGCCCGCGAGCGCCAGCGTGGGGCCGGCGGCCTGCATGATCTCGTGGTCGACGGCGTCGTAGGTGACGTCCTCGCCCCAGCCCTCCTCGCCCGCGCCGCGCAGCCGGATGACCGTGCTCTTGCGCTCGAACCCGCTGGAGACCACGGCCTGGAGGGGCTCGAGCTCGTAGCTCTCGATCCGCAGCGCCAGGTCGGCGAGCCGCTCCCAGGTGCTCACGCGCCCGCCTCGCGCTCCAGGCGCGCGACCAGCTCGTCCAGGCGCAGCTCTTCGAGCGCCTCGCCGACGGCCGCCAGCTGGCTTGCGCACAGCTCGATCAACGCCTTGCCCTCGCCGACCAGCGCGAGCGTCTCGTCGAGGCTCGCCTCGCCCGTGTCCAGCCGGCGGATGATCTCCTCCACGCGCGCCGCCGCCTGCTCGTAGCTGAGCCGCGGCGCCTGCTGCGGGCCGGCAGGCGCCGCCGGGGCGTCGCTCAACGCGGGGGCGTCGCTCAACGTCCGCTCCGTCGGCTCGTCCACAGCCTCACAGCCCCTCGTCCACCCTCGCCGGCACGGTCGCGTCGGCGAAGCGCAGGCGCAGCTCGCCGGCGGCGCGCGCGTCCTTCGCGCTCTGGAGCGGCGCTCCGTGCGCGTCGCGCACCAGCGCGTAGCCGCGTTCGAGTGTGCGCTGGGGGTCGTGCCCCGCCAGGGCCAGCGCCAGCTGCGCGAGCTCGCGCGGACGGCGCTCGCGGCAGTCCAGCAGCGAGGAGTCGCTCTTGCGCGCGAGCACCACGGCGCGGCGCCCGGTCAGGGCTCGCTCGCCGGCCAGGCGCCGGCGCGAGCCCGCGCGGATCTCGCGCAGCTGCTGGTGCAGGCGCGTGCGCTGGCGCTCGAGGTGCACGGCCGGTGCGCGCGAGAGGCTGGCGAGCAGGCGGGCGCGCTCGAGCACCGCGCGGCGGGCGTGCTGGCGCATGCGCCGCGCGAGCGCCGCCTGCTGCGAGCGCGCGCTCGCGCAGTCGACGCCGACGGCGGCCTCGGCGGCGTGGGTGGGGGTCGAGCAACTGACCGCGGCGACGTCGTCCAGCAGCGTGCGGTCGGTGTGGTGGCCGACGGAGGCGATCACCGGCACCCCGAGCAGCGCGACCGTGCGGCACAGCGCCTCGTCGCAGAAGCACAGGAGGTCGGCGAGCGAGCCGCCGCCGCGGGCGACGATCGCAACCTGCACCTCGCCGACGCCGGCGAGCTCGCTGAGCGCGCGCGCGATCGCGGGCGCCGCGTGGCGGTCCTGGACGGGCGCGAAGCCCCACACCAGCCGGCCGCGCCAGCCCCGCCGCTCGAGCGCGGCGAGCAGGTCGTCGCGCGCCTTGCCGCCCTCGCCGGTGACCACGCCGATCGTGCGCGGCAGCGCCGGCAGCGGCAGGCGCTTCTGCAGCTCCAGCAGCCCCTCGGCGTCGAGCTGGCGGCGCAGGCGCTCGATGCGCGCGAGCAGGTCGCCGTCGCCCGCGAGGCGCAGGTCGAGCACCGTGAAGGAGAAGCCGGGCGAGGACGTGGCGCTGCCGGGGTAGTAGTCGCAGCCGCCCGCCACCACCACCTGCATGCCCTCCGCGGGCTCGCCGGCGCGCGCGACCATCGCCTCCCAGTCCGCGCGCCAGGCGGCGCACGGGATCGCGCCGGCGCCGTCGCGCAGCTCGAAGTACACGCGCGCTCGCGACGGGCGCAGGTTCACGAGCTCGCCGACGAGCTGCACGCGCGCGAACTCGCGCAGCCTCTCGCGTAGCGCGCGCGCGTACTCGCCGACGGGAAACGGGCCGGGCAGCGCCGTCGCCGGGTCGGCCTCGGCCGGACGCGCAAGCGGGGTCATGCACCGCAGCATAGGCGCTAGCATCGACGGCGATGCCGCGCGACGAGCCCCGTTCTGAGCACTGACGAGCGCCGTGGCCAAGCGCAATCCGGGCCGACGCGGACGCTCGCGCAAGCGCAGGCCGAACCCTGGGGAGCCGCGCGGGCGGGCGGCCACGCCGGCCCCGGTGGTGCGCGGCTCGCAGCGGCCGGTGGGGCTGCTCACCGACATCAAGGCGGTGGGCGAGCGCCCGCCGCCGCCGTGGCACCCGCTGCCGCTCTCCGAGCTGCTGATCTTCGTCGGGATCGTCGGCGCGATCGTGGCGTGGGCGCGCGGCTACCAGGGCAACGCGGCGCTGCTCGGCGCCGGCATCGGCGCGGTCGTGATCGGCACGGTCGAGGTGTCGCTGCGCGAGCACCTGAGCGGCTTTCGCCCGCACACCGGGCAGCTCGCGGCGATCCCCGCGATCGTCTTTCACTCGGCCGTGATCCTGATCGTGCTGGCGCTCGCCGGGCACGCGCCGCAGTGGCTGTTCTACGGCCTCTTGCCGGTCGACCTGGCGCTGGTGGCGCTGTGCTTCAAGCTGCTGCGCGGCCGCTTCGTCGACGCGCGCCGCGCGCGCACGGCCGCGGTCGGGCGCTAGCGCGCGCGGCGGCCCGTCAGAGCTTCAGGGAGGGCAGCGGGCGCTCGCCCTCGGCCGCGCCCTCGCCGCGCGTCTCGCCGTCGAAGCCGAGCTGCTGGAGGCGCGCGATCTCGCGCTCGCCTTCCACCCGCGCGGGGTGACCCGCGGGCAGGCCGGCGATCAGGTTGGCGATGCGGTTGCGCAGCTGCAGCGCGAAGTGCGGGGTGGAGGCGCCCATCAGCTGGCGGACGTCCTCGACCGTCACCTCCTCGGCGTTCTCCCTGCGGGCCAGACGGCTGGGGTCCTCGGCTTGGCTCATGTGCTGTTCCTCGGTGCCTCGGCCGCGCCGCTCATTCGCCCAGCGAGCTCGACGATTCCTGCGAGGCCGACGCTTCTTCGTTGGTCTGGGGGCGTGCGGCGATCTCCAGCATGACATCGATTTCCGCCTGGCTGACCGCCGAGATCGCCGCTTCGTCGCCGATCAGCCAGCCGTGATTGTAGGCGCCGCGCACGGCGGGGAACTGCGGGTCCGAGTAGGCGGGCTGGATGTCGGCCAGATAGTGGACGAGCGCGGGGGGCACCGCGCCGGAGCCGTCGAGCAGCAGCAGCGGCCCGTACTCGCCGGTCGCCGACAGCAGCGCGGCGGCCGGCGCGTCCAGCGGCCGGCCGAGGCTCGCGAACACGAGCCCGTGGCCCGGTTCTTTGACGCCCCAGCCGAAGTCGCCGTCGGTGAAGCGGGCCACTTCGATTGCGTTCTGCACGGCCGCCTGTTCGGGCGATGCGCCCGCGGCCGCGCCCGCGGGGATCGCCGTGACCGCGCCCAGCCGGCGCAGTTCGGCGAGGCTCGCGCGCGAGAGCGCCGGCGCGTCGAGCACGAAGATCGAGGGCCTGTGCATGGCCGCGAGCGCGGCGGCGGTGGCGCCCGGCACGCGCGCGTGCCCGACGAACAGGATCGGGGCGCCGCTCTCGGCCGCGAGGCCGGCGGCCGGCATCGCGAGCGGGCGGCTGACGCCTTCCCCGATCACGATCGCCGCGTGCGCGGCGTGGCTGCCCTCGAGCGCCAACGCGACCCGCGCGAGCTGGGCGGCGACGGCGGCCGGGGCCGCCGCGGACAGCGTGCGCGCCGGATAGCCGCCCGGCGGAGACGCGGTCGCGCCGACGCGGATCACCTGCGCGCCGCCCAGCGCGCTCGCCCCGAGCGGGTGCATGGCTTCGAGCGTCTGGCGGCTGATCGCCGGCAGGCTTTCGCCTTCGCTGTAGAGGATCGGCGCGTTCGTCGGGGCCGCCGCGAGCACCGAGGCGGCGAGCGCGGCGGGCCAGTCGTGGGCGTCGACGAGCACGACGGCGGACGGGCGCGAAGCGGCGGTGAGCCCCGGGTAGACGGCGCGCGCGACGGCCGCCGCGTCGGAGGCGACGTCGGCGCCGCCGAGCCTCGTCGTGTTGCGCGTGGCGACGCTCACGGCGCCGGTGGGCGCGACCGCCAGGAGCTTGCGCGCGGGCCCCGCCGCGCCGCTCGGCGGCGGGCCGCCCTTGCCGCAGCCGGCGAGCCCGAGCAGCGCCAGCGCGAGCGCCAGGGCCGCCGGCGGCGTGCGATGCCTGGCTGTGGCCATGCAGCGGACCCTAGCGCGCCCGCCGGGGGCCGCGGCCCGGCGCCGCAACGGGCGCGCTCGGCGGCGGAAAAAGCCGGCATTTGCGGGAAGAACCTGCGAAATCGGGTGCACCGTGCGCAAGCGTCATTGCAGTCTGCTAGCGTGCCCGCCCGAACGCCGAATCCTTGACTAGATGTCAGGGAACGGGGGACCCAAGTTGTTGGGGCGAATCCCGCGGTAGGTCCGTGAGAAGCGCAGGCTCTTTCAGCGCTAGCCCGTCAGCTAACCCCGCAGGCCGACGAAAGAGGTTGTTGACGTGTGGATTCGCAGTGGCTGTGCGCTTCTCGCTAGCTTGACGATCGCGGCCGTGGGCGCCTCGAGCGCGCTGGCGAACGGCACGGGCGGGGTGTCAGTGGTGGAACCCGCCAAGCCCGTCAGCGCCACCGCGACGACGCCGACGGTGCACGCGCCCGTGACGGCCAAGACCTCCAACGTCGCCTACAGGGGCCCCGTGTACGAGAAGAGCGCGACCGGCGAAGTCGTCCCGTTCGTGGCGCCCAGCACCACGACTGGCACGGCCGCGAGCGTCAGCACCGGCGGCGCGGCCACGGGCGAAGCGGCCGGCGGCGTCGCGACGAGCATCCCCGGCGAACTGACGGTCGGCGACGGCATGACCTCGGCGACCGGACCGACGGCCCGCCCGGAGCTGCTGGTCCCCGGCAACACGGCGCGCTTCGTCGACGGCCTCGCGGCCGCCCCCGAGGGCGCCCCGGCGGCCATCCAGCAGATCATCTGGGCCGGCAACGAGCTGATCGGGCTGCCCTACATCTACGGCGGCGGCCACGGCTCGTTCGTCTCGCCGGGCTATGACTGCTCCGGGACCGTGTCCTTCGCGCTGCACGGCGCCAACCTGCTGGCCGCTCCCGAGGACTCCTCGGAAATGGAGGCGCTCGGGGCGCACGGCCTTGGGCGCTGGGTGACGATCTTCGCCAACGGCGGCCACGCGTACATGACGGTCGCCGGCCTGCGGCTGGACACCAGCCCCGCGGAAGACCCCTCGGACCTCGAGGGGCCACGCTGGCGGCCGCTGCGCCAGACGAACGCGGGGTTCGTGGTGCGCCATCCGGTTGGTCTCTGACGGGCCCCGCTCGCGAGCGGGGGCCTGCGCAAGGCCACACCGCGCCTGCCATAGCCTGCGGTCGGCTACGCTAGTCGGGTTGGCCGAGCTCAGGCCGGTCGCCCCTCAGAACACCAATAGGAGGATCAGATGCCGGGCTTGACCGGGCGCATGTCAACGGTGGTGAAGGCGAAAGTCTCCAAGCTGCTGGACAAAGCTGAAGACCCGGCGGAGACGCTGGACTACAGCTATCAGAAGCAGGTCGAACAGCTGCAGAACGTCAAGAAGGGCATCGCCGACGTGGTGACGGCCAAGAAGCGTTTGCAGATGCAGGAGGGCAGCCTCAAGCAGAACGTGGTCAAGCTCGACACGCAGGCGCGCCAGGCGCTGGCGGCGGGCAACGAAGACCTCGCCAAGACGGCGCTGGAACGCAAGAACGTCGCCCAGACGGAGCTCCAGAGCCTCGACACGCAGGTCGCCGAACTCGAAGACCAGCAGCAGAAGCTGACCGACTCCGAGCAGAAACTGCGCGCCAAGATCGAAGCCTTCCGCACCAAGAAGGAGGTCATCAAGGCGCAGTACTCGGCGGCCGAAGCGCAGGTGCGCATCTCCGAGGCCGCGACGGGCGTGGGCGAGCAGATGGCCGACGTGGGCCTGGCGATGCAGCGCGCGGTCGACAAGACCGAAAACATGCGCGCGCGCGCGGACGCGGTCGCCGAGCTGGAACAGGCGGGCACGTTCGAAGACCTCACCCAGCTGGGCGGCGGCGAAGACGACATCGACCGCCAGCTCAAGCAGCTCTCCAGCCAGCCGGCAGTGGAGGAGGACCTGGCGAAGATGAAGGCCGAACTGGGCCAAGCCGCGCCGGCGCCGCAGATCGCCGCCTCCGGCGAGCAGACGCAGGAGCCCGCGCCCGACGCCGCCGGACAGAGCGACGGCCAGGCATGATCGTCCGCATATCCGGCGAGGGCCAGTACCGGCTCGACGACGCCGACGCCGGGCAGCTGAACGAGCTGGAGAACAGGGTCGTGAAGATCGTGGAAGGCGGCGTCGAGGACGGCTTCGGCGAGGCGCTGGCGGCGGTCTTCGACTACGTGCGCTCGCAGGGCACCGAGCTGGCCGACGACGAGCTCGAGGGCTCGGACGTGATCCTGCCGCCCGCCGACGTCAGCTTCGCGGAGGCCTCCAAGGAGTTCACGGGCGAGGGGCTGATCCCGGACTGAGGGGGCTGGGGGCTCGCACGGCGAGCAAGGCCGTAGAGTTCGTACCTCGTTTGACGAAGGGGTTGTACCCAATCTGGCGTCGGCTTTGTACCCCGTGCCGCCCACGGTGGGGATGCTCGTGCCGTCGCGATGCGCGAATATTCCGGCGTGATCGAGCGAGTGGACTTCTTTGTCAGCTACACGCAGGCCGACCGGCCCTGGGCGGAGTGGATCGCATGGCAGCTGGAAGCAAACGACTACAGGGTCCTCATCCAGGCGTGGGACTTTCGGCCCGGGCAGAGCTGGGCGATCCGGATGAGAGAAGCCGCAGATCAGGCCGAGCGCACGCTTGCCGTGATCTCGCCGGCGTTCTTTACATCGGGCCCCACGGCGGCCGAGTGGGCGGCGGCGTTTGCGGACGACACGACAGGCTCGGACGCGAGCTACGTGCCCGTGAGGGTCAGGGAATGCAAGATCCCGAAACTCCTGAAGCCAACTATCTACATCGACCTCGTCGGCTTGGAGATCCACGACGCCAAGGAGGCTCTGCTCGCCGGGGTTGCGGCAGGTCGCGCCAAGCCGAAGCAAGAGCCAGCTTTCCCGGGCGCCACGACATCGGCAGAAAGTGCGGTCGAGGAGCCCGAGCCGACCTTCCCTGGCGACACGCCGCCGATCTGGAACATCCCGCCGGAGACCGCGAGGTTCGAGGGCCGCGAGGCGCCGCTACAGCAACTCAATGCAAGATTGGCCGGCGGGGGGCGCGCGGCGGTTACTCACGCTTACGCGATTCATGGTCTCGGCGGTGTGGGCAAGACCCAGCTCGTGACCCGATATGCCCACTTGCACCAGGACGAGTACGACGTCGGCTGGTGGATACGCGCAGAGCGGGAGACGACCGGTCTGGAGGACCTCGCGACGCTCGGGATGAAGCTGGGCCTCCCGGAGGCCGCCGGCAGCGATCAGCCGGCGCTCGTCGCCGCGACACTGGAATGGTTGTCACGCTCGCAGCGTTGGCTGCTGGTGATCGACAACGCTCCGGACCCGGACACGACAAGGGGTTTGCTCCCACAGGCGGGTCGGGGACATGTTCTGGTCACTTCCCGTGCGAATGCCGACTGGGATGAGATCGGCGCACATGCGCTTCCGCTCGATGTATGGAAACGCGAGGAATCGGTCGAGTTCCTGCAAGCGCGCACAGAACGGGCCGAACCAAGCGAGGCTGACGCTATCGCCGAGCTGCTCGGGGATCTCCCGCTAGCGCTTGCCCAAGCCGCCAGCTACACCAACACTAAGAAAATTGGGCTCGGCGGCTACCGGAAGCGACTCCTCAACGACACCGGGGGACTTCTCGGGAAGGGCAAAGCCGGGGACTACAAAGACACGGTCGCCAGCTCCTGGCTACTCGCCTTCGAGCAGATCAGTGACAGCCCGGAGACAGCGCGTCTGCTCGATCTTTGCGCTTACCTCGCGCCCGAGCGCATACCACGAGAGCTGCTCGACCAAGCACTCGCCCCGAATGGACAAGACGCAGCGGGCGCCGCAGACGACGCAATCGAGCAACTGCTCGCCTTCTCGATGCTGACCCCGGCGCCGGACGACACGCTCGACATGCACAGGCTTGTGCAACAAGTCATCCGCGCACGACACCAGACTGAAGCACGAGATCAGCAGGTGGCTGACGCAGCGCTTTCACTCCTAAATGGCACTATGCCAACCGAGGTCAGCGATGCCACATCGCTGCAAATGATGAGGCGTCTTCTGCCGCACGCGCTCGCCGCGACAGATCGAGCATGCGAGCAGAGCCAGCTCGTCGCATCTGTTTTTACTCAAGTTGGTGTGGTCTTGCAGACACTGGGTGAGCTGCCGGCTGCCCGGGCGGCCCAAGAGCGTGCGTTGAAGATCAAGGAAGCGGCATATGGGCCCAGCCATCCCGAGGTCGCCAAGACACTCAACAATCTCGGGCTCGCCATCAATGACCTTGGTGATCTGGAGGGCGCCCGGGCGGCCCAAGAGCGTGCGTTGAAGATCGAGGAAGCGACATATGGACCTAGCCATCCCGAGGTCGCCATAACACTCAACAATCTCGGGCTTGTCCTCGAAGGCCTTGGTGATCTGGAGGGCGCTCGGTTGGCCTACGAGCGTGCGCTGACGATCAAGGAAGCGACATATGGGCCCAGCCATCCCGAACTCGCCAAGACACTCAACAATCTCGGGCTTGTCCTCGTGGACCTTGGTGATCTGGAGGGCGCTCGGTTGGCCTACGAGCGTGCGCTGATGATCAAGGAAGCTACACATGGGCCCAGCCATCCCGAACTTGCCTCGACACTCAGCAATCTCGGGCTCGCCTTCAAAGATCTTGGTGATCTGGAGGGCGCCCGGGCGGCCCAAGAGCGTGCGTTGAAGATCGAGGAAGCGACATATGGGCCCAGCCACCCCGAAGTCGCCAGGGTGATCAACAATCTCGGGCTCGTCCTCGAAGACCTTGGTGATCTGGAGGGCGCCCGGGCAACTTACGAGCGTGCGTTGAAGATCGAGGAAGCGACGTATGGGCCCAGCCACCCAGGGGTTGCCATCACACTCGGCAACCTGGGCAATGTTCTTCGGGGGCTCGGAGACCTGCAAAAGGCTCGAGCTGCCATGGCCCGAACTCGCGAGATCTTCCTCGCAACCTTCGGGGACGAGCATCCGCTGTCGCGACAGGCAACTCGGCTGTTGGCCGAACTCGACTAGCGACGGACGCGTGACCGTCCTCGGTCGAAACGAGATGCCGCACGCCAGCCAACGGGGACAGACCTGCGATCGTCGCTAAATCGGGATCCCCCACAACGGGAACCACCGCTCCAGTTCCGGCTCGATCGGCAGTTCGGAGGCCATCTGGGCCTTGATCTGCAGCTCGCGCTCGGTCGAGCGTTCGTTCGCGGCGCCGCTCACCGGCACGAACGGGTACCAGTTGCCGCGCTTGTAGTTGTAGATGAAGTAGACGCGTTCGCCGCGGCCCGCGGCGGCGCCCGCCGCGCGGGTGAAGGCGAAGACGGCGCACAGAAGGCGCTCGCCGTAGCCGGCGGTCTCGATCGAGCTGGAGACGGCGTTGATGCCGACGGCGAGGTCTTCGACGCTGGGCTGGCCGGCGGGGTTGCGCAGGACCATCCAGCGGTAGCCGTAGGAGTCGTCCTGGGTTTTGACGGTGGTGCCGCTCTCGCCGCCGGTGGCGGTGACGACTTCTTCCATTTCGCGGATGGTCGATTCGAACTCGCTGGTGGCGAGTGCCTGGAAGACGATCGCGGCGGTGCCGGCGGGCTCGATCTGGTGCTCGGCCTGCAGCGTGACGTAGGCGGTGGCGATCGCGAACAGCTTGTCCGGCGCGGGACCCTTGACGGTGTGGCGTCCGGTGAGGACGTCGCGCAGGCCCACTTAGAAGTTCGATTCCTTGCTCGCGCGCTCCGCCATCGAGCTCAGGCGGCGCTCTGCAGCTGGGACTCCAGGCGCTCCAGCGCGGCCAGGCGCTTCTCCAGCGACGGGTGGTCGGAGAAGATGTTCATGAGCGACTGCTTGGTGCGGGCGGGGATGATGAAGAAGGCGCTCATGCCCTCG
>DASZFZ010000087.1:0-11855 GCA_035939315.1 Solirubrobacteraceae bacterium | reverse complement strand
GGTCGCTTCGATCGCCGCGACGATCCGCTCCCAGTGATCGTGGCCGGTGCCGTCGACGACGATGTCGCGCAGGCTGTGGTTGCCGTCGACCTCGACCAGGTCGACCGCGCCGACGATCCCCCCGGCCTCGCCGATCGCCGTCGTGACGTGGCCGAGGATGCCGTGCGCGTCGTCGAGCTTGACGCGGATCGTGAGGCGATATTGGGCGCTTGGCGTGGCGCTCACTGCGGGCGGGCTCCTGGGTCGGATGGGCGGGAGGGGATGTTATGAGGTATGCGCCGTCGGGCACATGTTCGCGCTGTACGCGAGATCGCGCGTAGATGCCAGCTCACCGCGCCCTAGAGTGCTCTGGCAGTGCCCGCCCAGACGACAGCCCGAGCCTCGGCGCGCGCGAGCGGACGCGGCCAGGGGGTTGGCGCGGCGCCGCCGCGCCGCCTGTTCCTGCTGGACGGCCCCAGCCTCGTCTACCGGGCGTTCTTCGCGCTGCCCGAGTCGATCGCGACATCGACGGGGGTGCCGACGAACGCGATCTTCGGCTTCGCCTCGATGCTCGTGAAGATCGTCACCGACTACGGCGTGTCTCCGACGCTCGTGGCCTGGGACGCGGGCACCTCCGGGCGTACCGAGCTGTACTCCGAGTACAAGGCCCAGCGGCGCTCGCGCCCGGACCTGCTCAAGCAGCAGTGGCCGGCGATGGAACCGCTGGTCGAGGCGTTCGGCTACCGCAACGTCAGGGTCGAGGGCTACGAGGCCGACGACGTGATCGCCTCGCTGGCCGAGCGCGCGCTGCGCGCCGAGCCGCCCGTGCCGGTGACGATCGTGACCGGCGACCGCGACGTCTTCCAGCTGATCGACCCCGACGGCAACGTGCAGGTGATGGCGACCGCGCGCGGGATCACCGAGACCAAGGTCTACGACCGCCAGGCGGTGGTCGACCGCTACGGCATCCCGCCCGAGCTGATCCCCGACTTCTACGGCCTGAAGGGCGACACCTCCGACAACATCCCGGGGATCCCGGGGATCGGCGACAAGACCGCGAGCGAGCTGCTGCAGAGCTTCGGCTCGCTCGAGCAGGTGCTCGCGCACGTGGACGAGATCAAAGGCGCCAAGCGCAAAGAGAACCTCGTCGCGCACGCCGAGGACGCGCGCGTCTCCAAGCGGCTGGCGACCGTGCAGCGCGACCTCGACGTGGAGTTCGACCTGAACGCCGAGGCGGCGGTCGAACCGGACCGCTCGCGCCTGCGCGAGGTCTTCCGCGAGTACGAGCTGCGCGACCCGCTGCGGCGGCTGGAGGAGGCGCTGGGGGATGCCGAGCTGGCGGCGCCCGCGATGGCCTCCGAGGTGAGCCTCACCGCGCGCGTTCGCACGGGCACGGTCGCGGACCTCGCGCGTCTGGGCAAGGCCGACGGCGAGCTGTGCGTCCTCGCCGCCGAGAGCGAGCCGCCGGAGGGCGAGCTGTTCGCGCAGGGCAGCGGCTGGCGCTTCGCCGTCGCCGTCGCCGGGGAGGTCCTGGTCGGCGAGTGCGAGAGCGCGGAGCAGGTCGCCGGCGCCTGCGGCGCTCGGCCCGTGATCGCGCACGACGCCAAGGCCCTCGGGCTGGTACCGGCGGGGCTCGTGCACGACACGCTGCTCGGCGCCTTCCTGCTGGAGCCCGCGAGGCGCGGCTTTCCGCTGGGCGAGCTGTTCGAGGAGCGCGGCCTGTCCAGCGACCTCGAGGACCCGCTGGCCTCCGCGGCCGTGATGCTCGGCGTGCTCGCGGACTGGCAGCGCGAGCAGATCGCCGAGCGCGGCCTGGAGGGCGTGATGGCCGACATCGAGCTGCCCCTGGTGGCGGTGCTGCGCGAGATGGAGCTGCTGGGTGTGCGCCTGAACGTCGAGCGCCTGGCCGCGATCACCGAGCGCGTGCGCGAGGAGCTGGCGGGCCTGGAAGAGGACATCTTCCTGCTGGCGGAAGAGGAGTTCACGATCGCCTCGCCCCAGCAGCTCGGCCAGATCCTGTTCGAGAAGCTCGGGCTCTCGCGCAAGCGCCGCGGCAAGACCGGCTACTCGACCGACGCGCGCGTGCTCCAGGCGATCCGCGCAGAGCACGAGATCGTGCCGAAGATCGAGCGCTGGCGGGAGCTCTCGACGCTCGCGAAGACCTACCTCGACGTGCTGCCCGCGCTGGTCGACGAGCGCTCTCGCATCCACACGACCTTCCTGCAGGCCGGCGCGCAGACGGGACGGCTCGCGAGCACGAACCCGAACATGATGAACGTGCCGATCCGCACCCCGCTCGGGCGCGAGATCCGCGGCTGCTTCGAGGCCGACGAGGGCAAGGTGCTGATCTCCGCCGACTACTCGCAGATCGAGCTGCGCGTGCTCGCCAACGCCGCCGGCGAGGACGCCCTGATGGAGATCTTCAGGTGGGGCGAAGACGTCCACACGGCGACCGCCTCGCGCGTGTTCTCCGTGCAGCCGCACGAGATCGACCCGGGCATGCGCTCGAAGGCCAAGATGATCAACTACGGGATCGTCTACGGGCTCTCGGACTTCGGGCTGGCCGACCGCCTGAACATCCCCCGCGCGGAGGCCAAGGAGTTCATCGACGCCTACCTGGAGCGCTTCCCGCGCGTCGCCGAGTTCATGGCCGCGACGATCGAGCAAGCCAAGGAGCAGGGCTACGTGACGACGCTGTGGGGCCGCCGGCGCCAGATCCCAGAGCTGCGCGCCCGCAACTACCAGGTGCGCACGCTCGGCGAGCGCCTGGCGGTCAACACCGTGATCCAGGGCACCGCCGCCGACATCATCAAGCTCGCGATGGTGCGCTGTCATCGCGCGCTCGCGGACTCGCAGTTGCAGACGCGCCTGCTGCTGACGATCCACGACGAGCTGCTGTTCGAAGGGCCGCCCGCCGAGGAGCGCGCCGCGCGGGAGCTGATCGGGCGCGAGATGTGCGGCGTGTGGGGGCAGCGCGAGCCGGCGCTGGCCGTCGACGTCGGCGTCGGCGCGAACTGGCTCGAGGCGAAGTGAGGGGCGGCCGGTGAGCCGCGGCCTGGCGGTGCTCGCGGGCGTCGGCGCGGGCGCGCTCGTCGGCCTGCAGCCGGCCGTCAACGCGCGCCTCGGCAAGAGCCTCGGAAGCCTGCAGGCGGCGAGCTTCTCGTTCATCGTCGGCACGCTCGCGCTGCTCGTGATCTCCGCGTTCGTGCGCGGCGGCCTCGGGACTCTCGGCGAGGTCCGCGACGTGCCCTGGTGGGCGCTCGTCGGCGGCCTGCTCGGCGCGGTCTACGTGGTCGTCGCGCTGGTCGCGGTGCGCACGCTGGGGGCCAGCGGCATCACCGCCGTCGTGATCGCCGGCCAGCTCGCGATGTCGGTCGCGATCGACCGCTTCGGCCTGCTGGGGCTGGCCAAGCAGCAGATCTCGCTGTCGCGGATCCTGGGGCTCGTGCTGCTCGCGGCGGGGGCGGCGCTGGTGGTCAGGAAATAGCAAGCTTTCACGTCCGCTCGACCCCTCCGCCGCGTCGGAGGCGGTTGAGTGGCTGAGCCTGCTACAGGTCGTGGCGCTCGATGCCATGCTCGTAAGGGCCGGGATCGAGACCGCCCGCTCCGCCCAACTCTCCTACCGGGATGGCCTGATCGTCGCCGCCGCGGCGGCGAGCGGCTGCGCCCGGCTGCTGAGCGAGGACCCGAACGACGGGCAGGTGATCGGCTCGGTGCGGGTGGAGAATCCCTTCCGCGAGACGTGAGCCTCCTGCTCGCGACGACCCAACGCGCCGACGAGCCCCCGCGCCCTACCCCAGCCCCCGCCGAAACCCCTCGCGCCAGGACGGATAGCTAGCCCGCCAGCCGAGCTCGCGCTTGGCGCGCTCGCCCGAGGCGCCCTGGGCCTTGGTCATCGTCGCCAGGCCGTAGCTGCCCGCGAGCGGGCGCGCGAGCCACGCGGGCACGCGCATCGGGCGCGGCGCGCCGAGCGCCTCGGCCAGCGCGGGCAGCCACTCGGCGACCTTGGCCGGCTCGTCGTCTACGACGTTGTACGCGCCGCTCGCCCCGTTGGCGAGCGCGGCGACGGTCGCCCGCGCGGCGTCCTCGACGTGGATGAACGACCACACGCCGGCGCCGCCGCCGATCACCGGCAGGCGCCGCTTGGATACGTCCCGGCCCATCGCCCCCGAGCTCGACAGCGAGCTGCCGGGCCCGTAGAAGTAGCCGTAGCGCAGCACCACCCCATCCGCGCCGAGGACGGTGCGCTCCAGCTCGGCCAGCGCCGCCGCCGAGCGCCTGAACTGCTTGGGCGGGTCGCTGGTGAGCGGGTCGCCCTCGACGTGCACCGTGCCGGGCGGGCCGGGCGCGTAGGCGAAGGCGATGCTCTGGGCGACGATCCGCCGCGCCCCCGCGGCGCGCGCGGCCTCGACGAGGTTGCGCGTGCCCTCGGTGCGCAGCCGGTCGGTCAGGGCGAAGTCGCGCACGATCTTGCGCGGGTCCAGCCGCGGCGGGATCGCGGTCAGCTGGTGCACCACGGCGTGCGGCTGCGCGTCGAGGACCGCCCGCTTCACGGCTGCGGCGTCGAGCGCGTCCGCCACCACCGGCTCGACCCCGGCCTCGCGCAGCGCTGCGGCCTTGGCGGGCGTGCGGGTCATGCCGAGAACCTCGTGCCCGTCGGCGAGCAGCTGGCGCACCAGCGGCCGGCCGATCGCGCCCGTGGCGCCCGCCAGGAAGACCCTCATGCCGCGTGCTCGACGAGCTCGCGCTCGGGCACGGCGCACACCCTTCCCTCGCTGAAGCCCGCGGGGGTCATGTCGAAGGCGCTGTTGAAGCGCGCGCGCATGTTCTCCAGCGCGATCACGTTGGTCAGCTCGACGAGCTGGCGCTCGTCGAAGTGCTCGCGCAGCCTGGCCACCAGCTCGTCGGTGACGTCCGTGGGGGTGCGGCTCATGGCGGTCGCGTAGTCGAGCACCAGCCGCTCCAGCTCGTCGAACTCCGGCGAGTCGGCGTAGCGGGGGAGCGCGAGCAGCTGCTCCTCGCTGACGCCCGCCTCGCGCGCCAGCGAGGAGGCGATGTCGCAGCAGAACTCGCACGAGACCACGGACGCCGCCCGCGTCTCGGCGAGCGCCTTCAGGCGCTCGTCGACGCGGTGCTGCCTGGCGGTCGCCTGCTCCAGCATGCCGTAGCCGACGAGCAGGCCGGGCGCGTGGGCGTAGACGGCGACCGGGTCAACGTCGCGTCCGAGCTGGCGGCGCACCTGGCGGTAGACGAGCCGCACCAGCGGATTGGCCTTGCGCGGGGGGACGCCTTCGATCCTTGTCATCTCGATGCCTCCTGGGTTCGCTGGGCCGTGTTCGAGCGGCGCCGTGGGGGGCGCTCGCGCGCCGTTGACACGAGCACTACTCTACTCCCGGGTGGTTCCCAAAACGTGTCCAGTTCATCACAAAAAACGGGTGCCAGTTACGGCCCAGAGCTGTTGATCCGGCTGCACGGCGGACGCCGGCGCGCGCAGCTCGAGGACCGCCTGCGCGAGCTGGTGCGCGAGGGCGCCCTCGCCGCCGGCGGCAGGCTCCCGTCCTCGCGCTCGCTGGCCAGCGACCTCGGGGTCTCGCGCCGGCTCGTGGTCGACGCATACGCACAGCTGCTGGCCGAGGGCTATCTGGTCTCGCGCCCCGGCGGCGGCACGTACGTGGCCGCCGCGGCGAGCGCCGCACGACCCCCGCAACCGCCGGCGCGAGCCGCGAGGCTCCAGTTCGACTTCTTCCCCGGGGCGCCCGACCTCGCCTCCTTCCCCCGGGCGCTGTGGTCGCGGGCGCTGCGCGAGGTCCTGCGCACGGCCCCCGCGAGCGCTTTCGCATATCCCGACGGCCGCGGCGCCCCCGAGCTGCGCGCGCAGCTCTCCGCCTACCTGCGCCGCGTGCGCGGCGTCGTCGCCGAGCCCGACTCGATCCTGATCTGCGCCGGCGCCACCCAGGGGCTCGCGCTGCTCGCCCGCGCGTTGGCCGCGCAGGGGGTGGGCGGGATCGACGTCGAGGACCCGTGCCTGCCGCCGCACCGCGCGGTGCTCGCCTACGCTGGGCTGGAGGTCCGCGGCGTGCCGGTGGGGGAGGAGGGCATCGAGGTCGACCGGCTCGACGCCCCGGCCGTGCTGTGCACCCCCGCGCACCAGTGCCCCACCGGCGTGGCGCTCTCGCCGCGCCGCCGCGGGGCTCTGATCGAGTGGGCGCGCGCGGGCGGCCTCGTGATCGAGGACGACTACGACGCCGAGTTCCGCTACGACCGCGCGCCGCTCGGCGCCCTCCAGGGGCTGGCGCCCGAGAGCGTCGTCTATCTCGGCACGGCCTCCAAGACGCTCGCGCCGGGCCTGCGGCTCGGCTGGCTGGTGCTGCCGCCGTCGCTGCGCGACGGGGTGATCGCCGCCAAGCTGCTCGACGACCTCGGCTCGGCCACGATCGAGCAGCTAGCGCTCGCGCGGCTGTTCGAGACCGCCGCCTACGACCGCCACCTGCGCAAGGCGCGCAGGCGCAACCGCGCGCGCCGGGACGCGCTGATCGCCGCCGTCGCCGAGGAGCTCCCGGGTGCTCGCGTCAGCGGTGTCTCGGCCGGGCTGCACGCGCTCGTGCGCCTGCGCGGGCCGGTCGACGCCGCCGCCCTGCAGGCGCGCGCGGCCGCGCGCGGCGTCGGCGTCTACCCGCTCTCACATCACCTGATCGCCTCCCCGCCGGACACGGACGCGCTCGTGCTCGGCTACGCCAACCTGGCCGAGCCGGCGATCGCCGAGGGGATCAGGCGCCTGGCGACGGCCCTCCAAGACACCGACCGAGGAAGGAGCAGCACATGACCACCGATGCACAGGCCCCGAAGCAGGGCTCGGCGGCGCGCCCGGGGGCACGCCCGGTGCCCGGCAGGAGGCTCCCCGCCTCGCTCCCCTCCGCGCGCCTGGCGGCGCGCACCGCGCCGGCGGGCGCGCGCACGATCGCCGAGCGGCCGCGCACGGGCACGCTCGAGGAGCTGGTGCGCGCCAAGCGCGCGTTGCTAGTCACCTACCGCCGCGACGGCACCCCCGTGCCGACGCCCGTGTGGGCCGCCCACGCCGACGGGGTCCTGTACGTCCGCTCCGAGCGCGCCGCCGGCAAGTGCAAGCGCCTGCGCCGCGACGCACGCCTGCTGATCGCACCGTGCACGATGCGCGGACGTCCGCTCGGCGCGCCGATGGAGGCGAGCGCCCGCATCCTGGCGGCGGCCGAGGAGCCGCGCGCCGAGCGCACGCTGGCCGCGCGCTACGGGCTCGGGCGCTGGCTGTTCGAGCGCGCTGTCGACCTGATGCGCGTGGACATGTGCTACCTGGAGATTGCGCCGGGCGCGTGGTCCGCGTGACCTCGAACCGCGGCGCTCGCGGCTCGCTCCGTGAGCCTGCCGGCGCGAGTCCGTTTCGCGTCGCCGGCGCCACCCACGAAAGACGGCGGGGCGATCGCGAGGTAGTGCGCGAAGGTCCAGTGCGACAGCAGCCGGCTCTCGTAGGCGCGCACGGCGGCCGTCATCGCGCGGCTCGGCGTGAGCTGGCCGACGAGCCGCTGCACGTTCAGCAGCCAGCGGTATTTGCGCTCGTGCGAGTCCGAGAAGGCGCCGTAGCGGGCGAGCGCCTGCTCGCGCGTGCGCGCTCCCTCGATCACCGCGCGCAGCTCGCGTCCGCAGGCCAGGCCGAAGTACAGCGCCGTGCGAATCCCCTCGGCGGTCAGCGGCAGGCAGTGCCCGGCCGAGTCGCCGACGAAGAACACGCCGTCCTCGACCGCGGGACGCAGCTGGTGGGGGATCCAGTTGCCCTGGTATCCGTCGGGCTCCAGCCGCAGATCCCGCGCGAGGCGCACGGTCGGCTCCTTGACGTGGTGGGAGGGCCAGAACGAGCCGATCCCGACGCGCAGCTCCTCGCCCGCCGGGAAGTTCCAGCCGTAGCCGGCGCGCACGTAGCGGGGATCGATCCACAGTTCCATGCGCTCGGCCGCGCCGGCGGGGTGGACCTCGAGGCCTCGTGAGAGACGCGCGTTCGGCGGCTGGATCCTCTCGCCATCGGAAAGCACCCGCCGCCAGCCGAGCGCATCGACGATCAGCGGCGCCGTCAGCTCGCCGCGGTCGGTGTGCACGGTCGTGTCCGTCCGGCCGGTGACGGTCGCCGTCTCGAACTCGATCTCGGGCGTCTCGGCCTGGCCCCACAGCAGCGCGCACAGCTCGCGGTAGTCGAAGGTCGAGAACGACCACGGCAGCGACCAGCGGACCGTGCGACGGGGCGTGTGCACGGTCAGCTCGTCGAAGCTCTGGCGCCAGCTGTCCATCAGCTCGAGCGCCTGCAGCCACACGGTCGGCATCGCGCACGCCGAGGTCTGGCGCTCGCCGATCTCGTAGCGATCGATCACGAGCACCCGCGCGCCGCTGCCCGAGAGCTCCCGCGCTATCGCCAGACCGGCGAAGCTGGCGCCGCAGACGAGCACGTCGCAGTCTCGCTCCAAGGGGGTGCGCTGCGCTCCCCGCTTGGTCGCTCGCATGGGCATATGGCCGCAATGATACGGCTGCGCTACGCTTCGGCCGGTGCAAACTGTGGTTGAGACTCCTGGGGCCCGCATAGTCGACGGGTCCAACGGGCTGTTGCTCGAGGTCGACGGGCAGATCGTCCCGAATTACGACGCGACCTTCCGGGCGATCGAGGAGGGCGAGGTCGTCACCGGGCACGTCGTGCGCATCGACAAGGACGAGGTGCTCGTGGACATCGGCTACAAGTCCGAGGGGGTCA
Organism: Solirubrobacteraceae bacterium; assembly: GCA_035939315.1. Lineage (GTDB taxonomy): Bacteria > Actinomycetota > Thermoleophilia > Solirubrobacterales > Solirubrobacteraceae > Palsa-744. Next base: position 3,109 of record DASZFZ010000087.1, on the reverse strand, counting down.
TTCCCGCCGGCGAGCTGTCGATCCGCAAGGCGGTCGATCCGCACGAGGAGGTGCACCTCGGCGAGGAGGTCGACGCGATCGTCCTCACCAAGGAGGACCAGGACGGCCGCCTGATCATGTCCAAGAAGCGCGCCCGCTTCGAGAAAGCGTGGCGGCGGATAGAAACGGCGGCCGAGTCCGGCGAGCCGGTCGAGGGCACCGTGATCGAGGTCGTCAAGGGCGGACTGATCATCGACCTGGGCGTGCGCGGGTTCCTGCCCGCGTCGCTCGTGGACATCCGCCGGGTGCCCAACCTCGACGAGTACATGGGCACCAAGATCGAGACGAAGGTGATCGAGCTCAACCGCTCGCGCAACAACGTCGTGCTCTCCCGCCGCGCGGTGCTGGAGGAGGAGCGCAAGGAGGTCCGCCAGCAGATCCTCGACCGCCTTCAGCCGGGCCTGGTCGTCGAAGGCCAGATCTCCAACATCGTCGACTTCGGCGCGTTCGTGGACCTCGACGGCATCGACGGGCTGATCCACATCTCCGAGCTTTCCTGGTCGCACGTCAACCACCCGAGCGAGATCCTCGCGATCGGCGACACCGTCAAGGTCAAGGTGCTCGACATCGACCGCGACCGCCAGCGCATCTCGCTGGGGCTCAAGCAGACCCAGGAGGACCCGTGGCAGCGGATCGTCGACACCTACAACGTCGGCGACGAGCTCGCCGGCAAGGTCACCAAGGTCGTCACCTTCGGCGCGTTCGTGGAGATCCTGGACGGCGTCGAGGGGCTCGTGCATATCTCCGAGCTCGCGCCCCACCACGTCGAGAGCCCGCGCGAGATCGTCCACCCGGGCGACGAGATCCGCGTGAAGATCCTCGAGATCGACTCCGAGCGCAGGCGCCTGTCGCTGTCGGCCAAGCGCGTCGAGGACCAGATCCTGCCCGTCTCGCGGCCCAACGAGCCCGCGCCCGCCGCGGACGCGCCCGCCGCCGAGGAGCCGAGCGCGGAGGGCGTCGCCGAGCCCACTGCCGCCGCGCCGGCCGCCGAGCCCACCGCCGAGCCTGCGGCCGAGGCGGCCCCTGCCGAGCCAACTGCCGCCGCGCCGGCCGAGCCCGCGGCCGAGGCGCAGGTCGCCGAGGCCCCCGCCGACGCGCAGGCGCCCGAGCAGGACCAGCCGGCGCATGACGGCGCCGAGGAGCAGCCCGCGGCCGAGGAGGCACCAGCCGAGCAGCCGCAGGCGGCCGCGCAGGACGGCGACGCCGAGGCCGAGCAGCCGCCGGAGCCGACCGTCGAGGCCGCGCAGCCGGCCGACCAGGCCTGAGCGCTCCCGAGCCGATGCAGCCGGCCGTCCCCTTCGTCGGGCTGACGGGGGGAATGGGCGCAGGCAAGTCGACCGCGCTGCAGGCGCTCGCGCGCCTCGGCGCCGAGGTGCTCTCCAGCGACGCGGTCGTGCACGAGCTCTACGAGGGCGACGAGCTGCGCGAGGCCGTCGTCGCGCGCTTCGGCGAGCAGGTCGCGCCGGGCGGCGTCGTTGACCGCGCCGCGGTCGCCCGCCGCGCGTTCGCCACCGCCGAGGACAGGGCCTGGCTTGAGGGCCTGATCTGGCCGCTGGTCGGAGCCCGCGTGGCCGCGTGGCTCGATCACGCGCGCGCCCGGCGGCCGCCCGCGCGGGCCGCCGTCGTCGAGGTGCCGCTGCTGTTCGAGGCGGGGCTCGAGCGGGTCTACGACGCCACGATCGCGGTGATCGCCGAGGAGAGCCTGCGCCACGACCGTGCGGCGGTGCGCGGGCACGAGCTCGCCGACGAGCGCGCGGCGCGCCAGCTCACCCAGGCCGAGAAGGCCGAGCGCGCCACCTACGTCGTGCACAACGACGGCAGCGTCGAGGCGCTCGAGCACGAGCTGTCGGCGGTGCTTGACAAGCTGACCGGATGACGCGCTCGTCGCTGCGCACGGTCGCGCTGCTCGCGCTGGCGATCCTGCTGGCGGTCGTGGTCGCCTCGATGCTGCACACCGCCACGCGCGATCTCGCGCTGCCGCTGAGCGACGCTGCGATCATCCGCGAGCAGGCCGCCGCCAAGGACCTGGACCCCGCGCTGATCGCCGCCGTCATCTACGCGGAGACCAAGTTCGACCCGCGCCCCTCCGCGGCCGGGGCGGAGGGGCTGATGCAGATCCTGCCGTCCACCGCCTACTACCTCGCGCACCTCTCGGGGGGCGTCAGCTTCACCGCCGGCGACCTCGCCGATCCCGCCGTCAACGTCGCCTACGGCAGCTACTACCTGCGCTACCTGCTCGACCGGTTCGACGGCAACGAGATGCTGGCGGTCGCGGCCTACAACGGCGGCATCACGAACGTCGACCGTTGGGAGCAGCGGGCCGGCGCCGCCGGCCATCGGCTGGCCGTCGAAGAAATACCGTTTCCGCAGACGCGCGAATACGTCAAGCGGGTGCTGAGCGCGCAGCGCGCCTACCGCGCGACCTACCCGCGCCAGCTGGGGATCGAGTAGCGCCGAGCTGATCGGGGAGCGCGAGCAGCAGCGACGGCAGCCGCGGTTCGTGCAGGCGCAGGTAGAAGCGTCCGATCCCCGCGAGGCCAAGGAACAGGCCGGGGGTCTGTCCTTCGAAGGTTCCGCACGGCCAGGCGCCGCCGGGCGCGTGGCGTTCGATCCCCTCGTCGGCCGCGCGGAACGCCAGCTCGGCGTCCCGGTCGCGCTCGGCTCCGAGCTCGGCGTGCCCGTGCAGCAGGATCTCGGCGTTGCCCGCGAGCCCGTGGCAGAGGGAGAAGTTGCCGCCCTGCGCGAGTTCGCCTGCGAGCGCGCGGGCGGTCGTGTCGAGTGCCACGCGCGCCTCCGCGCCCGCCTGCGCGCCCGCCGCCAGCCGCTCGGCGTGCAGCCGGGCGAGCGCGATCCCGCCGGCCCCGTGGCACCAGAGCGCGGCGAAGCTGCGCGCCGGGGCTGCGGCGCGCAGGTCCGGCCAGTTGGCGGCGTCCGGGTCGAACAGCGAGCGCTCGTAGGCGAAGGCGCGCTCCGCCGCCTGCAGGTAGGCGCTCTCGGCGGTCGCGCGCCACAGCTCCAGCAGCGCCAGCGCGCAGCCGGAGGCGCCGTGCGAGAGCCCGGTGAGGTGCGG
>DASZFZ010000086.1:0-21753 GCA_035939315.1 Solirubrobacteraceae bacterium | reverse complement strand
AAACGGCAGTGAGCAGCAGGTCGAGGTCGGCGTCCATCGAGGCCCCCCTGGTCGACGGTGTGTTCAGAGCACCGCCGACTTCGACCCTGCTGCCTATAAACCCGCCCGTACCACGAAACCCGCCGTGGAATCAACCATCTAAGCAGCGCTTTGTCTGCATCTGGGCGTGTACGCTACTGCATAGACACACAGGTGGGTCACGTGGAGTAGGTCTACCTTGCTTCGCGGCGTGGTCCCTTCCCGCGGGTAGTCGCCGAGAATCCTCGAGTCAGTCGAGGTCGAGCTGGCGCCCGCCGAGGACGCCTGAGCGGCGCCTGCGGACCCCACCGCCGACGCGCCCGACGCGCCCGACGCGCGAGCCTAGCCGGAACGCCGGCCGGGCGACCGCCGCCCCTCGCGGCGGCCGGCCCGGCCTGGGGCGTCCCCCGACGGTTAGGCCAGCGGCGTGGCCGTGACGGACTTCTTGCCGAAGCCGATGCGGCCTTTGCTGGCGAGCTTAACTTCGTAGGGCTCGGGGCTGAGGCCGGCGATCGTGTAGCTGCGGGCGCTGGGGGCGAGCAGGACGCGGGTGGACCAGTCGGCGTGCTGGCCCGCGGGGCGCCATTTGACGATCCACTGTTCGCTCGTGGGTTCGCTGAAGCTCCAGCGGACGGTCAGCGAGGCCGGGCCGGGGGTGGCTTCCACGATCGGCGCGGGCCCCGGTTCGCTGACGAGCGCGAGGCTGTGGAAGGCGCCGGCGACGACCGAGCTGGCTTCGCCTGCGCCGGGCACGAGCGTCGGCGTCGAGGTCTGCAGGCCGAGCTTGCGGCCGAGCTGGCGGTGCAGGTTCCAGCCCCACGAGTAGAGCTTGCCGGAGCTGATCGCGTCGCTGAAGCGAAAGCCGGCGGAGATCGCGCTGACGTGGGCGAGGGGCACGGTCACCGGCACGCGGCCGCAGGGCAAGCCGGCACAGGTTTCGCTCACCGACGGCACGCCCAGCTGGCCGTAGGCGTCGCCGCCCCAGGTCTCGGCGGTGCCGTTTTCCAGCAGCGCCATGCTGTGCGAGACGTCGGCGGAGATCGCGCTCACGCCCTTCAGGCCGGTGACCTGCACGGGCGTGGTGGAGAGCATTTCGTTGTCGCCGTCGCCCAGCTGGCCCTGGCCGTTGGCGCCGACGGCCATCACGGTGCCGTTCTGGAGCAGCACGAGCATGTGCCCACCGATCGAGGCGTCGCCGCCGAGCGCGACGGCCTTGACGTTCGTGAGCCCCTTGACGGGGGTGGGCACGTCTTTTTCGGCGGTGGTGCCGTCGCCCAGCTGGCCGGATTTGTTTTCTCCCCAGGCCTCGAGCGTGCCGTTCGCGAGCACCGCAACGTCGTCGGCGCCGCCGGCGGCGATCGCGACGACGCCGTGCAGGCCGGGCACCAGCGTGGGGTCAGGGTCGGAGATTTCGTGGCCGTGGCCGCTCGTGCCGTTGCCCATCGTCCCGAACGTGTTGCCGCCCCAGGTCATCACGGTTCCGTTGCCGAGCAGCGCCATCGCGTGCTCGTCGCCGGCGGCGACGGCGACCACGCCGGTCAGGCCGGGCACCGGTATCGGCGTGGGGGAGTTGACGCGCGTGCCGTTGCCGAGCTCGCCGAAGGCGTTTTCGCCCCAGGCGTCGACGGTGCCGTTTTCGAGCAGGGCGTAGCTGGAGATGGCGGCGGCCAGCGCGCGCGCGCCGGAGAGCTGGGTGGACACGGGCCCCCAGGCCGAGCCGGTGTAGCCCACGCCGAGCGAGCCGAAGGCGTTGCCGCCCCAGCCGACGGTGAAGGTGGATGCTTGTGCGTGGGCGCTCGCGGGCAGGGCGACGCAGCAGCACGCGCAGGTCAGCGCGGCACGCAGCGAACGCCCGAGCCGCCCGCGTCGTCCCCCGAGAACAGTGACGGGCATGTTGGGCTCCTTCCTCTAGATCGCCCATCCATCGGCCCATTAACCGTGCAACTTGGCGCCCACCTGCCGATGTGGACGACAAGGCCGATTTCGATTCGTGCGGAAGGATCGGGCCGTGGCGGAGTCGGTCGCCGCCGCGCCAGCCCGCGACCCCGGGTGTTCCCCCGATGGACACCCGGGTCCACACGGGTCTTCCCGGGGGACTCGGCGGCGCTTGTTGGCCGGCTCGGATAGGGTCCTAGTTGGTGCGGAGGACGCTCACCTCAGAGCTACGGGAGAAGGTCGGCCAGCAGGCGACGGTTCGCGGCTGGGTGCACGCGCTGCGCGACCAGAAGAAGATGCAGTTCGTGATCCTGCGCGACGAAGGCGGGCTGGCGCAGGTGGCGCTGCCCAAGGAGGAGCCGGAAAGCGAACTGAACGAGCGCGTGTCGAGCCTCGCGGCGGAGTCGGCGGTGACGCTGACGGGAACGGTGGTGGCGGACGAGCGCGTGAAGCTCGGCGGTCTGGAGCTGCGCCTGGAAGCGATGCGCGTGGACTCGCCGGCCGAGCCGGAGCTGCCGATCGCGGCGGACTCGGCGCTGGACAAGCGCATCGACTGGCGCTATCTGGACCTGCGCCGGCCCGACAGGCGGTTGATCTTCGAGGTGCAGAGCACGGCCGAGCACGCGATGCGCGAGTACTGGCGCGAGCAGGGCTTCATCGAGCTGCACTCGCCGAAGCTGATGGGCTCGGCGAGCGAGTCCGGCGCGGAGCTGTTCAAGGTCGAGTACTTCGACCGGCAGGCCTACCTGGCGCAGTCGCCGCAGTTCTACAAGCAGATGGCGATGGCGGCGGGCTTCGGCAAGGTGTTCGAGGTCGGGCCTGTGTTCCGCGCCAACCCGTCGTTCACCTCGCGCCACGACACGGAGTTCACGAGCGTCGACGTGGAGATCTCGTGGATCACCTCGCACGAGGACGTGATGGCCTTCGAGGAGCGCTGGCTCACGCACGTGCTGGAGCGCGTGAGCGAGCTGCACGGCGAGCAGATCGAGGAGGCGTTCGGCCAGAAGCTGACGGTGCCGACGCTGCCGTTCCCGCGGATCACGCTCGACGCGGCCAAGGAGCTGCTCGACGAAAGCGGCTATGACCCGCCGGCGGCCGGCCAGGACCTGGACCCGCCGAGCGAGCGCGCGCTGTCCGCGCTGATCGCCCAGCACGAGGGCCACGAGTTCGCGTTCGTGACCGACTACCCGACGAGCGTGCGGCCCTTCTACCACATGCGCCACCCCGACGAACCGACGCTGACCAAGAGCTTCGACCTGCTGTGGAAGGGGATCGAGCTGACGACGGGGGCGCAGCGCGAGCACCGCTACGAGCAGCTGATCGCGCAGGCGCTGGAGAAGGACGTGGAGATCGAGTCGATCCAGTACTACCTGGACTTCTTCCGCTTCGGCGCGCCGCCGCACGGGGGCTTCGGCTTCGGGCTGACGCGGCTGCTGATGCAGATGCTGGGTCAGGACAACGTGCGCGAGGTCACGTTCCTGTACCGCGGGCCGCACCGGCTCGAGCCGTAGCGCTCGAGAGCCCGCCGCGGCCCGTCGCGGCCGGCGCCGCGCGAATCCGCTGGACGCGCCGATTTGGGCCGCCCGAATTAGTCAGAAACACGTCTAGAAAAGTCATATAGTCAGAATTACAGTGTGTTTGGTTACCCGTGGCGAAGTGGCGGGAAATCACCCGATAGCGGGGCAGAAGACGGGGGCAGGCGCGAGAGCTTGAGCATCGTCCCACCTCTCCGGCGGTGCTTGGGGAGGGATCGAGGCGTCCCCCGGCGCTGAGGTCTCCGCGGGCGTCGCCGCTCCAGTGCGGCGACGTCCGTGAAGGTCTGCCGGAACGCTCGTTTCCCGTCCGCGGCTGGCTCTACCTTCATGGCCATGCGCCTGAACGAGCTGACCGACGGGGCCGAGATCGACCTGGCGCTGCTCGTGCGCGAGGCCGAGCGGCGGCGCCGGCGCGACGGCGGCGACTACCTGCGCCTGCAGCTCGGCGACCGCACGGGGGCGGTCGTGTGCATGGTGTGGGACGAGGTGGCCGCGGTCGAGCAGGTCGCGCGCGCCGGCGCGGTCGTCCAGGTCAGCGGCCGCTACACGGTGCACCCGCGCTTCGGGCCACAGATCAACCTGCGCAGCCTCCAGGCCGCCGAGGCCGGGAGCTTCGACGCGGGCGAGCTGCGCGACGGCCCGGCGCGGGCGGTCGCGCAGATGGAGGCGGAGATCCGCGAGCTGCTGGGCACGATCCAGCAGCCGCACCTGCGGCTGCTGCTCGAGCGGGTGTTCGGCGAGGACGGCGAGCTGTGGGCCGGCTACCGGGTGGCGCCGGCGGCGAAGTACTTCCACCAAGCCTACGCGCACGGCCTCTTGGAGCACTGCCTGGAGGTGGCGCAGGCGGTCAGCGCGATCAGCGCGACGTTCGCGGGCCTCGACCGCGACGTGGCGGTCGCGGGGGCGCTGGTGCACGACATCGGCAAGCTCGAGGCCTACAGCGCCCTCGACGGCGCCCACCAGGCCTTCGATCTCACCGACGTGGGCAAGCTGCACGGCGAGATCGCCCTCGGCTACTACCGCGTCAGGCGGCTGATCGAGGAGATCGACGGCTTCCCGGGCGAGCTCGCGCTGGCGCTCGGGCACATCATCCTCTCCCACCACGGCTCGCTGGAGCACGGCAGCCCGGTGGTGCCCTGCACGCGCGAGGCGACGCTCGTGCACATGATCGACAACCTCGGCGGTCGCCTGGGCAGCTTCGACCGTCTGGAGAAGGAGCTCGCGCCGGGCTCGCGCTGGTCGTCGTTCGACCGCGCGATCGGCGGCGGCGCGTTCTTCGCGGCGCGCGGCGGGTCGGGGGCGCGCGAGGAGCTGGAGGCGGTGGAGGAGCCGCTGCCCGCGACGCGGGCCGCCTGAAAGCCCGCAAATAGCGGGGCGGTCCGACGCCCGCTCTGCATCCGTCTCGCCACCGGCTTCTATCTTTCAAGGCGGGATGGCTAAGGACACCGAGAAGCTGATCCGCCAGCTGTCGCTGATCTCCTACCTGATGGCCGAGCGCCGGCCGGTCACGGCGCTGGAGATCCGGCGCGACGTGGAGGGCTACAGCGGCATGAACGAGGACGCGTTCGCGCGGCGCTTCTACGCGGACCGCTCGGAGCTCGAATCGCTGCGCATCCAGCTGACGGTCGACAGGCCGGCGGACGGGGCGGCCGAGCAGGAGAACTACTCGCTGCGCCCGGAGAACTTCCACCTGCCGCCGATCGCGTTCACCGACGACGAGCTGGCGGCGCTGCAGACGGCGCTCAGCCTGCTGGACGGCGAATTCGCCTATGCGGAGCCGCTGCGGCTGGCTTTGCAGCAGATCACGTGGGGGCGGCCGAGCCCGCTGCAGGCGCCCGAGCAGCGCTCGGTGGCGCTCGGCATCACCGCGTCGGCGGGCGGGCACGAGCTGTCCTCGCGGCTGGCGAAGGTCGAGACGGCGATCTTCCGCAACAAGACGATCGTGTTCGACTACTACACGATGGAGCGCGACGAGGTGAGCACGCGCCGCGTGGACCCCTACCACCTGCTGTTCCAGGGCGGGCAGTTCTACCTGCTGGGCCACGCGCACGAGCGCGAGGCCGTGCGCGTGTTCCGGCTGTCGCGGATGCGGGGCAAGGTCTCCTACGCGACCAAGGCCGAGCACGACTTCCACCGGCCGGCGGACTTCGACCCGCGCGCGTACGCGGGCCGCGCGGACTGGCAGCTGGGGGAGGAGCAGACGGGCGCGCGAGTGCACATCTGCGAGCGGATCGCCTGGCAGATCGAACGGCACTTCGGGCGCTACGGCGAGATCCTCCACGAGGAGGACGGCGCAACGTCCCCGGAGGGGGAGACGATCTTCGAGACGTCCTACTCGAACCCGCGCAGCCTGATCTCGTGGGTGCTGGGGCTGGGCGTGAACGCGCGGCTGCTGGGGCCCGAGGAGCTGGTGTGCGAGCTGCAGCGCCGGCTGGAGCTGCTCGAGGAGCGCCACGGCGACGCGCCGCCGCTGGCGCCCGGCGAGCACGGCGAGCCGCCGGCGCGCGTCGAGGCGTCCGCGAGCTCGACGCGCTCGCGCTCGCGTTCGCGGGGGGCGCGGCGCGGCGAGGCCGATGGGGCGGAGGCCGAGGAGGCGCGGCCCGAGGCGGCGATCCGGCCCGAGCGCTTCGCGCGGCTGGTGACGCTCGCGAGCATCCTGATCCACGCGGGCCGGGCGGGCGAGCGGGTGTCGATGGCGGAGGTGCGCGAGCGGCTGCAGCTGAGCGACGAAGAGCTGCGCGAGGACGTCAACGTGCTCAACGTCGTCAACTTCGGCGGCGGCTCCTACGTGCTGTATGCGGAGATCAACGAGGAGCGCGGGGAGATCGAGGTCGACCCGGAGCCCTACAGCGACAATTTCGACCGGCCGGCGCGGCTGCTGCCGGTCGAGGCCAAGGCGCTGGTGGCGGCCATGGACCTGATCGGCGAGCACATCCCGCAGGGCTCGCTGAGCTCGGCGCGCGAGAAGATCGTGCAGGCGCTCGGCGAGGACCCGATGGAGCAGGGCCTGCAGGTCGCGCCGCCGGCGGGCGACGACTCGGACGTCGCGCGGCTGGTCTCCCGGGCGATCGTCGAGCACAAGCTGGTCGAGCTCGAGTACTACAAGGAGAACGAGGACGAGCTGGCGCTGCGCAGGGTCGAGCCGTATGCGCTGACGAACGGGCGCGAGGGCTGGTACGTGGCGTGCTTCGACCCGGAGCGCGACGGCGTGCGCCACTTCCGGCTGGACCGCATCAAGCACGCGAAGGTGACGGCCAAGGGCTTCGCGCCGCGCCCCGAGGTGGACCCGGCGGCGGAGGTCGACGGGTGGCTGCGCACGGGCGAGGTGCCGGCGTCGCGCACGGCGCGCGTGTGGGTCTCGCCGGAGCGCGCGCGCTGGGCGCGCGAGGCCAGGCACGTGGTCGAGGAATGCGCCGACGGCGCGGTGGTGGTCGAGCTGAGCTACGCGGGCGTCGACTGGCTCGTGCGCGAGGTGCTCAAGGAAGCGGGCGACGCGGCGGTGCTCGAGCCCCAGGACGCGCGCGAGGCGGTGCACGCGGCGGTCGTGCGCCTGCGCGAGGCGAGCGCCGCGCCGACGCCGGCCTGAGCGGCGGCGCGCTCGCCTGCGGGCGGCGTAGGCTTCACGGCAGATGAGCCGCCGCGAGCAGATCAAGATGAGCGCGGCGGAGGTGAGGGCGTTCCTGGAGGAGGAGCGCACGGTCACGTGCGCGACGGCCGGCCCGCGCGGGTGGCCGCACCTGATGCCGCTGTGGTACGTGCTGCGCGAGGCGCCGGCGGGGCAGCCGGAGCCGGCCGCGCCGCGGCTGTGGGCGTGGACGTATGCGTCCTCGCAGAAGGTGCGCAACCTCGAGCGCGACGCGCGGGCGACGCTGCAGGTGGAGGCGGGCGAGTCCTACGAGCTGCTGCGCGGGGTGATGCTCGAGTGCGAGGTGACGATCCACCGCGAGCCCGCGGACGTCAAAAGGCTGGGCCACGAGATCTTCCGCCGCTACGGGGCGCCGCGGGGGCAGCCGCCGCTGGCGGAGCTGCCGGCGGAGGTCGGCGCGGTGCTCGACGGGCAGGCGGCCAAGCGGGTGGCACTCGAGTTCGTCGAGCTGCGCAGGACAAGCTGGGATCACCGCAAGCTCGGCGGCGTCTACTGACGCTGTAGGCTGCTGCGCGCGATGGATGCGCTGAAGGGGTTGATCCTGTCGGGGGGCAAGGGGACGCGGCTGCGGCCGATCACGCACACGAGCGCCAAGCAGCTCGTGCCGGTGGCCAACAAGCCGGTGCTGTTCTACGGGATCGAGGCGATGGCGCAGGCGGGGATCGAGCAGGTGGGGATCATCATCGCGCCGGAGACGGGGCCGGAGATCGAAGCGGTGGCGGGCGACGGGTCGCGCTTCGGCGTGCGGATCACCTACATCCTGCAGGAGGAGCCGCTGGGGCTCGCGCACGCGGTGCTGACGGCCGAGCCGTTCCTCGGGGCCAGCCCGTTCGTGATGTACCTGGGGGACAACCTGCTGCAGGGGGGCATCGCCGACCTGGTGGCGTCGTTCACCGAGCACGGGCCGGACGCGCTGATCCTGCTGACGCAGGTGGCGGACCCCGAGAACTACGGCGTGGCGGAGCTCGAGGCCGGCAAGGTCGTGCGGCTCGTGGAGAAGCCGGCGCAGCCGAAGACGGACCTGGCGCTGGTGGGCGTGTACATGTTCACGGCGGCGGTCCACGAGGCGGCGCGGGCGATCGAGCCCTCGCCGCGGGGCGAGCTCGAGATCACCGACGCGATCCAGCACCTGGTGGACGCGGGGCTGCGGGTGGAGCCGCACGTCGTCAGGGGCTGGTGGAAGGACACGGGGCGCCTGGAGGACATGCTGGAGGCCAACCGGCTGATCCTCGACAACATCGGCGAGCGCATCGAGGGGGAGCTGGTCGACGCGCAGGTCGAAGGCCGGGTGGTGATCGAGGCGGGCGCGCGGCTGGAGCGCACGACGGTGCGGGGGCCGGCGATCGTGGGCGCGGGCGCGCGGCTGAGCGACTGCTACGTGGGCCCGTACACGGCGATCGGCGAGGGCTGCACGATCGCGAACGCCGAGGTCGAGCACTCGATCCTGCTGGCGGGCAGCTCGGTGTGCGACCTCGAAGGCCGCATGGAGTCATCGCTGCTGGGGCGCAACGTGACGGTGCGCCGCGACGCGCGCCAGCCGCGGGCCTACCGCTTCATGGTGGGCGACAACTCGGACATCGCGATCCTGTGAGGGTGCTGGTGGCAGGGGCGGCCGGGATGCTCGGCCTGGACGTGCTGAGGGCCGGCGAGCGCAGCGGCCACGAGCTCGTGGGCATGACGCGCGCGGAGCTCGACGTCGTCGACGCGGGCGCCGTCGAAGCGGCGTTCGCGCGCGCGAAGCCGCAGGCGGTGATCAACTGCGCGGCGTGGACGGACGTGGACGGCGCCGAGAGCGAGCGCGAGCTGGCGCGCGCGGTGAACGCCGACGGCGCCCGCAACCTGGCGATGGCGGCGGCGTGGGAGCGCGTGCCCCTCGTGCACGTGTCGACCGACTATGTCTTTAGCGGGGAGGCGTTCGTCGATGCCTCCACGGGCGCGCGGCGTGCGTACCTGGAGTCTGATCCGACGGGGCCGCGCTCGGCGTACGGCCAGACGAAGCTCGAGGGCGAGAAGGAGGTGCTGGCGGCCTCGCCGCGGCACGCGGTCGTGCGCAGCTCGTGGCTGTTCGGGGTCGGCGGGCGCAACTTCGCCGAGACGATGCTGCGGCTGGCGGGCGAGCGCGAGGCGGTGCAGGTGGTCAGCGACCAGGTCGGCTGCCCCACCTGGACGGGCCACCTGGGGCCGGCGCTGATCGGGCTGCTGGACCGGGGCGTCGCCGGGCTGGTGCACCTGGCGGGCGCCGGCCACGTCTCCTGGAACGGCTTCGCCAGGGAGATCTTCCGCCAGGCCGAGGTCGGCTGCCGGGTCGAGGACGCGACGAGCGAGCAGATGGCGCGGCCGGCGCCGCGGCCGGCGTGGTCGGCGCTCGAGTCAGAGCGCGCCGAGGTGATCCCGCTGCCGCCCTGGCAGGACGGCCTGGCCGGCTATCTCGCGGCCCGCGCGGGCGTCGTGCGCACATAAGCGAGGCCCGCACGGCCACGCCGGGCGTGTGGGCGCCGCCGGCCCGTGCGCCGCGCTACTCCGTCGCCGGCTCGTCGGCCGCGAACGGGAAGATCGCCCCGATCGCGAGATCGAACCCCGCGAGCAGCTCGCTGGTCAACGTCTCACCCTCGCCCAGCGTCTCGTCCGCCCTGCCATCGGGGCGCACGCGCGTCACGCTGCGCGCGTCGGGGTCGACCAGCCACAGCTCGCGCACGCCCGAGCTCATGTACAGCGAGACGGTTCTCGCCGGGCGGCGCGATGTACACGTCCTGCAGGATGGTTCCCTCATCGCCCACCTCCTCCTGCCAGCGCCGCAAAGCTACGAGCAGCTCCACCTGCGCCGCTGACGCGGATTCGCCTAGCGGCACCACGCCCACGACCTCGCCCGCGATGAGCTCCATGTCCATGAGCCAGCCTTTGTTTTCCTGCAGGGCTTCGAATTCCCAGGTCTCGACGTGGGGGTGAACGACGCCGGCCATGAGCGCATGTTAGCCCGCGTCTGGGAGGGGATCGACGATCTTGCAGCCCATGCGTCCCATGCAACTCGGCGCCTGGGACGAAACGCTCCGGCGGGGCCGGCCGGGCACTCCGGGCGCTCCCCTGGGATGATGTGAGCATGAGACTGCTCGTCTGCGGCGGCGCCGGGTTCATCGGCTCGACCTTCGTGCGCCAGCGGCTGCTGGAGCACGGCGACGAGGTGACGGTGCTCGACAAGCTCACCTACGCTGGACGGGAGGAGAACTTCCACGATCTCGTCGACCAGCCCGGGTTCGCGTTCGTCCGCGGCGCGATCGAGGACCGTGAGGCGGTGGCGGGCGCGGTCGAGGCGGGCGCGCCGGAGGCGATCGTCAACTTCGCCGCGGAGACGCACGTCGACCGCTCGATCGCGGAGCCCGACGCGTTCGTCTCGACGCACGCGCTCGGCACCTACGTGCTGCTGGAGGCCGCGCGCGAGCACGAGCTGCGCTATCTGCAGGTGTCGACCGACGAGGTCTACGGCTCGATCGAGGAGGGCACGTTCACCGAGCAGAGCCCGCTGGCGCCCTCCTCGCCCTACTCGGCGACCAAGGCGGGCGCGGACCTGCTGGTGGCCAGCTACTTCCACACCTACGGCCTGCCGAGCGTGATCTGCCGCGGCTCGAACAACTACGGCCCCTACCAGTACCCGGAGAAGCTGATCCCGCTGATGATCCTCAACGCGCTGCACGGCGACTCGCTGCCGGTGTACGGCGACGGCATGCAGGTGCGCAACTGGATCCACTCGACCGACTTCGCGGCGGCGATCGGCCACGTGCTCGAGCACGGCCGGCCGGGCGAGGTCTACAACGCCGGCGGCCCCGACGAGGAGGCCAACATGACGGTCGTCAGGCGCATCGTCGCGCTGACCGGCGCCGCCGAGTCCCAGATCGAGCACGTCAGCGACCGCCCGGGCCACGACCGCCGCTACTCGCTGTCCTCGCAGAAGGTGCGCGCGCTCGGCTGGGAGCCGAAGATGCGCTTCGAGGAGGGCCTCGAGCAGACCGTCAGCTGGTACCGCGAGAACGCCTGGTGGTGGGAGCCGATCCGCTCGGGCGAGTACCGCGCGTACTACGAGCGCCAGTACGGCCGCTCGCTGAGCTGATCAGGCGGGCGCTTCGGGCGGCCAGTCGATCTGCTCGGCCAGCTCGGCCGCGCCGAGCGCGATGATCTCGCTGCGCTCGATCGGCTCGTAGCGGCCGTCGCGCAGCGCCATCCAGCTCACGGACCTGGCGGCGGGGTCGACGTAGAGCAGCTCCTCGACGCCGTGCTCGGCGTAGAACGGCAGCTTCTGCCAGGCCTCGTCGGTCGGGGAGATCACCTCGACGACGATCGCCGCCGTCGGCACCCACGTTCCGGTGTGCTGGATGCGGTGAACGCCGAGGTCGGGCACGCGGAAGTCGCGTTCGCCGTATCCCACGTTGAACTCCAGGCCGACGTGCAGACCGGCTGCACGCGCCGGGGCGTCCAGCAGTACGGCAAGCCGGTGCGCGACGAGCGAATGCGGTGCCCCAGGCCCCGGAACCATGTGATAGACGCCCTTCCAGACCTCGTCGTGGCGATCGGCGCCCCACCGGCGACGCTGGTCGAGCAGCTCCTCGAGCTGGGGTGGCGCCGGATCCAGGATCAGCGTGGGCATGCCGACCATCGTAAACCCGATTCAAGCGCTCGCCTGGGACGAAACGCTCGGGCGCACGCGGCGGGGGCGAGCTGGCGGGCGCGCTGGGAGGGAACGCTCGGGCGCGCTACGCGCCGGCGATCCGCCACCTGCCGCCTTCCTTGACGAGCGAGAGGCTGCTGGGGCGGGTCTTGCCTTCGTGGACGCTCTTGACGGTGGCCGTCGCGGTCTTGCCGTCGGCCGCGACGTCCACCGATTCGATCCCGACTTCGAGATCGTCGACCTGGTTGAGCTGGCGTTTGACGGCTTCTTCGCAGCTGCCCTTGCCGCCGAGCCGGCTCACGAGGCTGGCGGCCAGGTCGTTGCCGCAGACCTTCTTCTCTTCGGCGCTGCTCGAGTCCGACTGGAAGTCGGCGATCGCCTGCGCGACTTCGCGCTTGACGCCGCTGAAGCCGGAGGTCGCGGTCGTGCCCGCCGCGCCGCAGCCCGCCAGCACGAGGGCGGGCAGGGCCAGGCACAGCATGGCTTGGGCTCGGCGCATCGAGCGCCAGCGTATTGGATCAGCCCTGCTCGTCGTCGCGTCTGTAGCCCAGCCGCGCGGAGATGCGGTCGGCCGTCGAGACCAGGTGCGGGCCTAGCGCGTCCACGAGCTCCTCCAGCGAGATCACCGAGCTGTGCGCGGCCAGGCCGGCGGCAGCGACCACCTCGCGCGCCTCGTTGCGCACCGGCGCGGCGATCGCGTAGAGCTCCGGCCCGATCTCTTCGTCGTCGACCGCGAAGCCCGACGCCGCGATCTCCTCGAGCTCCTCGCGAAGCGCTTTCTTGCTGGTGATCGTGTTGGGCCCCTGCTTGCTCAGCTTCATCGCGCCGATCAGGTCGCGCTGCTCGGCGTCCGGCAGGTTCGCGAGCAGCAGCTTGCCCATCGCCGTGCAGTAGGCGGGCACGCGCGAGCCCGTGTGCAGGTTCATGTCGACTCTGCCCGGGCCGCGGCGGAAGCTGCGCACGCGGTCCACGTAGAGCACCTCGGCGCCCTCGAGCACGCCGATCGAGGTCGTGTAGGAGGTTCGCTGGCGCAGCTCCTCCAGGTACGGGTGGGCGTGCTCGCGCAGTCCCGTCGAGTTCAGCGCCGACATGCCGAGGTCGGTGACCCGCAGCCCCAGGCGGTACTTGCGCGAGGCGCCCTGCTCGAGGTAGCCGAGCGCGACCAGCGTGATCACGTACCTGTGCGTGGTCGAGCGGCTCATGCCGAGCTCGTCGGCGATGTCCGCGATCCCCAGCACGGGTCGCTTGGGCGTGAAGCAGCCGAGGATCGCCAGGCCGCGCTCGAGCGATTGTGAGTAGCGCGGCTCGCGCAGGCTTGGAATGGACCAGGCGGGCTCGACCCCCCCGTCATTCGATTTGGCTGCGGCTTGACGCGTTCTGGGCATTGGCACCTGGTTCCTGTGTCGTGTCGTCTGGAGGAGATCGGTTTCGTCAACGAGTTCGATTGGCTGACCAGGCAACATTAGTTCGGGGGACAGACCACGGCAATGATAAACACTGGAGTTTCGAGCGTGCCTGCTGACGGCCGTCCCGGGCTCCGCCCGGCCAACTTCCATGCCCGAATAGTCAACTGCCCGTGCTCCACGCTTGGTCGCCTACGACTGTCAAGCCTGCCCGGCCCGAACTCATCGCCACGCCTTCCCGTTCGCGGCTGCCCGCAAACGCGAGCGCCGGGTCTACGCGACCGGCGCCGGCCCCGCGGCGTCCCGGCTCGCCGGCGCCCCGCGCCGCTCGCCGTCGAACAGCCACGGCGCGCGCTGGCCGATGACCTCGCCCGCGAAGCGCTTGTAGGGCCCGTACACCACCCAGGTGGTGTCGACGGCGCCGTAGTACTCCTCGAGGCGCAGCTCCCGCGGGTGTTCGGCCGCGTGGTGCACGTGCGTGAGGCCCGCGTCGTAGCGCCCTTCGAGCAGGTGCGCGGCGACGACCGGCTTGGAGGGCTCGTCGATCACCGTCTCGAAGCGCCCGAGGTCGAGGTAGCCGCGCGTGGCCGAGACGATGCCGAGGCTCTTGGGCTCCGCGACGTCGTTACGGATCAGCAGGCCGAGCTCCTTGGTCGGGTAGATGAACGTGTCGATCACGAACACGTCGGTGTGGTAGCGCTCGGTCACCAGATGCACCTGGACGTGGGCGCTGCACTGCACCAGGTAGGTGTCCGGCCGGTCGCGCACCTGCACGACCGCCTCCAGCAGGTCCGGCACGAGCAGCGTGTCGAAGTCCGCGATCCCCTGGAACTCCAGGTAGTGCAGGAGCGCGTTCTCGTGGCAGGTGCCGGCCGGGCCGAGCGTGATGAACGTCGGACGGCTCACGCGCCGCCCTCCCCGGGCGCCGACCCCGCCGTGCCGGCGCGGTGGCCCCCGGCCGCGCCGGCGGGCTGCGCACCGGCCGCGCCGGCGGGCGGCCCCGCGGCGATCAGCTCGTCCTCCATCTTGCAGGTCGCCGCGATCAGCAGCTCGAACAGCTCCTCGGTGAACTGCGCCGGCAGCTCGACCTCCGCGCCGCGCGCGAGGTAGCGCTCGCGCACCTGCCTGACGCGGTCGGGCTGCATCATCGGGATGTCGTGCTCGCGCTTGAACAGCGCGATCTCGCGGCACACCTCGAAGCGTTCGCCGAGCAGCCGCGCGATCTGGTCGTCGAGCGCGTCCAGGCGCCGGCGAAACGGCTCCAGGTCGCTCATCCGCGCGCCTCCCGCGGGGGCTCGGCCGCCAGCGCGCGGCGCATGCGCGGGCCGAGCGCCGTGAAGCCGTTGCGCCGGTAGAACGCCGCCGTCGCCTCGAGCGCCGCGAAGCCCTCCTTCGGCAGGCCGACCTCGACGCGCGCGACGGCGCTCGCGGCCAGCAGGGCGAACAGCTCCTGGAGCAGCGCCGCGCCGATCGCGCGGCTGCGCCACACCGGGTCGACCCACAGGTCCTGGATCAGCGCATAGCGGCCGGCGGCGTGGATGGCCGTCTGCAGGCTCACCGCCAGCACCCCCACGAGCGTCGCGTCCTCCGCCTCGGCGATCACCACGACGCCCGCCCGCGGGTCTTCGAGCAGCCCGCGCGCGCTCGCCTCCATCGACTCCTGCTCGGGCGGCGTGCCGCCCAGCTCGACCAGCAGCTGCGCGACCGCGGCGGCGACCTCGACGGCGTCCTCGGGCCGCCCGCGCCGCACCCGCCAGCCGGCCGACGCGGCTCTCGCGAGCGCCGGCGCCGGCCGGGCGTCGCTCGACGTCCCGGCGGCGTCGCTCGGCGCGGCCGCCGCTCGGCTCGGCGTCCCGGCGGCGCTCACGGGCTCGCCACCACCGCGTCGGGCTCCAGCTCGACCTCCCAGGCCTCGCGCGCGCCGCTGCCCGTGACGGCCTGCGCGATCGCGCTCATCGGCGCCCTGGCCTTCAGCAGGATCTCGTCGAACTCGTCCTCCGGGTCGGACTGCATCACGATCGCGCCGCCCGCGCCGATCGTGGTGTCGTTCGGGCCCAGCACGATCGTGCGGATCACGATGTTGAGATCGACCGCGCCGTCGAGCCCGAAGTAGCCGATCGAGCCCGAGTACACGCCTCGCGCCTCGCGCTCGATGTCGTCGATGATGCTCATCGTGCGCAGCTTCGGCGCGCCCGTCATCGAGCCGCCGGGGAAGCACGCCCGCACGCACTCGACCGGCGTGCGCGTGCGCTCGAGCACGCCCGTGATCGTGGAGAGCAGCTGGTGGACGGTCGCGTATGGCTCCACGACCATGAACTGTGGCACGCGCACCGAGTCGACCTCGCACACGCGCCCCAGGTCGTTGCGCAGCAGGTCGACGATCATCAGGTGCTCGGCGAACGTCTTTTCGTCGTGCAGCAGCTCGTCGCGCAGCGCCTCGTCCTCGGCCGGGTCGGCCGAGCGGCGCGTCGTGCCCTTGATCGGCCGCGCCTGCACCCGCCGCTCGCGGTCGACCGACAGGAAGCGCTCCGGCGAGGAGCTCGCGATCGTCAGCTCGCCGAGCTTCAGGTAGGCCGCGAACGGCGACGGGTTGCGCCGGCGCAGCAGCCTGTAGAGCTCGAACGGCTCGGGCCGCGCGTCGGTGTGGATCTGGTCGGTCAGGCACACCTCGTAGGACTCGCCCGCGGCCATCGCCGCCTGGCAGCGGGCGATGTCCGCCAGGTACTGCCCGCGCCCGCGCCCGCAGCGAAAGCGCACCGGGTGCTCGACCTCGCCGTCCGCCGCGCGCGCGTGCCCGGCGGCCGTGGCGGCGGCGCCCGCCGCGGCTGCTCCCTCGCGGGCCGCGCGCCCGTCCTGCGCCGCGGCGATCGCCTCGCGGACCACGCCCTCGACCTCGACCAGCCAGCGCTCGGCGCCCGTGTCGCCCTCGACCGCCAGCGCCGCGACGTGCGTGCGATGCTCGACGTGGTCGACCGCGATCACCCGGTTGGCGAGCATCAGCACGGCGTCTGGCACGTCCGAGCGGTGCGCGTTGGTCGAGCCGCAGTCGGCCTTGCACTCATATCCCAGGTAGCCCACGTAGCCGCCCAGCAGGCCGGCCGGCAGGCTGCCCGCGTCCTCCAGCGCGTGACTCGCGAGCTCCCGGTCGAGCACGTCGAAGATCGAGCCGAGCTCGACGGTCGTGCCCGCCGCCCGGTGCATGCTCACCGCTTTCTCCCGCACGTCGTATTCGATCACGCAGCGCCGAGGCCCCGCCGAGGTACCCAGGAAGGAGCGCCGCGCGAGCGCCGTCGGCGCGTCGGCGCTGTCCAGCCAGAAGGCGTGCTCGCAGTCGCCGAACAGCCGCTCGAACAGCGCCTCGCAGGGCGCCTCGCCGGGCAGCGTGCGCACCAGCAGGCGCGTGCCCGTGGCCGCCCGCGCGGGCGCCGGCGGGCGCGGGCGCCGCGGCGGGATCGGCCGTCCGCGCGCGGCGGGCGGGTGCTCGGCGCGGTGGCGCGCCGCCAGCTCGAAGAAGTTCTCGAACAGCTTGCGCCCGTGCTCGGTGGCGATCGACTCGGGGTGGAACTGCACGCCCCACATCGGCCGGCCGCGGTGCTCGATGCCCATCACCACGCCCTCGTCCGTCCACGCCGTCACCCGCCCGAGCGGGCCGAGCTCGCCGTCGACCGCCAGAGAGTGGTAGCGCACCACCGAGAAGCCCTGCGGGATCCCCTCGAACAGCCCGCCGCCGTCGTGGCGCACGGCGCTCTTGCGCCCGTGCATCACCACCGGCGCGCTCATCACGGCGCCCTCGAGCACGTACCCCAGCCCCTGGTGGCCCAGGCACACGCCCAGCACCGGCACCTCGCTCGAGCGCAGGATGTCCGAGCACACGCCGAAGTCGTGCCAGCGCTCCGGGCGCCCGGGGCCCGGCGAGATCACGATCGCGTCGAAGTCAAAGCGCGACAGCGCCCGCCAGGAGACCATGTCGTTGTGCACCACGAACGGCTCCTCGCCGGAGACGGCCGCCATCAGGTGGAACACGTTGTAGGTGTAGGAGTCGTAGTTGTCGATCAGCAGCGTGCTCACGTGGCCGTCTCCAGGCCGAGCCCGCGCGCGCTGCGGTCCAGCAGCGTGTGCGCCACGTGCTGGATGCGCTCGGGCCGCTCCGCTTCCAGGTACCACAGCGTCAGGTGCTTGAGGTAGTCGGCCAGCGGCTTGACGTCGAGGCGCTCGACCGCCTGGCGCAGGTGGCGCCGGTAGAGCTGCGACTGGACCACCAGGAAGCGGTAGTCCGGGTCCTCCGCCGGGCTGGCGCTGCCGGCGCGGCGAGCCGGCGGGCGCGCCCGCGCGCGGGCGAAGTCCCAGCCGAGGTTCTCGCCCGAGAGCAGCCGCGCGGGGTCGAAGTCGATGTCTGGCGTCGCCGGGTGCGCCACGAAGTAGCCGAGCGCGACCTGCGCGGCGATCCGTTCGGGGTGCGGGTGCGTGCGCCGCAGCTCGTGGCGAGCCGGCTCGGCGTCGATCTGGGCGTCGATCCAGTCGGTCAGCTCGTCGATCAGCAGCGCCCCGGCGCTCGAGGTCACGCTGCGGTTGTCGGTCGTGACCATCCCGTGGAAGACACTGCGGCTCGGGTGGAAGTCGCCGTTCAACCCAGGCCGCAGCTCCGCTGTGAGCTTGCGGATGCTCGCAAGGTGCGCGACCCACTCCGAGCCCGTGACCTGCAGCGAGGTCACGCCCTCGAGCCCGGGCGCCGTGAGCGCGTAGGCGAGCGAGCGCATGTGCTGCGTCGAGAGCCCGTCCGCGCGCACCAGCGGCATCTCCTCGAGCTCCTCCAGGCCGGTCGTGTAGACGACCACGCCGTCCGCGCGGCGCGTGAGCGTGCCGGCGCGCAGGCCCGCTTCGGCCAGCTCGGTCGTCTCGGCCAGGAAGTCGGACTCGAACAACACCCGGTCGAAGGCGATCCCCAGGCGGGCGAGCGTCTTGCGCTGGCCGGCGATCACCCACGCGCGCGTCTTGGACCACAGCTCGAGCGCCTCGCGCTCGCCGCCCAGCACGCGCTTGATCAGCTCGTCGGCGGCGTCGTTCTGGACCTGCACCTCGCGCGAGAGCGAGTCCTCGGCCTGCTCGTCCTCGCCGACCGCGAGCACGCCGCCGGCGGCCACGTAGTCGGCGTAGCAGGCCCCCACGAAGTGGTCGCTCTTCTCGTCCGCCTCCAGCCACCCGTGGGCGTGGCGCCCGCTGCGCATCACGCCCGCCATCGCCTCGCCCATCGCCCGCCCCATGTCCGAGATGCGGCTGCGCCGCTCGACCCGGGCGCCCGCCTGCGCCAGCGCCGCCGCCAGCGCGTTGCCGAGCGCCAGGTTGCGCAGGTGCCCGACGTGCAGCGCCTTGGTCGAGTTCGCGTCCCAGAACTGGACCGAGAAACGCTGCCCCGCGGCCAGGTCCGCGAGCGGCGCTTCGGCGCTGCCCCCCGCCTCCAGCGCCGCCCCCTCGGTCTCGATCCACTCGCCGGAAAGCCGCAGCCGCACGACCTCGCCGTCGGGCTCCAGACGCGCGACCCACGGCTCGCGCTCGATCCGCTCGAGCGCGCGCGTGGCACGCGGATTCGTCCGCCAGTCGCGCGTACGCGCCGTCAGCAGCAGGTCGTGGTCGGCCCGCGGCCGGCGCGGCGAGCGCGCGGCCCACGGCGCAGGCTCGCCGTCCCCGAGCTCCTCCTCGAAGTAGTCGAACAGTCTAAGTGACATATTTGGTCGTTGCTGTTTCTCACCTACATGCACCAGCCGGGGCTCGAACCCGGATCACCGGTGTTTAAGACCGGTCCTTTCACCGATTAAGGTACTGGTGCTCGCCCTGCCGAAGGCCATCTCGCCGGATTGGCCAGATGTCAATCGGGAACGTCTCGGCTATCGTAATTGATGCTGGGGAGTTGGCAAGCGGCCGGCTCCCGATCAATGGACGTTGTTGGCTGCTCGAGAGCTAGATGTGCCCAGGCTGCACCCGGGAACCCCGTTGCTCGAGGGCTTGGCGAGGAAACACAGAGATGGAAACACTCATGAGAAATCTGGTAGCGGGAGGAGAGGAAAGATGAGCTCGACGGCAGGACGCACGGCTTCCCGCACGGCGGCCGGTCTGCCGCCGGGTCCGCGCATGCCGAGCGCGCTGCAGGCGACCGGCTGGGCGCTGCGTCCGCTCGCCTTCATGGATCGCTGCGCCGAACGCTACGGCGAGATTTTCACACTCAGGATCCGCCGCGACCGGCCGTGGGTGTTTCTCACCAATCCCGAGCACATCAAGCAGGTGTTCACCACCGAGCCACAGCTGATGCGAGCCGGCGCCGGCGAAGCGAACCCGCTGCTCGGCCCGCTGCTGGGGTCGCGCTCGATGATGCTCCAGGACGAGCCGACGCACATGACCGATCGCCGCCGCATCCTGCCCTCCTTCCACGGCCAGCGCATGCGCGACTACGGCGAGATGATGGCCGACGTCGCCCGCCGCCAGATCGACCGCTGGCCGATGGGCGAGCCGTTCGCGCTGTGGCCGCGGATGCAGGCGATCAGCCTCGAGGTCGTGATGCGCGCCACCTTCGGCGAGGTCGAAGGCGAGCGCGTCGACGCTCTGCGCAAGGCGCTCGTGGAGCTCACCGACTGGGTCAACGGCCCGCGGCGCCTGGCCCTGCTGGCCGCCTTCGGCGAGCGCTCGATGACCGCCAACCCCGGCTTTGCCAGGGTCATGCGCCCGGTCGAGCAGCTGGTGCTCGAGGAGGTGCGCCGCCGGCGCGCCGGCGTGGACGGCGACGAGCACGACGACATCCTCGCCATGCTCGAGCGCAGGGCCGGCGACGACGGCCCGATGGACGACCGCAAGATGCGCGACGAACTCGTCACCTTCCTCTCGGACGGGCCCACCGCGACCTCGCTCTCCTGGGCCTTCGAGCGACTGCTGCGCCACCCCGACAAGCTCGCCCGCCTGCGCGCGGAGGTGCTGGCCGGCGAGAGCGACGAGTACCTCGACGCCGTCGTCAAGGAGACTCTGCGGCTGTGCCCGGCCGTGCCCGTCGTGATGCGCGGGCTCACCGAACCGATGCGGATCGCCGGCTACACGATCCCCACCGACACGATCGTCGCGCCCTGCGTGTACCTCACCCACCGGCGCGCCGACCTGTACCCGCGCCCGCGCGCCTTCGAGCCCGAGCGCTTCCTCGGCGACGCCGCGGGCACCTACACCTGGATCCCCTTCGGCGGCGGCGTGCGCCGCTGCGTGGCCGTCGTCTTCGCCCAGCTGGAGATGAAGCGCGTGATCCAGACGGTGCTCGAAGAGGTCGACCTGCAGGCCGCCGTCTCGGACTCCGAACAGGCCACCCGCAGCTCGGTCTCGTTCGTCCCCGAGGGCGGCGCCCGCGTGATCGCCACGCGGCGCCGGCCGACGCCGGTGGACCTGCCGACCGCCGCGTAGCCCACTCCTGTCGCGGGCGCCCTGCGCACGCCGGCCGGTCGCGGACGCGCCCCGTGCCGGCGGCCCACCGGCCCGGCCAGCCGCGCGCGGGCGCCGCGATAGCCTCACTCGCAGTGCCCCTCTCCAGCTTCAGCCCGCGCACACGGCGATGGTTCGAGCGGGCCTTCGCGGGCCCCACGCCCGCCCAGGCGCAGGCCTGGCCGGCGATCGCCGCGGGCGAGCACGTGCTGCTGTCGGCCCCCACCGGCTCGGGCAAGACGCTCGCCGCCTTCCTGTGGGCGCTCGACCGGCTCAGCACGCAGGAGGCACCGGGCGCCGGCACGCGCGTCGTCTACGTCAGCCCGCTCAAGGCGCTCGCCTACGACATCGAGCGCAACCTGCGCGCGCCGCTGCGCGGGATCGCGGGCGAACAGGCCGCGGGCGTCGCGGGCGGACGGGCCGCAGGCGACGAGCTGGCCGCCGGTGAGGGCGAGCGAGCGGCCGGTAAGGGCGAGCGAGCGGCCGGTGAGGGCGGGCGGGCCGGCGGTGGCGCGCGCGAGGTGCGCGTGGGCATCCGCACCGGCGACACGCCCCAGCGCGAGCGCGCCGCGATGGTCCGCAACCCGCCGGACATCCTCGTCACCACCCCCGAGTCCCTCTACCTGATCCTCACCTCGCAGGCGCGCGCGATGCTCACCGGCGTCGAAGCCGTGATCGTCGACGAGATCCACGCCGTCGCCGCCACCAAGCGCGGCGCCCACCTCGCGCTCACGCTCGAGCGCCTCGAGCGGCAGGCCGGTTGGGCGGGTGGGAAGTCCATCCAGCGCATCGGCCTCAGCGCCACCCAGAGCCCGCTCGAGGAGATCGGCCGCTTCCTCGTCGGCCCCCACCGCCAGGTCACGATCCTCGACGCCGGCGTGCGCAAGCGCCTCGACCTGCGCATCGAGGTGCCCGTCGAGTCGATGAGCGAACCCGCCGCGCCCGCCGACGCCGACCCGCTCGAGCCGGTGCAGGGAGGCGAGTCGACGCGCGCCTCGATCTGGCCCGCCATCTACCCCGAGCTGCTCGCGCTCGTCCGCCGGCACAGCTCCACGATCGTCTTCGTCAACAACCGCCGCTCGGCCGAGCGCGTCGCGCTGCGCCTCAACG
>DASZFZ010000085.1:0-4233 GCA_035939315.1 Solirubrobacteraceae bacterium | reverse complement strand
GACGACGGGCGCCGGCTGATCCCCGGGGTGGACCTGCAGCCGGGGCAGAGCACGCAGACCTACCATGCCAGGCACTTCTTGCTGACGCTCGGCAACAGCTCGGTGACGTTGCTGCTCGACGGGATCCCGCGCGCCGTCGCGCCGTCCGCCGAAGCGATCGGCTACTCGATCACGAAGGCGCTCGGCCGCCGGCCGCTGGCCCCGGGCCACCTGCCGACCTGCACGTGAGCCGGCCGCCGGGAAGCGAGCGCGAGGGCCGAGCCGGCGGGCGGCGGGTGCGCGCCGGCGTCGTGGTCACCGGCACCGAGGTGCTGACCGGCCGCGTCAGCGACCGCAACGGGCCGTGGCTCGCGCAGCGGCTGTACGAGCTGGGGGTCGAGCTCGCGCACACCACGATCGTCGGCGACCGCGCGGCGGACGTGCGCGCGGCGCTCTCGTTCATGGCCGCCGACGGGGTCGAGCTGATCGTGACCAGCGGCGGCCTCGGGCCGACCGCCGACGACCTCACGGCGAGCGTGGTCGGCGAGTTCCAGGGGCGCGAGATGGTGCTCGACGAGGCGCTCGAGGGGCGCATCGCCGAGATCCTGCGGCGGCTCGCGGTCCGCTTCCCCAACCTGGACATGGAGGCTGTGCGCGCCGGCAACCGCAAACAGGCGACGATCCCGCTGGGCGCCAGCGTGCTCGAGCCGGTCGGAACCGCGCCCGGGCTCGTGGTGGCGCCCGGCGCGGCCGAGGGCCCCACGATCGTGGTGCTCCCCGGGCCGCCCCGCGAGCTGCGGCCGATGTGGGAGGCGGCGGTGCGAACGCCGGCGCTGCGTGCAGCGATCGCCGGCGCGCGCTCCTACCGCCTGGGCACGCTGCGCCTGTACGGCATGCCCGAGTCGGAGATCGCCGAGACGCTGCGCGCGGCCGAGCGCGAGGGCGTCGAGCTCGGGCGCCTGGAGGTCACGACCTGCCTGAAACGCGGCGAGGTCGAGGTCGTCACCCGCTACGAGCCCGACACCCAGGACGCCTACGACGCGCTCGTCGCGGTGATCCGCGCCCGCCACCCCGACACGCTGTTCTCCGAGGACGGCAGCACCGTCGACCAGCAGGTGGCGGCGCTGCTGCGCGGCGAGGGCCGGGGCGGCGTCGGGGCGCGCACGATCGCGACGGCGGAGTCGTGCACCGGCGGGCTGCTCGCCGCGCGCCTGACCGAGCTGCCGGGCTCCTCGGCCTACTTCAAGGGCGGCCTGGTCGTGTACTCCAACGAGGCGAAGGTCGCGCTCGCGGGCGTCCCGCCGCGGCTGCTCGAGGAGCACGGCGCGGTCTCGGCCGAGGTCGCCGAGGCGCTCGCCGACGGCGCCCGCGGGGCGCTCGACGCGGACGTCGGCGTGGGCATCACCGGCGTCGCCGGGCCGGGCGGCGGCAGCGAGCACAAGCCGGTCGGCCTGGTGTGGCTGAGCGTCGCGTCGGGCGCCGGCGAGCCGCTGACGCGCGAGGTCAAGCTGCCGGGCGCCAGGGCCGACGTGCGCGAGCGCTCCACGACGATCGCCATGCACCTCGTACGCCGTGTCCTGGACGGCGCCCCGGAGCGATGACGCGGGGCGCCGCCGCGCGGCTGTTCGTCGCGGCCGAGCTGCCCCAGCCGGTGCGAGAGCGCCTCGTCGAGTGGGGACGCCTGGCGGCCGCGGCGCTGCGCCAGGGGGGCGAGGCCCGCGGCGCGCTGCGGCTGCTCGACGCCGAGTCGCTGCACCTCACGCTGTGCTTCCTGGGCAGCCGGCCGGTGGCCGAGATCGACCCGCTCGGGCGGGCGCTGGGGCCGTGCGCGGAGGGGCCCGTCTTCGAGCTGGGGCTCGGCGCGCCGCTGTGGCTGCCACCGCGCCGGCCAGCGACGCTGGCGATCGAGGTCCACGACGACAGCGGCGCGCTCGGGGCTCTGCAGGAGCGCGTCGGCGGCGCGCTCGCCGCCGCCAGCGGCTGGCGGCCCGAGCACAGGCGCTTCCGGCCGCACGTGACGGTCGCGCGCGTGCGGGGGAGGCAGCGGGTGCCGGGGGCGGGGGCCGACGGGCGCGGGCGCGGCGAGGCCGCCGATCGCGGGAGCCCGCGGCGCGAGCGCTCGCTGCCGGCGACGCCGCGGCTGAGCTTCTCCCCGCCGGCGCTCGTGCTCTACCGCTCCTGGCTCGACCAGGCGGGGGCGAGGTATGAGGCGCTGGCCAGCTACCCGTTGGTGGACGACGGCTGAGGGGTGATGACCGGCAGGCGCGGGTTCTGAAGCCTGTCGCCGCTATGACATTCATCTGCGCTAGCGGCCGGGGCCTCCGTTTAGGTTCCTTGCGTCGCCTTGCAAGGGGTTGGCAGAGCAACCAACGGTAGCTATGCTTCTTGTATTGCTCGGCCGGCCCCCGGAACAGGGATCGCGGGCGGAGCGCCGTCAGGCCCGTCTCTCAGGCGGGTCTGACGCTTTCTAGGCTGCCCGTGGCAGACTACCTCCGCTTTGGCGCGGCTTAGAAATGAAGATTACGTCGCGTTTCTGGACGAGTCGATTCACGAGGGACCGGCTGGATTCACGATGGTTGCTGGCCTCTTGATTCCGGCACGGATTCTTCGCAGTGCGGAGCGTCGCTGGCGCGACTTCATCTCGGACCGACTCGGCAGCAGGTCCGGGCGCCGTGAGGTCAAGAGCAAGGATCTGACGGGCGGCCATGGGGCGGCGAAGAACGCCCAAAAACGCCTATTGCGCAGCGGATGGCGGATCAGCGTCCAGGCCGCGGGCTGGCAGTTCTACCGCGAGGCGCTACAGCACATCGCAGGGATGACGGAGATTCGGGTCTTGACGGTCGGCTTCCCGACCCCCAAAGCCGCGGATGCGTACCACCTGTGGTTTTGGATGTGCAATGTGCTGCTAGTCGAGCGTCCCCAGGCACCACGACCGCGCCTGTCGCTAGCCGTGATCGACGGCCGCGACACCAAGCTACGCGAAGCCCAAGACCTCGTTGCGTGGCGCTTTTATCGGGCGTTCCCACGCTGTCAGCCATACGTCGCTTCGGGCACTCGTTGGTTCGTCGGGGGCTCGGTCTCGCAAGAGAGCGTCTTGTCCCCGTTCATCCAGATGGCCGATCTCGTCGCGGGCGCTGCGCGCCTCGCGGTCCAAGAAAGTCCGGCCGAGAAGAACTGGTACCGAGAGGACCTGGTTGGGCACGCACAGCAGATGGGTCGCGCTATCGACGTGTCAAGGCACGCTCGCTCTCAGCTCCGAGAACGATCGCGGCACGACGCATGTGGCAGCGGATGGAAAGACGCGATTCTCGTTCCTTAACGGCTGGGCTGTCCCACGACGATCCCGCCCCCGCCATGCCGCCAATCTGCGACCGCTTCTCGGGCGGCCGTTTTCGTCGCCCGGCTCATTCTTCGTTTTCGCAGCTGGCCGCTTCGCAGCTCGGTTCGGCCGCGCCGGAGCTCGCGTCCGCCGCGCAGCTCTGGGCTTCGCCGACCTGCGGTTCTTCGGCTTCGCATTCGGCTTCTTCGGCTGCTTCGGGGGGAACCGAGACCGCGCAGACGAGGCTCTTGCCGTTGCGGGAGATAGTCGGCATCGCACCGTTTTCGCACTGCGGTTCGGATTCGTCTTCGCAGGAGAAGGACCCGTTCGCGCCAAGTTTCGGGCTGGCGCCGTTTTCGCAGAGCGCCGGCTTGAAGATCGTGGTCGCCGCGCCGGAGTGGCCGCCGGCCTTGGTGCCCGCGTGCGAGCGCTTGCGACGATGCTTGAGCGCGTGCCGCGACGCGCGCTTGTGTGAGGGCTTGCCGCAGGAGCCGTGGGTCTTCTTGGCGTGGGCGCCGGAGCAGGCGCGATGCGTCTGCGCGAGCGCGCCAGAGGGGCCGAGCGCGGCCGCCGCGAGCGCGAAGATCGCGAGCGCGAGCGGCAGTGGCTTGGCAAGGGACCGAAGGGGGAGGTGAGGGGTCATATATATGAGAGGAAGGGAGGGGTTCGGGTTGTCTGTCCAGTGGCGGTGCGAGGATCGCGGTGCCCGGGTTGCATCGTCCGCGCCGATATTTCGCGCGAGCATGGGCGGTGCCCCTGGACGAAGTAGCCGACGACCCATACGAACAACTGTTTGAGCCAGGCTGGTTTTGACGGAGGCTCTGATCCGTGGTTTCGTCCGCGGGGAAGGAGAGCCTTCCGGCATGCCAAGAGCGAGGAAGTATCCCGAGGAGTTGCTGGAGCGCGGCACACGGCTTGTGTTCGAGTCCGGCCGC
>DASZFZ010000084.1:0-21264 GCA_035939315.1 Solirubrobacteraceae bacterium | reverse complement strand
CCCGGGCGCTCCCAGGGAGGCCCACGAGAGCATCCCCGAGCGCTCGCGCGCGCTCGCGAGCAGCTGCTCGCCGAACGCGCACGCGCGCTCTCGCAGCGCCTGCTCGCCGGTGAGTCGCTCAAGCGCGAGCAGCGCGAGCACGGCGCCCGCGTCGCCGCTCATCAGGTCGCGCTCGCCGTCGGCCGTCGGCGCGACGTCGGTGAGGCTCGGGAGCGCCGCCAGCGGCTCCTGCTCGCCGAGCAGCGCGGCGACGCGGGCGGCGACGAGCGCGACGCCGAGGCCGCCGGCGTAGAGGGCGACGCGGCTGTGCTCGTCGAGCTCTCGCGAGCTGCTCAGCGCCTGGCGCAGCGCGCCGAGCGCGGTCGCGCGCAGCGACTCCTCGCCGGTGGCCAGGTAGAGCTCGGCGAGATACAGGGCGACACCGCTCGTGCCGCCGTACAGGTCGCCGCCGAGGGCGGCGTAGGTGATCGCGATCGAGTCGCCGGGGCCGGGCTCGGGCAGCGCGCCGACCCAGTTGCAGAGGCCCTCGTGCCAGATCGCCTCGCGGACGAGTCGCCTGCCGATCTCGGCCGCCGTGTCCAGGTACGGGGTGCTCACGCCGGCGCGATCTCGTACTGGTCCTCGGAGCCGTGTCCGAGGTAGGGCGTGTCGAGGTCGAGGCCGTGCTCGCGGAAGACCTCGCCGAGCACGCCGACGCGCGTCTCGGCGTCCTCCTGGCCGCGCTCGTGCGCGCGCACGGCGGCCTGGGCGAGCAGCAGCGCGCGGTGCATGCCGAAGCTCTGCCCGTCGCCCGGATCCTCGGCCAGCCCGAGCCCGCGCCCGAGTCGCTTGGTGAACGCCGGCACGCCCTCGCGCAGCTCGCCGGCGAGCGCCGTGTGGGTCTCGCGGACGTGCGGCGCCAGCGCCGCAAAGGCGCCGCGCGGCGCATACAGCACGCCGGCGTCGCAGCGGTCGTAGCGGTCGGGGTCGTCGATCACCTTCAGCTGGAAGGGGATCGCGGCGGCGTTCAGCGACGAGGTCAGGCGGTCGATCAGCCGCGGCGCCGCCGCGCTCGTCAGGTGCCAGTAGATCCGCACGATGCGCTCCTCGGGCGCCTCGTCGAGCGTCCTCTGGCCGAGCGCCACGTAGAACCCGGGGGAGGCCTTGCGCAGCTCGCTCGGCAGCAGCAGCGCTACCGTGCCCGGTTGCGTACCCGCGACCGTCTGCTCCGGAGCAACCCACAGCGACAGCCCGCCGCGCTCTATCACCAACTGGCCCTCGCCTTCGCCGCGTATCAGCCAGCCGGGCTGGAGCGTGCCCTGCCCGCGGTTGCTGGCTGCGAGCAGCTCGGCGAAGGCCGTGGCGCCCATCGGCTTGACGTGCGGCGGACGGCGGGGAGTGGCGACCGGGCCGCCACGGCAGTAGAAGCTGTCGTAGAGCTCCTGCTGGAGGTGATAGAGCAGGTACTCGCGGGCGAGATCCGCGTCCATCGCCCCGGCGGCGGCGGGCGTGAGCGGCGAGCGCGCCGCGCCGTACCAGGCGAACGACGTGCTCGAGCGGATCTCCAGCGCTTCGAGCGCGGCGAGCGCCTGCGCGCGATGCTCGTTCACGCCGGCTCCGCGCCCTCGAGCGGCAGGCCGAGCAGGTGCACGGCGGCCTCGTGCGGGCGCTCGAGCATGTTGAACGCGAGCTGCATGTGCAGCACCAGCGGCGCCGTCAGCTGCGGCGAGGCCTGCGCCGCCTCGAACGCCGTGAGCGCCAGCCGCACGGCCGCGAAGCGCACCGTCCGGAACAGCCACGCGGGGGTGGAGGACCGGGACAGGCCCAACGCGCCCACGTAGCTCTCCCAGCACGCGCGGATCGCCGGTTGCAGCCCGCTCAGCGGACGCTGCGCGATCGCGGCGAAGCGCTCCGGCGGGGTGCGGCCGGTGACGGGCACCGAGAACACCCACGCGCTCAGGTAGTGGCCGAGCGCCGAGCCTATGTCCCAGCACGGCTCGCCCAAGCACGCCGCCTCCCAGTCGACGAGCGCGAGCCGCCGATGCTCGGAGCCCCACATCAGGCAGTTGTCCCACTTGACGTCCACGTGCACGAACGCGCGCGCGCACCAGCCGCGGCGGAGATCCTCGATGTGCTCGGAGAACCCCGGCGTGCGCTGGATGATCTTCACGACCTCGACCGCGGCGGCGCTGCCCTCGCGCAGCAGCTCCACGCCCGGCCTGTGCAGCTGCAATCCGGCCGGCGCCCAGCCCGTCGGCCGCGCGGCGCCGTGCCGCATCGTCGCGCGGTGCAGCCGACCGAGCGCGCGGCCGAGGCTGCGCGCGGGGCCGAGCGGGGCGCGCTGCCCGCGTCCGTGGACGGTGCGCAGGCTGCGCGCCCCGCTCAGCAGGCCGAGGGCGACGATGCCGCGGCCCTCGTCCCAACTCCGCCAGGCCGGCAGGTGGCGGCGCACGCCCGGGCCGAGGGCGTCGAGCATCGCGTACGCCCGCGCCTCGTTGGCGATCATCGCGGCCCCCATCTGCCCGACGCCCTGCTTGAGCAGCAGCGAGGATCCCTCGCGACTTTCGAGCGCGTAGACGCGATTGCGGCTGGAGAGGTTGCGCACGCGCAGGTCGCCGCGCGCGATCTGCGCCGCCGTCACCAGCCCGTGCTCCAGCGCGTAGCCGGCCACGTCGGCGTGCAGCAACGGCGCGGGCGTGCCCGCGACTCCCCTGGCCGCTGCGGCGGCCAGGGGAAGCTCCTGAACAGCCATCGGACGCCGCTACGTCGCCGGCGCTCTCAGCCGTCGTCGCCTTTCGGCGGTTCCGGACAGATCGCGACATGGGTCGGGATCGCGGGGATCGGGCATTTGAACGCGTGGGTGTGGAACGCGGGCGTCGGACACAGCTCCGTGCAAGTGAGCGTGGGGTGCGGCTGGCAGGGGATCAGGTTCGTGACCGCGAACTCCTGGACCACGTGCGGCGGGCAGCCCGCGTGCGTGCACGCGATCGACGCCGGTGGCGGGCAGATGAAGCACTGCGTCCTGATCGTCGGCGTCGGGCAGATGGTCACGTGGCTGGGCGTGGCCGTCGGCGTGGCGCAGACGACACAGACGCTCGCACCGGCCGCGGAGGGCGGCGGGCAGTGGATGCACACGCTGACGCCGGCGGCAGAGGGTGGCGGGCACAGCGTGCACTCGCTCGGCCTCGCCGACAGGCAGGGCGTGACGATCGTGTGGCACTGCGTCGACGGGCACGGCGGCTGGGATACGCACAGGCGCGTCGGACAGGCGACGGTCGAGCAGACGGTCGCGATGCTGGGGGCGAGCGTTGGCTCGGCCACGCCGGCCGTTCCCGGCGCCGGCTGCAGCTGTCCC
The DNA here is from genome assembly GCA_035939315.1 of Solirubrobacteraceae bacterium. Classification (GTDB taxonomy): domain Bacteria; phylum Actinomycetota; class Thermoleophilia; order Solirubrobacterales; family Solirubrobacteraceae; genus Palsa-744. The sequence continues at coordinate 17,930 of DASZFZ010000084.1, read as the reverse complement.
GCGGCGATCGAGCCGCTCCCGAGCAGCTCCGCCTGGACCTGGGCGCTGTGCACGCTCACGTGGTGCAGCCGCGCGGACTTCGCCACCCACACGATCGTGCCCTGTTCGTCGGGCAGCTTCTCGTGGTGCAGGACCTCGGACTCGGGGATCTCGACGTAGGAGTCCAGCGCGGCGTTGCGGTACAGCCGCCAGATCGGTTCTTTAGCGCTGCTCGACGGCGAGCGTCCCAGATATCCCCGCAGGGGGGTCGCGTTCGGTGGACCCTGCGCCGGGTCCGGGATCAGGCGCTTGACGAGCTCGTCCTCTTCCAGCTTGCGGTTCTCCGCCATGCGAGCCTCCCGTTCGCCAGGGTCCGCCCCGGAAACCCCGAGTTGATTTGTTAGATGAATCCCGAGGAAGGGTACATACGGGGCGGCGTCGACGCAACGCCCAAATGAGACGATTCAGTGAAGATCGACCCGACTCCCGGGCCGATCTGGCGCACCATCGTTTCTGACTCGACGGGCCACGCAAAACTGCTTGTCGCCCTCCCCATATGATGGCGCGCGGTGTCAGCCACGCGCCCGGCGCGCTTCGCGCTCACGATCGCCGTCGCGCTCACCCTGCTGTGGGCGGGCGCCCGCGCGTCCACGGCCGAGGCCTCGCTGGGTGAGCTCTCGTTCGTCGGCTGTCTCGGCCAGCTGAGCGGCTGCGCGACGGTGCCGGCGGGCATGGCCGGCGCGGTGGAAGTCCCCAAGTCGCTGGTCGTGAGCCCCGATGGAGAAGACGTCTACGCCGCCGACGAAGCCGCGAACGTGGTCGACGTGTTCACTCGAGACGCGCTCACCGGGACGCTCACGTTGAGCGGCTGCGTCGGCCAGCACGCCGGATGCGCGACGACGACGCCCGCGCACGCCGTCGCACAGCCCGAGGCGATCGCCGTCAGCCCGGATGGCAAGAACGTGTACGCGGGCTCCGTCGGTTCCAACGCGATCGTGGAGTTCGCGCGAAGCCCGTCGACGGGGGCGCTCGAATACCTCGGCTGCATCGGCCAGCCGAGCGGATGCACGCCGACGTCACCGACAGCTGCCGTCAACGCCCCGGCATCGATCGCCCTCAGTGCCGACGGCGCAAGCCTCTACGTCGCCTCGGAGAGCGCGGGCGCGGTCGATGAATTCTCGCGCGACGCCTCCACCGGGCTCCTGGAATACACGGGCTGCATCGGCGAAAGCGGTTGCAGGGGTCCGACGGCGTCAGGCTCCATGTTCGCCGCCGGGTCCGTCGCCGTCAGCCCCGACGGCGCGAACGTGTACGTCGGCGCCGAGGGCGGAGCGCTGAGCACGTTCACGCGCAACACCGCCAGCGGCGTCCTCACGTTCGCCGGCTGCATCGGGCGGCTTCCCGAATGCGCCAAACCAAAACCTGAATTCGCCGTGAACGAGCCGCTGTCGGTGCTCGTCAGCCCGGACGGCGCGAACGTGTACGCCGGCAACTTCAACAACGAAGTCGTCGACGAGCTCTCGCGCAACGCGGCCACGGGGACGCTCACCTTCAAGGGCTGCATCGGCCACTACGCCGAAGAACCGGCGGCCTGCACGGCCACCCCGAAAGGGAGCCACGGCGTACCCGAAGGCCCCCTCCAGATCGCCATCAGCCCCGACGGAGCGGACCTCTATGTCGCGTCGGACTACTCGGTGAGCGAGCTCTCGCGCGGTTCAGGCGGGATCCTGAGCTACGCCGGCTGCATCGGGAACGTCCCCGGCACCTGCACGGAAACGAGCCCGGCCGAAGCGGTGTTCTTCCAGACGGCCCTGGCGGTGAGCCCGAACGGCGCGAACCTGTACTCCGGCGATCAGCTCTCGCACGGCGTCGACGAGTTCGGGCGAATCACACAGCCCGTCTGCACGGGCGTGTCCGTCGCGGTCCCCTACCAGACGCCAACGCCGCTCACCCTCAGCTGTGCCGACGCGGACGGCAAGCCGGTGGGCTTCTCGATCGAAGGCGGGCCCTCACACGGCAGCCTCGGCGCGGTGGGCGCCGGGGGACAGGTCACCTACACCCCAGCGGCCGGCTACAGCGGACCCGACAGCTTCACCTTCACCGCGCACAACGAAGACGGGACGGCGGCGCCGGCGATCGCCACGATCAGCGTCGGCCCGCCCCCTTCCACCACCGGTCCCCCCACCCAGAATGGGGGCGGCGTCCAGTCCACGCCAGGCATCGCCACCACGCCCCAGGCGGTCGAAGAACTTCTGCTCGGTTGCAGCAAACGCGCGCTGAACCTCAACGACGTGCTGATTCGCGGCGCCCGCGTGCTGCTTCAGGGCAGCGCCGCCAAGAGCCTCGACGGCAAGAAGGTCGAGATCGTGTTCGACGGGAGCAGGCGGGTCGCGAGCGCGACGGTCGGCGCCGACGGAGAGTTCTCGGCAACCGCGCCGCTGCCGCCCGCGCGCCTGCGCGACAGCAACAGCGCGCGCTACATGGCCGAGTCGGGGCGCCAGCGCTCGCTCGACCTCAAGCTCACGCGGCGCCTCGGCCTCGAACCGCCGCACGTCTCGGGCGACACCGTCACGCTCGTCGGCCAGGTCGTGCCGCCGCTGGCCAAGCCGCCGGCCGCGATCAAGGTCGAACAGCAGCTCGAATGCGGCAAGACGACGATCGTCAGGCGGGCCACGCCGTCGGCCGACGGGCGCTTTCGCATCACCCTGACAGTCCCGGCCGAGGCCAAGGCGGGCATCTACAGGCTCGCCAGCACCGTGAGGGAGAGCTCACGCTCCGAGCGCGGCTTCGCCACCTACAGCCTGCCGCTGCCCGTCGCGCTCGGCTGAGCGCTCGTCCCACCGCTCGCCCGCCGCCCGCCCGGGCGGCTACCGTAGGAGGCCGTGCCCGACTTCAAGCTCGACTCCGCCTTCACGCCGACCGCCGACCAGCCCAAGGCGATCGCGTCGCTGGCCGAGGGCGTGCGGTCCGGCGAGCGCTTCCAGACGCTGCTCGGCGCGACCGGGACCGGCAAGACGATGACGATGGCGGGCGTGATCGAGCAGCTCCAGCGCCCGGCGCTGGTGATCGCGCACAACAAGACGCTCGCGGCGCAGCTCTGCAACGAGTTCCGCACGTTCTTCCCCGAGAACGCCGTCGAGTACTTCGTGTCCTACTACGACTACTACCAGCCCGAGGCCTACGTCCCCAGCCGCGACCTGTACATCGAGAAGGACTCGGCGATCAACCAGGAGGTCGACCGGCTGCGCCACGCCGCCACCGCCGCCGTGTTCGCGCGCCGCGACGTGATCGTCGTCGCCTCGGTCTCCTGCATCTACGGCCTCGGCTCGCCCGAGACGTATGAGATGAACATGCAGATCCTCAAGCGCGGCGAGGAGATCGACCGCGACCGGCTGCTGCGCAAACTCGTCTCGATCCAGTACACCCGCAACGACAGCGTGCTTTCGCGCGGCAGCTTCCGCGTGCGCGGCGAGACGCTCGAGGTATTCCCGGCGTACGCCGAGACCGCCTTCAGGGCGACGATGTTCGGCGACGAAGTCGAACGCCTGCAGCACTTCGACCCGCTCACCGGCGAGCTGCTCGCCGACGACCTCGAGCACGTCGCGATCTGGCCGGCGACCCACTACAACGTCAAGGAGGGCTCGATCGAAGCGGCCGTCGAGGCGATCGGCCGGGAGCTCGCCGAGCGCTGCGAGCAGCTCGAGTCCGAAGGCAAGCAGCTCGAGTCACACCGGCTGCGCCAGCGCACCCAGTACGACATGGAGATGCTGCGCGAGGTCGGCTTCTGCTCGGGCATCGAGAACTACTCGCGGATCCTCGACGGACGCCGCCCGGGCGACCGGCCCTACTGCCTGATCGACTACTTCCCCGACGACTTCGTCTGCTTCATCGACGAGTCCCACCAGACCGTGCCGCAGATCGGCGGCATGTTCGAGGGCGACCGCTCGCGCAAGCAGACGCTCGTCGACTACGGCTTCAGGCTGCCGAGCGCGCTCGACAACCGGCCGCAGACCTTCACCGAGTTCCTCTCGATAACGCCGCAGCTGCTGTTCGTCTCGGCCACCCCCGGCGAGTACGAGCGCACGCAGTCCACGCGCGTGGTCGAGCAGATCGTGCGCCCGACCGGGATCGTCGACCCCGTCGTCGAGGTCCGCGAGACCCGCAACCAGATCGACGACCTGATGAACGAGGTCCGCAAGCGCGTCGAGCGTGACGAGCGCGTGCTCGTCACGACGCTCACCAAGAAGATGTCCGAGGACCTCTCCCAGTACCTGTTGGAGATGGGCTTCCGCACCCGCTACCTGCACTCCGAGATCGACACGCTCGAACGCATCCAGATCATCCGCGACCTGCGCCTGGGCGAGTACGACGTGCTCGTGGGCGTGAACCTGCTGCGCGAGGGCCTGGACCTTCCCGAGGTCTCGCTCGTCGCGATCCTCGACGCCGACAAGGAGGGCTTCCTGCGCGGCGAGACCTCGCTGATCCAGACGATCGGGCGCGCCGCGCGCAACGTCGAGGGCACCGTGCTGATGTACGCCGACAAGGAGACCAGGGCGATGCGCGCCGCGATCTCCGAGACCGCGCGGCGCCGCGAGATCCAGCTGGCCTACAACGAGCAGCACGGCATCACCGCCGCGACGATCGTCAAGGGCATCTCCGACATCGCCGAGTTCCTCCAGTCCGAGTCCAAGGTGCCGCGCGGGCGCAAACGCCGCGGCTCGCGTCGCGGCGAGACGCGCGAGCTGCCGGCGAACGAGCTCGAGCGGCTGGTGGTCGAGCTGGAGGAGGAGATGCTCGCCGCCGCCGAGGACCTGCGCTTCGAGTACGCCGCCCAGCTGCGCGACGAGCTGCGCGAGCTGCGCCGCGACCTGGCTGAGATCTCCCGCCAGGACGGCCAGCCGGCGCAGGCCACCTGAGCGCCCGCCCGAGGCGAGCGCAAGGCCGACCGGAAGGGGCGCTAGGATGCCGCCCGTGGAGTTGGACCGTCAGGCCATCGAGCGCCGCGACTTCCCGGTCGGCAGGCGCGGGTACGACCCCGCCGCCGTCGACGCGCACCTGCGAGCCCTCGCCGACGAGTTCGACGAGCTCAATCGCACCGCACTCACGGGCGGGACGGACGTCTCCGTCGCCTCGAGCGCCGGCACGCACGTGCAGAGCATCCTGCAGGCGGCTGAGACCGCCGCCGCCGAGATCGAGCGCAACGCGCTGGAAAGCGCGCGTCAGGTGCGCGAAGACGCCGACCGCGACGCCAAGCGCACCCGCGAAGAGGCGATCGACCGCGCCCGCCAGCACGTCTCGGCCGTCGCCCAGGTGACCGCCAGGCTGGTCGAGCACGTCGGCTCGATGGACGGCGAGGTGGGCGCGCTCGTCGAGAGCCTGCGCGCCGGCGCCGGACGCCTCGTGGCCGATCTCTCAGCCGTCGAGGCCGGCATGAGCGAGCTCTACGACGCCGCCTCCGGGCGCGCCGTAAGCGTCGCGCCCGAACCGCCGCGGCAGCAGTTCGAGCCCGCGCCCCAGCAGTTCGAGCCGCCGCCGCCACAGCCACAGCAGCGGGCGTTCGAGTCAGAACTCGACAGCGCGCTCTCCGGGACGCCCGCGCCGCCGCTGGCCGCGTCGCAGCCCGCGCCGGCCCCCGAAGCGGGCGGAGGCGATCTCGACGGCGCCCGCCTGATCGCCCTGAACATGGCGCTCAACGGCGAGTCGCGCGCCGACACCGAGCGTTACCTGGCCGAGAACTTCGAGCTGCCGGACCGGCTGAAACTGATCGACGAGGTGTACTCGGCGATCGAGGGGTAGGGCCGTTCCAGCCGCTCTCTACAGCGGCTTGTCGAATTGAGAGAGCCATCCCAGGCCGACCGTATCGTCGCCTGCGAGAATGATTCGATGGCTACGCGCGCCGTCCATCCCACCCCGACCGGCTCGCCATTGCCGCTGTATCGCATGGACGTCACGACCTACGCGCGGCTGGTCGAGGCCGGTGCGCTGGAAGGGGTCGACGTCGAGCTGCTCGACGGGCTGCTCGTCAACAGCGAGCCCCGCCACGGGGACGCGCTGCACCGTTTCGACGTCGGGACCTTTGAAAGGCTGGTGGCCACCGGTCTGCTCGAGGATCTCCCGATCGAGCTGCTCGATGGGCTGCTCGTAGAGGTGAGCCCGCAGGGTCCGCAGCACGCCGCGGTGATCATGCGACTGACGCGACACCTTGGCACGGCGCGCGCGTGGTTGCGGGTGCAGCTCCCGGTGGAAAGCGCCTGGGATTCGTTGCCCGAGCCGGATCTCGCGCTCCTCGCACAGAGCCCGCCTGTTCGTCGCCATCCCCGCGCGCTGCTGCTGGCGGTCGAGGTGGCGGTGACCTCGCACGAGCAGGACCGGGAGACGAAGGCGAACCTGTATGCGGCGACGCCCATACCCGTGTACTGGCTCGTAGACGTCCCTGCCAGGACGATCGAGGTACGAAGCGACCCTGGCCCGAAGGGCTATCGTCGCTGCGAGACCTACGAGATCGGCGGGCAGGTGCCCTCGCCCGCGGACGGGGTGCCCGAGCTCGACGTGACCGCGCTGTTCGACGGCATCGCCGGCTGAGCCCTCAGCGCAGGTCCGCCGAGGTCTTGCCGAGCAGCTGGCGGGCGACGATCAGCAGCTGGATCTGCTGGGTGCCCTCGAAGATGTCGAGGATCTTCGCGTCGCGCGCCCACTTCTCCAGCAGCTCGCTCTCGCTGTAGCCGAGGCTGCCGCACAGCTCCACGCAGCCGAGCGCGACGTCCACGCACGTGCGCCCCGCCTTCGCCTTGGCCATCGAGGCGTGCAGCGAGTTGGGCTTGGAGTTGTCGGCCATCCACGCCGCCTGCAGCGTCAGCAGGCGCGCCGCCTCGAAGTCGGCTTCCATCGCCTGCAGGCGCGCCGCGGCCGCGGGCTGGCTGGCGGCCGGCGAGCCGTGCTCGACGCGCACGCCGGCGCGCTCGAGCAGCTTGGCGGTCTCCTCCAGGCAGGCGCGGGTCAGGCCGACGGCCATCGCCGCGACCAGCGGGCGCGTGTTGTCGAAGGTCTGCATGGCGCCGCCGAAGCCCTGCTTGACGTCGACCTCGGGGCTGCCGAGCAGGTCGTCCTTTGGCACGCGGCAGTCCTCCAGGCGGAAGGCGGCGGTGTCCGAGGCGCGGATCCCGAGCTTGTGCTCGAGCCGGTCGAGCTTCAGGCCGGGGTTCTCGCGTTCGACCACGAACGACTTGATCGCCGCACGGCCCTTCGAGCGGTCGAGCGTCGCCCACACGACGATCAGGTCGGCGCGCTCGCCCGAGGTCACGTAGATCTTCTCGCCGTTGAGCACGTAGTGCTCGCCGTCGAGCACCGCGGTCGTGCGGATCGCGGCCGAGTCCGAGCCGGCCTCGGGCTCCGTGATCGCCATCGCCGCCCAGCGCCCGTCGAAGCGCGCCAGCTGCTCCTCGTTGGCGACCGAGGCGATCGCGGCGTTGCCGAGGCCCTGGCGGGGCATGCTGAGCAGCAGGCCCACGTCGCCCCAGCACAGCTCGATCACGCTCAGCACGGTCGCCATGTTCGAGCCGTTGCGGTTGGCGGCACCGTCGGCGCTGCGCTCGCGGCGCACGCCCGCCGCGCCCGCGCCGCCGATCTCGCCGCCGTCGTTGACGCCGTCGATCAGCGAGGCGAGCATGTCGAGCTCCTTCGGGTACTCGTGCTCGGCCAGGTCGTACTTGCGCGAGATCGGCCGGAACACCTCGGCCGCGACCTGGTGCGCCTGCGCCACCAGCGGCGCGAATTTCCTGGGGGCCTCGAGACTGATCATGGCTAGACGAGCAGGGCGCCCTCCATCACGCCCACCGCCCGCAGGTCCCGGTACCAGCGCTCCACCGGATGCTCCTTGATGAAGCCGTGGCCGCCGAGCAGCTGCACGCCTTCGGAGCCGATGCGCGCGCCCTTCTCCACGCACAGGCGGCGCGCGAGCGCGGCCTCGCGCTCGAAGCCGCGGCCGGTGTCCGCGCGGCTGGCCGCCCGGTAGGTCAGCAGCCGCATGCCCTCGAGCTCGATGCCGACGTCGGCGACCGCGAACGCGACCGCCTGGCGGTTGGAGATCGGCTCGCCGAAGGCCACCCGTTCGTTGACGTAGGGGATCACGTAGTCGAGCACCGCCTGCGCGGTCCCGACGGCGAGCGCGCACCAGGCGATGCGCGCGCGCTGCACGCACTCGCGATAGACCTCCTGGCTGCCCTGCGCGAGCAGCGCCGCGGCGGGCACGCGCGCGTCATCGAGCACCAGCCGGCCAGTCGCGGCGGCGCGCAGGCCCATCGCGGGCTCGGGCTCGGTGAACAGGCCGCGCGTGGAGGACTCGAGCACGAACAGCGCGGGCCCGAGCCCCTCGGCGTCGGCGGCGACGACGAACAGCTCGTCCTCGCCGGCGCGCGGCACGAGCGCCTTGGTTCCCGACAGCACCCACTCGCCTTCCTGGCGGCGCGCGCGGGTGGACAGCGCCAGCGGGTCGAACAGCGGCCGCGGCTCGAGCAGCGCGAGCGCCGCCGCGGGCGGGTTCTCGCCGGTGAACGACGGCAGGTAGGCAGACTGCTGCTCGGTGTCGCCCCACAGCCCGAGGGCGGTGGCGACCGCGCCGGGGGCGAGCGCCGCCAGGGCCATGCCCATGTCGCCGTGGGCGAGCGCCTCGGCGACCAGCACGCCGGTCATGGAGGAGCGCTCGGCCATCACGCCGCCGAGCTCCTCGGGCACGCCGAGCGTCGTCACCCCGAGATCGACGGCCTGCTCGAGCAGCTCCGGCGGGGTGGCGCAGGCGTTGTCGGCGGCGAGCGCGGCGGGGCGCACCCGCTCGCTCGCGAACGCGCCGATCGCCTCGCGCAGCATCTGCTGCTCGTCCTCCAGGTTCAGGTCGAACAGCTCGGGCGTGCGCGCGTGGGACTGGCGCGCGGGGCTCGCGAGCTTGGCCGCGGCGGCGAAGCCGCGGCTGGTCGCGCCGGCCGCGCGAAAGCCCCCCTTGGTGCCCTGGTAGACCCAGCGCTCGATCCGCCGGCGCTGGCCGATGCGGTCGAGCAGGTCCGAGCCGGCGAGACGGCTCAGGGCGCGCAGGCCGAGGCCCATGCCGCGTTCCGCGGCGTTCATCGCGATGCCTCCAGTGCGCTTGTGACGTCCGTGATCGGCTGCATGCGCCCGACCAGGTGCTCGGTGTGCTCGCGCGCGTCGCGCACGCCGAAGCTCGCCGCCGTGCCGGCCACGCCGTCCAGGCGCGCCGCCGGCGCGCTCGCGAAGGCGACCTGCGCCGGCAGCAGGATCGGGCGGCGGAAGCGGACCTCGACGCTGAAGGGGCCGGCGAGCGTCGCGGCGAACGGCCCCCGCGAGAGCGCCGCCAGGCAGCGCGCCTTCGTCCACATGCCGTGCGCGATCGCCCGGGGGAAGCCGAGCGGCCGCGCGGTCAGCGCGTGCATGTGGATCGGGTTGCGGTCGCCGGACACGGCCGCGTAGCGGCGCCCGAGGTCGCCGGCGAGGCTCCACTGCTCGGTCTCGCCCGTCTCGCCCGGCGCCTGCAACTCCTGCTCCTGCTCGGCGCCGGCGGCGTCTCGGGGCGGCGCGCCGGGCTCGCTGGCCGCGCCCTCCCCGGCGCTGGCCGCGCCCTTCCCGGCGGCGGCCGACGCGGCGTCGCGGCGCAGCATCGTGCTGCGCTCGCACCACACGAGCTCGCCCTCGACGCGCGCCTCGCTGACCAGCGAGAACACCCGCCCGCGCGGGTGGGGGCGCAGCGGCGTGGCGCGCACCTTCAGCTCCAGGCGCTCGCGGGGGTCGATCGGGCGCTGCTGGGCGATCGTGTTGGCGACGTGCACGAGGCCGACGGCCGCGAACGGGAAGCGCCCGTCGGCCATCAGCGCGAGGTGCAGGGGGAAGGCGAGGACGTGGGGGTAGCTCGCCGGTAGCCGCTCGCTCGGCTCGAAGCCGCAGACGGCGGCGTAGGCGGCCACGCGCCCGGGCTCGGCGCGGGCCTGCGGCAGGCTCAGCACGGTGTCGGGGATCTCGCCGCCGCCGCCGCCGACCCACGGCAGCCGCGAGGCGCCGGGCACGAGCGGCGCGACCGTGCGTGCGTACAGCGGCAGGACGCGGGGTGGGCTCGATAGCGTGCGCGTGCCCATCACGCCCCCAGCAGGTTCTGTCCGCAGACGCGCACGACGTTGCCGGTGATGCCGCCGGAGGCCGGATGCGCGAGCCACGCGATCGTCTCGGCCACGTCGACCGGCTCGCCGCCCTGGCGCAGGCTGCTCATGCGCCGCCCGGCTTCGCGGATCGCGATCGGCATCGCGGCGGTCATCTGCGTCTCGATGAAGCCGGGGGCGACCGCGTTGATCGTCACGCCGCGCTCGGCGAGCACCGGCGCGAGCGCCTGCACCCTGCCGATCGCGCCGGCCTTGGAGGTCGCGTAGTTGGTCTGGCCGGCGTTGCCGGCGATGCCGCTCATCGAGGAGACGCACACGATGCGCCCGTGCTCGCGCAGCGCGCCGGCGTCGAGCAGCGCCTCGTCGATGCGCTCCTGGCTGCACAGGTTGATCTCCATCAGCGCGCTCCAGCGCTCGGTGGGCATCTTCGCGATCGTGCGGTCGCGGGTCACGCCGGCGTTGTGCACGAGCACGTCGAGGCCCTCGGAAAAGCGTGCCGCGAGCCGCTCGGGCGCGTCGGTGGCGGTGATGTCGAGCTCGATCGCCTCGCCGCCGAGTCGCTCGACGAGGCCGGCGAGCTCCATCGAGAGCGCCGGCACGTCCAGGCCGACGACGTGCGCGCCCTCCTGCGCGAGCGTCTGCGCGATCGCCGCGCCGATGCCGCGCGAGGCGCCGGTCACGAGCGCCGTGCGCCCCGCGAACGGCCGCTCCCAGTCGAGCTCGCCCGACGCCAGCGCCGGGCTGGCGACGTGGATCACCTGGCCGGAGACGTAGGCCGAGCGCGGCGAGAGCAGGAAGCGCAGGGTCGAGGCGAGCGCGTGCTCGCCGCCGGGGGACACGAGCACGAGCTGCACGGTGGCGCCGCGGCCGACCTCCTTGCCGAGCGAGCGCGTGAAGCCCTCCAGGGCGCGCTGGGCGACGTGCTGGGCGACCGACTCGCAGCGCTCGGGCTCGCGGCCGAGCACGATCACCCGCCCGCACGTGTCCAGCTGGCGCACCGAGCCGTGGAAGAAGGCGTGCACGGCGGCGAGCTGCTCGCAGCCGGCGATGCCGGTCGCGTCGTACACGAGCGCCTTCAGGCGTTGCTTGCCGGGGGCCTGCGGGTTGTAGATGGTCGCGTCCAGGCGGGCCTTGGCGAGCAGCTCGCGCAGCTGCTCCTCGCTTTCGCTTGCCAGCTCGCAGCCCGCCTGGCCGAGCGTCGCCGCGATCGGCTCGAGCAGCTGGGCGCCGGGGGCGCCGCCGAGCAGCACGCGCCCGCGGATCACGGGGTCGCCGGGGCGGTGGCGCTCGAGCGCCGCGGGGCGCGGCAGGCCGACCTGGCGTGCGAGCAGGCCGCCGGGGCGCGAGCGCACGAGCTGGGCGTAGAGGTCGCTCACGCCGTCCCTCCGGGGCCCTCGAGGATCGCCACGACGCCCTGGCCGGCGGCGGCGCAGATGCTGACCACGCCGCGGCCGGAACCGCGCTCCGACAGCGCCTTGGCGAGCGCCGCGACGATCCGCCCGCCGGTCGCGGCGAACGGGTGGCCGGCCGCCAGCGAGCCGCCGTTGACGTTCAGGCGCTCGCGGTCGATCGCTCCGAGCGGCTGCTCGCGGCCGAGCCGCTCGCGACAGAACACGGGGTCCTCCCAGGCGCGCAGCGTGCACAGCACCTGGGCGGCGAAGGCCTCGTGGATCTCGTACATGTCGAAGTCCTGGAGCGAGAGCCCGGCCCGGTCGAGCATGCGCGGCATCGCGTAGGCGGGCGCCATCAGCAGGCCCTCGCGCGCGCCCACGTGGTCGACGGCCGCGGTCTGGGCGTGGGTGATGTAGGCGAGCACCGGCAGTTCGCGCTCGCGCGCCCACCGCTCGCTCGCGAGCAGCACGGCCGAGGCGCCGTCGCTGAGCGGCGTGGAGTTGCCGGCGGTCATCGTGCCCTGCGGGCCGCCGAACACGGGTCGCAGCTTGGCGAGCTTCTCGGGCGTGGAGTCCGCGCGCAGGTTCTGGTCGCGCTCGAGGCCCATGTAGGGGGTGAGCAGGTCCTCGAAGAAGCCGCGCTCGTAGGCGGCGGCCATGCGCTGGTGGCTGCGGGCCGCGAGCTCGTCCTGCTCGTCCCTGGCGATGCCCCAGTCGGCGGCCATGAGCGCGCAGTGCTCGCCCATCGACAGGCCCGTGCGCGGCTCGGCGTTGCGCGGGATCTCGGGCACGATCTGGCCGGGGCGCAGGCGCGCGAGCAGGCGCAGGCGCCCGGGCAGGTCGGGCGTGCGGTTGGCGTCCATCAGCAGCTTGCGCAGGCTCTCGTTGATCGCGATCGGCGCGTCGGAGGTGGTGTCGGTGCCGCCCGCGACGCCGACGTCGATCTGACCGAGGGCGATCTTGTTGGCGACGAGGATCACCGCCTCCAGGCCCGTGCCGCACGCCTGCTGGATGTCATAGGCCGGGGTCTGCGGCGCCAGGCGCGCGCTGAGCACGGCTTCGCGCGTCAGGTCGCGCTCGCGCGAGTGCTTGAGCACGGCGCCGGCGACGACCTCGCCGAGCAGCTCTCCGTCCAGCCCGCAGCGCTCCACGAGCCCGTCGAGCGCGGCGGTCAGCATCTCGTGGTTGCTCGCGTGCGCGTAGGCGGAGTTCGAGCGCGCGAACGGGATGCGGTTGCCGGCGAGCACGGCGACGCGGCGCGTCTCGGCGTTCACGAGCCCGCGCTCCTGGGCCGCAGGCCCGGCTCGACGGTCGCGATCAGGAGCTCCGCGGTCGCGCGCGCGGTCAGCGCTTCGCCGCGCAGCCACCAGCGCACGAGCGCCTCGGCGGCGCCCAGCAGCGCGACCGACAGCGCCTCGACGTGCAGCGGCGGGGCGGGGGAGGGCTGGGCGAGCAGCGCCGCCTCGACGAGCTCGAGCATGCGCGCGCGGTACTCGCCGACGCGGCTGGCGATGCCGCCCTCGCTCGGGAGCGTCTCGTCGAAGAGCACACGCCAGGAGGCGCGGTCCCGGTCGACGAACTCGAAGAACGCGTGGATGCCGGCGCGCAGCGCCGCCTCGGGCGTCTCGGTGCGCGCGACCGCGCCGACGACGGCCGCGACGAGCGCGTCGCCCGCGGGTTCCATGCAGGCGAGGTACAGCCGCTCCTTGTTGCCGAAGTAGTTGTAGAGCAGCGGCTTGGTGACGCCGACGGCGCGGGCGACCTCGTCCATCGTGACCGGCGCGTAGCCGCGCTCGGCGAACAGCGCGTGGGCGACGCCGAGCGTCTGCTCCATGCGCAGCTCGCGCGAGAGGCGCGTGCGCTGTGGCCTGCTGTCGGTCGTGGATACCGCCATGCGACGCAGTTTACCCGCATATAAATTTCTATGCGGGTAAGTACGTGGCGGTGGTCAAATATCAAGCCGATGATTTGGCGTGGGCGCTGGGGTGCGCGCTCCAAGGCTTTGCGCTGAGGCTGCGCACGCGATAGGTTCGGGTCTACCGTGGCAACGACCGATAGCACGAGCGCGCGTACGCCCGCGGAGTTGCCGAGGGGTCCGCACCACCTCTCGCGCGAGCAGGTGGCGAACAACCAGCGCCGGCGGCTGATGGCGGCGATGATCGACGCGGTCGGCGAGCAGGGTTACGCGCGCACGACGGTCGCGCACGTGATCGCTCGCGCGGGCGTCTCGCGCAAGGCCTTCTACGAGCATTTCGCCAACAAGCAGGCGTGCCTGCTGGAGACCTACGACGCGCTCGCGCGGGAGAGCGTCGAGCGGGTCACCGAAGCGTGGAGCGAGGAGGGCGAGACGGTCGCGAGCGCGCGCTCGGCGATCGGTGCGCTGTTCGAGTGGGCGGTGGAGAACCCGGGGGCGCTGCGGCTGGTGCTGCTGGAGGTCGGCGCCACGGGGCCAGCGGGGATCGTCAGGCGCGAGCAGCTGCTCGGCGACTTCGAAGCGATGCTGCGCGCCACGCTGGGCTTGCCGCCGGGGCCCAACCCGGTGCTGCGCGCGGTGATCGGCGGCCTCAACAAAGTGCTCTACGCGCGCGCGGACGGCGGTCGCCACGAGGAGCTCCAGGGGCTCGTGCCGTCGCTCGTGCGGTGGGCCACCTCCTACTATCCGGTGCCCCCGGAGATGCTGCGGTTGCAGGAGCGCCCGCACGCGGCGCACGCGGCGCCCGGGCGGCTGCGGGGCGGGCGCGCTCCGGGCACGCTGCTCCCGCACGTGCGCACGCTCGAGGGCAGGGGTCTTGCGCGCGGGCGCGCGAACGTCTCGCGCAGCCTCGTCGTGCACAGCCAGCGCGAGCGGATCCTCGACGCGGTCGCCGGCCTCACGACCGAGCGCGGCTACGCCGGCCTGACCTGCGAGAGCATCGCCGAGGCGGCGGCGGTCTCGCTGCACGCCTTCTATACGCACTTCACGGGCAAGGAAGACGCCTTCCTGGTGGCCTACGAGGTCGGCCACCACAAGAGCCTCGCGGCGGTTCAGGCGGCGAGCTCGGCGCAGCCCGAGTGGGAGCGGGGCGTGCGCGAGGGGATCGCGGCGCTGTTCGAGTTCCTCGCCTCGGAGCCGGCCTTCGCGCACATGGCGTTGGTGGACGCGCTGATCGCCACGCACCGCACGGCCGACCGCAGCGCCAAAGGCGCGGTGGACTACGCGCGCATGCTCGCGCCTGCGTCCTCCCGGGAGGGAAACCCGGCCGCGCGCCCGCCGAGGGTGATCGTCGAAGCGATCTCGGGCGGCCTGTTCGAGCTGTGCTTCACGCACGCGCTGCGCGGGCGGGTGCAGGCGCTGCCCGAGCTCGTGCCCGCGGCCACCTACTTCTCACTTGCGCCCTTCGTCGGCGCCGAGGCGGCGGCGCGGGTGGCGACCGAGTCGCGCGCCGCGCGAGCCGGCTAGCTAGCGCCGCCGCCCGCAGCCTTCCAGGGACCTCCGTGTTTGCTACTGACTAGCGGCTAGCAGGCCGGCAGGTCCCAGCGCTCGTGCGGGCGGACACGCGGGCGAGAAACACGACGTTACTTCTAGGCTTGACAACAACGCCAAGTCTGTGATTTAGTAAACGCGCGATACCACTGATATCAAGCTGGCAGGACCCATCTGCACGTCAAATCTTTGGAGGGGAGTCGATCGATGAGGGAGAGAACCGAGAGCGGACGGGCGCGCTCGACGAGCGTCATCAGGGGCGCGCTGGCCGTCGCGGCCGCCGTGCTCGTCGCGGCCGCCGTGCTCGGCGCGCCGTCAGCGGCGATGGCCGGGCTGCAGCACGAATTCGAGGTCTTCGCGAACTGCCCGGCGAACAACCCCGATGTCAGCGTCTGTGTGTACTCGCATGTCACCGGTGGGGAATTCGTCCTGGGCAAGAAGAAAGTCGCGATCACCGAGCCGGTCGTGCTGCAGGGCGGCGAAGACGCGGGGACGGTGGTCCCGGCGACGAACGGTGAAACGCTCTCCAAGACCGCGCTCACCGTCCCCGGCGGTCTGCTCGGCGTGGAAGGCCTGGGCGGGGAAGTGACTGCGACCGCCGAACTCGCCGGGACGGTCAAGCTCAACGTCGTGAACCTGGCGTTCGGGCACGGGACGGCGGTGTCGCTGCCGCTGAAGGTGAAACTCGACAACCCGCTGCTCGGCCCGGGGTGCTTCGTCGGCTCCGAACGCGAACCGATCGCAGTGGAACTGACCACCGGCACGACCAGCCCGCCGGCGCCGAACGAACCGATCACCGGCGCCCCGGGTCACATCAGCCTGATCGCCGACGACAGGATCGAGGAGGTCAGCGGAAGCTCGCTGGTGGGCAACTCCTTCGCTGTCGGCGGCGCCAACGGCTGCGGGGGCCTGTTGTTCCTGTTGGTCGACCCTGCGGTCGACCTCTCCGCGGGCGTGCCGGCGGCGGCCGGGCACAACACGGCGATCCTGGACGGCTCGCTGGAGGAGGCCAACGCAGGGGAAGTCAAGCACCAGCTCACGCTGCCGGAAGTCGGTCGCTGCGTGGTCGCGGAAAGCACCGGCGAAGGCAAGCGCAAGGTCTTCAAAGGCGCCTACGAAGACAAGGCCTGCACCGAAGAATCCTCCGGGGAAGGCAAATACGAATGGCTGGCCGGCCCAGGGACCGACCGCCACTTCACCAGCAACGGCGGGAAAACGACGCTCGAAGGGGTGACCGGAGCGAAAGTCACGTGCAGCGGGACGAGCACGGCCGGCGAATACACCGGCGCGAAAACCGCGACGGCGACGGTCACGCTCACGGGTTGCACGCACTCTGGCTCCAAGGAACCGTGCCAGAGCGCCAAAGCGACGTCGGGTGAGATCGTCACGAACGAGCTGAGCGGCAAGCTCGGGTTCATCTCAGACGAAGTCACCTCCGCCGCGACCGACGTCTCGATCGGTCTGGACCTGAGCGGCCAGCCGTCGCTGCTGAGCGCCGAATGCGGCGGCGAGAAAGAAGCGCTCGTCCTCAGCGGGTCGGTGATCGGGGCGATCGGCAAGCTCGACAAGATGTCCCCGTCCTTCAGCGTCAAGTACAAGGCCAAGGCCGGCGTGCAGGCGCCTGAAGCGTTCGAAGAAAGCCCGCAGGACACCCTCGATGCCACATTGGGCTTCGGCTCAGAACAGGCGGGCCTGACGAGCTCGCTGAAGCTCAAGAACGAAGAACCGCTGGAGATCAAAGCGGAGTTCGGTTAGGGGCAGCCAGGCCGACGGGTGGGGGAGCGTGTGAGCGAACGGGGGTCCGCCGGGGTGGCGGGCCCCCGGCGCTCCTCGATGCGGTCGCATCGGCCCGGCGGCTAGCGGATCAGGCTCTCACCCGCGGTGGCCTGCACTTCGTGAACGCCTGACTCCACGCTCTCGGGCCTGCGCTCGACGCCTGTCGCGAGGCCCGTGCCGAGCTGGCCTTCGGTGCTGCGTCCGCTGCAGAGCGGTTCGGACGCGGCGCCAAAGGACAGGAGCGTCCCTTCGCGCGTGAGCGCCAGCGAGAACGCGTCACCCGTGACCGCCGTCTCGATCCCCCGCAGCTGACCGCAGATCGGTGCCCGGGTGGCGTCCGAATCGCCTTCGTCGCCGAGCTGGCCGTCTTCGTCGTCCCCCCAGCCGCACAGCTCCCCGTCGGCGAGCACCGCGAGCATCTGGCCGTTCGCGGGGCGGTCACCCCCGGCGCTGACGTCGACGGCGGCGCCGGGAAGGCGGACTTCGGTCGGGATCTCGACCTTGGCGGCCCCGCTTGCGACCCCGGCCTGGCCGTGCGCGTTCGAGCCGAACGTCAGGATCTTCCCGGCGCTCGTGCGCACGGCGCTGCTCAGCGGCCCGGCGGTCACCTGCACGACGTCTTCGACCGGCACGCGTGTGAGCGTGTCGATCTTCTTCGGCCCGGCGAACCCGAGTTGCCCGTCGTTGTCGGCGCCGCAGCCGAACACTTCCCCGTCGGCGGTTCGCCACAGCATGTGCCCGCCGGCGCCCTGGACTTCGACGAACGTCTGGGGCGCTTCGAGCCTGACGGGTTCGTCGGCCTTGGTCACGCCGCAGAGCGCCCCCTTGGCACCGTCGCCCCACACATAGGGGTGCCCTTCGACGATCGCGGCGCCGTCCTGGTCGGCCTCGCCGAGCGCCGTGGCCACGCCGGGGAGCCTCACGATCACAGGGGTTTCCTGGAACGGCGTCTTCGTCCCGTTGCCGAGCTCGCCCGTCGCGCCGTTGCCCCACGCCATCACCGTGCCGTCGCTTTCGAGCACGTACGGATGAAAAGTCAAGGGCTTGCGCGAGCTTTTCTTCGAGGTTGCTGAGGCGCTGATCCACGCTCGAGGGTGCGCTTCGAGGGCACAGCGATCGCACAGCGCCCGGAGGGCCGTGCATCTGGTCTGTACGGGCTTTTTG
>DASZFZ010000083.1:0-18350 GCA_035939315.1 Solirubrobacteraceae bacterium | reverse complement strand
GCGACTGCATGAAGCCCTCGGCGACCGCACACCACGAGAAGTCGAGGAACTCTACGCTGCGAAAGAACAGGCCACGATCCCCACCAAATGAAGATAGGGAACCTACAAATACGGCCTCCGTCGGACCCAGCCCGGCTCACTCCATCGCGCGAAACACGCATAGCTCGGGGATCGACGACGCGGCCGCGCAGAGAGCCGAACTTATGCCGAACCCGGCAACGCCAACGAGGAACACGCGCTTCTGGCCAAGTACGTCTCCGAGCGAGCCGCCGATCAACAACAGCGAGGAGAGCGCCAGCAGGTACGCATTCGTCACCCACTGCTGGCCCGCCAGACCACCACCGAGGTCACTCCGAATCGCCGGCAACGCGACACTCGTCACCGTCGCGTCGAGGAAGACCACGCTCGTACCCAGCACGGCCGCCAGCAGCGTCAACTGCTTCTCACGCGGTGTGGCTATCGGCAGGCCTCCGATCAAGGATCCGATCGCGCCCGGATGTATTCCAGCGGATACATGTCATTCGGACAGAATCGCCGATCAGAGATCGTGTCGGATGCAGGGTGGTCGTAGCTGCGGCCGGTAGACCGGCCGCAAAAGGCCGCAACGCTACCTCTGCGGCCACTTTGCGGTCACCCAGCCCATCGAACAGCCGCGAACACAAGCGAATCGGCGCATCCAAAGCCCAGCATTTTCGCGGCTTTTCGCCCGTATTCGCGGCTGTTCGCAGAACCTACGGCAAATCGGGGCGCCCAGATTCGAACTGGGGACCTCACCGACCCGAACGGTGCGCGCTACCAGGCTGCGCCACGCCCCGACGCAGCCCCCAGTATCCCACAAGCGGGGTTCGCGGCCCGGCCCTGGGCCGGTGCCCTCTGTTCCGCACGTGCCCGCGCGCACCTCGCGCCAGCGCGCGGCCCCAGTCCCCGACGAGCCCGCGTGGGCCTCTGGCCACCCGCGTCTACCCGCCCCCGCTACCCTCGCCCGATGCCCGCCGCCCTAGCCGAGATCCTCGCCGAGCTGGACCTGCTCCTCGAGCCAGCCCGCTTCGAGGACTACTGCGTGAACGGCCTGCAGGTGCCGGGCCCCGACCGCGTCGCGACGCTCGCCACGGGCGTGTCGGCCAACGTCGCGCTGTTCGAGCGGGCGGCCGCGGCGGGGGCGGACCTGCTGCTGGTCCACCACGGCCTGTTCTGGGGCGCGGGCGTGCGCGTGGTCGACGGGCCGCTCAAGCGCCGCCTGCAGATGCTGTTCGACGCGGGCATCGCGCTGGCCGCCTACCACCTGCCGCTGGACGCGCACCCGCGGCTCGGAAACAACGCGCTGCTCGCCGAGGCGCTCGGCGCGGGCGAGCTGCGCCCGTTCGCGGAGCACCGCGGCCAGAGCATCGGCTGCCTGGCGAGCTTCCCCGGCGCGGGCCTGCCGGCGCGCGAGCTGTTCGCGCGCGTGCGCGAGGCGACCGCACGCGAGCCGCTCGTCTTCGACGCCGGCCCCGAGCTCGTGGCCCGCCTGGCGATCGTCTCGGGCGCGGGCACCGACTACGCCGGCGAGGCCGCCGCCGCGGGTGCCCAGGCGCTGCTCACGGGCGAGCCGGCCGAGCGCTCGATGGCCCAGGCGCACGAGCTCGGCCTGCACCTGATCGCCGCCGGCCACCACGCCACCGAGACCTTCGGCGTGCGCCGCCTCGGCGAGCACCTGGCGGCGCGCTTCGGCCTGCGCCACGTCTTCCTGGACGTGCCCAACCCCGTCTGAGCCGGCTCGCCAAAGAGGGACGCCAGCGTCTAACATCGAACGTACACGGGCAGCATGGGCTAGGAACGGCAACGAGGAGGGAGTCTTGATGGAGGCCGCCGCGGCGCCAGCGGGCGTTGGATCGCAGACGCTCGCCGATCTGATCGCAACTTCGGCGGTCGAGCACGCCGACCACGTGGCCGTGCGCTACAAGCGCGACGGCGAGTGGCACGACGTCACCTACCCGCAGCTCGCCGACATCGTCGAGGAGGTCGGCCTCGGGCTGATCGACCTCGGGCTGGAGCCGGGCGAGCGCATCTGCATCCTCGCCAACACGCGGCCCGAGTGGTCCTACGTCGACATGGCCGCCACCGCGGCCGGCCTGGTGGTCGTGCCGATCTACCAGACCAACTCGCCCGAGGAGTGCCTGTGGGTGATCTCCGACTCCGAGGCCTGCGCGATCGTCTGCGAGAACGACGAGCAGCTCGCCAAGGTCGCGGAGATCCGCGAGCGCGTGCCGAGCCTGCGCACGGTCATCGCGATCGAGCCGCCGGCAGAGCCGAGCGCCGGCGTCGCCGCGCTCGAGCCGATCGCCCTCGAGCAGGTGCGCGAGCGCGGCCGCGGCCACGCGGCCGAGGAGCTCGAGGCGCGCCGCGCGGGCATCAGCCCCGAGGACGCCTTCACGTTCATCTACACCTCCGGCACGACCGGGCCGCCGAAGGGCTGCGTGCTCACCCACGGCAACTACCGCGCGGTCATCGACATGGTCAGCCAGGCCGGCGAGATCACCGACGACGAGGTCATCTACCTGTACCTGCCGCTCGCCCACTCCTACGCCCTCTTGATCCAGCTGGCCGTGTTCGACCGCGGCGGCACGCTCGCCTACTTCGGCGGCGACACCAAGCAGATCGTCGGCGAGCTGCTCGAGGTCAAGCCGACCTACCTGCCGTCGGTGCCGCGCGTGTTCGAGAAGATCTACACGCTCGCCCGCGCCGCGATCGACGCCCAGCCGCCCGAGGAGCGCGAGCGCGCCGACGCCGCGATCGCGCTCGGCGTGAAGGTGCGCGACATGATGGGCCGCGGCGAGGAGATCCCCGCGGAGCTCGAGGGCCCCTTCGAGGAAGCCGACGAGCAGCTCTTCAAGAACGTGCGCGCGATCTTCGGCGGGCGCGTGCGCCACGCGACCAGCGGCGCCGCCCCGATCGCCCGCGAGATCCTCGAATTCTTCTGGGCCTGCGGGGTGCCGGTGCTCGAGGGCTACGGCATGACCGAGACCTCGACCGCGGCCACCGTCTCGACCGTCGAGAACCACCGCTTCGGCACCGTCGGGCGCGCCCTGCCGGGCGTCGAGATCAGGATCGCCGACGACGGCGAGATCCTGCTCAGGGGCCCGAACATCTTCCACGGCTACCACAACCGGGCCTCGACGAGCTTCGGCGCGGTCGAGGACGGCTGGCTGCACACCGGCGACCTCGGCTCGCTCGACGAGGACGGCTACCTCTCGATCACCGGCCGCAAGAAGGACATCATCATCACGGCCGGCGGCAAGAACCTGACGCCGGCCAACATCGAGAACGACCTCAAGCAGAGCCGCTGGATCTCACAGGCGGTGATGCACGGCGACCAGCGCCCCTACCCGGTAGTGCTGATCACGCTCGACGAGGAGGAAATGCCGGCGTACGCGCGCGAGCACGGCCTGCCCGAGGACATCCCCACGCTCGCCACCGAGCCCGCCGTGCGCGAGCTGATCCAGAAGGAGATCGACCGCGCCAACAGCAAATACGCGCAGGTCGAGCAGGTCAAGAAGTTCGTGATCCTCGACCACGATCTCACGCAGGCCACCGGCGAGCTGACGCCCACGCTGAAGGTCAAGCGGGGCGTCGTCAACGAGCGCTACGCAGAGCTCTTCGACGCGCTCTACGCCGGCTGAGACAAGGGATATATATGAGGAGCGAGCGACGTGCGGGGGGCGCGCGACCTGCGAACATGAGAGCCGATGCGCACCGACCCCACCGATAACGGCGGCCTGTTCGTCGGCCGGCGCCCCGGCTCGGCGCCGGTGCACTACCGCGCCCTGCCGCGGCGCGGCAGCGAACTGCGCCAGCGCATCGACGGCTCGCTCGCGAGCCTGATGCTCACCGGCATCACCGTGCTGTGCCTGCTGTGCTGGGGGCCGATCCCGCTCGCCAGCCTGTGGCTGGGCTCCCAGGTCAACTACGTGACGGGCAGCGTCAGCCTCGGCATCCTCGTCGCCTTCGTCGCCCTGTTCGCGCTGCTGTTCGGGGCGCTCGCGCTGATGAAACGGCTGGACGGCGCCTGGATCCTCGTGCGCCGCGCCGCCGGCTATGACCAGCGCGGCGGCGCCCTCGGGCGCATCTTCGCGATCACCGCCGCCGTCTGCGCGCTGGCCTTCGTGCTGTGGTTCGTCGTGATCCACGGCCCCGGCACGAGCCTCGTGACCCGCGGCGAAGGCGGCTGAGCGCAGCCGCGGCGCTGAGCAGAGGCGAGCCATGGGCCTGCTCGACTACTACCGCCAGTTCGAGGCGATGACCGAGGAGGAGGTCAACGAGGGCCTGCGCGAGGAGGCCGCCGAGCGCCGCCGCAAGGCCCTCACCCGGGTGGAGACGCTCGACCTGTCGCTGACCACCTGGCCCGCGCTGCCCCACCAGCGGATCGTCAGCGCGATCACCTTCCAGGCGCGCCGCGGCCTGAACCGCTACCCCCACCTCGCCGGCACCGACCTGCGCGGCCGGCTGGCCGAGCGCCACGGCGTCGACCCCGAGCGGCTGATCCTCGGCAACGGCGCCGCCGAGCTCCTGAGCGCCGCCACGCGCGCGCTGCTCGAACCCGGCCAGCAGCTGCTCACCAGCTGGCCCTCATACCCGCTCTACCCGCTGATGGCCCGCCGCGCCCACGGCCGCGCCGTGCGCGTCGACGGCGGCGTCGAGGAGCTGCTGGCGGCCGCCTCGCGCGAGCCCGACGTGCGCGCGGTCGCGATCGCCAGCCCCAACGACCCCACCGGCGAGCTGCTGGCGCTCGCCGACCTGCGGCGCCTGCTCGAGGAGCTGCCCGAGAAAGTCGCCGTGCTGCTCGACGAGGCGCTCGTCGACTACGCCGACGCGCAGCCGCAGAGCGCCTCGCTGGAGCTGCTCGAGCGCCACCCGCGGCTGCTCGTCTTCCGCAGCTTCTCCAAGGCCTGGGGCCTGGCCGGCCTGCGCATTGGCTACGCCATCGGCGGCCCCGGCTCGGGCGAGCTGCTGGCCGAGCTCGCGCCCGACCTCGGCGTCTCGGACATCTCCCAGGCGGGCGCCTTCGAGGCGCTGCACAGCTGCTCGGAGCTGATCGAGAAGCGCACCCGCGAGATCTGCGCCGAGCGCCCGCGCCTGACGGCCGCCCTGCGCGAGCGCGGCTTCGAGGTCGCCGACAGCCAGGCCAACTTCGTGTGGGCCGCCCACCCGACGCTGCCCGGCGCCGAGCTGGCCGCGCGGCTGGCGCGCACCGGCATCCTGATCGCCGCCGGCGACGCCCTCGGCGAGCCCCGCCACGCGCGCGTCGCCGTCCACTCGCGGGCCGCCACCGACCGGCTCGTCGGCGCGCTCGAGAACCTGCTCTAGCCGGAGCCGGCCTGGCGCAGCAGCGCGCCGGTGGTGCCCTCGAGGATCTTGCGCCAGGCGCTCACCGACTCGTGGCGCTCGTCGAAGTGCTTGACGACTTTGCGCACGCGCTTGGCCGAGATCTCGATGCCGTGGCGTTCGGCGATCTCGGCGAAGTGGTCGTACTCGCCGGCCAGCTGCTTGGTCACCGACTGGAAGCCGTGACGGGCGATCGCCACGCGCGAGGCGAAGCTCATCATCGAGGTCTCGAACATCAGCTCGTCGTTCGGCTCGGGCTCGATCAGCACGATGTCGACGCCCGGGTAGCGCTGCTCCCAGCCCTTGGCCAGTTCGTGCAGGCGCTGGTGGGCCAGCAGCTTGAACGCCTGGTAGCCGATCGCCGCGAAGCCCATGTCCGAGACGCGCCTGGAGCGCCTGCCCTTGATCGTGCTGATCTTGCGTTCGAAGTCGTTGATGAAGGGCACGATCGGGTTGATCACGACCACCAGCTTGGCGCCCGCCTGGATCGCCAGGTCGAGGTTGGTCGTCGACATCATGCCGCCGTCGATCAGCTCGCGGTCGTGCACGCGCACCGGCGCGTAGACCATCGGCAGCGCCCCCGACGCGCGCACCGCCGTCGAGATCGGCACGTCGCGCGAGCCGTCCACGCCGAACACGACCCGCTCGCAGCTGTCGAGGTCGGTGGCCGTCAGGTACAGCTCGCAGCCCAGCTCGCCGAAGTCGTCGGTGCGGCCGGGCTCGCTCAGCACCTCGCGCAGGTAGTCCTCGATGCCCGCGCCCGTGTACAGCCCCGAGGGCAGCGCGTCGGCGAGCCCCATCACGACGTCCATCAGCGACGTGCCGCCCGGCTGGGCCAAGAGGCCGCGGGCCATCGACAGCGCGCGGAACGGTAGCAGCGCGCCCTTGCGCGCGAACTCGAGCAGGTTGGGGCGCAGCAGGTCGCCGATGTCGATGTCCTTGAACGTGCGCTCGCCCTGGCCGGTGACGACCCGCATCATCTCCTCGGGCGTCACCCCGTTGGCGCACAGCGCCGCGATGAACGAGCCGGCCGAGGTGCCCACGTACACGTCGAAGTCGTTGATGTTGCTGTTGACGGCGAGCAGGTCCAGCGCGCGCAGCGCGCCGATCTCGTAGACGCCGCCGGTGAAGCCGCCGCCGCCGAGCACCAGCGCGGTCTTGTCGCGCCGCGGGCGGCGCCTGCGCTCGGTCGAGGCCGCCTGGCCCACGCCTCTGGCCGCCATCCCCCGCCCCCTGGGCCGTTTGGCTTTCCCTGCCGCCTCCAGCTTGACAACCTTGCCCATCCCATTAAGAGTTTACGGCTCGTGCGTCGCATTCCTGTAGCGGTGACTCATATTTTGCTCTGGATGCTCGTGCCGGCCGGCCTGCTGGCGCCCTCCGCGGCCAGCGCCCAGGGGGAGAACCTGGCCTCGCTGCAGGCCGACTTCAGCCACCAGCTCGCGCTGGCCGGCTCCGCCGACGGCGCCTATGTCTATGACCTGACCGCCAAACAGCCGCTGTTCTCCGAGCGCGCCTCCACGCTGCGCCCGCCGGCGTCGGTGGAGAAGCTCTACACGGCCACCACCGCGCTCGACCTGATGGGCCCAGCCGCGCGCCTGGACACAACCGTCTACGGCGTCGGCCACATGGCGCCCGGCGGCGTCTGGGAAGGCAGCCTGTACCTGCGCGGCGGCGGCGACCCGACGTTCGGCTCGAGCGCCTTCATCCGCGGCCACTACGGCGGCGTCGGCACGAGCGTCGCCACGCTCGTCGGCCAGCTCGTGCGCACCGACCACATCCA
Source organism: Solirubrobacteraceae bacterium (assembly GCA_035939315.1). Taxonomy (GTDB): domain Bacteria; phylum Actinomycetota; class Thermoleophilia; order Solirubrobacterales; family Solirubrobacteraceae; genus Palsa-744. The sequence goes on along the minus strand of DASZFZ010000083.1, from coordinate 11,209 downwards.
CGCGATCACCGGCGCGGTCGAGGGCGACGAGTCCTACTTCGACTCGCTGCGCGGCGAGCCCTCCAGCGACTACCAGCCCGACCCCTTCCTCGAAGGCACGCTCAGCGCGCTGGCGTTCAACCGCGGCGAAGAAGGCCGCGAACGCGGCCCCCACGCGCCGGCCGCGTTCGCCGCGCGCGCCCTGTGGGGGGCCCTGAAGGCCGACGGCGTCAGCATCCACGGCGCCAGCGGCGCCGCGACCACGCCGCCCGACGCCGTGCAGCTCGCCCAGGCGCCCTCGCCGACGCTCGCCCAGCTGCTCGCGCTGATGCTGCCGCCTTCGGACAACTTCTTCGCCGAGACGCTCGTCAAGGACCTCGGCGCGCGCTACGGCGGCGCGGGCACGACCGCAGCGGGCGCCGCCGTCGTCGCCAAGACGCTCGCCGGCCTGCTCGGCATCCACCCGCACGTCGTCGACGGCTCCGGCCTCTCCGAAGCCGACAAAACCTCCCCCTACCAGGTCGCCGACCTGCTCGCCGAGCTTTACGGCACGCCGATCGGCACGGTGCTGCGCGACAGCATGGCCGTCGCCGGGCGCGACGGCACGCTCGAACTGCGCATGCGCGACACGCGCGCCGCCGGCAACTGCCAGGGCAAGACGGGCACGCTGACCGGCGTCTCCAACCTCGTCGGCTACTGTCAGGCCGCAGATGGACACACGCTCGCCTTCGCGATCTTCACCGACGGCATCCCCACGGAAACGGCGCACACCTTCCAGGACAACATGGCGATCACGGTCGCCGACTACTGAGCGGCGCGTGCGGCTGGCGCTCAGCGTCCTGCTCCTCGCGCTGGCGCTCGGTGCGCTGGCCGGCTGCGGCAGCTCGGCCTCGGGCGAACAGGAATCGCTCGCCGCGCCGGCGGGCGAAGAAGGGTCGGGGTCGGGCAGCCGCGGCCTGCGCGAAGAAGCCGAAGCCGAAGACGTGCCCCACGCGAGCGAAGAAGAAGGCCACGGCGAAGGCGGCGAAAGCTCGAGCGAAGCGCACGAGCTCGAACGCGCCAAGGAACTCTTCGAAGAAGGCGAAGCCGGCGGCGAAGGGGAAGGCGAAAGCGAAGCCCAGCAGAGCCCCGCCGAACCGCCGCACGTGGGCAGGGAACCTAGGTCTGTGTGAGCAGCGCCAGCAGGCCGGCTTCGTCGAGCACGCTCACGCCCAGCCGCTGCGCCTTCTCAAGCTTTGAGCCGGGGCTCTCGCCGGCGACCACGTAGTCGGTCTTCTTGGACACCGACGTCGTCACGCGCCCGCCGGCCGCGAGGATGCGCTGGGTGGCCTGCTCCCGGGAGAGCGCGGGCAGGGTGCCGGTGAGCACCAGCGTGCGCTCCGCCAGCGGACCCTCGGACGGCGCCGGGCCCTCTTCGTGGAAGCGCAGGCCCAGCTGGCGCAGGTCGGCGATCAGCTCGCGCATGCGCTCGTCGTCCAGCTGCGCGCGGATCGACGCGGCCATCTTCTCGCCGACGCCCGGCGTCTGGGCGATCTCCTCCGGCGAGGCGCCGAGCAGCGCGTCGACGTCGCGGAAGCGCTGGGCGAGGTTGCGGCCGGTGACCTCCCCCACCTCCTCGATCCCCAGCGCGAACAGCACGCGCGCGAACGGGCGCTCCTTCGAGCGCTCGATGGCGGCCAGCAGGTTGCGCGCGGACAGCTCCCCGAAGCCCTCCAGCTCGACCAGCTGCTCCTCCCGCAGGCGGTAGAAGTCCGCCGCCGAGCGCACCAGCCCGCGCTCCTGGAGCAGCGCCACCTGCTTCTCGCCCAGCCCATCTATGTCCATGGCGCCCCGCGAGACGAAGTGCTTGAGCAGCTGCCACGCCCGCGCCGGGCACAGCGGGTTGGGGCACATCGTGAAGACGCTGTCCGGCGGCTTGATCGTCTTGGTCTTGCAGAACGGACACGCCTTGGGCGGGCGCGTCGGCTCCGGGCGGTCCTTGCGCTCGGCCACGTGCGGCGCGGGCGAGACCACCTGCGGAATCACGTCGCCCGCGCGCAGCACGATCACCTCCTCGCCCGCCCGGATGTCCTTGCGCAGGATGTCCTCCTCGTTGTGCAGCGTCGCCTGCTTGATCGTCACCCCGCCCACTTCCACCGGCTCCAGCTCCGCGTAGGGGCGCAGGTCGCCGAACTTGCCGACGTTCCACATCACCTTCTCGAGCCTCGTCACGGCCGTCGTCGGCGCGAACTTCCAGGCGACCGCCCAGCGCGGGTCGCGCCCGACGGCCCCCAGCCGGCGCTGCAACTCGAGGTCGTCGACCTTGACGACGACCCCGTCTATCTCGAAGTCGAGCTCCCCCCGGCGCCGCTCCCACTCCAGGCACTGCGCGATCACCTGCTCCTCGTCGTCGAGCAGCCTGATGTCGCGGTTGACGCGGAACCCGTGCTCGCGCAGCCACTCCAGGGCCTCGGAGTGCCTGGCGAAGGCCAGGCCCTCGGCGACGCCCACCTGGTAGCACCAGATCGACAGCGGCCGCTTGGCCGCGTCGGCGGGGTCGAGCTGGCGGATCGTGCCCGCCGCCGAGTTGCGCGGGTTCATGAACGTCGACTCGCCGGCTTCGGCGCGGCGCTCGTTGAGCGCCGTGAAGTCCTTCAGCGACATGTACACCTCGCCGCGCACCTCCACCAGCCCCGGCGCGTCGCGGATCCGCAGCGGGATCGCGCCGATCGTGCGCAGGTTGTGGGTGACGTCCTCGCCGACCTCGCCGTTGCCGCGCGTCGCGCCCCGCTCGAGCACGCCGTCGCGGTAGAGCAGGCTGATCGCGAGCCCGTCGATCTTCGGCTCGACCACGAAGCTGAAGCGCGGCTCGGAGATGCCCTCGCGCGCCAGGTGGTTGCGCATGCGCTCGATCCACGCGCGCAGCTCCTCGGCCGAGCGCACGTTGCCGAGCGAGAGCATCGGCTCCAGGTGCGTGACTTTCTCCAGGCGCCCGACCGGCTCGCCGCCGACGCGCCGGGTGGGCGAGTCGGGCGTGGCCAGCTCGGGGTGCTCGCGCTCGATCGCGCGCAGCTCGTCGAGCAGCCGGTCGTAGACCTCGTCGCCGACCTCGGGGTCGTCGAGCACGTAGTAGCGGTAGGCGTGGTGCTCGAGCTGCTCGCGCAGCGCCCTGGCGCGCGCCGCGACCTGCTTGGGGATCTTTGCCGCTTTGCCGCCCGCGCTCACGGCTGCGCGGAGTGGGCTGGCCGATCTGCCGGCCGATCTGTGAGCGGCGGCGGCTCGAGCATGCCCTCCAGGTCGAAGCTCCGCAGCGCCTCGAGGCTCGGCCGGTCGGTGAGGTCGAAGTGGATCGGCGTGACCGCGATGCGCCCCGCCGCGACCGCCGCGAGGTCGGTGCCGGGCTCGTCGTGGAAGCCCGGGTCCGAGCCGTAGATCCAGTAGCGCCGCCGGTGCTCCTCCTCGCGCTCGAGCTTCAGCTCGTCGCGGTAGATGCGCTTGCCGAGGCTCGCCACCTCCACGCCCTCCGGCTCGCCGGCGGGCACGTTGACGTTCAGCAGCGTGCGCGCGGGCAGCGGCACCTCCTCGATGCGCTCGACCATCCGCGCGACGAACGCGGCCGCGATCTCGAAGCCGAAGCCGCCGTCGAAGCGGTAGTCCAGCGCGCCCGCGCGCGACTGCTGGGAGACGGCGATCGCGGGCAGCCCCAGCACGACCCCCTCGAGCGCCGCCGCGACCGTGCCCGAGTAGGTGATGTCGTCGCCGAGGTTGGCGCCGTGGTTGATGCCCGACACGACGATGTCGGTGGTGAACTCCTCGACGATGCCGAGGCTCGCCAGGCGCACGCAGTCCACCGGCGTGCCGTCGGTCGCGTAGCCGATCGTGCCGTCCGAGAAGGGCACCTCGGCGACCCACAGCGGCCGGCGCGTGGTGATCGAGCGGGCCATCGCCGAGCGGTTGCCGTCCGGCGCGATCACCGCCAGGCGCACGTCGGCGAGCGCCGCGAGCGCCCGGCGCATCGCCTGCAGGCCTTCGGCCTCGATCCCGTCGTCGTTGGTCAGCAGCACGTTGAGCATGTCTCTTTAGCCAGCATAGGGGGCGCTTCGGGCGGCGCCCGTGAGCTTGTTGTGACCTCGCGCGGGGCGTCCGGACGCGGGCTGTATGCTCGCGCGAGCATGCGCGCGGGGATCGATCGGCACGGCCGGCGGGGGCCAGCCCGGAGGCGGCGAGCACGCCGCCGGCCGCGCCGGCTCGGCCGCGCCGGGGTGGCGCTGTTCGCGGCGGTCACGATGTGCGGCCTTCCGGCGAGCGCCGCGGCCGATCCTTCCGACGCGGCCGCCACGCACGCCTACCTGATCGCCCAGTACAGGCTCGTCGTCGCGGTGCTGCACGAGGCCGCCGCGGCACACCGCGCGGAGAGCGCCGCGACCGCGCAGATCGCTCGAGAATGCCGCGGGGTGGTGTCGGGGGTGCCGCAGCCGACCCTGAAGCGAATCGTTGAATTCACACCCCGCCAGAAGGGCGAAAACGCCCGCCTGAGCAGGCAACAGCAGACGATCAGCCTGGAGCTCGATGCGGCGCTCGCCCGAGCCGACGACAGCGTGTATCGCCAGGCCGACGAAGCCTACGCCGCCGAAGTGCGCCAGCTGTCGTGGAGCAACCCGGCGATCGCCGCGGAGCTCCAGATGCAGACCGCGGTCAAACTCGAAAACGACTCCACCCCCGCGCCGCCGTTCTGCGCCGACGCGAGGGCGTGGGCCCAGAGCGGCTTTCGCGTCCTGCCGGCTGCCAGCCGCGAATTCGAAGCCTCTCAGGAAGCGCGCAGGAGAGCCGAGCTGGGGGAGGAACTCTCGCTCGACTCGCTGCTGAAGCCCTACGAGAACGCATCCGATCGAGCGTTGATCCGCAGGACCGAAGGCCTGGACCTCGAGCTCCTTGCCAGCGGCTACTTCCAGGGGTTCTCTCACTTGGAACGTATCGTCGGCTTCCCGCACGCCGGGCCCGAAGAACCAAGGCCGGTCACGGTGGGCCACGGGCGTACCGCCGCCGGCACCCGCTTCGAAGTGAGCGCCGGCCGCAGGTCGGGCATCGGCTCCTGCCATCGCTCGGCGACGGTCGCATACACCCGTCCGGGCTCCCCCGAGGTGCTGATCGTGGGCGGCCCCAACAACCCCATCTGCCTCTCCCCGCCCCGCTACCGGCACCCCGAGGTGTTCTGCGAAGCGGGCCTCGAGACGTTCGAGAGCGCGGTGCCGGCGTCGGTGCGCTCGGTCCGGCTGGTGCTCGCCGACGGGCGCGCGATCGAATCGCGGGTGGTCCTCGTGCCAAAGCGAGACGGTGGCCCTTCCGGCGTCTACGCCCAGCAGGTCCGCGGCAGCACGAGCCACGCCGTCTCGCTCGTCGAGCTGAACGCCGGCGCGGAAGTCGTGCTCGCGTTGAAGCTCCCGCGATACCGCTGTCGCAAGCCACGCAACGGATCGGAATCGGGATTCCCGAATGTCGCTGAGCTCGCCGCCGGGCACACCCCCGAGGGGGAACCCTTCAGGATCGGCGCGTACGGCGAATTCAACGGCCAGCCGTTCCTCGGCGTCGACACCGGCGTCGACCCGGAACTCGATGAAACACCAGCGTTCGAACCTGGCAAGGCCAAAGCGTTCCCCTGGTCGCTGAAGGTCGGCTGCGCCCCGCACCCCTACGCGATCCTCTACGGGATCCTCGCGCCGCCGGGAACCTCGGTGATGGCGCGAACCCCCCAGGGCACCGTCGCCCTGAACGTGGTCCCCGTCGAACCGCGCCTGCACGCGAAGGGGCCCCTCGTCTACGGCGTCTTCGAAGCGCTGCCCAGCGAACTGGTCGTCTACGGCGCCGGCGACCAGGCGCTCTACACCGAAAACCTGACCACCCAGACACAGGAAGAGGCGCAGTTCTGCGAAGGCTACGTCGAACCCTGACGGCGCTCGCCGCCGCCGCGGCCGCGCTCGCCTGCTCGCCCGCGGGCGCCGGCGCGGCGAGCGCGCCGCCGCCCTCCGAAGTGGCCGCCACGGAAACGTACCTGGAGGCTAAGTACGCGCTGGCGCGCGCCGAGCTCGAAAACGCGCCGGCGTCGCAGGCGGCGGTGCGCGGCTTCGTCCAGGTCCTCGGCCGGGAATGCGCGGGCGTGCTCGACGGCCTGCCACCCGAAGCGGGACTCGGGAGCGAAGGCCGTCCTCCGACCCCCCGCGAAGAAGGCGAGGCCAAGCGCCGCGACGGCGAGTCCTCGGCGATCGAGCTATGGGAGCAGACAGCGCTCCTGGAGTCCATATACGCACCCGACGCCACAGCCGCGAGAGCGTTCATCCAGGCCGTGAAGCCGCTGCGCTGGAGCGACCCCGGCATCGCCAGGAACGTCGAGAGCGAGATCGGCGCGCTCGAAGCAGCGCTCACGGCGCCGTCGGCGAGCACCGTATGCGCAGCGCTCCAAAGCTGGCGGCGCAGCGACTACCGCGTGCTGCCGCCAGTCCTCAGCGAATCCGAGACGTACCTGGGAGCCCAGGTGGTCTACCTGCTCGACGCCGAGTTTCCGGCCTTCACACGGCAGCTCGCGCAGTACGAGCAGGCGCGCGCGAAGGCGCTCCAGCGGCAGACCACGGCGCTGTTACGCCGCTTCCTGTCGAAGCTCAAGACGCTTGGACCGAGCATCCAGGCCCTGTCGCGGACGCTCGGGTCACAGGAAGAAGAAGCGCAGGAAGAAGGCATCGGCGGCTCGACCAAGGACACCACGTTGATCGGCCAGGGACGCACGCTGGTCGGCGGCACCTACACCTTTCGCGTGAAGAACCGCTCGCCCGAAAGCCACTGCCCGCTGGAAGTCGAGCTGGCCCGCTCCACCCCTCCGAGCGGCAAGCACAAGCTCGTCTCGGTCTCGGGGACGAACGAGTGCCTGAGCGGCCGCGAACGCCGCACGCACGCCACCGTGACCTGCCAGCGCGGCGAAGGCGCGATCGAAGTCCAGGCCTGGCTGCCCGGCGACACCCGCAGCGTGCGCCTGACGTTGAGCAGCGGGCGAACCGTCAGCTCGCGCGCGGTGGTCATACCCAAGCGACTCGGCGGCCCGCTCGCGCTCTACGACCAGGCGCTGCGCGGGCCTTCCCCCTACCCCGTCTCGCTGGCGGCGCTCGGCGCGCACGGCCGCACGCTGCGCACGCTCGCGCTGCGGCCGGTGCGCGACTGCAAGCCCGAGCCCACCGGCCTGCATCGCGTGAGGCGACCGATCTTCACGACGCTCGCCCACGGCACGACGACGACCGGCGTGCCGTTCACGATGACCGGCACGCTCGTCACCTTCGGCCGCGACCATCACAGCTTCAACGTGCAGCTCCAGGTGGAAGAACCCGGGGTGACGGGTGCCCTCAGCAGCAGCTCGCGCATCGAACTCGTGGCCGGGAACAGCCCGGAAGCACTCGCCCATATACGCGACGCGCGCATCTTCTCGCCGCAGCTCGCCGACGAATGCCCGCCACACGAATACGCGATCGTGTACGGGCTGCTGGCAAAGCCGGGCGAGACCGTGCTCGCACGCACCCCCGCCGGCCTCGAGCCGCTGACCGAGGTCGCGATCCCCAAGCGGCTGAAAGTCGATGGCGTCGCCGTCTACGGCTCGTTCGCGGCAATCCCCTCGGAAGTGGTCGTGCAGGGCGCCGGCGGCAGGACGCTGTTCAGCGAAAGCCTCGCCGAAAAGGCCAAGGAACACGCCGAATTCTGCGAAGGCTACGCCGAAGGCTGAGCAGCCCAGGCGCCCGGTTGGGGCGTCCCCGCTGCACGGTCGCGAGATCGCGCTGTCAAGGGGCAATTCGCAATGTCGATATATGCTCGGGCGGCATGAAGCTGGGGAGATGGCATGGGGGCGCGAGCAGATGCACTGGAGGCTGTCTCGCCGTCCTGTGCGCGGCGCTCTTGACGCCGGCGCCGGCTTCGGCGATCGCCCACGGCGAAAGCGTCGCGGAGAGATCCGCGAACGTCGCCGCCACCCACGCCTACCTGCTCGCGACGAACAGCTACGTGGAAGCGCAGCTCGCCAGCCAGCCGCAGGACCTCGCCGCGACGGAAGCCGCCGCCGCGAAGATCGCCGGCGAATGCCCCGGCGTCCTCACGAATGCTCCACCCCACGAAGAAGTGTCCGAATTCGGACTCGGCCGCGTGCGCGTGCCCTCGCAACCCGGACCGAGCGCCCGCGAAGAAGGCGAACGCAACAGGCAGTCCAGGCAACTGAGCGACCTGAAGACCGAGCTGCGGCTTGCTTTGGAAGGCTCGCGCGCCCAGTCAGACCGCGAAGCGACCGCCGCTCTCGTCGCCGTGCTCACATCGCTGCGATGGAGCAACCCCGAGATCACGTTTTTCGTGCACATAGAGGCCGAAACCGTCCAGGAAGAACTCGACCTTCCCGCGCCGCCCGTGTGCGCCGACATGCAGGCATGGGTGGCGAGCGGCTACAAGACGCTGTCGGCCGCGTCCAGGGAAGCCGCGAGCCGCACCGAAGCGCTCCTGAAGCGCGCGTTCGAGCTGATCGCGATCGGTACGCAAACAAGCATCCAGTCTCTCCCCAAGAGCCTCGCCCGCTACGAGAATGCCACCGACAGAGCCCTCGTTCGCCACACCAAAGCGCTGAGCGAAAGGCTACAGGCGGGTAACCACGGGCAGGCGAGCCTCTTGGCGCGCCTGCAGACCACCGTCGGCCTGCCCGCCAGCAAAGTCGAGAAGATCACGCGGCCGACCAGGAAACCCAAGCCGGTCGTGGTCGCCCGTGGCAGGACCGCCGCGGGTGGGCGCTTCGTGGCCCGAGTCCAGACGACGTCACACACGCTGGGCCGGGGGGCATGCATCTCCGTCTCGATCTCAGAACCCTCCCGCCCAAGCGAAGGCCTGCTGTCGATCCTCTCGGGCGAAGGCACAAGCAGGTGCCTCTCGCGGTCCCACATCCGGCCGGAACCGGCGGTGCACTGCAACTCGGGGCTGCTCACCGTCGAGGCCAGCCTACTTCCGGCCGCGCGCAGCGTGCGCCTTTCGTTGAGTAACGGCGACACGATCACGACGCCGGCGATCCTCGTGCCGGCACGCCTCGGAGGACCCGCCGGCCTCTACTACCAGGTCGTGCGCGGCCCGTCGCCGATACCGCTGTCGCTGACCGAGCTCGACGCGCAGGGTCGCACGCTGACCACTCTGAAGCTCCCGGCGCTCGTGGAATGCACGAAGCACCCGGTCAAATACGTCCGCGGAGGCATCGTCCAGCTCGTCCACGAAAGCCCGCCGCAGACGCCGTCCTTCACGATCCGCGCCGAGCGCTACCGCAAGTTCGGCGTCGCGCACTTCGAACTGAAGCTGCGCGCCAGCAACGAAGAAACGCTGTTCGGCGGCGGCGGCGACTCCTTCGAATCCGACTTCGCGAACCCCGAAGAAAGCCAGCCGCTCCCAGCGGGCACCGGCAGGGCCATCGTCCCGCACGGCAACCCGGTGTTCGAACCGAGCGCCTCCAGCGGCTGCCTGCCCCAGCCGTACGTCATCCTCTACGGCATCCTGAAGGCTCCCCGCGACACGGTGCTCGCGCGGGTCTCGGGGACGCTCGTCGAACTGCCCAAGGTGGCGATCCCCGCGCGTCTGCACGCCGGCGGCGTGCTCGTATACGGCGCGCTGTCCCCGCTGCCCACCGAACTGCTCGTCCGCGGCCCTAGCGGTCGCACGATCGCCACGAGAGACCTCGCCGAAGCGGCCAAGTCGAGCACCGAAACCTGCGAAGGCGAAGCCGAATGACCGGTTCGGCTCAGCCCGCGGCGGCTGCGCCCGCCGCGGCGTCGTAGCCCACCCGCGCGAGCGCCAGGCCGTGCGCGGGCGCGGTCCTGCCGGCGTGCGAGCGGGGCCGGCCCTCGAGCAGCGCCGCGAACTGCTCGAGCGGCGTGTAGCCGCGGGCCACGTCGAGCATCGTCCCGACCAGCACGCGGTTCATGTGGCGCAGGAACATGTCGGCCTCGATCCAGAACTCGAGCAGCTCGCCGCGCTCGCCCGCCACACGCCATTCGGCGCGGCGGACGTCGCAGTTGAAATACCGGTGCTCGGTTTCGCTGGGCGTGAAGGCGGTGAAGTCGTGCTTGCCGAGCAGCGCCGCGGCGCACGCGTCGAGCGCGCCGCGCTCGAGCGGGCCGGTCCACCAGTAGGCGCGCCCGCGCCAGAACACCGAGCGGGTGCGCCTGGGCAGCAGCCGGTAGCAGTAGGTGCGCCCGGTCGCGTCGCGGCGCGCGTCGAAGCCCTCGGGCGCGGGCTCCGAGGCGAGCACCGCGACGTCGTCGCCGAGCAGCGCGTTCAGGCGCAGCGGGTCGACGGCCTCGTGGGGGTAGCTCGCGACCTGGCCCCACGCGTGCACGCCGGCGTCCGTGCGCCCGGCGACCGTCAGCGTCAGCGGGCGCCCGTCGAGGCCCGTGGCGCCCAGCACCGCGCGCAGGGCGCGCTCGAGCTCCTCCTGCACGGTGCGCCTGTCGGGCTGGCGCGCCCAGCCCGCGAAGCCGCCGCCGTCGTACTCGATCGTGAGCTTGGTGACCATCGGCGTGAGGTCCCGATCGCGAGCCTGGCGGCCCTTTGGCGCGCCATCCGCCGTTGCCCTGCGCCGCGGGCGCCGCCGGGCACGCGCCGGCGCGGTCTCTAGACCAGCTCGATGAACACCATCTCGGTGGCGTCGCTGCGACGCGGCCCGAGCTTGAGAATGCGCGTGTAGCCGCCCGGCCGCTCCGCGTAGCGCGGCGCCACCTCGGCGAACAGCTTGTGCACGGCGAACTTGTCCTGGGCGAGCGTCGAGAGCGCCTGGCGGCGCGCGTGCAGGTCGCCGCGCTTGGCGAGCGTGATCAGCTTCTCGATCTCCGGCTTGACGGCCTTGGCCTTCGCTTCGGTCGTCTTGATCCGCTCGTGCTCGATGATCTCCTTGCTCAGGTTCATCAGCAGCGCCTTGCGGTGCGCCGAGTCGCGGCTGAGCTTGTTGCGTGTCTTCTGGTGTCTCATCGGTCGTGAGAGTGTAAGCGCTCCGGGCGGTCCTGGTCAGTCGGCCCGCAGGGCGAGCCCTCTCGCGTGCAGCGTCTCGATGACCTCGTCGATCGACTTTTTGCCGAAGTTGGGGATCGCGTTGAGCTCCGCCTCGGACTTGGAGATGAGGTCGCCGACCGTCTGGATGCCGGCGCGCTTGAGGCAGTTGTACGAGCGCACGCCGAGCTCGAGCTCCTCGATCAGGATGCCCCAC
>DASZFZ010000082.1:0-33079 GCA_035939315.1 Solirubrobacteraceae bacterium | reverse complement strand
AGTTGAGAGGATTTGTCCCTAGTACGAGAGGACCGGGATGAACGCACCTCTGGTGTATCTGTTGTCCTGCCAAGGGCATAGCAGGCTAGCTACGTGTGGATCGGATAACCGCTGAAAGCATCTAAGCGGGAAGCCGGCCTCGAGATGAACTCTCCCATCCCCTCGAGGGAGTAAGACCCCTGGTAGACCACCAGGTTGATAGGCCGGATCTGGAAGTGCGGTGACGCGCGAAGGAGACCGGTACTAATGGGTCGAGGGCTTGACGGATTTTTTTCCCGCCCCGCAGGGGTGGGTGCGCCCGATGGGCGTAGTGGTACCTAATTTGTGGCTACTGTGCAGTTTTGAGGGACCGTGGGGGGCGTGGTCTTTCGCCTTTTTCCGGTGGCTTTGGCGAGGGGGAAACACCTCTTCCCATTCCGAACAGAGCAGTTAAGCCCCTCAGCGCCGATGGTACTTGGCCCGCAAGGGCCTGGGAGAGTAGGACGCCGCCGGTTTTTTTGAGCAGACGGGCCGCCAGCAGGCGGCCCGTCGTCGTTCGAGCGTCCGGCGTGCGGGCGCCGGCCCCGTCGTCGCCCGGGCGTGGGTTCGCGGGCGGCGCGCTTTCGACGCCGCCCCCGGCATGCGGGCGCAAAGCGCCGTATCGTGAGCGGCAAACACGACCAGAAAGGGGCGTTCGCGATGAGCGCGACGATCGAAGGAAAGGCCGAAGACCTGCTCAAGGGCAAGAACTTCGCCCACGTGGCGACACTCCGGCCCGACGGCTCGGTGCAGACCGCGCCCGTGTGGGTCGACCTGCAGGACGGCAAGCCCGTCGTCAACAGCGCCGAGGGGCGCGCCTGGCCGCGGAACCTCGAGCGCGACCCCCGCGTCACGCTGACCGTCCAGAACATGGAGAACCCCTACGAGTACGTCGAGGTCCGCGGCCGCGTCGCCGAGCGCACCCACGACGGCGCCGACGCGCACATCGACTCGCTCGCCAAGAAGTACCTGGGCAAAGACGAGTACCCCTACCGGCAGCCCGGCGAACAGCGCGTGATCATCAAGGTCGAGCCCGAATCAGTGCACGTGATGGGCGGCTGAAGCCGGGCGCTCGGGGGCGCCCGCGCCCGCCGACCCGCCCGCCGACCCGCCCGTAGCCGGCGTCCTTCTCGCGCTCGCACGCGAGGAGAGCGTCCCTCGGCGCTCCACAGGACACAGGCACACGTGGCAGGTCGGCGCCGGGGCGCCCGGCCGGCGCGCGGGGCGCCGGCTGCGCAGCGGCGCTCGGTGCGCGTGCGCCTGGCGGATGGGCTCGTCCTCGTCGACCTCCCAGTCGACCGCGGTGTTGTCGTCCTCGAGCAGCAGGAACGAGCGGGCCAGGCGCAGCGCCGCGAACGTTCGCTGCGCAAGCTTGGTGCGGAGTGGGCAGAACATGTGTTCGCAAGGTACGCCGGCGCTCGGACGGAACCGACACGAACATGTGTACGCAGGACACACAGGGCGGCAAATGGCTTCGTAGAGCCGCGTGCGGGGGCGCCGGGCTGCAAGCGAAGTTGCACCGGGCGCATCGGCGGGCGGGCGGGGAGGGGGCGAGCAGGGGCATGCAGGGCACCGGCCGGCGCCCCCGAACTCCACAGGACATGGCTGTTACGCTTGCCAGGCGTCCCACCGGCGAGCCCACGCGGGCGGCCCGCGGGCGCCGAAAGCTCATGGAGAAGTTCGTAATCGAAGGCGGCGCGCCGCTGTCGGGCACGATGGTGCCGGCCGGGAACAAGAACGGCGCCCTGCCGATCCTCGCCGCCAGCATCCTCACCGACGACGAGGTGCTCGTGCGCAACGTGCCCCGCATCCGCGACGTCGAGGTGATGATCGAGATCCTCGTCTCGATCGGCGTCAGCGCCTGCTGGCGCGGCGCCAACGAAGTCGCCCTCTGCGCCCGCGGCGTGCAGGAGGTCGAGATCGACCCCGAGCTCGCCGAGTCGATCCGGGCCTCGTTCCTGCTCGCCGGCCCGCTGCTGGCCCGCTTCGGCCGCGCCGCGATGCCGCCGCCGGGCGGCGACGTGATCGGCCGCCGGCGCCTGGACCCGCACCTCGACGCCTTCCGCGCCATGGGCGTGCTCACCGACTGCTCTCGCGAGATCGTGCTCACCGCCCCCCGCGGCCTGCGCCCCAGCGACGTGTTCATGGACGAGGCCTCCGTGATGGCCACCGAGAACGCCCTGCTGGCCGCCGCGCTGACGCCCGGAACGACGGTGATCGGCAACGCCGCCTGCGAGCCCCACGTCCAGGACCTCGCGCGCATGCTCGTCAAGATGGGCGCCGACATCCAGGGCATCGGCTCCAACCTGGTCACCGTCAACGGCGCCGAGCGCCTGCACGGCTGCGAGCACGACGTCGCGCCCGACCACATCGAGATCGGCAGCTTCATGGCGCTCGCCGGCGTCACCGGCGGCGAGCTGCGCATCAAGGACACCGTCCCCGGAGACCTGCGCATGATCCGCCTCGTCTTCGAACGCGTCGGCCTGCGCTCGGAGCTGCAAGGCAACGACGTCGTCGTGCCCGGCGGCCAGGAGCTCGTCGTGCAGGCCGACGTGGGCGAGTACAAGAGCAAGATCCAGGATGGCCCGTGGCCCGCCTTCCCCGCCGACCTGACCTCGATCGCCGTCGCCCTCGCCACCCAGGCCCAGGGCTCGATCCTCGTGCACGAGTGGATGTTCGAGAACCGCCTGATCTTCGCCGACAAGCTGATCCTGATGGGCGCCGACATCGTCATGTGCGACCCCCACCGCGCGATCATCACCGGCCCGCGCCGCCTGCGCGGCGCGCGCGTCGAGTCGCCCGACATCCGCGCCGGCATGGCCATGCTGCTCGCCGCCCTGTGCGCCGAGGGCCGCAGCGAGATCGGCAACATCCGCCAGATCGACCGCGGCTACGAGCGCATCGACGAGCGCCTGCGCGAGCTCGGCGCGCACATCGAGCGCGTCGCCACCGAGCCCGTCCACGCATAACCTCCCCGTCCACCCCTAAGCTCGGATCTCCATGATCCACCCGATCCCGAGCGGCACCCGCGACGTGCTACCCGAAGAGACGCGCGAGGTGCGCGCGATCACCGACACGCTGCGCGCCGTCTTCGAGCGCCACGGCTACGGCGAGCTGTACACGCCCGCGCTGGAGTACGAGTCGGTGCTCGCCCGCGCCGACATGGCCGAGGCGCGCCCCGCCTACCGCGTCTTCGACGAGACCGGCGCGGTGCTCGTGCTGCGCTCGGACATGACCGTGCCGATCGCGCGCGTCGTCGCCACCCGCTATGCCACCACCGAGCCGCCGCTGCGCTTCTGCTACTTCGCCCACTGCTACCGCGGCGTGCGCCCCCAGCGCGGACAGCCGCGCGAGCTGCTGCAGGCCGGCATCGAGCTGATCGGCTCGCCCGCGCCGAACGGCACCGCCGAGGCGCTCACCGTGATGTGCCACGCGCTCGACGCGACCGGCCTCAACGACTACCGCATCGGCCTCGGCGACGCCTCGCTGTTCCCGGCGCTGATGGCCAGCCTCGGCGTCCCCGCGGACGCCCGCGCGGGCCTGCTGGAGAAGCTCGTGCTGCGCGACTTCGTCGGCCTGGAGAGCGATCTCGCGCAGGCCGGCGTCGCGGGCGAGGCGGCCGAGCTGCTGCTCGCGCTGCCCCAGCGCCGCGGCGGCCCGGAGATCCTCAGCGACGAGCCGGGCCCCGCGCACGAGGCCGTCCTCGGGCTGCGCCGCGTCCACGAGCTGCTCGAGCCCGGCGTCGCCGAGCGCGTGATCTTCGACCTCGGCCTCGTGCGCAACATCGGCTACTACACCGGCGCGGTGTTCGACGTCTACGACCCGGCGCTCGGCAGCCCGATCGGCGGCGGCGGCCGCTACGACGACCTGCTCGGCCGCTTCGGCCGCGGCCTGCCCGCGGTCGGCTTCGCGCTCGGCGTCGACCGCCTGCACATGGCGCTCGCCGGCGAGGAGCGCGGCACCGGGGCGCTGCTCGCGAGCGCGGCCGGCGCCACGGAAGGGTCGCTGCCAAGGCTCGACCCTGTGCCGGAGGCCAAGCTGTGAGCGCCACCGACGGGCTCACGATCGCCGTGCCGCGCGGCGCGCTGTTCGACGGCACCCTCGACCTGCTCGGGGCGCTCGGCCTCGACACGCGCGAGGTGCGCTCCAACGACCGCAAGCTGCTGTTCGCCGACGTCGGCGTGATCACCATGCGTCCCTCCGACGTGCCGACCTACGTCGAGGCCGGCGCCGCCGACCTCGGCATCACCGGCAAGGACGTGCTGCTCGAGCAGGGCGCCCAGCGCCCCGGCGAAAGCGGCCGCGAGGTCTACGAGCTGCTCGACCTAGGCTACGGCCGCTGCACGATGGTGCTCGCCAGCAAGTCCGGCCCCGACCCCGCGCTGGCCGCCCTGCGCCGCCTCGGCGTGATGCGCGTCGCCACCAAGTACCCGCGGATCGCCGCGCGCTACCTGGAGGAGACCGGCCGCCAGGCCGAGATCGTCGAGGTCAAGGGCTCGGTCGAGCTGGCCCCGCTGACCGGCATGGTCGAGGCGATCGTCGACCTCACCGCCACCGGCACGACCCTGCGCGAGAACGACCTCGTCGTGCGCGAGGAGATCGTCGTGTGCACCGCCCGGCTGATCGCCAACCGCGTCTCCCACAAGCTGAAGGCCGGCGCGGTCGACTCGCTGCTCGCGCGCCTGCGCGAGCTGCCCGCCGAGGCCCGCGGCCGCGGCGCGCCCGAGGCTCCCGACGTGCTCGCGAGCGCCTGAGCCGTGCCCAGGAGCGCCGACATGCGTGCCGGCCGCGGTCGCGGAGCGCGCTGAGATGCGGATCGAGCGGCTCGAGCACGAGGACCTCGCGCGCCTCGGCGGCCCCGCCGGCGCCGCCGAGCACGTGCGCGCGCTCGTCCCCGACGGCGGCTCCGTCGAGGCCCAGGTGCGCGAGATCGTCGCCGGCGTGCGCGCCGGCGGCGACGCCGCCGTGCTCGACTACACCCGCCGCTTCGACACCGCCGGCGCCGACCCGCGGCCGCTGCTCGTCGCACCCGAGGAGCTCGACGCGGCGATCAAGCAGCTGCCGCTCGAGCTGATCGCGGGGCTCCAGGTCGCGATCGTCAACGTCGCGCTCGTCGCCGACGCGGGCGTCGGGCGCGACAGCGCCGTCGAGCTGCCCCAGGGCCATCGCATCGTGCTGCGCGAGCTGCCCGTCGCCTCCGCCGCCGTGTACGTGCCCGGCGGGCGCGCCCCCTACCCCAGCACTGTCGTGATGGGCGTCGTCACCGCCCGCTCCGCCGGCGTCGTCGAGGTCGTCGTGTGCGCGCCCCCCGGCGCCGACGGCCAGATCGACCCCGTGATCCTCGGCACCTGCCGGCTGTGCGGCGTCGAGCGCGTCTACCGCATGGGCGGCGCCCAGGCGATCGCCGCGCTCGCCCACGGCACCGAGACGATCGGGCGCGTCGACGTGATCGTCGGCCCCGGCAACCTCTACGTCCAGGAGGCCAAGCACCAGCTCTCCGCGCACGTCGGCATCGACGGCTTCGCCGGCCCCAGCGACCTGCTGGTCGTGCTCGGCGGCGAGCTCGGCGAGCACGAGCTGACGCTCGCCGCGCTGGACATGCTCGCCCAGGCCGAGCACGGCGAGGGCAGCCTCGTCGCGGCCGTCTCGCACTCCGCCGGGGTCTGCCAGGCGATCTCCTCATATATAGAAAAGATGGTTCTCGAGCGGCCCACCGTCGGCGACGCCGCTTTCGCCGTAGCCCACACCTCCGGCCCGCGCGAGTCGATCGCCTTCGCCAACGCCTTCGCGCCCGAGCACCTGCAGCTGATCGGCGCCGAGGTCGAGGCGCTCGCCCCGCAGGTGCGCTGCGCCGGCTGCCTGTTCGTCGGCGCGCCCAGCGCCACCGCCTTCGGCGACTACGTCGCCGGCTCCAACCACGTGCTCCCGACCGCCGGCGCCGCCCGCTTCGCCTCGACGCTCTCGCCGCGCCACTTCCGCCGCACGATGTCCCAGGTCCACGTCGGCGCCGCCGCCGGCACGCTCGCCGCCGCCGGCGCCCCGATCGCCGCCGCCGAGGGCTTCCAGGTCCACGCCGAGTCGATGCTCGCCCGCGTGCGCGAGAATCCAGGGTCATGACTCGTACCGCCACAGTGCAGCGCGCCACCGCCGAGACCGACGTGCGGCTCACGCTCGCCCTCGACGGCACCGGCGCCGGCACCCGCGCGACGGGCGTCGGCTTCCTCGACCACATGCTCGACCTGCTCGCCCGCCACGGCCACGTCGACCTCGAGCTGGCCGTCCGCGGCGACCTGGAGACGGGCGCCCACCACACCGCCGAGGACACCGCGATCGTGCTCGGCCAGGCGCTCGACCAGGCGCTCGCCGACCGCGCCGGCATCGTCCGCTACGGCGCCGCCGTCGTGCCCATGGACGAGGCCCGCGCGAGCTGCGCGCTCGACGTCTCCGGGCGGCCCTTCACGCTGTTCGAGGCGGAGCTGCCGCCCGGCGCCACCGGCGGCTTCGAGCACGAGCTCACCGAGGAGTTCTTCCGCGCGCTCGCCAACGCCGCCAAGCTCACCCTGCACCTGCGCGTCGAAGCCGGCAGCAACGCCCACCACATGATCGAGGCTGCCTTCAAGGCCTTCGCCCGCGCGCTGCGCCAGGCCGTCACGATCGACCCCGCCGAGACCGGCGTGCCCAGCACCAAGGGGACGCTCACCGCATGAGCGGCCAGCCCGTCGAGATCGGTGTGGTCGACTACGGCATGGGCAACCGCCGCTCGGTCGAGAAGGCCCTGGAGCACGTCGGCGCGCGCGCCCTGGTGAGCAGCGAGCACGCCGAGCTGCGCGCCGCCGCCGGGCTCGTGCTGCCCGGCGTCGGCGCCTTCCCCCGCGCGATGGCGCGCATCCGCGAGCTGGGCCTCGACGAGCTCCTGCACGAGCGCCTGGCCGCCGGCGTGCCCGTGCTCGGCATCTGCCTGGGCATGCAGCTCGCCTTCGACTCCTCCACCGAGCTCGGCGGCGCCGAGGGCCTCGGGCTGATCGCCGGCGAGGTCCGCGCGCTGGAGACCCGCGGGCTGAACCTGCCGCACATCGGCTGGAACGAGGTCGCCTTCGCGGCCGCCTCGCCGCTGATAGCCGAGCTGCCCAGGCGCTGCGCCTTCTACCACGTGCACTCCTACGCGCCCGCGCCCGCCGACGAGCACGACGTGCTCGGCCGCGCCGAGTACGGCACGCCGTTCGTCACCGCCGTCGCCCGCGGCAGCTTCTACGGCGTCCAGTTCCACCCCGAGAAGTCCTCGGCGGCCGGCCTGCGCCTGCTCGCCAACTTCGCCCGCATTTGCAGCGCCGCCCGCGCCGCCGTCCCCACGTGAATCACAGTCCCACAGTCCCACAGTCTCACAGTCCCGCGATGAGGCTCTACCCCGCGATCGACGTGCTCGCGGGCAACGCCGTGCGCCTCGTCCGCGGCGACTTCCAGGCCAAGAAGGTCTACGACGAGGACCCGCTGGCGGCCGCCCGCGCGTGGGTCGACGCGGGCGCCGAGTACCTGCACATGGTCGACCTCGACGGCGCCAGGAGCGGCAGGCCCGTGAACCTCGAGCAGCTCGCCCGCGTCGCCTCCGAGGCCGGCGTGCCGGTCCAGTACGGCGGCGGCCTGCGCAGCGCCGAGGCCGTCGATCGGGCGCTCGCCGCCGGCGCCGCCAGGGTGATCCTCGGCACCGTCGCCTTCACCGACCCCGACGTGCTCGCGCGCTCGCTGGAGGCCCACGGGCCCGAGCGCGTGCTCGTCGGCGTCGACGTGCGCGCCGGCCACGTCGCCACCCACGGCTGGCTTCAGAGCACCGACGTGAAGGCGCGCGACGCCTTCGCCGCCCTGCGCGAGCGCGGCGTGCGCAACTTCGTGTTCACGAACATCGACCACGACGGCATGCTCGACGGCGCCAGCCGCGAGGAGGTCATCGCGGTGGCCGAGGCGGTGGGCGAGGGCAGCGTGATCTTCTCCGGCGGCATCGGCAGCCGCGAGCACCTCGGCGAGCTCGCCGGCCTGCGCGCCGAGCTCGCCCTGGAAGGGCTCGACGGCGTGATCGTCGGCACCGCCCTGTACGAGCGGCGCTTCACCGTCGCCGAAGCCAAGGAGGCGCTGGCGCTACCGTGAGCGCGTGCACTACAAGCGCGTGATCCCCTGCCTTGACGTCGACGCGGGCCGCGTCGTCAAGGGCGTCGAATTCCTCGACATCCGCGACGCCGGCGACCCCGTCGAGCTCGCCGCCCACTACGACCGCGAGGGCGCCGACGAGGTCGTCTTCCTCGACATCACCGCCACCCACGAGAAGCGCGAGACGATCGCCAAGCTCGCCCGCCAGAGCGCCGACGAGGTGTTCGTGCCGTTCACGATCGGCGGCGGCATCCGCTCGGTCGCCGACGCCCAGGCGGTGCTCGACGCCGGCGCCGACAAGGTGTCCGTCAACTCGGCAGCGCTGCAGCGACCCGAGCTGCTGAACGAGCTCGCCGACGTGTTCGGCGCGCAGTGCGTCGTGCTCGCGATCGACGCCAAACGGGGAGAGGACGGCTGGGAGGCCCATCTCGCCGGCGGGCGCACCCCCACCGGCCGCGACGTGATCGCCTGGGCGCGCGAGGGCGTCGAGCGCGGCGCCGGCGAGATCCTGCTCACGAGCATGGACCGCGACGGCACGAGCGACGGCTATGACCTGGCGCTCACGAGCGCCGTCAGCGGGGCCGTCGGCGTGCCCGTGATCGCCTCCGGCGGCGCCGGCGAGCTCGACCACCTCGCCGAGGCGCTCGCCGCCGGCGCCGACGCCGTGCTGTGCGCCTCGATCTTCCACTACGGCCGCTACACCGTCGCCCAGGCCAAGGCGCACCTGGCCGCCGCCGGCATCCCCGTCCGCGAGAGCTGACGCGACATGGGGGGGAGCCGACACAGCGCCAGCGCGCCCCCCGGCGAGCACGCCGCCGCCGCGCTCGAGCCCTACGCGCAGGCCGGCCCGCGCGTGCTCGCCGCGCTCGCCGCCCAGCCGGGAGGGCCCGAGCTGCTCGCCGCCGCGGCCACGCGCGAGGACGCCGCGCTCGTCGGCGGCGCCGTGCGCGACCTGCTGCTCGGGCGCGCCCCCCGCGAGCTCGACGTGATCGTCGACGCCGACGCCGCGGCGCTGGCGGGCGCGCTCGCCGGCGCCCTCGACGGCCGGACCGTCGCGCACGAGCGCTTCGGCACCGCCGCCGTCGAGTGGCCCGGCGGACGCATCGACATCGCCCGCCGGCGCGCCGAGAGCTATCCCGCGCCCGGCGCGCTGCCGCAGGTGCGGCCCGGCGGCCCCGAGGAGGACCTGCGCCGCCGCGACTTCACCGTCAACGCGCTCGCCGTGACGCTCGCGGGCGCCCGCCGCGGGGAGCTCCAGGGCGCCGAGCACGCGCTGGAGGACCTCGCCGCCGGCCGCCTGCGCGTGCTGCACGAGCGCAGCTTCCTCGAGGACCCCACGCGCCTCCTGCGCCTCGCCCGCTACCGCGCGCGCCTGCGCCTGCGGGTCGAGCCGCGCACCGCGAGGCTCGCCGCCGAGGCGCTCGCCGCCGGCGCGCTGGCCACCGTCAGCCGCGCCCGCGTCGGCGCCGAGCTGCGCCTGGCGCTCGCCGAAGCCGATGCCGTCGCGAGCGTCGAGGCGCTCGACGAGCTCGGCGTGCTGCACGCCATGGACCGCCGCCTGGGCTTCGACGGGCAGCTCGCCCGGCGCGCCCTGGCGCTGCTGGACGCCGCCGGCCACGCCGGCGCCAGAGCCGACCTGCTCGTGCTCTCCACGCTGCTCGTCCCGCTCGCCCGGGAGCTGCGCGCCGACGGCGAGGACCAGCTGCACACCCTCCTCAACGAGCTGGAGTTCACCGCCGCCGACCGCGACAGCGCGATCCACGACGCCGTCTGCCTGGAGCCGCTGGCCGAGGAGCTCGCCACCGCCGAGATCCCCTCGCAGATCCACGAGGCGGCCCACGGCGTCTCGCCCCAGGGCGTGGCGCTCGCCGGCGCCCTGGGCGAGCTGCTGACCCACGGCACCGGCCAGGCCGAGGTGGCCGCCCGCGAGTGGCTCTCCGAGCTCCACGACGTGCGCCTGCGCATCACCGGCGAGGACCTGCTCGCCGCCGGCATCCCGGAGGGGCCCGAGATCCGCCTGCGCCTGGACGCCGCGCTGGCCCGCAAGCTCGACGGCGAGCTGGCCGCCGACGGACCCGAGGCCGAGCTCGCCGCGGCGCTGGAGGCGCGCGTGTGAACGCCACCGGGACCGGGGCCCCCGCCGCGAGCTCGCCGGCCGGCCCGGGCGCGCTCGCGTACGAGCTGCCCGGCGGCGGCCGCGCCCTGTTCACCACGCGCGCCCACGGCAACCTCTCGACCGGCTCCGGCGCGGAGCACGAGCACGGCCTGCGCAGGCGCGCCGAGCTGTGCGAGCGGCTCGGCCTGCGCTGGCTGTGCTCCAGCCGCCAGGTGCACGGCAGCGCCGTGCACGCGATAGAGCGCGTCGACGGCGCCGCCGGCACGCCAGTCGCGCTCGACGCGGACGCCCACCTCACCGAGCTGCCCGGCGTCGGCGCGATGGTGCTCGCCGCCGACTGCGTGCCCGTCGCGCTCGGCGCCCCCGGCGCCGTCGCCGTCGTGCACGCCGGCTGGCGCGGGCTGGCCGCGGGCGTGCTGGAGCAGGCCGTGCGCGCGCTGCGCGACCGCCGCCCCGGCGCGCCGGTCGCCGCGATCGTCGGCCCGGGCGCCGGCGGCTGCTGCTACGAGGTCGGCCCCGAGGTGCTCGCCGCGCTCGGGCTCCCAGCGATCGAGCGCCGCCCGCCGCCGTCCGGCCTCCCCGCCGCGCCGACCCGCGTCGACCTGCGCGCGGTCGCCCGCGAGCGGCTGCTCGGCGCCGGCGTCGCTCGAGTCGAGGACGTGGGCGCGTGCACGATCTGCGACGAGCGCTTCTTCTCCCACCGGCGCGAAGCCGGGCGCGCCGGGCGCCACGCCGCGATCGCATGGCTGAGCTGATCGCCGGCCTGCGGGCCGAGGTCGTCCGGGCCAACCTCGAGCGCGTCCGCGCGCAGATCGACGCCGCCCCCAGGCCCGTGCGGGCGCCCGCCGCCGGCGCGCCCGAGCACGTCGAGATCCTGGCGGCGACCAAGTACGTGGCGCTCGCGGAGCTGCCGGTGCTCGCCGCCGCCGGCGTGCGCCTGGTCGGCGAGAACCGCGCGCAGGACCTCGAGGCC
The DNA here is from genome assembly GCA_035939315.1 of Solirubrobacteraceae bacterium. Classification (GTDB taxonomy): domain Bacteria; phylum Actinomycetota; class Thermoleophilia; order Solirubrobacterales; family Solirubrobacteraceae; genus Palsa-744. The sequence goes on along the minus strand of DASZFZ010000082.1, from coordinate 21,833 downwards.
AAGGTCCAGGCCCACGGGCCGCTGTTCGAGTGGGACTTCATCGGCCAGCTCCAGAGCCGGCGCGTGCGCACGATCGTGCCGCACGTGCGCCTGATCCACTCGCTCGCCTCCGAGTCGGCGCTGCGGGCGCTGGCGCGCCACCTGGAGCTCGCCCGCCCGGGGCTGCGCGTGCTCGTCGAGGTCAACCTCGCCGGCGAGGCCGGCAAGGCCGGCGTCGCCCCGGGCGAGCTCGAGGGCTTCATCGCGCGCTGCCCCGTGCCCGTCGCCGGGCTGATGACGATGCCGCCGCTGTCGGCCGAGCCCGAGCACAACCGCCGCTGGTTCGCGCAGCTGCGGGCGCTGGCCGACCGCCACGGCCTGCCCGAGCTCTCGATGGGCACCTCCCAGGACTACCTCGTGGCCGTCGAAGAGGGCGCAACCATCGTGCGGATCGGCACGAAGCTGTATCATTGAGGCTCGATCCGGGCCTCCCGCTTCCCTCGGCGGCCTCCCCGCACGGCTGGCGAATCACTAGCATCAGCAGGGAAACGCCTCCCCGGGCGCGAACACGCATACACCATGGCTTTCCGTGACTCCTGGCACAGCGCGCTCGTGTACTTCGGCCTCGCCGAGGAGTACCACGACGAGGACGACTACGCCGACGAGCCCGGCGTGGCGGCGGGAGCAGGGCGGGAAGGGCGGGCGGGGCCCGAGTCGGAGATCGAGGATCGCTACCGCGAGCGTCCCAACGTGCGCCGCCTGCGCCGCCGCCGCGACGAGTACGACGACATCTTCGCCGACGACGAAGCGGACGCCGGCCCGCGCGCCGGACGCGGCTCTGGACGCGCGACGACCGTGCTCAAGCCGGTTGGCGCGCGCGCCAACGGCGACGTGCGCGTGCACCTGGTCGTGCCCAAGTCCTTCAACGACGCCCAGCAGATCGCCGACAAGTTCAAGGACTCGATCCCCGTGATCCTCAACCTGCAGAGCTCGGACACCGACCTCTCCAAGCGCCTGATCGACTTCGCCTCGGGCCTCACCTACGCGCTCGACGGCGGCATGCAGCGGATCGCCGACAAGGTCTTCATGCTCACCCCGCGCAACGTCGAGATCTCCGCCGAGGAGCGCGCCCGCTTGATCGAGAAGGGCTTCTTCAACCAGTCCTGACGGGCCAGCCCGCCCTCTGCCGCGCGAGATCCAAGTCTCGCAAGGACGCAGGGAGCGTGGCGTACTTCGTACGCGAGCGACCGAGGACGCAGCGAGACGCCGGATATCGTGCGGCAGATGCAGATAGGACTGATCGGCGCCGGCAACATGGCGCGCGCGCTCGCGCGCGGGTGGGGGCGTCCCGTGCTGTGCTCCGACCCGCTGGCCGCGCGCGCGCAGGCGCTCGCGGCGGAGCTGGGCGGCGAGGCGCTCACCGACAACGCCGCGGTCGCGGCCCGCGCCGAGCTGCTCGTGCTCTGTCACAAGCCCGCCCAGCTCGCCGCCGTCGCCGCCCAGATCGGGCCGGGCACGACGCCCGTGGCCTCGATCCTCGCCGCCACGCCGCTGCAGGCGCTGCGCGAGGCCTACCCCGGCCGGCCCGTGTACCGCTTCATCCCCTCGCTGCCCGTCGAGGTCCGCCAGGGCGCCGTCGTGCAGGCGGCGGGCCCCGGCCTGCCCGTCGACGGCCAGCCCGGCGCGTCGGCGAGCGCCGCGCTCGACGAGCGGGTCGCCGCGCTGTTCGCCGAGCTCGGCACGCTGGTCGTGCTCGACGACGGGCTCGTCGACGTCGCCACCGGCCTGATGTCCTGCGCGCCCGCCTACGTGGCGCTCGTGGCCGAGGCGCAGATCGACGCGGGCGTGCGCCGCGGGATCCCCGCCGCGCAGGGAGCCGAGCTGGTCGTGCAGACGCTCGCCGGCACCGCCGAGCTGCTGCGCCGCCGCGGCTACGACACGCTCGCCGTGCGCCGCGAGGTCTCCTCGCCCGGCGGCCTGACCGCCCGCGGCGTCGACGCGCTCGAGCGCGGCGGGCTGCGCAAGGCCTTCAGCGACGCGCTCGACGCGGTGCTCGCGCCCGCGTCCACGGGGAGCCGGCGATGAGCGCCCTCGGCGTGGCCGCGGTGCTCGCCAGCGCGCGCGTCGAATTCGCCGAATACCTCTCGACGGTGATCTACGTCTACATCGTGATCATCTTCGCCTACATCGTCATGCAGATGCTGTTCACGGCCGGCATCCGCCCGCCCTACTCGCGCACCACCGACCGCGTGCTCGGCTTCCTGCGCGACGTGTGCGAGCCGTTCATCCGCATCTTCCGGCGCCTGTCCCCGCGGATCGGCCCGCTCGACCTCAGCCCGACGCTCGCGATCCTCTCCCTGATCATCTTCAACGCGGTCATCGTCGAAGGCCTGATCCGCGGCTGAGGGCTCGGAGCATGCGCGCGCCCCGAACCGCCTCCGGCACCGGCGCGGACGCGCCCGCGTCACGTCGCAGCGCGCCGCTGGCGTGGCTGTGGGCGCTGGCCGTGCTCGTGCTCGTCGTGGCGCTCGACCAGCTCAGCAAGCACGCGGTCGAAACCTCGATCGTGCCCGGCGAAGAAGACAAAGTGCTGCCCGGCATCCAGCTCGTCGACACGCGCAACAAGGGCGTGGCGTTCGGCTTCTTCCCCGGCAACCACCTGATCGTCACCGTCCTGATCGGCCTCGCGCTGGTGGTGCTGCTCGCCTACTTCGCCCGGCACGCCTCCCGCGCCCTGATGTGGCTGCCGACCGGGATGATCGCCGGCGGCGCGCTCGGCAACGTGCTCGACCGCGTGCGCCACGGCTCGGTCACCGACTTCATCAAGCTGCCGCTGGGGTGGCCGCCCTTCAACCTGGCCGACAGCTCGATCACGCTCGGCGTGCTGATCCTGTTCGTCGTGATCGACCGCGCCCGCGCGCGCCAGCCGGCGCAGGCGCCGCCACGCCCCCAGGCCGAGCGCCGGTGAGGGCTCCGGGCGAGCCCTACGCGATCGTCTTCCAGGACGAGCGCCTGCTGGTCGTCGACAAGGGCCCCGGCGTCGTCGTGCACCCCGCCCGCGGGCACCGCGAGGACACGCTCTCGCAGCTGCTCGCGCCGCTGCTGAGGGGCGCCGAGGGCGCCGAGGAGGACCGCCGGGGCGTCGTGCACCGTCTCGACCGCGACACCACGGGGCTGCTGCTGCTGGCCCGCGACGGAGAGACGCTCAGAGCCCTGCAGGCCGAGCTCGCGGCGCGCCGCATCCGCCGCGAGTACGTGGCGCTCGTCGAGGGCCGCCCGCCGGCCCGCAGCGGCACGATCGAGGCGCCGATCGGCCGCGACCCGCGGGCGCGCACGCGCATGGCCGTCGGCGGCGCCGGCGCGCGCGAGGCGCGCACCCACTTCACGCTCGAGCTCGCGCTCGCCGAGAGCTCGCTGCTGCGCGTGCGGCTGGAGACAGGCCGCACCCACCAGATCCGCGTGCACATGCGCGCGATCGGCCATCCGGTGTGCGGCGACCCCGAGTACGGCACGGCCGGGCTCTACGGCCTGGAGCGCCAGTTCCTGCACGCCGCCCACATCGCCTTCGCGCACCCCGCCAGCGGCGAGCGGCTCGCGTTCGACTCGCCGCTGCCGGCCGACCTGCAGGCCGCGCTGGAGCGCGCGGGCGCCGGCGGCGGAGCCGGCGGTCGGGTATCCTGAAGTCCGCAAAATCCGTACCTCGACCCGCACGGTCAAAGAGGGCGGCCCTGCCCGAGGCGAGCGCGCCGCGCTCGACGCCTCGGGTCCGCCCCAGCCGCGCGGCATCAACTACAAGCAAGAGACAAGGGAGTGGCCCGTGGCTGACGTTGGCATCGCGGAGCTGCTGGAGGCCGGCGTTCACTTCGGCCACCAGACGCGCCGCTGGAACCCCAAGATGCGCCGCTTCATCTATGGCGAGCGGGGCGGCATCTACATCATCGACCTGCTCAAGACGCAGGCGCTGCTCGCGCAGGCCCAGCAGTTCGCGAGCACGCTCGCGCACCGCGGCGGCACCGTGCTGTTCGTGGGCACCAAGAAGCAGGCCCGCGACACGATCCAGGACGTCGCCGAGAAAGCCGGCATGCCCTACGTCAACCACCGCTGGCTGGGCGGCCTCCTGACGAACTTCCAGACGATCAACCAGCGCATCCGCCGGCTGCACGACCTCGAACGCTACGAGGCCGAGGGACAGCTCGCGCTGCTGCCCACGCGCGAGCGCATGGCCGCGCAGGCCGACCTCGCGAAGCTGCGCGCCAACCTCGGCGGCGTCGAGAACATGCAGCGCGTGCCCGACGCGATGTTCGTGATCGACCTGAAAACCGAGGCGATCGCCGTCAAAGAGGCCCAGCGCCTGCGCATCCCCGTGATCGGCCTGGTCGACACGAACTGCGACCCCGACGGCATCGAGTTCGTGGTCCCCGGCAACGACGACGCGATCCGCTCGTGCGCGCTGATCACCCAGGCGATCGGGCAGGTCGTCGCCGAAGGCCACTCCGTGTTCCGCGCGCAGGAGGAAAAAGCCCGCCAGGAAGCGGAAGAACGCGCCCGCCTGGAGGCCGAGGCGCGCGCCCGGCGCGAAGCCGAGGAGCAGGCCAAGCGCGAGGCCGAGGAGCAGGCCAAGCGCGAGGCCGAGGAACAGGCCAAGCGCGAGGCCGAGGAGCAGGCCGCCCGCGAGCAGGCCGCGCGCGAGGCGGCCGAGCGCCAGGCCGCCGAGGCCGCCCAGGCCCAGGCGGCGGCCGCGCAGGCCGCGGCGCAGGCGGCGCAGCAGCCCGCCGAGGCCCCCGCCGCCGAGCCGGCGCCGGCAGAGGCCGCGGCGCCCGAGGCCGCCCCGACAGAGGCCGCCCCGGCGGCCGAGGGCGCGCCGGCAGAGGCCCCGGCGGCGGTGGCGGCCGAGGGCGAGGACGCCGTGCACGCCGAGGCCGAGGCGCAGGCCGACGTCGAGGCGCGTCCGCCCGAGCCCGCGGTCGCGGAGGGCGAGCAGGGCGAGGACGCCGTGCACGCCGAAGCCGTCGCGCAGGACCAGCCGGCGCCGGGGGCGGCGGACGCCGCCGCCGAGCAGGCGGGACAGGAGACCGAGACGACCACGGAGGCGAGCGCATCATGAGCACTGTCGAGATCGCGGCGAAGGACGTGAAGGCCCTGCGCGACCGCACGGGCGCGGGGATGATGGACTGCAAGAAGGCGCTCGGCGAGGCCGAGGGCGACGTCGAGAAGGCGATCGAGATCCTGCGCGTCAAGCAGGGCAAGAAGATCCAGGACCTGGGCGAGCGGGCCGCCACCGAGGGCACCGTGCAGGCCTACGTGCACGCCGGCTCGAAGGTGGGCGTGCTGATCGAGGTCGACTGCAACACCGACTTCGTCGCCAAGAATGACGACTTCACCGGCTTCGCTCGCGAGATCGCGATGCAGATCGCGGCCACGCCGACCGTCAAATACGTCAGCCGCGAGGACGTGCCGGAGGAGCTGCGCGAGGCCGAGGCGCGCGTGTACGAGCAGGAGGCCGCCGACAAGCCCGAGAACGTGCGCGGCAAAATCATCGAGGGCAAGCTCGACTCGTGGCTGCGGACGATCGTGCTGCTCGAGCAGGAGATGCACAACCCCAAGTTCGAGGGCAAGACCGTGCAGCAGCTGCGCGACGAGCTGACCGCGACCACCGGCGAGAACGTCGTCATACGCCGCTTCGCCCGCTTCGCGATCGGCCAGTAGGCCGTGGACGCTGCGCGGGACTTTGTCCTCGGTCGCTCGCGTGCATAGCACGCCACGCTCCCTGCGTCCGCGTCTCGACCACGGCCTGCGGCCGCGGTGCCCGTCCACGACCTACTGGATGCGGGATTGCGGCGCCCGCGCGACGGGATAGGCTGCTCGCCGGGATGGCCCCTGCCTTCACACGCATACTGCTCAAGCTCTCCGGCGAGGCGCTGATGGGCGAGCTGGACTACGGCACCGACCCCGGGCGCGTCGCCGCGGTGGCGCGCCAGGTGGCCGCCGTGCGCGATCAGGGCGTCGAGGTCGCGATCGTCGTGGGCGCCGGCAACATCTACCGCGGCATGAAGGGGGCGGCGGCGGGGATGGACCGCGCGACCGCCGACTACATGGGCATGCTCGCGACCGTGCTGAACGCGCTGCCGCTGCAGGACGCGTTGGAGAAGACGGGGACCGACACGCGCGTAGTCTCCGCGCTGGGCGTCTCCGAGGTCGCCGAGCCCTACATCCGCCGGCGCGCGATGCGCCACCTGGAGAAGGGGCGCGTCGTGATCTTCGCCGCCGGCACGGGCAACCCGTTCTTCACGACCGACACGGCGGCGGCGCTGCGCGCCGCGGAGATCCACGCCGAGATCATCCTGATGGCCAAGAACGGGGTGGAGGGCGTCTACAGCGCCGACCCGGCGATCGACCCGACGGCGCGGTTCATCCCCGAGATCACGCACATGGAGGCGCTCGAGCGGCGCCTGCGGGTGATGGACTCGACCGCGCTCGCGCTGTGCATGGAGAACGGCATGCCGCTCGACGTGTTCAACATGGACGACGAGACCGCGCTCGCGCGGATAATCTCAGGCGAGCGCGTGGGAACTCTCGTGAGAACGCCGGCAGGGGAGAACGATGGCTGAGACGATGATCGACGAACTGCTCGAGGACGCCGAGGAGCGGATGCGCAAGTCCGTCGAGTCGGCCACGCACGAGTTCTCGACCGTGCGCACCGGCCGCGCGAGCCCATCGCTGCTCGAGCGCGTGATGGTGGACTACTACGGCGCGCAGACCCCGTTGAACCAGCTCTCCACGATCTCGGCGCCCGAAGCGCGCCTGCTGACCGTGCAGCCCTACGACAAATCCTCGATCAAGTCGATCGAGAAGGCGATCAACGAGTCCGATGTGGGGTTGACGCCGTCCAACGACGGCAACGTGGTGCGCCTGGTCGTGCCCGAGCTGACCGAAGAGCGCCGGCGCGAGCTCGTCAAGGTCGTGCGCAACCTCGCCGAGGAGGGCCGCGTGTCCGTCCGCAACGTGCGCCGCGACACGATGCAGCACCTGCGCGAGCTGAAGGCCGAGGGGGAAGCGTCGTCGGATGACGAGCACCGCGCCGAGGCGCAGCTGCAGAAGCTCACCGACCAGCGCATCGGCGAGCTCGACGCGGTGCTGAAGGCGAAGGAAGAGGAGATCCTCGCGGTCTGATGGCGCCCGCCGGGCAACCCGCGGCGCCGGCGCGCTACGTGGCGATCATCACCGACGGCAACGGGCGCTGGGCGCGTGCCCGGGGCGTGCCGGTCAACGAGGGCCACAGCGCGGGCGCGGACGCCGTCAAGGCGCGTTTGCGCGACGCCGTCGAGCTCGGCATCGAGGAGCTGACCGTGTACTCGTTCTCGACCGAGAACTGGTCGCGCCCGCCCGAGGAGGTCCGGGGCCTGATGGAGATGTTCTCCAGGCGCATCGCCGGCGAGACGCCGGAGCTGCACGAGGAAGGCGTGCGCATGCGCTTCATCGGCCGTCGCGAGGGGGTCTCGCAGGCGCTGGCCGAGCAGATGCGCTGGGCCGAAGCGCTGACCGGCGAGAACGGCCGCATCACGCTGTTCGTCGCCTTCAACTACGGTGGACGCGCGGAGATCATCGACGCCGCCCGTCGCTTCGACGGCGACACCGAGGAGGAGTTCCGCGCGTGCCTGTACGCGCCCGAGATGCACGACCCGGACCTGATCATCCGCACGAGCGGCGAGCGGCGGCTGTCCAACTACCTGCTGTGGCAGTCGGCCTACTCGGAGCTGGTGTTCCGCGATGAGCTCTGGCCTGACTTCAGCCGCCGGGCGCTCGAAGAGTCGCTCGCCGAGTACGCAGAGCGTCGCCGGCGCTTCGGTGGGCGCTGAGCCGATGGCGACGGCGGGGCCGCGGGCACGCAGGAGCCGGCGCCGGCCCGCGCGCGAACGCGGCGGCTCGGAGCTGGGCGCGCGCCTGCTCGTCGCCGTGCCCGCGATCGCCGTCGCGCTGTTCCTCGTGATCGAGGGCGGCGCCGTGTTCGCGCTCGGCATGTTCGTGCTCGGCGCGATCTGCCTGCACGAGCTCTACGGTATGTTCGAGCGCGTCCGGCCGGCGCGCCTGGCGGGCTTCCTCGCGCTCGCCGGCCTGCTGCTCGCCGCCTACTACGGCGGCCAGTACCAGATCCTGCTGGTGGCGGTGACGGCGCTGCCGCTGACGTTCGCGCTGACGCTGCTCTCGCCCAGGCCGTCGGTCGGCGGGGTGGCGCTGACGCTGCTCGGCGTCTACTGGATCGGCTTCGCGCTCGCCCACGCGGTGCTGCTGCGCCAGCTGCCGCACGGGCTCGGCATCGTGCTCGACGTGGCCGTCGGCACGTTCCTCGGCGACACCGGCGCCTACATGGGCGGGCGGATGTTCGGGCGGCGTCCGCTCGCGCGCTCGATCTCCCCCAACAAGACCGTCGAGGGACTCGTGATCGGCATGGCCTTCGCGATCGTCGGCGTGTGGGTCGCCGGGCGCTACCAGGAATGGCTGCCCGGCATGCACTCGCTCGTGCTCGGCCTCGGCGTGGCGCTCGCCGCGCCGGTCGGCGACCTGTTCGAGTCCTTCGTCAAGCGCGAGGCCGGCACGAAGGACTCGGGCGGCCTGTTCGGAGCCCACGGCGGCGCGCTCGACCGGCTCGACGCGATCCTCTTCTCGGCCGTCGTCAGCTACTACGTGTGGGCGGCCTATGTCCACGGCTAAGCGCCTGCTGATCCTCGGCTCGACCGGCTCGATCGGCACGCAGGCGCTCGACGTGTGCTCGCGCAGCGAGGAGCTCGAGGTCGTCGGCCTGTCCGCCGAGCGCTCCTGGGAAGCGCTGGTCGAGCAGGCCCGCGCCTACGGCGTGCGGCGGATCGCGCTCGGCGACGAGCTCGCGGCGGCGCGCGCCGGCGAGGCGTGGACGGACGGGCGCGTGCTCGCGGGCGCCGAGGGGCTCGTGCGGCTCGTGCTCGAGTCCGGCGCGGACCTCGTGCTGAACGCGCTCGTCGGCTCCGCCGGGCTCGGGCCGACCGTCGCGACGCTCGGCGAGGGCATCGACCTGGCGCTCGCCAACAAGGAGTCGCTGGTCGTCGGCGGCGAGCTCGTGATGGCGCTCGCGGAGGCCACGGGCGCGCGCATCGTGCCGGTCGACTCCGAGCACACCGCCCTGCACCAGCTGCTCGCCGGCCTGCCGCCCGGCTCGGCCGAGCGGCTCACGATCACCGCCAGCGGCGGCCCGTTCCGCGGACGCGCGCGCGAGCAGCTGCAGGAGGTGACGGTGGAGCAGGCGCTCGCGCACCCCACCTGGGCGATGGGCGGCAAGATCACGATCGACTCGGCGACGCTGATGAACAAGGGCCTCGAGCTGATGGAGGCCCACCACCTGTTCCAGATCCCCTACCAGCGGATCGACGTGGTCGTGCACCCGCAGTCGCTCGTCCACGGCCTCGTGCAGCTGGCCGACGGGGCGATGCTCGCCCACCTCGGCCCGCCCGACATGCGCATCGCGATCGCCTACGCGCTGCACGGCGGCGAGAGCGTCGCGCTGCCGGTCGAGCCGCTCGACCTCGCCGCCGTCGGGCGACTCGACTTCGAGGCGGTCGACCTGGAGGCCTTCCCCTGCCTGCGCCTGGCGGGCGAGGCGGCGCGCGCGGGGGGGACCGCGCCATGCGTGCTCAACGCGGCCAACGAGATCGCCGTGTACGCGTTCCTGGACGGGCGCCTGCGCTTCCTGGAGATCGCCGAGGTGATCGAGCGTACGCTCGAGGAGCTCGGCAGCGAGCCGGTCAGCTCGTTCGAGTCGCTCTACGAGGCCGACCGCCAGGCCCGCGAGGTCGCCGGCGCGATCGTCTCGAGCGCCGGCTGAGCCGCTCGCGCGCGCCGGGGCCGTGCCTGCCGGGCGGCGCGAGGCCTGCGGCAACCGACGGACGCCGCGGCCGCGCCTGCCAAACTGGACCCATGAGCTGGGCGCTTGCGCTGCTCGGGATCGCCGCTTTGATCCTGCTGCACGAGGTCGGGCACTTCGCGGTCGCGAAGGCCGTCGGCATGCGCGTGGAACGCTTCTCGCTGTTCTTCCCGCCGATCGTCTTCCGGGTGCGCCGCGGCGAAACCGAGTACGCGATCGGCGCGATCCCGCTCGGCGGCTACGTGAAGATCGCCGGCATGAACCCCGAAGAACTGACCGGCGAGGGGTCGGCGTTCCAGAAGGTCGTCGGCGCGATCGAGGGCGCCCCGGTCACCGCGGCGCAGAGCGAGGGAACGCCGGCGCCGGATGCCGCGCCGAGCGCCCCCGACCCCGAGCTCGTGCGCCGCGCCTACTACAACCAGCCCGTCTGGAAGCGTGTGGCCGTGATCTTCGCCGGTCCCGGCGTGAACATCCTGATCGCCTTCGGGCTGTTCTGGGCGATGCTCGCGGCGGGCAATGTCAACGCGGCCAACACGCTCGAATCGCTGAACCCCTCGGTCAAGGCGGTCCGGGCGCGCGTTCCGACGACCTCGGTGGGCGGCGTGATCAAGAACGAGCCAGCCGACGGGGTGCTGCGCGAAGGGGACGAGATCCTCGCGATCGACGGGCACAAGGTCACGGTCGCGTCCGCCCAGGCGACGATCACCGCCGACCGCTGCGCCGGCGCGCTCACCGAAGGCTGTAGGGCGAAGAAGCCGATCTCGCTGAGCGTGCGCCGCGACGGGCACACGCTCGATTTGTCGGTGTATCCGCGCTACGACGCCCACGCGGACAAGATGCTCGTGGGCTTCGACTTCGGCGAAGCCGTCAAGCCTTTCGGCGTGCTCGCCACCGCCGGCACGGCCCTGCACGAGATGTGGGCGGCGACCACGAGCATGCTCGGGAACCTCAAGCGCGCGTTCACGAGCTCCAAGGTGCGCCACGAACTGCACAGCATCGTCGGCATCACCGAAGTCACCCACGAAGCGGTCTCGGCCGGCGCCGGCTACGCGCTCGTGTTCCTCGGCTTCATCTCGCTCGTGCTGGCCGTGATCAACCTGTTCCCGTTCCTGCCGCTCGACGGCGGGCACATCCTGTGGGCGCTGGCCGAGAAGGTCCGCGGCAAGCGCGTCTCGCTGGTCGCGATGTATCGCTACAGCTCGGTTGGCATCGTGCTGCTGCTGTTCCTGGTGGTCAACGGGCTGAGCAACGACATCGGGCGGATTACCTGATCTCGCCGCTCGCGCGACCGCTTCGCTGACCACGTTGGGATGAGCAAGCAGATCGCGGTGCGCCTTCCGGACGAGCTCGTCGTGTTTATCGATCGGGCCGTCGCGTCGGGAGCCGAGCGAAGTCGGGCGGCGTTCGTCGCCAGGGCACTGGAGCGGGAACGTCGCCGGTTGATGGCGGCCCGGGACGCAGAGATCCTCGCACGGACCGGCGCCGACCCGGAGCTCGAGGGCCTGGCCGGGTATGCCTCCGGGCTTCGGCATCCCCTCGGGTGATGCGCCCGATCCACGTCGCGCAGCTCGACAAGCCAAGGCTCGTCCTGGTGCTGACGCGCGAGCTGGTGCGCCCGCACCTCGCGACCGTCACGATCGCGCCGATCGCGACGAGGATCCGCGGGCTCTCCAGCGAGCTGCCGGTGGGTGTCGAAAACGGGCTGGCGGGCCCCTCGGTCGTCAGCTGCGACCACATCACCACAGTGCCCGCAGCGGCTGCTCGGACAGCAGATAGGCGTGCTCCTGGACGTTCAGGCGCAGGCGCTCAGCGATGCGATCGCAGCCGCGTTCGACCTCGACTAGCGGTGCGTTCGGGCCGAGCGAGCGCACGTTTCGGCGAGATGGGCTCCAACCGCGGAACCCTGACTCAGCGTGGCGCAGCTCGGTCCCCCATCGTGGAAACAAAAGGCACCATCTCAGCAGCCGCCACGAGATCGCGATCTCGCTTGAATAGGTCGTCTTCCCTCCGTGTCGACGTGAAGTATGTGGACGCCTTGACGCCGAGTGCTGGCAGTCGGAGACTGGATGCGCGAGGGGATCCGTAGGTAGCCATGGACATATAACTGGGATGGACGGAGGTTTGACCGATGTACGAACACGGGTCGTCACCACGAGCACGTCAAGACGGTCTGCTTGAAGAGACGGTCGGTGAGGAGCTTCTTCTCTACGATCAAGAGAGCCATACCGCTCATTGTCTGAGTCCGATCGCTGCCTGCGTCTGGCGGCATTGCGACGGGGAGCGCGACCTCGCTGCACTTGCGCGGCTCGCCGGGGTAAGCGAGAGTTTGGTCGCCAGCGCGCTTTACGAGCTGCGCGAGAAGGATCTGCTCAACGCGCAGCCCGAATTCATGCCCGGCGCCATCCCCGGTGTCTCGCGCCGGGAAGCGATCGGCAGGGCCGCGCGTTACGGTGCCGCCGCTGCTGCGACCGGGTCGCTGATCATGTCGGCAACCGCGGCGACACCAGCGATGGCTAGCTCAGGGGAAGAAGAAAAAGGGCTACGCCGATGTAGTAAAGAAGGGACCACGGGATGCTGCACTTGCAGGAATGGGACCTGTTCCAGCCTGCTTAGTGTGAATCCTAAATTTACCAAGGAAGGATGCGCAAACTTTTGTGGCGGTGAAAAAGAAATCGTCGACTATCTCGAAAAATGGGAATGCTAGACGTCGGCTAGGGTCTGGCATATGACTCGGTTGGATGGATCGTGCCTGCGCGGTGCGACATAGGCCCTCAGAGGGTTATTGTAACAAGATGTTCCTCATCACCATCGGCGACTCCGTTGTGTTGTATCTCGCTCGCGGTCGAGTTTCATTAGCGTTATTCGATGGTATGGGTGATCCCGGGTGATCCCGGGCGATCCTGTGGTGAGTGCGGAACGTCTTGAGCGTTATTCTCGGATGGCGCGTACCTTTGCGGTGGACGCGCTCACGGCCGAGGTCACCGGTGCATTCGGCCGTGAGGGAATCGAGACGCTCGTGCTCAAGGGCCCGGTGTTTGCCAAGTGGCTCTATCCCGACGAGGTGCGTCCCTACGTTGACTCCGATCTGATGGTGGCACCCGGGAACCGGGCACGCGCCGTGGGCGTGCTCGAACGGCTGGGCTTTGAGAAGGATCGGCCATGGATGCCGATGCCGCTGTTCAGGGACGTGGGGCGCACGACGTTCACCCGCGGCGACGGGATGGTGGATCTTCACTGGCAACTGCCAGAGCTCGACGGCGACCCGGATGAGGTCTGGGGTCATCTTGCCGCGAGCACCGAGCGCCAGGTGATCGCGGGCGTCGAGTTGAGCGTGCCCGATCGCGCCACCGTCCTGCTGCACGTGGCGCTGCATGCGGCGCAACACGCGGATGCAGCAGAGGGCAAGCCGCTCGAGGACCTGCGGCGTGCGCTCGCCCTCGTCGAGGAGGCAGAGTGGTCGTGCGCGCTGGAGCTCGCACGCTCGTATCGGGGCGTCCCGGCGTTCGCAGCCGGCCTGCGGCTTCTGCCCGAGGGCGAGGATCTGGCTCGCAGGCTCGGTCTCAGCGAGGAGGGATCGCTCCGGTACGCGCTTCGGCGCGAGGACTGGATCGCCGAGGAGCTCTACGCGCTGCTCTCCGCCAGCCTCGGGATCAGGCGGAAGCTGGCGATCGCCGCTAGCCATGGCTTTCCAGGGCCGGACTACATGCGGTGGTGGTCACCGCTGGCGCGGCGTGGCAGGCTCGGGTTGGCTGGCGCATATGTCTGGCGCGCGATCTGGGTGATCGGCCAAGCCCACAGCACGATTCACACACTGTGGCGTGTTCGGCGAGCCAGGGGCCGGGTGTAGAAGCGCCCAGAGATGGGTGCGGTGGTGCCGACAACCGCGCAAGTTGGAGACATTTCGTTGTGAGTAGATGCCGATTGGGCGTGTCACCGATTTCGCAGCTGCGGGTGCGTAGGAGGTCCGATGGATGCGCCGTCAACCGGCTGCGTGCTGCGAGAGCAGCGCGCTGGCGGCTTGCCCTGCGTCGCCCCGTTCTCCCTCGAGCACCAGGGCGTTGGTTGCGGCACGCCGCGCCGCTGCGAGTACCTGCTCGGGGCGTGAGCGTGCGGCGATCGAGTGCTCCAGCAGTTTGACGGCGCCCTCTCCGGCGGTGCGGGGGCGCAACGCCCAGGCCGCTCCAGGGCGGTAGCTGGTGAACGCGATCACGCCGATGGGTAGAGGCCTGTCGCCGGCTCGCCCGCCGAGGCTCTCGACGGGCTGCTCGTCGGTCTCGCGGGTGTCGTCGATGCGCACCGACAGAGGCTTGGGGTAGGGGTGAACGAGGCCGTCGGCGTCGAGCACGGCGTACTCGTCAGACCAGTATTCCGCGCCCGCTTGCACGAGCGCGGCCACGAGCGTGGTCTTGCCCGCGAAGCTCCTCCCGGGAAGGACGATCGCGCGGTTCTCCACCCCAACGACTCCGGCATGGACGAAGACATGGTCGGGAGCGTGCAGCGCGATGTACATGCGCAGCTCGGCGTCGAGGATGCCGAGCGCGAGTCGCAGATCAAACGGACCGGCTATCGGCTTTTCGTCGCAAACGACCTTCAGCAACGCGTCGTCGTCGTCCTTGACGAGCGCGAAGCGACCGCGCTCGGGCGGGTCCTTCACCAGGCGGGCATGCGGAGGTATGAAGTCGCGGACAGCCGCGAAGTGCTGAGGATCGGCGGTGACCGCCACGGTCACGCCGAACGCCTCGACTACCACTGACTCTGCCCCGTTTTCACCCACCACACATTGGACAGTAGCGGTGTTACATTTGGAGGATGAACGACGCGCTGGTGATCGCTAGGCTCGGCCTCGCCGCCGTGTTCGTCATCGCGGGCGTCGCGAAGCTCGCCGACCGCCCCGGCACGCGGCAGGCACTGGATGATTTCGACGTGCCGTCTCGCCTTGCCGGTCCGCTGGTGCTCCTGCTGCCCGCCGGCGAGCTCGCCGCGGCTACGGCGCTGGTGTTTCCGACAACGGCACGCTGGGGAGCTGCTGGCAGCCTGGTGCTGCTCGGCTCGTTCGTCCTGGGGCTCACACGAGTCCTGCGTCGCGGCGAGGCCCCGGACTGCCACTGCTTCGGCCAGCTGCACTCCAAGCCCGCGAGCTGGGTGACCGTAGCCCGCAATCTCGCGCTGGCACTGCCAGCCGTATACGTCGCGCTCGCCGGCCCTGGCCCGTCGCTGAGCCGATGGGTGGCCAGCACCAGCGCGACCGACCTGTGGCTGATCGCGATCGGCGCACTGGCGACTCTCGCAACGACGACGTCCGTGCTTCTGTCGCTCGAGAACCGCCGGCTACGCTCGAGCGGCGGCCGCGCTGCCACCGACGCTCCCCGGCAGATCGGAGCGCTGGCGCCACAGTTCTCGCTGCCCTCCGCAGCCGGACGCGTCGTGAGCCTTCAGGATCTCCTGGCTGACGACCGGGCCTGCGTACTGACGTTCGTGAGCCCCGGGTGCGGACCCTGCGCCGCGCTTCTGCCCGAACTCGCACGCTGGCACGACACGGTGACCGAACGCCTGACGCTCACCCTCGTTGCCCCGGTGGAGGCCATGCAAGCCGAGGCGCTCGCCCGCGAGCACGGCCTGACCGACGTGCTCATCGACGAGCAGGCAACAGTCATGCACGCATACGGAGTCTGGGGAACCCCCTCCGCCATACTCGTGGCCTCGGACGGCACGGTCCGCAGCGCGCCCGTCGCTGGCCGCGTCGCGATCGAGTCCCTCATACGGCTCGCGCTCTACGGCGAGACGCGGCCCGCCCCCGCCAGGATCGACCGCGGCAGGGCTCATCGGGCGGCCAGCGTCACCGCCTGAGGCTCGCGCGGCACCGCACCGGCGGCGGTCCTAGCGGCCCCCCGCCGCCCCCACGCACACCCAGCTCTTGACGAGCGGCCCCACGCGCTCGGCGTGCGCCGGCCCGAACAGCGCCTCCAGCTCGCCGCGGCCGAGCAGCCAGATCGCGTCGCTGTCGTCGCCGCTCGCGCCGAGGCGCCAGTAGCGGCGGCGCAGGCGCCGCGGTAGCCAGTGCGCGCCGGGCAGCAGCGAGTGCGGCTCCAGCGGGAACGCGCGGGCGGGCGTCTGCACGAACCAGCCGCGCCCCACGCGGCGCAGCTCGGCCGCGAACGCCCGGCGGCGCGCCGGCGGCACGTGCTCGATCACGCTCGAGCAGTACACGAGGTCGAACTCGCCGTCGGCGAACGGCAGGCGCTCGCTCGCGTCCGCGCGCACGAACGGGCCGGGGTAGCCGGGCCGCTCCTCCAGGTCGACGCCGGTGACGTCCAGCTCGGGCTCGAGCGCGCGCAGGCCGAGCGTGCCGCAGCCCACGTCCAGCACCCGCGCCCCGGGCGCCAGGCGCGTCAGCGCGAAGAAGCGCGCGTGCCGGCGGGCGCGCGCCCGGGCGGCCAGCGGCGAGGCCAGCGGGGCCAGCAGACGCGCCAGCGGGCCCTTCGCGGTCGCGTATACGGCGCCCGGGCCGTGGCCCGCCGTCGGCGCCCCGGTCGCCTCCGCGCGCTCGGTGTGCTCGCTCCCGGCAGGCGGCATCGTAGAATCAGCCTATGGCCTCTGAGCGCCAGATCCACGTGGGTGCGGTGCCGGTCGGCGGCGGCGCGCCCGTCGCCGTGCAGACGATGACCAAGACCGAGACCGCCAACCTGCCGGCGACGATGGCGCAGATCCGCAGGGTCGCCGAGGCCGGCGCGGACATCGTGCGCGTGGCCGTGCCCCGCGAGCAGGACGCCGAGGCGCTGAAGACGATCGTCAAGGAGTCGCCGATCCCCGTGATCGCCGACATCCACTTCAACCACACGCTCGCGATCAAGGCGATCGAGGCGGGCGCTCACTGCGTGCGCCTGAACCCCGGCAACATCGGCGGCCCCGAGAAGGTCGCCGAGGTGATCGCGCTGGCCAAGCAGCGCGGCACGCCGCTGCGCGTGGGCGTGAACTCGGGCTCGCTGCCCAAGCACCTGCGCCAGCTCGAGTACGACAACCCGGTCGAGGCGCTCGTCACCGCCGCCGTCGAGACCGTCGAGCTGATGGAGCGCCTGGACTTCGAGAACTTCAAGGTCTCGATGAAGTCCACGTCCGTGCCGAACACGATCGCCTCCAACCGCCTGCTCGCCGAGAAGATCCCCTACCCGCTGCACCTCGGCGTGACCGAGGCCGGCACCAAGTGGTCGGGCTCGCTGAAGTCCGCCGTCGGCCTGGGCACGCTGCTCGCCGACGGCATCGGCGACACGATCCGCATCTCGCTGTCCACCTTCCACGCCGAGGAGGAGGTCAAGGTCGCCTGGGAGATCCTCAAGGCGCTGAAGCTGCGCGAGCGCGGCCCCGACCTGATCGCCTGCCCCACCTGCGGGCGCCTGCAGTTCGACATGGACTCGGTCGTCGCCGAGGTCGAGCGGCGCCTGGAAGCCTATGAGGACCCGATCGAGGTCTCCGTGCTCGGCTGTGCCGTGAACGGCATCGGCGAGGCCCGCCACGCCGACTTCGGCATCACCGGCGCCAAAGACATGGGCATGATCTACTCCAAGGGCGAGCCGCTCAAGAAGGTCCCCACCGAGCAGCTCGTCGACGAGCTGTTCAAGGAGATCGACCGCTACTACGCGGCCGGCAAGACCGTCCAGCGCGACGAGACCGCCGCCGCCGAGGCCCGCCGCTGGCTGGCCGAGAACGAGGACGCCACCGCCATGACCCCCGAGCGGATCGCGGCGCTCGAAGCCGCCGCCGAGCAGGAGGACGCGAGCGCCGACGCCGTCCTCGACTCGATGCTCCAGCCGGCCGGCGTCGCGCTCGACGAGGCCGACTCGCCTGTCGCCGGGCGGCGCTTCAGCCGCTAGCTAGGCGGCCGCGAAGCGCTCGGCGACCCTGTCCCAGTTGACCACGTTCCACCACGCGTCGATGTAGTCCGGGCGGCGGTTCTGGTACTTGAGGTAGTAGGAGTGCTCCCACACGTCGACGCCCAAAAGCGGCGTCTGGCCGTTGGAGATCGGGCAGTCCTGGTTGGCCGAGCCGACGACCGCCAGGCCCGAGCCGTCTTTGACCAGCCACGACCAGCCCGAGCCGAACTGGTTGACGCCCGTTTCCTTGAGCTTGGCCTGGAAGTCCGTGAAGGAGCCAAACGCCGCGCCGATCGCGTCCCCGAGCGCGCCGCTCGGCTCGCCGCCGCCGCCCGGCGCCATGTTCTCCCAGAACAGCGTGTGGTTGTAGTGGCCGCCGCCGTTGTTTTTGACCGGGCCCTTCTTCTCGCCGAGGCTGTCGAGGTTCTTCAGCACCTCCTCGATCGGCTTCTCCGCCCAGTCTGTGCCCTCCAGCGCCGCGTTGACCTTGTCAACGTAGGCCTGGTGGTGCTTGTCGTGGTGGAATTCCATCGTCGCCTTGTCGATGTGCGGCTCGAGCGCGTCGTAGGCGTAGGGCAGCGGCGGAACGGAGTAGGCCATGTCGGGGGCTCCTTGCGTAGGCGTTGTTTCCTCTCTGATGCCCGCTTTTCTATCAGCTCAGCTGCGAGATGCTCGCGTCTGCCCACATGACCGCGTCGCGATACACGCGCTCGATCGCCGGGTGGCGGCGGATCAGCGCGGCCGCGGCGTCGAAGTCGCCGCGCTGATAGGCGACGACGCCCCGCAGCAGCTCGCCCAGCTCGCCGCTGCCCGACAGCAGCGCCGCGACGATGTCCTCGCGGAACGGCAGCTGCTCGACCACCTCGCGCATCGGCGCGTTGGCGAGCGCGTCGGCGACCGAGAACAGCCCGATCGTGAAGCTCGACTCGCCGGAGGCCGCGCCGCCGCCGCCGAGCATCTCGCACATGCGCGCGCGCACGAGCGCCGTTACCAGCAGCTCGTTGGGCACGTCCACGGCGCCCGAGAGCGCCACCATCAGCGCGAACCGGCGCACCTTCTCGGCGCCCAGCCACGTCAGGCCCTCCTGGACCGAGCCGACGCGCTTGGGCAGCGCGACGTATGCCGAGTTGGCGTAGCGCAGCAGCCGCATGCTCAACCCGGCGTCGCGCGTGATGATGCGGTGCAGCTCCTCGAAGTCCTCGGTCGCCTCCAGTTCGGCCATCGCGCTCAGCGCCGACAGGCTGTGCGTCGGCAGGCGCTCGCCGCGCACGCGCGCGGGGCGCGCGAAGAAGTAGCCCTGGAAGGCGTCGAAGCCCAGCTCGCGGCAGCGCTCGAAGTCCTCGCGGCTCTCGACCTTCTCGGCCAGCAGCATCGCCGTCGGGCGGTGCTTGCGCAGATACCCGACGAGCTCCACGAGCTTCCCGGCGTGGTGCTCGAGCACGTCGACCTTGATCACGCCCGCGTAGGTGAGCAGGCGTTCGGTCTGGGGCGTCCGGCGAAAGTCGTCAAGCGCGATCGTGAAGCCGCCGGCGCGCAGCTCGTCGAGCACCTCGAGCAGGGCGTCGTCGACCGGCTGGTCCTCGAGCAGCTCCAGCACCACCCGCCGGGGCGCCAGCGGCAGCGGCCGCACGCTCAGCAGGAAGTCGCGGGACACGTTCACGTAGGCGAGCTTCTCGCCGACCAGCTCGAGCGGCCCGACGTCGAGCATGCCGTCGAGGATCACCGCCGAGGTGGCCTCGCGATCGTCCGCCGCGTTCGCGGCGTGCGCGCCCGGCGCCCGGAACAGCAGCTCGTAGCCGATCACCCGCGAGTTGCGGTCGAGGATCGGCTGGCGCGCCACCCGCACGACCGCCGAGTCGCCGCGCTCTGCTCGTCGTACCCGTCGTCTGGCTGGCCACGCCAGCGCCGCGCGCTTGACGTTCATTGACATTGGTTCGGCAGTTTCGACTTTCGCTTGAGGTTTGCCGTGGATGCCTGCGCATCTCGCCCAGTGGACGCCTCCCGTGCGCCTGGCAGTCTTCTACCGGCGCATCGCGTGGCGATTCTTGCTAAGCCTCCGCGGGCTGGACTAGGCTGTATCGATGGCCCAGCTCGCCCCAGGCCGCCCCGGCCGTCCGGCCGCCTCCACCAGGGAGGCGGCCCTCGAGCTCGCGACCCGACGCTTCCAGGCCGGCGAACGCGTCGACGTGCAGGCGATCGCGCGCGAGCTCGGCCTCGCCCGGGCGACCATGCACCGCTGGTTTCAGACGCGAGAGCTGCTGCTCGGCGAGGTGCTCGGAACGCTCTCGCAAGAGCGCCTGGAGGCGCACCGCGAGGCGGTCGCCGGCAGCGGCGCGCCCGCGCTGCTCGACACCTTCGACCGCTTCAACCGCGAGGTCGTCGCGACCAGCGCGCTGCGCACGCTGCTCGCGCAGGAGCAGGAGCGCGCGCTTCGCATCCTCACGTCGAGCGCCGGCCTGGTGCAGCCGCGGCTGGTCGCGACGATCCAGCGCCTGATCGACGCCGAGGTGCAGTCGGGCAGCTTCGTCGCGCCGCTGCCGACGGACGTGCTCGCCTACGCGATCGTGCGTCTCGCCGAGGCGTTCATCTACAACGACGCGCTGGCGGGCATTCGCGGCGACATCGACAAGCTGCGCCAGGTCGAGGCTGCGCTGCTGGGCTCGCCGCTCGAGTAGCGTCGCTCGGGCGGCGCTGGTCACGAGCATCACCTGGGGTTTGCGCTTACCAACTGGTACCCCTAAAATCCGGCGCGAACCGCGGCGAGGCCATCGAGGCGGGGCCGCACGAGGACTAGGAGAGAGGGATGCGACAAGGATGGAGAGCCGGCGCAACCGGCGAGTCCGGGCGGCGCATGCGCCTGGTGGCGCTCGTGAGCGCCGCCGCGCTCGTCGTGCTTGGCCTGAGCGCCGGCACGGCGCTGGCCAAGAAATCGGGGACGGTGTGGCTGTGCAAGCCGGGTCTGAAGAACGACCCCTGCACGCAGTCGCTGACGACGACGGTCGTCCAGACGAACGGCGAAACCAGCGAAGAAAAGACCAAGATCGACAGGAAGGCGCCGATCGACTGCTTCTACGTCTACCCGACCGTCAGCGAACAGCCGACCGAAAACTCGAACCTCGAACGCGAAGCCACCGAGACGCAGGTCGCGATCGACCAGGCCTCGCGCTTTTCGCAGGACTGCAAGGTCTACGCGCCGATGTACAAGCAGATCACGCTGGCTGCGCTCAACAGCGGCAAACCGACGAGCCCGGCGGCCAGCGCGATCGCCTTCGAGAGCATGGCCGAAGGCTTCGCCGAATACATCGACAAGTACAACAAGGGCCGCGGCTTCGTGCTGATCGGCCACTCGCAGGGCGCGCTGCTGCTGAAGGCGCTGATCCAGCGCGCGATCGAACCGAACCCGGCGCTGAAGAAGCTGATGGTCTCGGCGGTCCTGCTCGGCGGCAACGTGCTCGTGCCGGAAGGCCAGACGGTCGGCGGTGACTTCCAGACGGTGCCGGCGTGCGAGTCGGCGATCCAGACCGGCTGCGTGATCGCCTACTCCTCGTTCCTCAAAGAACCGCCGGAAGGCTCGTTCTTCGGGCGCGAGAACAGCCCGCTGCTCGGCCCCGGCGTGGAAAACACCGGCAAAGAAGTGCTGTGCGTGAACCCGGCGCTGCTCACCCAGAGCGGCGGCGCCGGCGCGCTGCTGCCGTACGCGTCGACCACGCCGTTCCCCGGCGCGCTCGGCGACTTCCAGGAATCGCCGACCGGCTCCACCCCGTGGGTGGCCTCGCCCGGCGAGTACACGGCTCAGTGCCACCACGAAGGCGGCGCGAGCTTCCTGCAGATCAACCCGGTCGGCACGGCCGTCGACCCGAAGGAATACGTCAAGGAAGAGCTCGGACCCGACTGGGGCCTGCACCTCTACGACGTCAACATCGCGCTGGGCAACCTCGTAAAGACGGTTTCCCTGCAGTCGCAGGCGTACACGTTCGACAACCAGGGCTAGGCGCAGCCAGAGCCAGGCCAGACAGCGCGGCGACCCGGCCAGCCCGAGCGGCGGCCGGGTCGCCGGCTTTCGCGTCGGCGCGCGCGCGGCCGCTAGAGTCCCG
>DASZFZ010000081.1:0-30748 GCA_035939315.1 Solirubrobacteraceae bacterium | reverse complement strand
AATCAGCTGGTCGGTCGCGACGAGCTTGTCCTGGAAGCCCGTCGGGAACGAGCTCAGCCTCGAGGTCGAGAGCTTTTCGTTGGCGTAGGTGACGCCGGGCTGGAACCCCGGCTGGTCCTGGGACTCGCCCTCCGGGACTTCTTCCTGGCGGCCCCCGAGCGTGATCGCGCAGCCCAGCGCCTTGACGTCGAGCGTGATCGGGGCGAGCACGCGCACCGTGCCCGTGGGCGCGTATTCGAGCTCCAGCGGGCCCTTGACCGTCACGCCGGCGCTCGAGCTGATCGCGCCGACGTGCAGCTCCGTGGTGCAGCGGCTGAACGTGAGCGACGCCAGCAGGTCGCCGCCCGGCACGAGCAGGCTGCCCTTGCCGTGCGCCGCCGCGCAGCTCACCGGCACGCCCGCCGCGCTGAACGCCTGCCCGTCTTCGGTGCCGGCCGTGCCCTTCACCTGGAACAGCCCCGTGCTCGCCTGCTTGTCCTTGGCGATGAACTGCGCGGCCGACGCGCTCGCCGAGCCGGCGGCGGCGAGCGCGCACGCGGCCGCCAGGGCGCCCGACGCCATCCTGACGTGTCTCATCTTCCAGTCTCCTTGCCGTTGGTTGGTCCCCCGGGTACGGCGCCGCGCGGCGCGCGGCGCCAGGCGCATCTCGCTCGATCAGCCGACAGGCGGCTCCCCGTTGACCGGCCGGCGGCCCCGCGGGCCCGCCACAGACGCGCGTAGAGCGTACCCGCAGGCCGCGCCGAACGCCAGGCCTCTCAGGCCGCCGCCCGCTCCCAGGCCTGCGCCCGGAAGGGCTCGTCGACGGTCACGTCGGCGAGGTTGTGGACGTAGTTGGCCATGGTCGTGTGGGCGACCTGGGCGATCGCCGTCAGCGCGGCCTCGCGCGAGCAGCCGCCGTCGAGCAGCGCCTGGACGTCCTGCTCGCCGACGTGGCCGCGCCTGGCGACGAGCGCGCGGGCGAACTCGTAGAGCGCGCCGAGCTTCGCGTCCGACGGCGCCCGCCCGGCGCGCGCCGCTTCGACCGCGGCCGGGTCGGCTTTCTGCATGAGCGCGAACGTGGAGTGGGCGGCCATGCAGTAGTCGCAGTCGTTCTCGCGGCTGACCGCGATCGCGACGAGCTCGCGCTCGGCGCCCGTGAGGCCGCCGGCGGCGAGCGTGCCGCGCATCTGCACGAAGCTGTTCACCAGCGCCGGCGAGCCGGCCATCGCTGCCGCCAGGTTGGGGACGAAGCCGAGCCCCTGCTCCAGCGCCTGCAGCGACGCTCGCGACTCGGCGGGCGCGGACTCGATCGTGTGGACCTCGAACTGGCTCATATGCGGCATCCTCAGCTTTCTTCGGTGGGTTGACGCCCGCCGTGCGCGGGCTGAGGACGAGCATGGGCGGGCGAGCGCCTGCGCTCAATTCCCCGCGAGGGAAGCAGATGGCGCCCGCCCGGCGGCCCGCTTCGATTACCTCGCGGGGAAGCGTCGACGCCTGCTTGGCGCTCTACATTCGCTGCATGGCGCAGAGCACCCGCATCGGCCGCGCGATCCTGCGGCCGAGCCCCGTGGGCGAGCTGCTCCAGCACTGGCGCCGCGAGCGCCGGATGAGCCAGCGAAGCCTCTCGACGGAGGCCGGCGTGACGGCCCGCCACGTGAGCTTCGTGGAGAGCGGCCGCGCGAACCCCAGCCGCGAGATGGTGCTGACGCTCGCCCGCGCGCTGGACGTGCCGCTGCGCGAGCGCAACCAGATGCTGCTGGCGGCCGGCTACGCGCCGCAGTACCGCGCGACGGGCCTGGACGACGCCTCGATGGCGCAGGTCCGCGGCGCGCTGGAGCGGGTGCTCGCGCACCACGAGCCCTATCCGGCCGTGGTGCTCGACCGGCACTGGAACGTCACCGCCACGAACGCCGCCGCGGCCGCGATGTTCGCGTTCCTGCTCGACGAGCCCGCCGGGCCTGACGGGGCCGCGCGGTCGCAGGCGGCGGAGCCGCCGAACGTCGTGCGGCTGATGTTCACCGTGCTGCGCCCCCACGTGGCGAACTGGCACGACACCGGCCGGGCGTTGATCCAGCGCGTGCACCGCGAGGCCGTCGGCGGCGTCCCGGACGTGCGCACCGCGCGGCTGCTGGAGGAGGTGCTGGCGCTCCCGCAGGTGCCCGCGGACTGGCGCAGGCCCGACTTCGCCGCCACGCCCTCGCCGCTCGTCCCCGTGACCTTCGCCAAGGACGGCGTGCGGGCGAGCTACTTCTCGCTCGTGACGACTGTCGGCACGCCCCAGGACGTGACCCTCCAGGAGATCCGCCTGGAGTCGTTCTTCCCCGCCGACCGGGCCAGCGAGGACGTGCGCTGGTAGCTACTGCGAAAGCGCGATCGAGTCGATCCCGATCGGCTCGGCCGGCCGGTCGGAGCCGTCGGTGGGAACCGCCTCGAGCTTGTCCACGACGTCCATGCCCTCGCTCACCTGCCCGAACACCGTGTGCTTGCCGTCGAGCCACGGGCACGAATCGGCCGTCACGATGAAGAACTGCGAGCCGTTCGTGTCGGGGCCGGCGTTGGCCATCGCCAGCGCGCCGCGCACGACCTTGTGCTCGTTGAACTCGTCCTCGAACGTGTAGCCGGGGCCGCCCGTGCCGGTGCCCTGCGGGCAGCCGCCCTGGATCATGAAGTCGCTGATCACGCGGTGGAACGTGAGCCCGTCGTAGAAGCCCTCGCCCGCGAGCTTGCGGAAGTTCTCGACGGTCTTGGGGGCGTCCTCGTCGAACAGCTCGAAGACGATCGGCCCCTCGCTGGTCTGCATGGTGGCTGTTGACATGCGCCTACCTTACCTGCACGCGCTCGAGGCTCGGCGCCCGGTCGCCGCCGTTCCCGTCGGCCTCCGCGCCCGCGACCAGCGCACGGCCGTCGAAGGCCGCGATCACGCGCTCGGCCTCGGCCTCGGGCACCGACAGGAAGGAGAAGCGCTCGAGCACGACCACGTCGCGCACCGCCTCGCCGTCCAGCCCGGCCGAGGAGGTCACCGCGGAGACGATGTCGGCGACGCTCAGGCCCGCCGCGCGGCCGCCGCCCAGCACGAGCTTCGCGTAGGGCTCGCTCTCGTCGCGGCGCGAGATGCGCGGCTTGGAGTGCCTGCGCGGGCGCTCGCGCACCGGCGTCGGCTTCGCGACCGCCCCCTGCTCCCACTGCGCCACGTTCGTGCCGATGTGGCGTTCGATCGCCTCGAGCTCGTTCTTCTGGCGACGCTCGACGAACGTGATCGCGCGCCCCGAGCGCCCGACCCGGCCGGTGCGCCCGATGCGGTGCACGTACGTGTCAGGGCTCGTCGGCACGTCGTAGTTGACGACCAGCGTGACCGTCGAGATGTCCAGGCCCCGGGCGGCCACGTCGGTGGCCACGAGGATCGGCACGCGCCCGCCCTTGAACGCCAGCATCACGCCGTCGCGCGAGCCCTGCGACATGTCCCCGTGCAGCGCGCGCACGTTCATGCCGCGGTCGCGCAACGTTCTGAACAGCTGCTCGCAGCGGATCTTCGTGCGCACGAACACGATCGCCTGCTGGCCTTCGGCTTCGCCGCGCGATCCCATCTCCGCGCGCAGCACTTCGACGAGCTTGTCGGGCTTCTCCCGCGTCTCCACGGGCAGCTGGAACTGCTCGACGGTGTCGATCGTGAGCGTCGCCGCCTCGACCTTGATCAGCTGCGGCTCGTACATGTAGCGGTCGGCCAGCATCTGGATCGGGCCCGGCATCGTGGCCGAGAACAGCGCCGTCTGGCGGCTGGAGGGCGTCAGCGCGAGGATCTTCTCGACGTCCTCGAGGAAGCCCAGGTCGAGCATCTCGTCGGCCTCGTCGAGCACCACGAAGCGGCACTCGTGCAGCATCAGCGAGTGGCGCGAGATCAGGTCGAGCACGCGCCCGACCGTGCCCACGACCACGTGCCCGCCCGCCCGCAGCTGCGCCTGTTGGGCGCGGATCGGCGCGCCGCCGAAGACCGCCACGACGTCCACGCCGCGGTGCGCGCCGTAGGTGCGCAGCGCCTGCGTCACCTGGATGCACAGCTCGCGCGTGGGCGTCAGCACGAGCGCCTGCACCTCGCGGTTGCCGGAGTCGACGTACTCCATGATCGGCAGCCCGAACGCCGCCGTCTTGCCCGTGCCCGTCTGCGCCTGGCCGATCACGTCGCGGCCCTGCAGCAGATCCGGGATCGCCTGTTCCTGGATCGGGCTCGGGGACTCGTAGCCGACGTCCCGCAGCGCCTGCAGGGTGGGCTCGGAGAGGCCGAGCTCGGCGAATGACTTGGCCATGACGGTGGACATGAGCTTAGGAAAAGAAGGTGCCTTCAGGCGGACCGGTCGCGCTCAGGCGGTGGGATCTAGCAGCAGCTTGCCGCTCGTGCGCCGCCCGCGCAGGTCGATCTGGGCCTGGGCGGCCTGCTCCAGAGGATAGGTGTGGCCGACGATCGCGCGCACCCTGCCGGCGGCCGCCAGCGCGAACAGCTCCTCGAGCGCCCGCTCGAACATGCCCGGCACCTCCAGGCAGTGGAACAGGTAGAAGCCGACCACCGCGCGCGAGTGGCGCAGCAGCGAGCCCGTGCGCACCTCGTTGGCTTCGCTCGTCGCGATCCCGCACACGACGACCCGCCCGAACGGCGCGAGCGCCCGGTAGGAGGCGTCGAACACCGCGCCGCCGGACATGTCGAAGACGACGTCCACCTCGCGGCCGCCGTTCGCCTCGAGCAGCCGCTCGGTCAGCCCCTGCGCGTCGGGCTCGACGGCGACGTGCGCGCCCAGCTCGAGCGCGAGCGCGCGGCGCTCCGCGCCGGTGGCCGTGGCGATCACCCGCCGCGCGCCGAAGCGCTCGCCGAGCTGCACCGCGATCGAGCCGACCCCGCCGGCGGCGCCGTGCACGACCACGCTCTCCCCCTCCCTGGTCCTGGCGGCCGTGCGGTACAGGTGCCACGCGGTCGTCCCCTGGATCAGCAGCGCCAGCGCGCTGCCGTCGTCCAGCCCGTCGGGGATCGCGTACACGCGCTCGCGCAGCGCGCGCGCGTATTCGGCATAGCCGCCGCTGCCCACCAGCGCGACCACGCGCTCGCCCGTGTCCTCGCGCACGCCCGCCACCTCGCCGCCGGGCACCAGCGGCAGCGTCGCCTTCTGCACGTAGGAGTTCGTGCGCGTGTGCGTGTCGGCGAAGTTCACGCCGGCGCGCGCGACCCTGATCAGGACCTCCGCGGGCCCCGGCTCCGGCAGCGGCAGCTCGGCCAGCTTCAGCACCTCCGGGCCGCCGAACTCGCTCATCTGGATCGCACGCACGGGTCGCGAGGCTAGCGGACGCCGCCACGGGCTCCGGGCCGGCCATCGCGGGCGACGGGCGCCCGGCCCAACCCGGCGCCCCACGTTGCTCTAAGGTCCCCGCCCATGCCCATCACCGTCGTCGGATCGATCGCCTATGACACCGTCAAGACGCCCTTCGGCGAGCGCGAGCGGATGCTCGGCGGCGCCGCCGTGCACTTCGCGCTGGCCGCCTCCTTCTTCGACGAGGTGCGCGTCGTCGGCCCCGTCGGCGAGGACTTCGGCGAGGAGCAGCTGGAGGTGCTGCGCGGCCGCGGCGTGGACGTCGCCGACGTCGAGCACGTCAGCGGCGGCAAGACCTTCTTCTGGCGGGGCGAGTACGGCTGGGACCTGAACTCGCGCGAGACGCTCGACACGCAGCTCGGCGTCTTCGAGGGCTTCTCGCCGAAGCTCTCCGAGGGCTCGCGCTCGAGCGACGTGCTGTTCCTGGCCAACATCCAGCCCGACCTCCAGCACGACGTGCGCCTGCAGATGGCCCACGCCCGCTTCGTCGCGCTCGACTCGATGAACCTGTGGATCGACATCGCCCGCGACTCGCTCGTGCGCGCGATCGAGTGCGTCGACTGCCTGATCCTCAACGACGCCGAGCTGCGCCAGCTGACCGGCAAGGCGAGCCTGCTGGCGGCCGCCCGCGAGGTCCTCTCGTGGTCTCCCTCCGAGGCCGCCGGCGACGGCGCCGGCGAGCTGCGCGGGCCGAGCGTCGTCGTCGCCAAGCAGGGCGAGTACGGCGCCGCGCTCGTCACCCGCGACGGCTTCTTCGCGCTGCCCGCCTACCCGCTGGAGAGCGTCGTCGACCCGACCGGCGCCGGCGACACCTTCGCCGGCGGCTTCGTCGGCTACATCGCGGCCCAGACGGGCACGGGCGGCGCCGCCGAGGGCCAGCCGATCACCGACGAGCTGCTGCGCCGCGCGATGGCCTACGCGACCGTGCTGGCCTCCTTCAACGTCGAGGAGTTCGGGACCGAGCGGGTGCAGCGCCTGCAGGGCGGCGAGATCGCCTGGCGGATCGAGGAGCTGCACCAGGTCACCCAGTTCAGCGGCACGCCCGTGCAGCTGCGCGCCTGAGCCGCCGGCGGCGGGTTCCCGCGCGCGGTCGCTCATAATCGGTGGTGAGCCTTCAACCGCCGACAGGAGATACACATGAGCACCGAGCGATCGACGATCGATGGCAGCGCCGCCGGCGCGGCCGACGCGAACGGCAGCGCGGCGACGCCGGCGCAGGGCACGCTGACGGTGACCGACAGCCGCACCGGCGCCAGCTACGAGCTGCCGATCACCGACGGCACGGTGCGCGCCACCGACCTGCGCCAGATCAAGGTCGACCCCGACGAATTCGGCCTGATGTCCTACGACCCGGCCTACATGAACACCGCCTCCTGCCGCAGCTCGATCACCTACATCGACGGCGACGCGGGCGTCCTCCAGCACCGCGGCTACCCGATCGAGCAGCTGTGCGAGCACTCGACCTACCTGGAGGTCGCCTACCTGCTGATCAACGGCAGACTGCCCACGCGGCCCGAGCTCGACGGCTGGATCGACGAGATCACGATCCACACGTTCGTGCACGAGAACGTCAAGGACTTCATGCAGGGCTTCCGCTACGACGCCAACCCGATGGGCATGCTCGTGGCCTCCGTCGGGGCGCTCTCGACGTTCTACCCCGACGCCAACAAGATCCACGAGGAGCGCGTGCGCGCGATCCAGATCATCCGCCTGCTCGCGAAGATGCCGACGCTGGCCGCGTTCGCGTTCCGCCACAACATGGGCCAGCCGTACGTGTATCCCGACAACGACCTCGACTACGCCAGCAACTTCCTCGGGATGATGTACAAAATGACCGAGCTCAAGTACGAGCCCGACCCGCGGCTCGCGCGGGCGCTCGACGTGCTCTTCATCCTGCACGCCGACCACGAACAGAACGCCTCGACGAGCGCCGTGCGCTCGGTCGGCTCGACCCAGGTCGACCCCTACTCGGCCGTCGCCGCCGGCGTCGCCGCGCTCTACGGGCCGCTGCACGGCGGCGCCAACGAGCAGGCGCTGCGAATGCTCAAACGCATCGAGACGGTCGAGAACATCCCCGCCTTCCTGGAGGGCGTGAAGGCCGGCAACGAGCGCCTGATGGGCTTCGGCCACCGCGTCTACAAGAACTACGACCCGCGCGCGCGGATCATCCGCAAACACCTCGACGCGGTCTTCGAGGTGCGCGGCAAGAGCCCGCTGCTGGAGGTCGCCACCGAGCTGGAGAAGCGCGCGCTGGACGACGACTACTTCACCTCGCGCAAGCTCTACCCCAACGTCGACTTCTACTCGGGCCTGATCTACGAGGCGCTCGGCCTGCCGGTCGCGATGTTCCCGGTGATGTTCGCGATCGGGCGCACCGCCGGCTGGATCGCCCAGTGGAAGGAGCTCGTCGGCGACCCCGAGCAGAAGATCGCGCGCCCCCGCCAGATCTACACGGGCGCCCGCGACCTCGACTACGAGCCGATCGAGCAGCGCAAGGGCGGGCCGCTGCCGGCCTAGAGCACCAGCGTCGCGCCGTTGGCGCGCAGCCACTCGCGGTCCTCGCGGTAGCCCGGCCAGTGGCCCTCGACGAGCGCCCAGAAGCGGCGCGAGTGGTCCATCACCTGCAGGTGGCAGACCTCGTGCCAGATCACGTAGTCGAGCACCCGCTCGGGCGCGAGCAGCAGCCGCCAGTTGAAGCTCATGCGCCCGCCGGCCGAGCAGGAGGCCCAGCGGGTGCGCTGCGCGCGGATGTCCAGGCCGCTGTAGGAGCCGCCCGCGAGCGCCACCGCGCGATCCAGGCGCGGGGCGATCTCGCTCCGCGCGGCGCGCCGGTAGAAGCGCTCGAGCGCCGGGCGCGCATCGCCGGCCGGCACCAGCAGGCGCTGGCCGTCGCGGCGCACGCGCTCGCGCCCGGCCTCGGGCACCAGCTCGAGCGTGCTGTCCAGGTAGGGCACCGTGCCCGCGCGCGCCGCGATCCGGGCGAGCGTCTCGCGCGCCTCGCCGAGGCGCCGCTCGATCCACGGGCGCAGCTCGCTGACCGCCGCCGCCGCCGCGCGCTCGGGCACGCGCATCGGCAGCACCACCTCGACGCCGACCGAGCGGAGATCGGCGAGCGGGTGCACGTTCACGCGCACCCGGCGCGCGCGGGCGGAGCGGCGCACCGTGTAGGCGATCTGCCCGCCGGCGCCGCCCGCCTCGGCGCGCGGGCCGTCCAGGTCGATCCTCAGCTGTCCCTCGCGCGGGCTCTGCGGCATCGCCCCAGGGTAGGGGGCCGGGCGGCAGCGCGAGCTGGGCGCGCGGGCGCCAGCCAGGGTCGCCGGGGGCCGGCCCGCGCGCACACGCCCGGCCGGCAGTGGACGTGCCGGCCGGACGCACCTCCGCTGCTACCCGCGCTCGTCAGGCCGTACGCTTGCAACGTGCACCCCGGCGAGCCATCGACGAGCGCCCGCGAGCCCACCGGCGCCCCCGAGGAGCCCCCCGCCGACGGGCGCGCGCAGACCCTCGACGAGGAGCTGCTGCTGTGGCTCGGCGACGAGCCCGCGGAGGTCAGGGCGGCCGACTCCGAGCGCATCCGCGACCTCGCCGGCGAGTTCGCGCGCGGCTTCGACGCGCTGGCCGACATCGGCCCGGCGGTGACCGTCTTCGGCTCGGCGCGCACGCCACCGGGACACCCCAACTACGAGCTCGCGCGCGAGCTCGGCAGCTGCCTCGGGAGCGCCGGCTACGCCGTGGTCACCGGCGGCGGGGGCGGCATCATGGAGGCCGCCAACCGCGGCGCGCGCGAAGCCGGCGCGCTGTCGGTCGGCTGCAACATCGAGCTGCCGCACGAGCAGCGGCTGAACCCATACGTCGACGTCGGCCTGCGCTTCCGCCACTTCTTCGCGCGCAAGGTGATGTTCGTGCGCTACGCGTGCGCCTTCGTCGTCTGCCCCGGCGGCTACGGCACCCTGGACGAGCTGTTCGAGTGCCTGACCCTGATCCAGACGGGCACGATCCGCCACTTCCCGGCGATCCTGCTCGGCGACGGGGAGTGGGACGGGCTGCTCAGCTGGATGCGCTCGCACGCGCTGGCGGACGGGCGCATCGACGCCGGGGACTTCGCGTTCATACACCAGGTCGAGCGCCCCGCGCAGGCGTGCGAGATCGTCCGCGAGGCGCACGCCCGCCAGCGCGCCTACGGGCGCGCTCAGCCGAGGCGCAGAGTGGCAGCCGCCTGAGCCGCAGCGCTAGGAAGCCGTGGACGGCTGCCCCGGCGCCGTCGCCGCGGCCGGGGCGCCGCCCGCCGGCGAGCGGGTGGGCGGGCCTGGATACACGGCCTTCTCCCACGGGCGGGCGAGCTTCAGCGCGGACAGGATCGCCCGCGTGGCCGGCGAGCGGTTGAGCGTGTAGAAGTGGATCCCGGGCGCGCCCGCGGCGAGCAGCTCGGCGCATTGCAGCGTCGCGTAGGCGACGCCGAAGTCGAGCACCGCCTCGGCGTCCTCGGCGCGCGCGTGCAGCTCCCGGCGCAGCTGCTCGGGGATCACGGCGCCGCTCAGCTGGGCCATCCGCTCGATCTGGCCGACGCGCGTGATCGGCATGACCCCGGGGATGATCGGCACCCGCACGCCCGCCGCCCGCGCCCGGCCGACGAAGCCGAAGTAGCTCGCGTTGTCGAAGAACATCTGCGTGATCAGGAAGTCGACGCCCGCCCCGACCTTCTCGACGAGATGCTCCAGGTCGGCCTCGGGGCTGGTCGCGTGCACGTGGGTCTCCGGAAAGCACGCCGCGCCGATCGCAAAGGGGTAGTCGCGCGCGATCAGCTCGACCAGCTCGCGCGAGTACTCCAGGCCGCCGTCGGTCTTGATCCACTCATCCTGCCCCGCCGGCGGGTCGCCGCGCAGCGCGAGCACGTTGTCGATGCCCGCCGCCCGCATCTCCTCGAGCGTGTCGTGCAGCTGCTCGACGGTCGCGCCCACGCACGTGAAGTGCGCCATCGCCTCGAGGCCGTACTGCTCGCGGATGCGCTTGACGATCTCGATCGTCTTCTCTCTGGTGGAGCCGCCGGCGCCGTAGGTGACCGAGACGAACGACGGCTCGAGCTCCTTCAGCTCGGACAGCGCGCGGTACAGGTTGGCTTCCCCCTCGGGGGTCTTCGGGGGGAAGAACTCGAACGAGAACACGGGCGTGGGTCGCCCTTGGCCCGTCAGGATCTCGTCGATGCGCATCTGCTGATTATGCAGCCCAGCGAGCCGGCTCGCCGGCGATCTGGCGCGCCTGGCCGAGCGCCTTCAGGTGCGTCAGGTAGCACAGGATCTTCGACAGCAGCCAGTGCGCGTTCTGTTCGGAGAGCGAGTCGCCGTAGACGTGCGGAACGATCTCGAAGACGGTCAGCTCGCGACCGGCGAGCGCCTCGCGCACGGCCCGCAGGCGCTCGCCCACGAGCGAGCGGTTGCCCTGGATGTGGGCGTGCACGTCCGCGAACGTGCGCCCGTGGCCGGGCAGGCACAGGCGCGCGCCCAGCCGCTCGATCACGTCCAGCGAGCCCAGGAACTCGCCGACCGGGTCGGGCGAGTAGCCGTAGTCGAAGTACAGCGAGATGCGCCCCAGCAGGTGGTCGCCCGAGATCAGCAGGCGCCGCTCGGGCTGGAACAGGCTCACGTGCGAGGGCGCGTGCCCGGGGGTCTCATACGTGACCCACTCGCCCAGGTCGGTCGCGATGCGCACGCCCTCGAGCAGGTCGCGGTGGGGCTCGAGCGGGCCCGCGATCCCCGTCCCCTGCCCGCTGCGCTGCTCGGCCGCGCGGCGCAGCGCCTCGTCGGGAACGCCGCTCTGGCGGCCGATCTCCAGGCGTTTGGCGAGCACCGCCTCGGGGTCCTCGAGCATCCGGTCAAGATGCCTGTGGTTGGGGTGGATCCAGACCTCGCAGCCGGCCCGCGCGACGATCGTCGCCGCCTGGCCGCAGTGGTCGGTGTGGGCGTGCGTGCAGACCACCAGGCGCGCCTGCTCGAGGCGCAGGTCGCACATCTCCAGGGCGCGCTCCAGGTGCGAGAGCGAGTCGGGCTGGTGCATGCCCGTGTCGAACAGCACGAATCCGTCGCCGCTGCGCACCGCCCAGGCGTTGCAGTGGGGCACGCCCGGCCAGGGCAGCGGCAGGCGCAGCCTGTAGACCCCCGGCAGCACGCGCTCGCCGCGCCCCAGCTCGCGCCTGCTCGTCACATTCGACACGCCGCGCAGACTAGACTACGTCCCTTCAGCGGCGTAAAGGAGGCGGGGCGATGGCCGATCGTGAGACGGTTAGCGAGGCGAGTACCAAGGTGCACGAGGTCGCCGCGAACATGCAGCAGGCGGCGGCCACGCGCAAGCGCATCTCCGGCAGCAAGGCCGAAGCCGTCGCGCGCGGCTACTTCGCGGCGATCGACGCCCACGACCTCGAGCAGGCGGTCTCCCTGTGGGCCGACGGCGGCCGCGAGAACGTGCGCGGACGGGTCGACGTGCTCGCCCCC
This sequence comes from Solirubrobacteraceae bacterium, assembly GCA_035939315.1. Taxonomy (GTDB): domain Bacteria; phylum Actinomycetota; class Thermoleophilia; order Solirubrobacterales; family Solirubrobacteraceae; genus Palsa-744. The sequence goes on along the minus strand of DASZFZ010000081.1, from coordinate 18,936 downwards.
GACGGCGTGCGCGCGTTCATCGGCGAAATGCTCGGCGCGCTGCCCGACCTCAAGATGGAGGTGCTCGCCACCACCACCGAGGGCGAGCGCTGCGGCGTGCACTGGCGGCTGACGGGCACCTTCGCCGGACCCGCGAGCTTCGCCGGCGTGGCCCCCACGGGCAGCCCCGTGCAGCTGGAAGGGCTCGACGTGCTGACCGTCCGCGACGGCCTGATCCACGCCAACGACGCCTTCTCCGACTCGATGACCTTCGCACGCCAGATCGGGATGATGCCGCCGCAGGACTCCGGCGCCGAACAGCGCATGATCCAGGCCTTCAACGCCAAGACCCGGCTGACCTCGGGGCTGATGGCCGGCGAGGCGCAGCTCGTCGCGGAGGGCGTGTGGACGCTGCAGGGCCAGCCCGGGCGCTGCAACGTCTACCTGCTCGAGGACGAGGGCGGCGTGACGCTGTTCGACGCCGGCCCGCGCACGATGCTGCGCGCCGTCGCAAGCGCCGGCGCGAAGCTCGGCGGCATCCGCCGGGTGGTGCTCGGGCACGCCCACACCGACCATCGCGGCACCGCGCCCGGGCTCGGCGTCCCCGTGCTCTGCCATCCCGACGAACTGGCCGACGCGGAGGGCAGCGGCGGCTTTCGCTACTGGCCCGCGGGCCTCGCCGGGCTGCCCACCCCGCTGCGCCAGGCCCACCGCCTGCTGCACCGCTTCGCCTGGGACGGCGGCCCCGTGAAGATCTCGGGCACGCTCGTCGAGGGCGACGAGGTCGCCGGCTTCGCCGTCGTCAGCCTGCCCGGCCACGCGCCCGGGCAGATCGGGCTGTGGCGCGAGCGCGACCGCCTCGCGCTCACCAGCGACTGCTTCGACACGCTCGACATGTGGGGGCGCAACCACGCCCCGTGCGTGCCGCCGGACGTCTACAACTACGACACCGCGCAGGCGCGCGAGAGCCTGCGCAAGCTCGCCGCGCTCGAGCCCGCGGCGGCCTGGCCCGGGCACGCCAAGCCGCTCACCGGCGACGTGCGCGGGCAGCTCGAACGGGCCGCCGACGCGGGCTGAGGGCGTGGCCAAGCGCAGGGGCCGCCAGCGCCAGGCAGGCCGCCAGCGCGAGAAGCTGCTCGCGCCGAGCAGCGACTACACCGACGCCGAGGGCAACGTGCTGACGCTGCGCGGCTCGCTGACGCCGGGGGCGCGGCGCGAGTACGCGCGGACGCTGGCGGGCGAGACGGGCGCCGCGGCCGCCACCCGCGAGGACGCCTGGCAGCGCGCGCTCGAGCTGCTGTTCGAGCGCCTGGCAGTGCGCTGGAGGATCGCCGGAGCGCCGATCGAGCGCCAGCGCGAGCTGCTCGCCCGCTTCCGCGCGGCCGCGCCCGGGGAGCGCGCGTGGGTGCGCGCCGTGCTGCGCGAGCACTGCGCCGAGCACTTCCCCGACGTCCGGGCTCCCTGAGCTTCTGCGGCGGCGCACCTTTCGGCCTGTCACCCTGTTCGTGGCTGTATGACCGACGCTGCCGGAGAGTCGACCCTGCGCCCACACGACGCGGCCGAGCCCGAGCGGCGGCCCGTCGAGACGCCGTGGTCGCAGCCGCGCTGGGACCGGCGCACGTTCATCAAGCAGGGCGCGCTGTCCGGCGCGGCGGCGCTCGCGCTGGGCGCCGGCCCGGCCGAGGCCGCCAGACGCGCGCACCGGCGCCTGCGGGCCTCCAGGGCGCCGCGCCCGGAGCAGCCCAACATCCTCACGATCGTCGTCGACCAGCTGCGCACGCCCGTGTGGATGCCGCCGGCCTGGGGGCCGGCGCAGGTGATGCCCAACCTCGCCGCGCTGCTCGCGCGCTCGGTCAACTTCACCCGCCACTACACCGCCGCGAACGACTGCTCGCCCTCGCGCAGCGTGCTGCTGACGGGCCTCTACACGCACCAGACGGGCGTGCTGATCACGGGCGCCGGGCATCTGGACCCGCGCTTTCCCACCTGGGGCCGGCTGTTGCGCGAGCTGGGCTACGAAACCGTCTACTACGGCAAGTGGCATCTGAACCCCGACCCGAACGCGTCGCTCTCGCAGTACGGCTTCGCCGGCGGCACCTATCCCTCGCCGAACGGCTCCCCCGGGCAGGGCACGCTCGTCGACGGCTCGATCGCCGCGCAGTTCGTCGACTGGCTGGACGGCCGCGGCGAAGCCGAGCCGTGGGCCACGACGGTCTCGTTCGTCAACCCGCACGACATCGCCTGGTGGCACCGCTTCACCGAACGCATCCCGGCCGAGTCGAGCCCGCCGCCGCGCGCGGTCTCGCTGCCCGGCAACTACGAGACCCCCGAACGGCTCTTCGAACAAGCCAAGCCGCTGTTGCAGCGCTCGCTGCAGGACACGGCGGCGAGGTCGTTCGGCGCGGTGCCCTTCGACGGCCCCGAAACGCTTGCCTGGTGGACGAACATGATGGACACCTACCTGCTGCTCCAGAGCTACGTCGACGCCCACGTCGGACGCGTGCTCGAAGCGCTCGCGAGCCGCCCCGAGGTCGCGGCGAACACGGTCGTGATCTTCACCTCCGACCACGGCGAGTACGCCGGCTCGCACGGCATGCGCGGCAAGGGCGCCTCGGCCTACGAGGAGGCGATCCGCGTGCCGCTGGCCGTGTACGACCCCCGCGGCGTGCTCACGCGCGATGTCCAGCAGCCGCGCGCGCAGCTGACCTCGAGCGCCGACGTCGCCGCGCTGATGCTCACGATCGCGTGGGGCTCGGCGGGCTGGCGCGCGCACCAGCGCTACAGCCACCTCGCCGGCCGGCTGGACCTGGCGGCGATCTGCGCCAACGCCCAGGCGCCGGGGCGCAGCTGGGTGCTGCACACCACCGACGAGGACGTCACCGAGTTCGCCAGCCAGCTGCACGCCGCCGAAGCGCCGCGCCACGTCGTCTCGCTGCGCTCGACGCAGGGCAAGCTCACGCTGTACTCCAACTGGCAGCCCGGCACCACCCAGGCGGAAGCCGGCGGGCGCGAATCCGAGCTCTACGACTACTCGAGCGAAGAAGGCCAGCTCGAGCTGACCAGCCAGGAACGCTTCGACTCGCCGCTCGAAGACGAACTGCTTCAGACGCTCGAGGAAAGCGCGGTCCCCGACGAGCTCAACGAGCCGCTGCCGATCGCCCTGCGCGCCGCCCAGGGCGACGCCTTCGACAGGTACTTCGAGTTCGAGGAACGCGAGGCGCTGAAGGTGCTGAGGGCGCGGCGCGACGAGAGCCAGGAACCGACCCCCGAAGCGCTGTGACGCGTGCGCTCGCCCAGGTGGACGTGTTCGCCACCGCCCCCTACTCGGGCAACCCCGTCGCGGTCGTGCTCGACGGCGAGGGCCTGCGCAGCGAGCAGATGCAGCGCTTCGCCCACTGGACGAACCTGTCGGAGACGACCTTCGTGCTGCCGGCGCGCGACCCGCAGGCCGACTACCGGCTGCGGATCTTCACGCCCACGGAGGAGCTGCCGTTCGCCGGGCACCCCACCCTCGGCAGCGCCCACGCGTGGCTGCGAGCCGGCGGCGCGCCGGCGCGCGAGGGCGTCGTCGTGCAGGAGTGCGAGGCGGGCCTGATCGAGGTGCGCAGCACCGCCGAGGGACTCGCGTTCGCGGCGCCGCCGCTCGTGCGCGGCGGCCCGGCGGAGGAGCGGCTGGCCGCCGAGATCGCGGCGGCGATGGGACTGGAGCGCGGCCAGATCGTGGCGGCGCAGTGGGTCGACAACGGACCCGGCTGGGTGGCCGCGCTGCTCGCCGACGCCGAGACCGTGCTGTCCGCCCGCCCCGCCTTCAGCGAGCGCGCGATCGGGCTCGTGGGCCCGCATCCGCCGGGCGCCCGCGAGGCCTTCGAGGTGCGCGCCTTCTTCGCCAAGGACGGCGCGATGGTCGAGGACCCGGTGACCGGCAGCCTCAACGCCTCGCTCGCGCAGTGGCTGCTCGCGAGCGCCCGCGCGAGCGCCCCCTACGTGGTCAGGCAGGGCACCGCGCTCGGGCGGGCCGGCCGCGTGTACGTCTCCCAGGCCGAGGACGGCGGGATCTGGGTCGGCGGGGCGACCGTCACCCGCATCGAGGGCGAGGTCGACCTGTAGCTCGGCGCGCGGCGGACGCGCGACGCGCTCACAGCGCTGGGCCCGGCGCGAGCTCCAGGCGCGGCCCGTGGCGGTCGCCGCCGGCGGCGACGAACCGCGCCGTCGCGGGGCTGAGCACGAACTCGAGCAGCCGCTGGTCCTCGCCGCGCACCCGCAGGCGCCGGCCCTGCTCGAGCACGTCCACGACCGTGGCCCGCTCGACGCCGCCGCCGAAGTGCACGATGCGGGCGCGAGCGCCTGGCCGGGGTAGCGGGCGAGTGGGGCCGAGCACGCGCCCGATGCTAGAGCGGCGGCGCCCCGACGCACGCGAGGGCCGCGGCGTATACCTTGCGAGCAGTGCGTCGGACCAAGATCGTTGCCACCATCGGGCCCGCCTCGCGGGAGCCCGAGACGCTGCGCCGGATGGTCGAGGCCGGCATGGACGTCGCGCGCCTGAACTACTCGCACGGGACGCTCGAGGAGCACGCCGAGACGGTGCGCCGCGTGCGCGACGCGGCCGGGCGCGTCGGGCGGCCCGTGGCGATCCTGCAGGACCTGCCCGGGCCGAAGATCCGCATCGGGCCCCTGCGCGAGGACCTCGTCGAGCTGACCCCGGGCGAGCGCCTGAAGTTCCTGTGCGGGGACGGAGACCATGCCGGCGACGCGCACGAGATGAGCGTCTCCTGGGGCGGGCTGCCGGAGGCCGTCGAGGGGGGGTCGATCCTGTACCTGGCGGACGGCTCGGTGCGCCTGCGGGTCATCGACGTGCGCGCGTCCGCGTGCGAGGTCGAAGTGGAGATCGAGATCGGCGGCGCGGTGGCCTCGCGCCAGGGGCTGAACATCCCCGGTCCGATCGCCTCGCTGCCGGCGGTGCCCGAGGAGGACCTGCACCTGCTGAGCCACGGCGAGTCGATCGGCGTGGACATGGTCGCGCTGTCGTTCATCCAGACGCCCGGCGACGTGGAATCGGTGCGCGAGCACACGCGCCTGCCGCTGATCGCGAAGATGGAGAAGCCCGAGGCGGTCAAGCGCGCCTCGGAGATCGTCGAGGCCGCCGACTGCGTGATGGTCGCCCGCGGGGACCTCGGCATCGAGCTGCCGATCGAGCAGGTGCCGATCGTCCAGAAGCAGCTGCTGGAGCTCGCCGGCTGGATGGCGCGACCGTCGATCACGGCCACGCAGATGCTCGACTCGATGGTCAGCTCCTCGCGTCCCACGCGCGCCGAGGTCGCCGACGTCGCCAACGCGATCCTCGACGGGACCGACGCGGTGATGCTCTCGCAGGAGACCGCCGTGGGCGCCTACCCGGTCGAGGCGATCGCGATGATGGCCGCCGTCGCCGAGCAGGCGGAGGCGATCGCCCCGTACGAGCGCTGGAACCAGTCGCGCGTGCGCCGCACGCTCGCCGACCCCGCCTACACGATCGCCCACAACCTCTGCGACGCGACCCGCGAGCTCGGCCTGGAGGCGCTCGTGATCCCCACGCTCTCCGGGCGCTCCGCGCGGCTCGTCTCCGCCCACCGGCCGACCGTCCCGATCTACGCGCTCTCGCCCGGCCGCGAGACGGTCAGGCGCTGCGGGCTGATGTGGGGCGTGCAGGCGGCGTCGATGCCGCGCCACGAGACCACCGAGGCGCTGATCGCGGACTCGGCGCGGCGCGTCGTCGAGCTCGGCTGGTGCAAGCGCGGGCAGCGCGTCGGGATCACCGCCGGGCTGCCCTCGGGGCGGCCGGGAACCACGAGCCTCTTCCAGATCCAGGTGCTGTGATGGGCACGAGGACAGGGGCGCGAGGCGTCGAACGGGTAGCGGAGCGCTGATGGCCGCCGATTACACCCAGGACGCCGACGTGCTCGTGATCTTCGGGATCACAGGAGACCTCGCGAAGGTGATGACGTTCCGCTCGCTCTACCGGCTGGAGCGCCGCGGCCTGCTCGACTGCCCGATCGTCGGGGTGGCGGTCGACGACTGGAGCGTCGAGCGGCTGCGCGAGCGCGCCCGCGAATCGATCGAGGGCACCGGCGAGCAGCTCGACCCCGAGGTGTTCGCGCGCCTGGCCGCGCGCCTGGCCTACGTCAGCGGCGACTTCACCGACGCCGCGACTTTCAAGCGGGTGGCCGAGGCGCTCGGCGACGCCCGCAGCCCCGTCTTCTACCTGGAGATCCCTCCCTTCCTGTTCGGCCCGGTGATCAAGGAGCTGAGCCAGGCCGGGCTCACCAAGAACGCCCGGGTGGTCGTCGAGAAGCCCTTCGGGCACGACCTCGCCTCGGCGCGCGCGCTGGCGCAGGAAATCCACGAGTCCATCGAGGAGGAGCAGCTGTACCGGATCGACCACTTCCTCGGGAAGATGGGCACCGACGAGCTGCTGTACCTGCGCTTCGCCAACACGATGATCGAGCCGATCTGGAACCGCAACCACATCGCCTACGTGCAGATCACGATGGCCGAGCGCTTCGGCGTGGAGGACCGCGGCCACTTCTACGACCCGGTGGGCGCGGTGCGCGACGTGGTCGTCAACCACCTGATGCAGCTCGTCGCGCTCGCCGCCATGGAGGCGCCCGCGAGCCGCGACGCGGAAACGCTCAAGGACGCCAAGACCGCGGTCTTCCGCTCGATCGCCGACGCCAACCCCGCGCACTACGTGCGCGGCCAGTACGACGGCTATCGGGACATCGAGGGCGTGGCCAGGGACTCGACCACCGAGACCTACGCGGCGATGCGACTGGAGATCGACAACTGGCGCTGGTCGGGCGTGCCGTGGTTCATCCGCACGGGCAAGCGCCTGCCGCTCACCCAGACGGAGCTGCGCGCCGTCTTCCGCGACCCGCCGCGGCTCGGCTTCATGGAGGACCACCACCGCCGTCCCGAACCCAACCAGTTCGTCGTCAAGCTCGACCCCGCGACCGGCACGCGCGTCGTGCTCGACGCGCACCGCGCGGACATCGCGGGCCCCGAGCCGGTGCACCTGGACGTCGAGTTCGCCGACCAGGGCGGCGAGGGGCCCACCCCCTACGAGGTGTTGCTGCACGACGCGATGCGCGGCGACAGCACGCGCTTCACGCGCCAGGACGGGGTCGAGGAGACCTGGCGGATCTTCGAACCGCTGCTGCGACAGCCGCCGCCCGTGCACCCCTACGCGCCGGGCTCGTGGGGTCCGCGGGAGGCCTCCACGTTGATCGCCGGCTTCGGCAGCTGGCACGAACCCTGGACGCAGGCGCCATGAGCGGGCACGACCACGAAGTCCCGCGGGTGCCCGGCGCGGGCGACGTGGGAGACCCGGCGCGCAGGCACCTCGAGTCCCGGCACGGGATCTACGGCAAACGCTATTTGATCGAGCCCGCCCCGGACGGCAAGCTGCCCGAGGCGGGCCTGTCGGCCGAGGAAGCCAAGGGCCTGATCGAAGAGGAGATCGCGCTGGACGGCCTGCCGACCCGCAACCTGGCGACGTTCGTGACGACCTGGATGGAGCCCGAGGCCGAGCAGCTGATCGCGCAGACGCTGCGCGTGAACTTCATCGACCACGCCGAGTACCCGCAGACGGCGGAGATCGAGCAGCGCTGCATCCGCATGATCGCCGATCTCTTCCACGCTCCCGGGGAGACGACGGGCGCGCGCACCCAGGGCTCCTCGGAGGCGATCATGCTCGGAGCGCTGGCGCTGAAGTGGCAGTGGCGCAAACGCCGGCAGGCGGCCGGCAAGCCCGTGGACCGGCCCAACCTCGTGTTCGGCGGGGACGTGCACGTCGTGTGGGAGAAGTTCTGCCGCTACTTCGACGTGGAGCCGCGGATCGTGCCGCTCGCGCCCGACAAGTACACGATCGGCCCCGAGGACGTGGAGCCCCACGTCGACGAGAACACGATCGGCGTTGCAGCCGTGCTCGGCACGACCTTCACCGGCCACGCGGACGACATTCGCGGCATCAACGACCTGCTGGTGACGCTCAAGCACGAGCGCGGGCTGGACGTGCCGCTGCACGTCGACGGCGCCAGCGGCGGCTTCGTGTGGCCGTTCCTGTACCCGGACTCGGCCTGGGACTTCCGCCTGGAGCAGGTGCGCTCGATCAACGCCTCGGGGCACAAGTTCGGGCTCGTCTACCCGGGCATCGGCTGGCTCGTGTTCCGCGAGAAGTCCGACCTGCCCGAGGATCTGGTCTTCTACGAGAACTACCTGGGCAAGACCGACGCCACCTTCACCCTGAACTTCTCGACCGGCTCCTCGATGGTGCTGGCGCAGTACTACAACTTCATCCGCCTCGGCCACAGCGGCTACCGGTACGCGATGGAGATGATGCAGTACAACGCCCGTCACCTGGCGCGAGAGATCGCGGCCGTCGGCGAGTTCGAGCTGATCGGCGCCGAGGGCCAGGAGCAGCTGCCGCTGATCGCCTTCAAACTCAGCGAAGGCCACGCCTACGACGAGTTCGACGTCGCCGCCCAGCTCGCGGCCGAGCGCGGCTGGATGGTGCCCGCGTACACGCTGCCCCCCAACGCCGAGCACGTGAAGGTCATGCGCGTGCTCGTCCGCGGAACGCTCGGCTACACGATGGTCGAGAAGCTCGCGGCGGACGTCGCCGCGGCCTGCCGGCTGCTGAAGGACAAGGGCGGCATGCACCCGGCCGAACGCAGGCACAAAGTCAAGACCAACACGGGGTTCTGAGCGACGAACGGGCGCCTTGCGAGGTCGTCCGCCCGGATACGCGACCGTCGGTCAGAGTCGTCCTTCCAGGCGCCCGCCGGGCGAACGCGAGGCCAGGTAGATGCGTAGCAGCGGGTCCGCCAAGACCCATCGACCGTGCCCGTCGACGCGGTCGATCACGCCGGCGTCGCGCAATCCGGTCAGCGCCCTCGACGCCTGCTGTGGCTTGAGATCGGCATACAGCGGCCTGTCGCCTGCGGCGACACGCACAGCCATACGCTCCGCGTGACGCCCGATCGAGCGGATTCGTTCGAGCTGCTGTTCGTGACGCAGGCGCTCGGCGCCGAGCGCGCGGCCCAGCGCCTGGATCACCATCGCGTTGTCGATCTCGCGCGCGACCTCCTCGATGCAGATCAGATGCGCTTGCTGGGCCAGCAACATGGTCGCCCGCGGATGCATCTCTCCCAGCGCGATCGCGCGTTCGAGAGCATCGTCCCTGATCGCGGTGTCGTCGAGCCGCAGCCGGTCCCGCAGACCGACGGTCCATTGCTCGACGGTGATCGGCGCGAGCTCGTGAAAGCTCCCGAACTGGCTGAGCGCCCGATCGCTCGGCGCAAAGAGGTCGCGCATGAGATGCTCGACGGAGCCGGCGAACAGCACGCTCACAGCCGTCGATCTCTGGAGCACGCCACGCATCTGGCGCGTGATCGTTTCCCCGTCGCCGAACCGCCTGCTGGCGATGTCCTGAAACTCGTCGAAGAACAGGACCACCCTGCGTCCGTCGGCGCCGGCGAGCGTCTGCGCCAGCCTGAGCGCGGCGAGAAGAGCGCCGGCGGGATCGCGTTCGGCGAACGAGACCTCCAGCGCAACCTCGATGTCGGCCCCGAGGTCTTCGCGCAAGCGTATGGTCGCCGTCGTGCGCAGGGCTTCGAGGATGCTCCTCCCAGAGTGGACGGCGTCGGCAATCGCCCGCCGCAACGGCGGTCGATTGTTGAGCAGGGCGATAGTCAGCCGGTGGGCCAGCGATGCCACATCGGGAGCTTCGAACAGGTCCACCGCCGCGACGTAGGCGTCCTCTCGCCGGCAGATCGCGAGGGCAGCGTCGGCAACGGTCGTCTTCCCCGTTCGCCGTGGGCCAGCCAGCACCGTGTTGATGCCACCGAGGAGCGCCATCGACACTCGGTCGACGTCCTCCACGCGGCCGATCATGTCCTGCGCTTGGAGAGGGTGGTCGGTCGGGAACAGCTCGGCGCTCGGATACCTCCTCCTATCACGCATTACGTGATATTTTATCACGAATCATGCATCATGCGTCTGGATCGGGGCATCGCCCAGCGCCGGCTCAGAGCGCCCGCGCGCGCCGGCGTCGCGTCAGCTTCGGCAGGACGACTGGCTACGCGGCCACGCCGCTGCGCCCGTAGAAGTCGGCCTCCAGGCGGCCGAGCTCGGTCACCGGCTCGTCGCCGTACATCCACTCGCGCGCGATCCGGTGCCAGTTGGCGCGCGCCCGCAGCTGCGAGAGCACGGCCAGCGTCAGCATCTCCATGCGCCTGCCGAACAGGTGCTCGGGGCGGATCGTCTGGTGGCGCATCTCGCGGAAGTGGCTCGAGCGCGGGTCCGAGCTCTCGATCATCACCTGGGTGGCGATCTCGGGCGTCAGCTGCACGGGTTCGTCGGCGGTCGTGTACCACCAGATCGCGTCCCTGACGAAGGCGAGCAGGTGCTCGGGGTCGACGCGCTCGGGCTCGGGCAGGAAGCCGGAGCCGCCGAGCAGCTCGTGCAGGGTCGCGGCGTCGCCCTCGGTGACGGCGCGCTGGGCGGCCAGCTCGAGCTCGACCGGCTCGGCCTCCATGCGCTTGAACAGGCCGAAGTCCAGGAAGGCGACGCGCCCGTCGCCGAGCAGCAGGAAGTTGCCGGGGTGAGGGTCGCCCGAGAACTGGCGGTGGCGGTAGAGGCAGCCCAGGAAGAAGCGGAAGACGATCTCGCCGATGCGGTCGCGCTCCTGCTGGGAGCGGCCCTTGAGCTCCTCGAAGCCGACGCCCTGAACGTAGTCGCTGACGAGCACGCGCTCGCGTGAGAGCGAGGTGACTACTTCGGGCACGACGATGAACGGGTGGCCCGCGAAGATCCGCGCCAGCGAGCGCTGGTTCTGGGCCTCGAGCTCGTAGTCGAGCTCCTCGACGATCCGCTCGTTGATCTCCTCGGCGATCGCCTTGACGTCGAGCGCCGGGGTCATGCGCCTGAGCAGCCGCAGGATCATGTCGAGGTTCTGCATGTCCGCGCGCACCGCCCCGGCGACGCCCGGATACTGCACCTTGACGGCCACCTCACGGCCGCCCTCGAGCGTGGCGCGATAAACCTGGCCGATCGAGGCGGCGGCGATCGGCTCCTCCTGGAAGGAGGAGAAGACCTCCTTGATCGGGGCTTCGAGGTCGTCCTCGATCACCCTGCGCATCTGCTTGAAGGACACGGTGGGCGCTGCGTCGCGCAGCTTGGCCAGCTCGCGCTGGAACTCCTCGCGGTGCTCCTCGGGCACCAGGCCGACGTCCAGGAAGGACATCACCTGGCCGAGCTTCATGGCGGCGCCCTTCATCGTGCCCAGCACCGCCACGATCTGCTTGGCGGTGTCGAGCTGGCGGCGCGCGAGCGCCTCCTCGGATGCCTCCTCGCCGCGCGCCACGTTGGCGGCGCGCGTGCCGAACTGCTTGACGGCCTCGCTGGCCGCCAGCGTGGCGACCGTCGCCGTGCGCCGCGCGCGCGAGCTGGGGATCTTTTCGTTCTCGCGCGCCATCTCCACGAATGCTAGGAGCTCGGCGCGGGCGGCCGCTCAGCCGGCCTGCTCGACGCGCGAGCCCGGCACGATGTCATCGGAGCCGTCGGGCCAGCGGATCCAGGCCTTGGTGCCGCCGTCGTAGTCGGCGCCGAGCAGCACCAGCGTGGCCGGCTCGCCGAGCGCGGTGCACGGCGCCGAGCCCTCCGCGTCCAGGCCCCGCCACACGCGGATGAAGGCGTTCTCCTCCCACTCGCGCGCGACCGTGCTCGGCTCGGCGTGGCCGGGATGGATGACGGTCTGCGGCGGCAGCTCCATCAGCGTGCCCATGATCGCGTCGCGCAGGTCCGCGTAGGTGGTGTGCCCGGGCGCCCTCACGCCGCCGACCGAGCCCCGGAAGAGCGTGTCGCCGGTGAAGACCGCCGCGGGCTCCTCGGCATCGTCGGCGACGAGGAACGAGAGCATCCCGGCGGTGTGCCCGGGGGTGTGCAGGGCGCGCACCTCGAGCGCGCCGAAGCGCAGCCGCTGGCCAGCCTCGATCGCGCCCATGCCCGCGCTCGGCGCCGCGTCGTCGCCGCCGTCCGCGGTCGCGGCGCCCGCGTCGAGCAGCTCGCGCTCGCGCGCGCTGATCAGCACCTGCAGCTCGGGCCAGCGTCCGCGCAGCCTCTCGACGTCGGCGACGTGGTCGACGTGGTGATGGGTCAGCAGCACGTGCGTGGGCGTGAGCTCGAGCCGCTCGGCGGCCTCGACCAGCGGCTCGACGGGGCCGCCGGCGTCGATGAAGAAGGCCGGCCCGCCGCGGCCGTCGGCGACGAGGTAGGTGTTGGTGAGCAGCTGCGGGAGCGTTGAGTGCTCGACGATCATCGCCCCATCCTTACACGTACGCGCCGGCGCTCACGACGCGTAGGGCGCGAGCGGCCCGCCCCCGCCGGCGAGCGCGCCGGGCGCCGCGACCAGCGCGCCCAGCCCTTCGAGATAGCTCAGCTGGCCGATGTCGCGGCGCCACTCGAGCGTGGGCACCGTCTCGGCGGCCGCGACGACGCGCCGGCGCGCCTGCTCAAGCGTGGGGGCGGTGGCGGCGAGCGCGACCGCGCGCGAGGTCCCGACCGTGCGGTAGGTGTTCTCGCCGGTCTGCACGGCCGAGGAGAAGAACACGCGGCAGCCCTGGCCTTCCAGGCGCTCGCGCTCGAGCGTGAACTCGCAGGGCTGGCCGGGGCGCAGGGCGTAGTCGGGCGAGACCAGGTACAGCACCACCGAGGCTTCGCGGCGCAGCGGCACGTCGCGCGGGTCGAGCGCTCGGCCCACGATCTGCTCCATCACGTGGGGCCAGCTGTCGTCGAGCAGGCTGAGGATGTTCATGCACTCCGGGTCGCCGAAGCGCGCGTTGAACTCGATCACCTTGACGCCGTCGGCGGTCGCGAAGAAGCCGCTGTTCATCACGCCGCTGAAGTGGCGCCCGACGGTGCCCAGCCGTGCGATCACGCGCTCGATGATCGAGCAGGCCTGCTGGTAGTGCAGCTCGCTCATGAACGGCAGCGCGTCGGAGGCGACCGTGAGCGAGCCCATCCCGCCCGTGCCCGGCCCCTCGTCGCCGTCGAAGCGGTAGGGGAAGTCATACGTGGACGGCGGCAGGACGACGCTCGCGCCGTCGCTGATCGCCTGGATCGTGAACTCGGCGCCGAGGATCTTCTCCTCGATCAGCACGGCCTCCTCGGGCCGGCGCTCGAGCAGCTCGCGGGCGTAGTCGCCGGCCTCGCGGTGATCGGCCAGGTGCGGCCCCATCACCTTCACCCCCTTGCCGCCGGTGAGCCCCGAGGGCTTGACGGCCACGGGCGTGTCAGCGAACGACGCGATCGCCTGCTCGACCTCGCGGGCGTGGCGCACGACGCGCATCGCGGGCACCGCCTCCGGGGCGACCTCGGCGAGCAGCTCTCGCGCGAACGCCTTGTTCCACTCGATCTCGGCGCCCGCGCGCGTCGGCCCGACGGCGCGCGTGCCCTGGGCCAGCAGCGCGTCGACCACGCCGGCGGCCAGCGGCTCGTCGGAGCTGACCATCGCGATGTCGATCTCGCGCTCGCGCGCGAACGCCGCGACCGCGGCGGGATCGCACACGTCGCCGACCCGGTGGCCGCCGCCGGAGGCGGCGGCGTAGCCGACGATCGACGGGTTCTCGTGGCCGACGAACGCGTGCAGCTCGCTGTGCTCGGCCATGCGGCAGGCGAGCGCGCTCTCGCGCCCTCCGTGGCCGACGATCAGAGTTCGCACGCGGGCAGTCTAGAGCCAAGCCACGGGCGCGCGCCCGGGCGGCCGAACCCGCACACCGCGGGCATCGGCAGGTGTACGCTGGACGGCCGAGGATGGAGGCATGAGACGCCGGACTGTGATCGGGGTGAGCGTCATGGACGGAGCGGCCGTCGCCGCTGCGCTGTTCTTCGGCCTGCACACCCACGCCGCGAGCCCGTCCGCCCACCACGCCCAGACCGCGCAGGCCCAGCCGAAGCCGAGCACGGTCTCGCGGGTGCTCGAAAGGGAAGATCGGGCGCTCGAAGCGCGCGTCAAGGCGACCCGGGAACGCAAGGCCCGCGAGCAGCAGCGGCGCGCCGCCGCGAGGACCACGCTAGAGGCGAGCCTCGAGCGCCAGCGCGAAGCGCGCGAGGCCACGCGCACGGCGACGATCGAGAAGCGCGCAGCCGAGCGCGAGGCGATCGCCCTGGCGCGCACCCGCCAGAGCGTGGCGGGCGCCGAACGCGGGCCGGGGGAGCGCCCCTCGCGCGCCAAGCACAGCACCGCCGCGCAGGAACGGCGCGAACGTCAGCGCGCCAGCAGGCAGCGTGCGCGCGAACGGGCGCGAGAAGCGCGCGAAAGCGCCAGGCTGGCGCACCGCCAGGCCCGCGAAGCGCACCAGCGCGAACGCGAAGCCCGCGAACGCGAACGCGCCGAACGCGAAGCGCAGAAGCGCAAACAGCGCCAGGGACAGAACCTCCGCGCCGGCGGCTGACGCGCGGCTCAGTCAGCCCCACCAGTCCCGCCGACCCTCGACGTCTACGCGCGGGTTCTCGCCGAGGTTGGGCGCACCGAAGACGAGGAGCTCGAGGCCCTCCGATCCGGCCTCGTACCCCCGCCATGTCCCGGGCGCAACGCGCACCACGTCCCACCTCTTGACCTCGACGATCTCGTCGTCGAGCTTCATCCGCCCGCTCCCGCCCACGACCACGAACACCTCCTCCTGCTGCCGGTGCGTGTGGCCGTAAGGGAACCGGTAGTCGGGCGGGATGCGCTGGTAGCCCAGGCCGGACTGCTCGAGCTCGAGCGCCCCGCTCGCGATGCGGAACTCCAGGTCCGGCGCGCTGTCGAAGTTGGACCCGACGTCCGCCACGTCCTCTCTGAGGTTCCTCAGCGTGAACGGCATCGCCGCGATTCTACGGTTCAGGCTTCATACCGGCCGAGCTGCCGCCTCGGTGCCGTCGTTCGCATAAGCTTGCCGCCGTGGCCCTCATCCACACCTGCTACCGCATCACCGACGTCGACCGCTCGGTCTCCTTCTACGAAGCCCTCGGCTTCCAGGAGGTCGGCCGCCTGCCGATCCGCGACGAGGCGATCAACGTCTTCATGAACCAGCCCGGCGACGGCGACATGCCGCGCCTGGAGCTCACCTACAACTTCGGCGTCGACTCCTATGAGATCGGCAGCGGCTACGGCCACATCGCGATCACCGCCGAGGACCTCGACGGCACGCTCGCCAAGCTCGCCGCGCAGGGAATCGAGCCCGAGAAGCCCCCCTACTCGGTGCGCGAGGGCGGCTCACGGCTGTGCTTCGTCAGGGACCCCGACGGCTACCGGATCGAGCTGATCGAGACGGGCTGATAACAGAGTACTGGTGCCCGAATCAACCATGCACTAAAGCCGCGCATGGACCTCGGGGATTACTCGGTAAGCCGTCCACGGCAAATGATGCCTCCGTGGCTGGCGGGGGAAGAGGCGCCTCGGTCTCCTGAGTTGCAAACCAGCCACGACCCCGATCGAGACGAGCTTTAGGCTCACCTACTGAGCTACGGCCCATGCCCTACGACGAGGATCTGGCCAACCGCATCCGTGAGCTGATCGCCCACGAGGCGGACGTCGTCGAGCGGCGCATGTTCGGCGGGCTGGCCTTCCTGATCGGCGGGCACATCTCCGTGGCCGTCAGCGGCAAGGGCGGCCTGCTGCTGCGCTGCGAGCCGGCGGAGACCGAGGCGCTGCTCGGCAGGCCGCACGTGGCGCGGTTCGAGATGCGGGGGAAGGCGATGGACGGCTGGCTGCGCATCGCCGCTGAGGGAGTGCGCACCAAGCGCCAGCTCGAGCCGTGGGTCAAGCGCGGCGTCGCGATCGCGCGGGGCCTGCCGCCGAAGCCCGCCGCCGCCAAACGCCGCTAGCCCGAACGCCGGGAGTCAGCGACCGGCTTCGGCCGCCGGCGGCGTGAGCTCGGGGACGTCGAGCGCGCGCCGGACGAGGTGACCCGCGCGGCTGACGGCGTCGGCCTCGCGCCTCCAGCGCGTGACCCACGCCGCCAGCTGGGACGGCACGATCATGGCGGCGGCGCGCGAGCTGCGCAGCAGCGCGCGCACTCGTGCGATCAGCGCGCGGAGCAGCGGCTGCGCGGCCGCGGGCCACGGCCCGGCTTCCAGGACGCGCAGGTTGCGAGCCAGCACCGCGGCGAAGCGGCTGCTCTGCGCCCCGAGCTCACCCGCGAACGCGCTCGTCCCGAGCCGCGCGAGCAGCGCGACGAACGGCAGCGTCGCGGCGTCCTCTGCGAGCGCGGCGTGCAGATAGCGGGCGCCCGCCGCGCTCACGCTCGCCTTCCGCAAGCTGAACGCGTCGCCCGCGAGCGGCCCGGGCGCGAGCTCGCTCGATCCCAGCGACATCCAGGTCGAGGCGACCGTCGCGTAGGCTGGCGCGGCGCCGTTGACGGCGAGCCGGCCGATGCTCACGGTGCCCTGCTCGGGATACGGCCCCGCCCGCCCGGTGCTCTCCAGCGTCGGGCTCTCCTCCGTCCACTCGGCCTCGTCGAACACCCCGTCCGTGTCCTCGTCGATGAGCAGGCGCCGGCGACGATGCGTGTTCGCGTCGCCGATCGTCACCCGCCAGCGCCCGTGCTCGAGGGCGACGCTCGCCGACACGCGATCGCCGGCGTCGACCGCGAACAGCGCCTGCGCATGGAAGTGACGCTCGCTGTCGCTCCAGAACGCGACGTAGGAGCCCGCCGGCGAAGCCTCCCCCGGACGCGCCACGCGCATCTGGCTGGTGCCGACCTGGATGAAGGCCCCGGCCGGCGCCGGCCCCTGGGCGCCGACCCACGTGGCCGCCAGCGAGGGCGCCGGTCCGCCGAGGACGCGCGGGACGCGCCAGGACGCCGACACCGATCTGACGGGCCCGCGCCACACGTAGCCGGCGAACGCCCCGAAGGACCAGCCCGAGCGAGGGGCTCCTCCCCCGCCCGAGCCGGCGGCCAGGACGCCGACGAGCGCCGCGAGCGCGGCGAGCGCGCACACTCCGAACGCGAGCGGCCGGCGCAAACCGCGAGCGCGCCCGTCAGCCCGGCGAGCCAGCCACGACCGGCGCGGGCGGCATGCTCAGGAGAGGACCCGCCCGCGGAACTTGCGCAGGCCGAGCGCGAGGAAGCTCGCGCAGAAGCAGATCAGCACCGGATAGACGATGTACAGGTGCATGTGCGATGCCCGCGTGAGCCCGGCGCGCAGGCCCTCGTTGACATAGATCAGCGGGTTCACCAGCACGAGGATCTGTAGCCAGTGCACGCCGCCGACGGTCACCGGCGCGAGCTTCGTCCACTGGTAGTAGGTGCCGCCGAGGAACGTCAGCGGCAACACGACGAAGCCGAACATCAGCCCGATGTTGCGCGGCTCGAAGGCCGTGCCGAGCAGCAGCCCCAGCGCGGTCATCGTCACGCACGCGAGCGGGATCAGCGTCAGCACGACCGCCCAGTTCACCGTCAGGTGCGCGTGCACGCCGGCGGCGTGCACGACGGCCGCGATCGGAAACACGATCACGGCCGCGAGCAGGCCCTGCGCGGCGCCCGAGAGCACCTTGGCGGCCGCCACCAGCCAGATCGGGCACGGCGCCTGCACGCGATCCTCGATCTCGCGCGTGTAGCCGAACTCGGTGGACAGCTGCAGGGCCACCGCCTGGATGCCCTGGAACATGATCGAGATGCCCACGACGCCCGGCACGAGCACGGTCGCGAAGGCCGAGTCCGAGCCGCGGCCGCGGCCGCCGCCGATGCCCTGGCCGATGCGCGGGAACACGTACAGGAACACGAACACGAGCAGGAACGGCTGGATCAGCGTGCGCAGCACGAACTCCCACCTGCTCTTCCACAGCACCACGAGGTCGCGCAGGATCAGCGCCTGCAGCGCCGCGCGGCTGGCGGCCATCACAGAGCGGGTCGGCGCGACCGCGATCGTGGGCCGCGGCGCAGCGGCCGTCGGTCCGATCGCGCCGGCGGACGCCTGCTCGGCGCTCACTCGCGCAGGTCCTTGCCGGTGAGGTTGATGAACACCGTCTCGAGGCTCGGCTCGGAGACGGACAGGTCGACGACCTCGAAGCCGCCCGCCTCGGCGGCGTCGACGACCCGCGGCACGAGCCGCTCGGCGTTCTTGACGTGCAGCTCCACGCCCCCGTCGATCGTGCGCGTGCGCGTGACCTCGGGCAGCTCCGCGGCGGTCCTGGCGGCGAGCGCCTCGGGATCGCCGCCGGCCTTGACGGTCACGATCGTGTCGGCGCCGACGCTCTGCTTGAGCGCCGTCGGCGTGTCCAGCGCGAGGATCTTGCCGTGGTCCATGATCGCCACGCGATCGCACAGCTGGTCGGCCTCCTCCATGTAGTGCGTCGTCAGCAGCACCGTCTGGCCCTCGCGGTTGAGCTCGCCGAGGATCTCCCACAGCGCCAGGCGGCTCTGCGGGTCGAGGCCCGCGGTGGGCTCGTCGAGGAACAGCACGGCCGGGCGGTGGAAGATCGAGCGCGCCATCATCAGCCGCTGGGCCATCCCGCCGGAGAGCGCGAACACGGAGGCCTTGCCCCAGCGCTGGAGCTGGAACTGCTCGAGCAGCCGATCGGCGATGCGCCGCGACTCCGACGCCGGGATGCCGAACAGGCGCCCGTGGAAGTAGAGGTTCTCCCACACGGTCAGCTGGCGGTCGAGCGTGTTCTGCTGGGAGACGATCCCGATCAGCTGCTTGGCCAGCGCCGGGTTGGCGACGACGTCGATGCCGCCGACGAGGGCCGAGCCGGAGGTGGGCACGACGCGCGTCGTGAGCATCCCGGCGGTTGTCGTCTTGCCGGCGCCGTTCGGCCCGAGCAGCCCGAAGATCTCGCTCGCCTCGATGCTGAGGTCGAGGCCGTCGACCGCCTTGAAGTCGGTGCCCGGATAGACCTTCGTCAGGCCGTTCGTGCGGATGATCGCGGCGCCGCCGTCG
>DASZFZ010000080.1:0-62475 GCA_035939315.1 Solirubrobacteraceae bacterium | reverse complement strand
GCTGACGCGGGCGATGTTCATCGGCATGGACCCGCCCAAGCACGACCGGCTGAAGGCGCTGTTCCAGGCGGGCTTCACGCCCAAGCGGATCGCCGCGCACGAGGACGCGATCCGCGCGATCGCGGTGCGCGTGCTCGAGCGTTTGGAGGGGCGCGAGACCTGCGACCTGGTGACCGATGTGGCCCAGCCGATCGTCTCGCGGGTGATCGGCAGCTTCATGGGCATCTCCGAGGAGGAAGACGCGATCTGGGCGCGCCTGATGAACTCGACGCTCGGCGCCGCCGACCCCGACGTCAACCCCCACGGCTTCGAGGGCGCCCTCGAGAAAGACCTGCCGGAGATCTTCGAGCGCTGCAAGACGCTGATCGCCGAGCGCCGCGAGCACCCCACCGACGACCTCACCAGCGTGCTCATCCACTCCGAGGTCGAAGGCCAGAAACTCGAGGAACACGAGATCGTGATGGGCTTCTTCCTGCTGATGGCCGCCGGCAACGACAGCACCAAGGCGACCTACTGCAGCGGCATGCGGGCGCTGATGGAAGACCCCGGCCAGATGCGGCTGCTGCTCGATGACCCGGCGCTGATCCCGGGCGCGGTCGAGGAGGCGCTGCGCATGTTCCCGGCCTTCGCGCACTTCCGCCGCACGGCCACCCGCGACACCGAGCTGCACGGCCGCCAGATCAAGAAGGGCGAGAAGGTGGTCATGTGGTACGTCTCCTCCAACCGCGACGAAAGCCGCTTCGAGGACCCCGACACCTTCGAGCTCAGGCGCGAAGCCGACCACCAGGCGTTCGGCGCGGGCGGCCGGCACTTCTGCCTGGGCACGGCGCTCGCCCGTCTGGAGCTGCGCGTGATGATCGAGGAGACGCTCGAGCGCTACCCGCGGATCCAGCTCGACGGGACGCCGGCGCACGTCGAATCGCTGTTCATCAACCAGCTGAAGACGCTGCCGGTGCGGCTGGCCTGAGCGGACGGGCCAAGGCCCGCGGGCGCGGCCGCCCGCCCGGGGCTACCCGTGCCCGAGCACCGGGTGCGGCGCGTAGGGCTCCTGCAGGCGCTCGATCTCCTGGTCGGTGAGCTCCAGCCGCTCGGCCGCGAGCGCGTCCTGCAGGTGCTCGAGCTTCGTCGCGCCGACGATCGGCGCGGTCACGCCCGGCCTGTGCAGGAGCCACGCGAGCGCCACCTGCGCGGGCGCCACGCCGCGCTCGCCGGCCACCTCGGCGACCCGCTCGACCACGTCGAAGTCGGTCGGCTGCGCATAGAGGTAGTCGGTGAACGGGTCGGTGCCCGAACGCGTCGTCAGGTTCTCGCCGGAGCGCGTGCGGTTGCCGGCCAGCACGCCGCGTGCCAGCGGGCTCCAGGGGATCACGGCGACGCCCTGGTCGATGCACAGCGGGATCATCTCCCGCTCCTCCTCGCGGTAGATCAGGTTGTAGTGGTTCTGCATCGAGACGAAGCGCGTGTGGCCGGCGCGCTCGGCCGCGTGCTGAGCCTTGGCGAACTGCCACGCGAACATGCTGCTCGCGCCGATGTAGCGCGCCTTGCCGGCCCGCACGATCTCGTGCAGCGCGCCCATCGTCTCCTCGATCGGCGTGCGCGGGTCCCAGCGGTGGATCTGGTAGAGGTCGACGTAGTCCATGCCGAGCCGCCGCAGCGAGGCGTCGATCGCGCTCAGGACGTGCTTGCGCGAGAGCCCACCGCCATTCTCGCCGGGCGTCATCGGCATGAACACCTTGGTCGCGACGACGACCTCCTCGCGCGTGAACAGCTTGCCCAGCAGGCGGCCCGTGGCGATCTCGGAGGCTCCCGCCGAGTAGGTGTCGGCCGTGTCGAAGAACGTGATGCCGCCCTCGACCGCCGCGCGCACGATCGGCTCGGCGGCCGCCTCGTCGAGCACCCACGGCCGGTCGCTGTCGTTGCCGAAGCTCATCATGCCCAGGCAAACGCGCGAGACCCGCAGGCCCGTGGCGCCGAGGTTCACGTATTGCATGCCGCGCAACGATAGAACAAACGTTTAAGTCATAGTTTCATATGCCCGAAAATATGGCATACAGAAAACCCGACGTAGGTCCGGGGAGGCGCCATGAGTTTCTTTTACATCACCGACGAGCCAGCCTCTGGCGACGCCGGATCCTGCGATGATGTAGCCATGCTGGTAGCTGGCGGTGACATTGACTTTGCCGCAAGCCCGCAGTTGCGCGAACGGCTCGCCGACTACGTCAGCAAAGGCAAGCGCCACCTGGTCGTCGACCTGTCGGCGGTGACGTTCATCGACTCGACCGCGATCGGCGTGCTCGTCGGGGCCGTCATGCGGCTGCGCGAGCACGAGCACGGCACGATGACCGTCGTGTGCGCGGAGGAGAACAAGCGCGTGCTGCGCATCTTCGACATCGCCGGCGTCGAGAACCTGATCGAGCTGCACGGCTCGCGCGCCGAGGCGCTCCTGGCGCTGGCGATGGCCAGCTGACATGCGCGCGCCGCTCCCCCACCGCAGGGCGCCGCGAACGATCGCCGCGGGCCTGCTCGCGCTCGCCGCGTCGCTGGGGCCGGCGGCTTTGAGCGCGGGCGCCGCCGAGAGCCCGCTGGGCCTGTCGCTGCCTCCGGTGAGCCTGCCGCTGCCGCCGATCAGCCTGCCGCTGCCGAGCGGCGGCTCGGGGGGCTCGCCGAAGGTCGAAGTCACCGTGCCGAGCGTGACCGTGACGGTGCCGAGCGTCGAAGTGTCGGTGGGCGGCGTCGGCGTCACGACCCCGAGCGTCGGGGTGACGACGCCCAACGCCAACGTGTCGGGTTCCGGCGCGACGGTCACAGGCGGGGGCGTCGGCGTGTCGAGCACGAGCGTCGGCACCTCGACCCAGGGCCAGTCGGGCGGTAGCCCGCCCTCGGAAAAAACAGGAAGCGGCGGCGGCTCCTCGGGCGGTGGCGGATCTTCCGGTTCCACGACGCCCACGAACCCGTCGGGCGGCGCCGGGGGCTCCGAACCGAGAGGGACCGATCCGCACGGCGGAGGCTCCTCGGGCGGCTCCGGCGACTCGCCGACGGCGCACGCCGCCTCGCTCGGGGCGGGCACCTCGGCGGGAGCGGGCCAGCCGGCGGCGCAGGCTGGGCGCTCGCGCAAGAACGGATCGCACCTGCGTGGGGGCGCCGCGTCGGGGCGCGGCCGGCGGGGCTCGCTCGGCGGGACGCCGGGCGCGGGCGATGGCCCGAGCGCCGGGCTCGCCGGGTCGCTCGCCCTGGCCCGCTCGAGCACGGGTGCGGGCGCCGGGGCCGACGGCAGCAGCGGTGACCCGGGCACGCACCATGCGAGCAATCCGCTCGAAGCGATCGGCAAACAGATACCGCTGCCGATCCCCGTCCCCGACTGGAGCAAGCCGATCATCCTCGCGCTGCTCCTGCTCGCCGGCTGGTTCGCGGTCCGCTCGCGGGTGGCGGTGCGCCGCGCGCTGAAGCTCGAACGCCAGCGCGCGCTGCTGCTCAAGGACGTCGACACGATGCAGGAGGCGCTCGTGCCGATCGTCCCGGCGCGCGTCGGCGGCCTCGCGGTGTCCGTCGCCTACCGGCCCGCCGACGGCCCGGCCGCCGGCGGCGACTTCTACGACGTGTTCGTGCCCGCGCGCGGCAAAGTCGCGGTGATCCTCGGGGACGTCGCCGGGCACGGCCCCGGCGCGCTCAAGCAGGCCGCGCTCACGCGCTACACGCTGCGCGCCTACCTGCAGACGGGCCTCGAGCCGCGGGCCGCGCTGGCGCTCGCCGGGCGCGTGCTCGGCGACCCCACCGCCGAGCAGTTCGCGACGGTCGTCGTCGGGCTCTACGACACGCGCGACGGCTGCCTGACGTTCGCCGGCGCCGGGCACCCGCCGCCGCTCGTGCAGGGCCTGCAGACGCGCGAGCCGCTGAGCGTGTGCGCCTCGCCGCCGATCGGCTGGACGGTTCCCACCGGGCGGCGCCAGACGACCATCTCGCTGCCGCGCGGCTCGCTCGTGTGCTTCTACAGCGACGGCCTGATCGAGGCCCGTTGCAAGGAGGGCCTGCTGGGCCGCGAGCGCCTCGGCGAGATCCTCGGCTCGCTCGGCTCGCGCCCCAAGGCGGAGAAGCTGCTGGGCCGCGTGCGCAAGGCCGCCGAGGCCACCCCCGACGACATGGCCGCCTGCATCCTCGCCCCCGAGGTGACGCTCGTCGCTCCGCCCACCCACATCGAGGAGTTCGAAGTCGACGCGCAGGCGCTCGCCAACGGGCTGGCGCAGCGCTTCCTGGAGACCTGCGAAGTGCCGCTGCCCGAGCGCGAACGGACGCTCGGGCGCGCAGGCGACACGATCGCCGTGTACGGCGCCGCGCTGCTGTCCGTGGACCTGTCGGGCCGCGGCGCCGAGGTCGAAGTGGCCCCGCCCGAGCACGCGCCCGAGGCGGTGGCCGGGCGGCCGCAGGTCGGGGCGTAGGGCGCGCAGCCGAAGGCCGGTGAGGGCCTGCAGCTCGCGGGGTGGGCGCTATGGGCGCGGCTGGGATTGAACCAGCGACCTCTCGCGTGTGAAGCGAGCGCTCTCCCACTGAGCTACGCGCCCTGAGCGGCTGATTCTATTGGGGTTGCGCGGTCTTGGGCGCTTCGGCAGCAGCTCTCCCGGTGCCGCTGCTGCCCATTGCTGCCCATTCGCCGGCCCTCCACGAGCGTCATGTGGCGCTTCGGCTAGCCGTCGCGGCGGCTCCATCTGCCGGGCTTAGACGCGTCGCGGTCCACTGTCTACTAGGCAATGCGGCGCAGATTCTCGTCTATAGGCGCCAGAAGGCTTCCCAGCTCCTTGGCGAGCGCATTCGCGTCGACCGGCTCGCCCGCTTGTAGGCTGTGCACCGCATCTCGGGTGATCGCGATTGCCCGACGCCTTTGAGATTCGGCGACCCACCAAGGGTAGGGAAGTCGCTCGATGTCCTTGCCCTGGATGTTGCGGGTGTGGTTGATGACCTCCTTGAGGATCGCAGACGCAAGATCAGTCTGAAGCCATCCGAGCACGAACCAAAGCTCGTCCGCATCGATGCCATCATGCAGGAAGGCACACGGTGCGCCACTATCCAGGATATAGCCCGGCGGCAGATACCGGGCGTTTATGCGTGGTGCGACTAGCTGCCAGGTAAGACCCTCGCGGCCAAAATGGGGCCCGCCGCCGACGCCACGGAGATACCATGGTCCGCTCTTCTTGAACGTCAGAACGGCATCCCCGTCGTCCTTCCAATACACCGCGTGGGACGGTGGCGCGTATAGTCGCTTGCCGTTCGCTTTGTTGTAGTTTGCGTAGTCGGGGTGTGGCAGCTTGACCCGCACTGGGTGCTCTCGGGCCTCTGTGACGACGACCCGGCGCGTGCATCCTTCTGCCTCACGCGCCCGAATCTCGTCCTGCTGGCGCTGAGATAGTTTGCCCAAGCGGGCGTGCTTTAGTTCTTCCTCTAGGGTGATCGGCCGCTCAGCGAAATCAAAGATCAGTGACTCCGCGATTTCACCGTCGATGATGTCGCGGACGAATAGCTCATTGCGGCCGATCGTCATACCGCCGGTCGCGGTCATCATGTCGCCAATTATCGGTCCGGCAAACAGTTGCGCGTACTCCTCGCTGACGGTCCACGAGTAGTTGCCGGTTGCCTCCATGCCTTGACGTCGGATGGACTGACCGCAGATCAGCGCTTCAACGGCAGGCGCACCGACCCGCAACGACAGTGTGACCATGTCATAGCTGGTCTCGTCGGAGAACTCGGTTAGGCGCTCGACCGTCGGCTGCCCACGATCCATGAGAAGCATACGAAGCCCGGCCATAGTCTTGATCGTCAGGAAGGTGTCCGAGCAGATGAACGCAAGCGTCCCGTGAGGCGCGAGTTCGTCGAGGGCCTTCGCGATAAAGAACGAATACGTCTCCTTCTTGAGCTTGGCGCCCCGGTAGTTGCCATAGCGACGGTCCAGTTTGTCCTCAAGGTGTCGATCGAACGTGCCGCCGAATGGTGGGTTTCCGATGATCGCTCCGAATCGGTGCATGCCCGCGTCAAACCGGAAATAGTCTCCGAGCACGAGGTTGTGGGAGTCGGGTAGCGATCCCCACCGGGATCGAATCGCCGTGAGCGCCCGCTCATAGAGTGCAGGATCGATCTCGACACCCCAGACACGCTCGTTGAGTACCCGCCCTAGTCGGGCCGACACGCTGCCACTCTCGCGCTGCATGTAATGCTCGATGACTGGGAGCAGGAAGGCGCCCTCTCCGAATGACGGCTCTAGGACAGTGTCCGGGTCGCCTGCGAGTGGCGCTGCCGCAACTTCGCGTGCCAGTGGACTGGGCGTAAGGAATTGCCCAAGCTGACGATGTTGAGGGCGAGCGCGCTTAGCGGAACGCTTCAAGTGACATCCCTTCTTGGTCGATTGGCGTGGAACCATCAAATCCCGCCATTGCGGCGGTCATCGTTCTGAGGTCTTTCTCTCGGTTGGCCGCAAGTCGTCTATTGCCGTCAGCGCGGATCTCCTGAAGGTACGCAAGCGCGGCACTTGCCTCGACGGCCGCGTATTTGGGAGGTGGTGGATGATCGTGGAACTTTTTGGCGTTCAGCATTAGCTGCCCGTGTCCAGAGTCGAACCGGACATAGTCCCTCACGATATGGAAGAGGTCAACAAGCCTCACGCGAACACTTGGTGGTTGTTCGTTGACCAAATGCACAAATAGGAGATAGTAGGAATCGATCTGACGCTTGAAGACTCCGGCGGTAACCTTCTTTAGCGCGACGATGTTTGGACTGCCACCCGCGCCACGGGGGGATATCACGCTCGTCTTGATGTTAATTGGGTTAAAGATTCCCCCGCCCTTGATCCAGATATCGCCGATGCTGCTCTTCGACCTCGTGCCGTCTTTCTTGATCTCAAAGGTGGCGCGGGCACCAAACGCAGCCTTCAACTCCGTAGTGGTCAGTTTCTCGACCCACTTCGCCACGTCGCGGCCGCTGACCGAGCCACCCCGCAACGCTTCGTCCAGCTCGGCGTCTCTCCCGCCTGCCGTCCAGATTTGTTCGGTGGTCCGGATGACGCGCCGCTGCGTGGCCCTGTCGAGCATCGGCGGAGCGTACTCGGGGCTGGCGACACATTGGGTCGCCCTAGCGCCAAGGGTGGTTGCGATGCGCGATATCGCCTTGCGCTGACGGCGAGCGCGCCGACGCTCGTAGATTGGGCCTCGTCTAGCGACCATGCGTGTTCTTGGCGCATGGACTGCTGTCCCTGGCGGCTCCACCGTCGTCTGGGAGCTTGTCGTAGGCGCGGGTAAGCGCGCCTGTCTGGATCGGTGGCGAGGCGGGCGCCCACGAGAACGACGAGCCGCTGCGGCTCGCCGTCGCGGCGATCCATCTGCCGAGCGTAGATCGCAAGCGTGAGGTTCGGCGTGGTGTGGCCCATCTGCGCCATGACGTACGGCGGTGTCTCGCCGATGGCGAACAGCAGCGAGGTGAATGTTCGGCGCAGCGAGTGCGGCGTCAGACCGTCTGGCAGAGGCTCGAATCCGTCCGCAGCGAGCTGCGCGTTCGCGTGCCTGACCGCCTGGTCGAGTACGCGCCGTCGGATGTTCGTTGCGCCGAGCCGGCGGCCGGTCCTCGTGCAGAACACGAGTGCGTCGGATGCGGGGTCGATGCGCGCCCAGTAGTCGCCCAGCGCGTCGCTGAGCACCGGGAGGATATTCACGACCCTGACCCCGGCGTCGGTCTTGGCGGCGCAGACGGTGATCGTGCCGCGAGCGAGGTCCACGTCGCGCCAGCGCAACGCCTGCGCCTCGCCGAGCCGTAGACCAGCGAAGGTCAGCGTGGCGAGCAGTGCGCGCCGTTGACCGCGATGTACCCTCGCCGTCTCGTCGAGCTTGCCGGCGCCGGCGAGTAGAGCTGCGATGTGGTCGGCACGGTCGAGCCAAGAGCGTCGGGGAGCAACTGCTGGCAGCCGTCGCCGACGGCCGCGCGCGGGGTTGCGGTCGATCAGCTCCTACTCGACCGCCGTCTCAAGGATCGCGGCGAGCGTCGTGAGCGTCTTGTTGATCGACGTGGCGCCGAGGTTGCCCTCGCGCACCTTCGCGAGCCGGCAGCGGTCAACGTCCTCGACGGTGATCTGATCCAGACGCCGCGACGCGAACGCGGGCAGCAGGTGGCTCGACAGACGCCATCGCAGGTCGTCATGTCCGGCCGCGCTGAGTCCATTCCCTCGCCGCCCGCCCTCTAGCGTTTGACGCTCGAACCATTCCGAGGCGAACACATGGAAGGTCGGCACCTCCCGCGGCGCCTCAACGACCTCCACGACCGCCGGGCGCCAGATACCGCGTCGCACGTCAGCGAGGATGTTCTCTAGCTCGTTCTGCGCCTTTGCTCTCGTCCATCCCTCTGCCGCGGTCCCGAGCGCCACGTACTCGCGTCGGCCGTAGGCGCGGAAGCGCAAGCCAAAGCTCGGGCTGCGCCTGCGCTCATCAACGATGACCTGTCCGGTTGCTGGGCGTGGCATCAGGCGCGCTCCAGGCCGGAGTTGTCCATGAACGCTTCGATCGTGGCCGCACGGGCGCGCGCGTTGCGGCGTTGCCGCCCAGCGTGCCTGCCCTGTTCGCTCATCAGGTAGCGGTCGCCCTCTAGCGCCTCGCTAAGCGCCTCCACGATCACCTGCCGATGGCGGTCAAGGTCGACCGCCACGTCTCGCTCCTTCCAGCCAAGCTCGTCAAGCAGCGCGCGTGCGCGATCGAAGCGCGCCACGGGCGGCGACCAGTCATCGCGTGCGCGCTCCGAGGTGACGACGATCGCGTCGAGTTCTTCGGCGACGTTGCCGAGTTCGCTGTGGAGCGCCTCACGTAGCTGTACGACGGCATCAGCGGGGATGGTGGTCATGTCGGTTCCTCCTTCGTTGGAGGCACCGGCGCCGGGTGCTCTGGCGAGCGAGTCACGATCGCCCTGCGGGTATCGTGGCCTGCGTGCCGAAGTCCTTGGCTTCGGTGCCAGGCGCCCGGGTGTTGTCGCACCGCGGGCGCCACTTATCGGCTCACTGGAGAGCCTACCGAAAATCGGCCTGCGTGTAAAGGTCGTCAGCCAAGCGATGACCAGCGATATCCCTAACACCGACCGGCACGTACTTGGGCAGGCGCTGCGCGAGCTGCGCCGGCAAGCCAAGATCACGCAGAAGGAGATGACCGAACGCGAGGGTCTCGACGAGACGTACATCTCCCGCGTGGAGCACGGCCGGATCGACGTCAAGTGGACCACGCTCCTACGCTTCCTGCGCGTCATCGGCGCCGACCTGCACGAGCTCGCCGACGCCGTAGCCGAGGTCGAGAAGTCGTAGCCGGATCGTCACGAGCGCTCCGGGTCTACGTCGGAGGTGGTTGCAGAGCCTCGTATGGGCGGCAGTTCGGCGCCAGTGCGCATACCGCGCCGACGACGACGTGACGAGCCTCCCGTAACCAAAGGTGTTTGCTGCGTCTGTGGCTCGTTGCTTGCATAACGGGCAAGCAGCTCTCGGGCCATGTCCACGTTGAAGCGCAGGCGCGGCTTTGAGCCGGACCCGAGCTGAATGGCGCCGAGTTTGGCCCGGTGGGCGTAGACCCACGAACGCTCGACGCCCAGCGTCGCGGCGAGTGTCGCAGCATCTACAAGCCGAGGCTCACGAGGGGAGTGGCTTTCTGTGCGAAGCAGCTCGACCACGCGCCGCGCGACCGCCTCCACGGATGCCGCGTCAAGAGCGGGGCCGCTGCGCGTCGGCGAGTCGAAGGTGGATTGCGTTCGTCTGCGGTGGGTCGTGGGTGTTAGTGACCCCCAAAGGCCGTGACCGGCCAACGAGTTGCCAGCGAAGGCTCTGCACTCCAATCCGCGGCGCCGCCTCACCGAGGCCCCCCACAGTCCCAGCCTATACGAGCTGTAGCCGCCTCCGCCACGCTCACGGCCGGTCGGCCAGCGCCCACCGGCCCCATGCCATCGTGCCCAGTCCGAGCGCCGTCGCTTCGCTCCACGACAGAACAGACCAGATGCACGAGGGTCGAGCGGGACCCTCAAGTGGGTCCAATTCCGTGGCCGGTTTCGCATGCTCGGGGTCAATAACCACATGACAACCACGAGAAGCAGCAACACAAAGACGGTGAGCGAGCACGCCTGGGGATGCAGCCGATGAGCCGTCGCCTGAAGATCACGTTGCCGGATGTGCTCGCCGTGCAATTGGACGAGCTCGCTGCGAACACCGGCGAGCCGGCCGCGCGGCTCGCGGGGCAGATGGTCCGTCACGGCATCGCCGAAGCAGCGGCCAGCGGGAAGGTTCACCCGCCGCGCGCTAGGGAGATCACTGTCGCACTCGGAGCACCCGAGGAGGGGGCATCCGACCGGCGACCGCCGTGGCTTGAGCCCTACGCGGAGATGCAGAATGGCGCTCCTGGATGTGGGGCGGGATCGTCGCGCTGCACGGCCGCTACCCCACAACGCTTGCCGAGCTGAAAGATGGCTGGTGGAAGAGCGAGGCGCATGTCGAGACGCTCTGTGCGCTGGTCGTGTGGCGGCAGTGGATAGACGACGCCGGACGGGACCCGCGCGAAGAGCTTGCCTTCCAGGTCCAGCTCTCCGACCATGGTCTTGCTCTCCGCCAGGAAGGTGGCGGCGTCACCCGCGCATGGAAGCCAGGCGCGGCACCAGACGAGTGGCGCTACTGACCCAGTTGCTTACCGTGCGCCAGTTCGCGCATCTGGCGCACTGGATGGAGAGCCGGCCGGCTCGCTGTCGCATAAGGCGCGGCGTGTCCGTGGGCGCGATGGGTGACGTTCACGGCGACACGGCCACGGAGCCGGTCGATCAGGCTCCGCGGCACTAGGGTCAACAGCAGCTCGATCTCATCGTTAACAAGGATGGTGGCGCGGCCCTCGGTGAGGTTGGGCCAGACGACATCGTCGGCTGCGTGGTGGCAGGAGCATGAGCCCGGCTGCAAAGTGGCGGTCCATCAGCGAAACCCAAAGAAGCCCGTCATGGGCCAGCCATCTGGACGCTCCACATCAAGCGACTCACGAGGAAGCCCGAGGATCGCCGCGACGCGGTCGAGTTCCTGTTGCGCCTCGTCC
The DNA here is from genome assembly GCA_035939315.1 of Solirubrobacteraceae bacterium. Classification (GTDB taxonomy): domain Bacteria; phylum Actinomycetota; class Thermoleophilia; order Solirubrobacterales; family Solirubrobacteraceae; genus Palsa-744. The sequence continues at coordinate 51,409 of DASZFZ010000080.1, read as the reverse complement.
TCCGTGCCCGCAAGTACCTTGATGCCGATTCGTTCGCCAGCTCGATCGGTGATCGCAAGCCATCGGTGAGCTGGTGTTCCTCCGCCGATCGATACGCCGCTGCTCGCAGTGTCGACCGGTAGGCCGGCGGCCGTTAGCGCCGTCTTTGCCCGCTTGGCGAGTTCATGCTGCCTGTCAGCGGTCGGCTCGCCAAAGTGGCCGAACGCCTCGAGGACCACTTCCCCTCGCGAGCGGCTCAAGGCTGGATCTTGGCGGACACAGCCGTGATGCTTCGCTTCCGGAGCTTGCAGTCAACCGCCAGTGTTGTGTCATCGAGACCAAACACGCGCCCTCGCACGAGGACATCAACTTGCCGCTTACGGCCACCGCGCTTACTCGCCACACGAACATTCCGCTCTACTGTCGCGCTATCCCCGACAAGGAAGCTCAGGATGTCGGCCACGCCGTCCTCGTATTGCCTGAAGTCGGACATGGGTATGAGGCTAACGCGCCGGCGCCGACTAGAAGCGAAGCGCCGAGAGTTCGGCGTCGGCTCGTTGGACTTTGGGCAGCGGCCTCATTCTGCTGCCCAAACCCGTCGAATTGCGCCCAATCCGGCCGCATCCGCGCGATGGGCCGAGGGCAGAAACCCTTATAAACGCTGGAAGTTCGGGCTCTCTCGCCCGTCCGCCGCCTCGCGTGTGAAGCGAGCGCTCTCCCACTAAGCTACGCGCCCTACGTAGCTGATTCTATTGGGGCTGGCGACGGGTGGCGCTTGTGATCCTGCCTGTGGCCGTCGCGTCGAACGCCGCGTCCCTCACTCCAGCCACATGCCCGAGGCCACCGGCACCTGCACGAGCCGCGGCCCGTCCTGGACGGCGATCGCCTCGCGCAGCGCCTCGACGAGCTGCTCGCGGCCGCCGACTTCCTGTGCCGGGACGCCGTAGGCGCGCGCGATGGCGGCCACGTCCAGCCCGGCGAGGTCGAGCCCGGGCGCGCCCGCCACGCGCTCGAGCTCGGCGAACCGCTTGAGGATCATGTACTCCTGGTTGCGCAGGACGAGGAAGGTGACGGGCACCCTGTAGGTGGCCGCGGTCCACAGCGCCGTGATGCCGTACTGGGCGGAGCCCTCGCCGAGCACGCACACGACCGGGCGGCCGGGCTGCGCGAGCTGCACGCCGACGGCCGCGGCGATGCCGAAGCCGAGGCCGCCGCTGGAGCTGAAGTAGTAGCTGCCGGGCCGCGAGAGGCGCAGCCGGTTGCGCAGCGCGAGCGTGCTCGAGGGCGCCTCGAGCACCGCGATCCCGTCCTCGGGCCAGGCCGCCGCGAGCGCCGCCATCGCGGCGCTGCCGCTGAGCGGATCGGAGTCGGCTGGCGCGGAGGGCGCCGGGCGCGGCGCGGGCGGCTCGCGAGTGGTGGCCGGCCCGACGAGCTCGAGCAGGCGCGCGAGCGCCGCCGCCGGGTCGCCCACGAGCGCCTCGCCCATCGGCGCGCGCGCCGCCTCGGCGGGGTCGCCCGTGATCTGCACGAGGCGCGCGCCGGCGGGCAGCAGCGGGCCGGGGATGTAGGGGTAGTAGGGGAACACGCTGGAGCCGACCACCAGCACCAGGTCGTGGCCGGCGAGCGTCTGCGAGAGCGCGCCGATCGCCGGGGGCAGCACGCCGACGAAGTTGGCGTGCCCCTCGGGGAAGCCGATGCGCCCGCCGCCCGGAGCGGGCGTCGCCCATACGGGCAGGCGCTGGCGCTCGGCCAGCGCGACCGCGTCCTGCCAGCCGCCGCACGCGTCGATCTCGGGGCCGGCGACGAGCACTGGCCGCTGCGCCTGCTCGAGCGCCCGCGCGAGCCGCTCGAGCGCCTGCGCGTCCGGCAGCACGCGCCCCGTGACCGTGCGCGCGGTGGCGTTCGCGACGATGTCCGGGTCGGCCTCGGCGTCCCAGTCGTCCATCGGGATCGACACGAACGCGGGGCCCCGCGGGGGCAGCGAGGCGTGGTGGATCGCCCGCGCGATCGCCAGCGGCACGTCCTGGGCGCGCGGCGGCTCGTGGGCCCACTTGACGTACGGCTGCGGGCCGACGGTCGCCTCGCGGTTGGTGAGGTTGGCCTCGATCGTGATCTGCGCGCGCACCTGCTGGCCGGCGGTGACGAGCAGCGGCGCCTTGTTGGCCTGCGCGTTGAACAGCCCGCCGACGGCGTTGCCGACGCCGGGCGCGGTGTGCAGGTTGACGTGCGCGACCCGGCCGTTGGCCTGCGCGAAGCCGTCGGCGATGCCCACGACGACCAGCTCCTGCAGCCCCAGCACGTAGGAGAAGTCGTCCGGGAAGTCCTTCAGCATCGGCAGCTCGGTCGAGCCGGGGTTGCCGAAGACCGTCGTGATGCCGTGCCGGCGCAGCAGCTCGAAGGTGGCCTCGCGAACGCTCGTCATCGCCCGCTCATGATCCCAGGCTGACCTTCTCGTGGGGGTAGAGGCGGTCGTTTGGCTCCGAGTAGGCGGCGGCCAGGGCCAGCATTTCCGCTTTCGTGAACGAGCTGCCGAAGCCGGGCACGCCGCCCAGCTTCTCCCAGCCTTTTACGACCTGCTTGCCGATCAGCGCGAGGCTGTAGTGGGCGTCGTAGACGCTCTCGACGTACAGCGCGACGTTGGCGCGGGCGAAGCGCGCCGCGACGGGCGTGCCGTGTTCGATCTGCGCGAGCGCCGCCGCGATCTGCTGCCAGCCGCGCGAGGCGAGCACGCTGAAGCCGCGGAACTGGCCGGCGAGCCCGATCGCCGGGCCGGTCAGCGAGCTCGCCTGGGCTTCCGCGAAGATCCCCGGCACGCCGACGGCGCTCGCGCGTTCGCCGGCCGTCAGGATCGCGTGGCGCGCGATCGGGCCGCTGTGCGGCGGCAGGCCGTAGACGACGTGCTTCCAGGCGGCCTTCGTGGCCGCCACCTCGCTGCGCACGATCGGCTCCTCGCGTCGCAGCGCCCTGGCGATCACGATCAGGTCGGCGCGCTCGAGCCGCAGCTCGGCCGCCGCGGGGTGCTTGGCGCAGCCGGCGAGCCCGAGCGCCAGCAGCGCGCACGCCGCGAGCGCCGGGCCTCGACCTGCTCGCCTAGACGGCAAGCAGGTCGACGACGAACACGAGCGGCGCGTTCGCCGGGATCTTCGGCGGCGAGCCGGTCTTGCCGTAGGCCAGTTCGGCGGGGATGATCAGCTCGCGCCGGCCGCCGACCTTCATGCCGGGGATGCCCTGATCCCAGCCCTTGATGACCTCGCCCTTGCCGAGCGTGAAGCTGAACGGTTCTTTGGTTTCCCAGGAGGCGTTGAACTCCTTGCCGCCTTTGTAGAGGACGCCGACGTAGTTGACCGTGATTTTGTCGCCGGCCTTGGCTTCGGCGCCGGAGCCCTTGATCAGTTCCTTGGTCTCCAGCGTCGCGGGCGCCGGGCCGCTCGGCGGCGTGACCTTGGGTTCCGTGGAGAGCGGGCCGCTCGTCGGCGTTTTCACAGAGGCCGTCGTGGGGGTGGTCGAGGTGGACGTCGAGCTCTTGCCTTCGCCCGCCTTGACCAGCGCGTTGTCGGCGGAGTTCTCGTTGCCGACGGTGATCGTGCTCGAGCCGCCCGAGCCGCAGCCGGCGATCAGGACGGCGGCGCCGACGGCGCCGAGGGCGAGCGCGGCGCGCGCGCGCAGGATGGGTGAGTGGAGCTTGAAGTTGGTCACGGCCGCGCAGACTAGCGGAACTCGCCGGCGCTGTGGTGCGTTAGGATCGAATGTGGACCGTGCTAGGCGGGGAGGTAGCGGCGCCCTGAATCCGCAATCCGCTCTAGCGGAGCCGAACTCCCCTTCGAGGGGTTCCGCCCCCGGTCGCCCCGTCGCTCGGGGCGTCGATGGTTCGGGTCCCGCGCGGTGTCGGCTTGCGAACCAGGTCAGGTCCGGAAGGAAGCAGCCTTAAGCGATCCCCGGCAGGCGCAGCGGGAGCTCCCGGACCGGAGTCGTGGGCGGCGCCAGGCGTCGGGTGGCGTGGACATCGACGAGGGGTGCGCGGTCCACTATTCGCAGCGCTTGAAGATCAGCCATGAGCGGTTGGTGGCCGCCTCGGTGAAGCCGGGCGGCACCGAGACGGGCTCGACCGGGTCGTGGGCGGCGAGCACGTAGTCCACTTCGACTTCCTTGCTCGCCGGGTCGACGTAGACGCCCGAGCGCAGATGGCCCGATTGCAGGCTGACGACGTTGCGCGGGCTCGTCTTCAGATACAGCGCCAGCAGCGGCACGGGCGCGTGGTTGGGCACGCCCACCGGGCCGCAGCGCAGGTTGATGGCGTGGCTTTCGACGAGCGCCACGAGGTCGCCTTCGATGCTGTGCTGGTGCGCGAGCACGTCCAGTTCGCGGTGGGCGGCCCGGTACTGCGAGGGGGCGAAGGCGATCAGCGCGAGAAGCGTGAGCGCGCCGGCGGCCATCCACCATCGCCGCCGCGGGTCCTCGCGCGAGAGCAGCATCCAGCCGCTGACGCCGGCGCCGCAGAAGATGCACAGGATCGCCGCGGCGAGGAACGCGTAGCGGGTGTCGATCGGCAGCCCGATCGACGCGAACAGCGCGAACACGAGCACGGCGAGCACGCCCGCGAGCGCGCCGGGGAGCGCGCGCGAGCGCAGCCACAGCAGCGAGAGCACGCCGCCGACGGCCGCGCCCGCCAGCTCCGGCGGGCGCAGGATTTCGCCGATCCGCCGCGGGATGTACTCGGGCACGTCGGCGATGCCGGTGGCGCGCCGCAAGGTCGACGCGTCGTGCTGGGTGTGCGTCAGCGACCACAGCGGATCGCCGGTGACCAGCAGGTCGCTGCCCAGCCACACCAGCGGCGCGGCGCCCGCCAGCAGCGTAAGGCGCGCGAGACCTCCGCCTGTGCGCAGGCCCGCCTCGGGCGGCTCGCGCGGGCGGAGCGCGCGGTCTCGCACCGAGCTGCGCAGCCAGCTCGGCGTGAACCCGAGCAGGTACAGCCAGTAGAGCCCCGAGAAGGCCCACGCCTCCGGACGCAGCAGCCCGGCGAGCGCGAGCAGCGCGAGCACCGGCGCGCCCGCCGGGCCGCCGCGCGTGCGCCGGTGGCGGGACTCGGCCAGCAGCGCGCCGAGCACCAGCAGCAGGTAGGGCAGGTCGATGTAGGCGCGCACGCCGTAGGACAGCACCGGCACGCGCGTGAGGAAGACCAGCGCGGCGATCGCCCCGGCGATCCGCCCGAACCATTCGGCGCCGAGGCGGTAGACGACCCAGCCGCAGCCCGCCAGCGCGAGGAAGCCGATCGCGACCGTCGTCTGCTCGATCGCGTGCGCCGGCAGCGGCGCGAGCGCCACGCCGAGCAGCTCGAGCAGCGGGTGGGGCGTCGGCGCGATCGGCACGTCATACGCGGGCGCGACGCCGCGCGAGAGCTGTCCGCCCCACGCCAGCGCGTACAGCGTGTCGTAGTTGGCGAAGCCGACGCCGCCGATCGCGCGCAGGAGCAGCGCGCCAGCGGCCACCGCGGCGAACGAGCCGGCGCCGCGCAGCCGCGCCGAGGCCGCCGGCGAGCGCCCGGTGGCGGGTTCGAGGGAGACGCTCATCGCGCGCACGCTAGCCGCTCGCGTGGCGGCCGGCGCGCGTGCGCGAGGCGCCGGGGCCGGCGCGGCGCGCGGGTAGACTCAGCGGGGCGGTGACCGGTAGCGAGCGCTCACAGGATTCCCAGCTGGCGCGTGTCCACGACGAGCAGCCGTCGCTGTATCGCAGGCACAGGCCGCGGACGTTCGCGGACGTGGTCGGCCAGGAGCCGGTCGTGCGCACGCTGCGCAACGCCGTCGAGCGCGACAAGGTCCACCACGCCTACCTGTTCGTGGGCTCGCGCGGCACCGGCAAGACCTCGATGGCCAAGATCCTGGCGGCGTGCCTGAACTGCGAGCGGAACCCCACCCACCCGACCCCCGGCCACCCGACTATCGAGCCCTGCGGCCGCTGCGACTCGTGCGTCTCGATCGCCTCGGCGACCTCGCTCGACGTGATCGAGATGGACGCCGCGTCGAACAACTCGGTCGACGACATCCGCGAGCTGCGCGAGAGCGTCGCCTACGCGCCCGTGAGCGGCCGGCGCAAGGTGTACATCCTCGACGAGGCGCACATGCTCTCGACGGCCGCCTGGAACGCGTTCCTGAAGACGCTCGAGGAGCCGCCGCCGAACACGGTGTTCGTGCTCGCCACGACCGAGGCGAACAAGGTGCCGGCGACGGTCGTGGACCGCTGCCACCGCTTCGACTTCCACCGCCCGACCGTCGAGCAGATCGCGAGCGTCGTGCGCCGGGCGGCGGCAGCCGAGTCGATCGAGATCCCGCCGGCCGCCGTCGCCGCGCTCGCGCGCTCGGCCACCGGCAGCTTCCGCGACGCGCTCGGCACGCTCGAGCAGCTCGTCACCTATAGCGGCCAGCAGATCGCGCTGGAGGACGTGCTGGCCGTGCTCGGGGTCGCCGACGCGAGCCTGCTGGAGGCGACCATCGACGCCGTCGCCGCGGGCGACGCCGCGCGGGCGCTGAGAACGCTCGAGCGGTGCTCCGAGCAGGGCCGCGACGCCGCCTCCTTTGCGTCAGACCTCGAGGTGCGCGCGCGCGAGCTGCTGGTCGTCCAGGTGCTCGGCGAGGTGCCCGACGAGCTCGCGCTGACGCACGAGGCCGACGCCGCCCTGCAGGCGCAGGCGGCCCGCGTCGAGCACACCGCGGTCGTGCGCCTGCTGGAGCTGCTCGGCGAGGCGATGGAGGCCGTGCGCGCCGGCGCCGACGCGCGCACGCGCCTGGAGCTGGCTCTCGTGAAGGCCGCGCGGCCGGAGACCGACGGCTCGATGCGCGCGCTGCTCGCCCGCATCGAGCGCCTCGAGCAGGGGCGGGAGCAGCCCGGCACGCCGCAGGCCCCGCCGGCCGACCCCGGCGCCGAGCGCGACGGCCGCACCCGACCGACCGGTCGCTCGGCGCCCGAGCCCCAGCCCGTCGCCGTCTCGCCCGAGGCTCCGCCCGCCGCCTCGCCCGAGCCTCCGCCCGGCGCCCCATCCGAGCCTCCGCCCGCCGCCGCCTCGCCCGAGCCTCCGCCCGGCGCCCCGTCCGAGCCCTCGCCCGCCGCCTCGCCCGAGCCGTCGGCGCTCGCCACCGCGTCCCACGACCTGGATTCGATACGCGCGCTGTGGCCGGCGGTCGTCGAGCTCGTGGCCGGGGAGAACGCCCTGCTGGGCGCCTGCGTGGTCGAGGCGCGCCCGGTGGCGGTGGCGGGCGAGGAGCTCACGCTGGCGTTCGCCGCCACGGCCCAGTTCAAGAAGAAGAAGGCGGAGGACGCCGCGAACCGGATGGTGGTCGGGGAGGCGCTGCGCTCGCTGACGGGCGTGCGCTGGCGGCTGAGCTACGAGCTGCGCGAGGAGCTGGCCGGCGAGGGCGCCGCGCAGGAGGACGGGGGGACCGAGGAGCAGTGGGTGGCGCGCTTCATGCAAGAGTTCGACGCGGAGGAGCTCGTCGAGGAGAACGCGGTGACGAGCGACGAGAAAGGCGTGTGATGCCCAAGCAGCCCAAGCAGCCCAGGATGCCCAACATGCAGCAGATGATGGCCCAGGTCCAGAAGATGCAGCAGGACATGGAGCAGGCGCAGGAGCAGCTCAAGAGCGAGGTCGTGGAGGCCTCGGCGGGCGGCGGCATGGTCAGCGTCAAGGTCAGCGGCGACCTGCAGGTGCGCGAGGTGCGCATCGACCCGGCGGCGGTCGACCCGCAGGACGTTGAGATCCTCGCCGACATGGTCCTGGCGGCCGTCAACGAGGGACTGCGGATGGCCCAGGAGCTCGCCGAGAGCAAGCTCGGCGGCGCGACCGCCGGCCTCGACCTGGGCGGCCTCGGAGGCCTCGGCCTGCCGGGCCTGTGAGCGGGAGGCGCGGATGAGCACCTCCTACGCGCCGCCAGTGCAGCGACTGGTGACGGAGCTCTCGAAGCTGCCGGGGATCGGCAGCCGCACGGCCCAGCGCCTGGCCTTCCACATCCTGCGCGCCTCGGGCGAGGACGCCAGCGCGCTCGCCGAGGCGATCCTCGAGGTCAAGGAGAAGATCGGGCTGTGCGAGGTGTGCTTCAACCTCACCGACGAGCCGCGCTGCCGGATCTGCGAGGACCCCAGGCGCGATCACGGGCTGATCTGCGTGGTCGAGGAGCCGAGCGACGTGATCCCGATGGAGCGCACGCACGAGTACCACGGCGTCTATCACGTGCTCGGCGGAGCGCTCTCGCCGATCGACGGCGTCGACCCGGAGGACCTGAAGATGGAGGAGCTGTTCGCGCGTGTGGGCGACGGAGCGCACGCGGCTGGCGCGGCGGCGGCTGGCGCGACCACAGCGGGGGGGCCTGCGGTGCGGGAGGTGGTGCTGGCGACGAATCCGACTACGACGGGTGAGGCGACGGCGTTGTACGTGGCCGACGAGTTGCGAGTGCGCGCTCCGGAGGTGACGGTGACGCGGCTGGCGAGCGGCCTGCCGGTGGGCTCTGATCTGGAGTACGCGGACGAGGTGACGCTGGGTAAGGCGTTCGCGGGGCGCAGGGCCGTCTGAGCGGCAACGCCAGGCGTCCCGGCGCCAGCCCCGACGGTCGGCCTCGTGCCGCGGGTGTGTGCGCGCAACACCTTTGATGGGGCTTGACGGGAGCGGCATCGGCGAGACTGCTCCCGACATGTGTCCTGAGAACGCGAGGAGAATCCCATGAGAACCTGCAGGCGGAAGATCACCTCGGCTCGCGCCCGGCGCGCTGTCGTGCGGGGATGCGTAACGCTCGCCGCGATCGCGCTTACCGGGGGACTCGCTCCGGCGGTCGCGGCGGCCAACGGTGGTGCGACGATTGCGGCGGCGCCGGAACTGGTGCTCGGGCAAACGGTGTCGAGCGGCTGGTCCAACCAGCCGGTCAACAACGAGCCTGGCGGCGAGTTCTGGAAGGTGCCTCTGAACGGAGGCGATACCGTCAGCATCGATATCTCCGATGCGAGCTGTGGCATCGGTGAGCTCGTCTACGCTCCGGGTGTCACCGATGGCACGCTCCCGGGCGCCAAAGCCGTGGTCAGCGAGGGTGGCTCGACGTTCACCTTCACGGCGCCGTCCTCGGGCGTATGGACGGTGTTCCTCTACTCTGGTTGCGCGACCACCTCCTACGACTATGCGGCTACCGTCACACGTACGAGCGGCAAGAGCGAGAACGGTGGTGCGTCGATTGCGGCGGCGCCGGAACTGGTGCTCGGGCAAACGGTGTCGAGCGGCTGGTCCAACCAGCCGGCCAACAACGAGCCTGGCGGCGAGTTCTGGAAGGTGCCTCTCGACGCAGGCGAGACCCTCACCCTAGAAACGTCTGCTGCGAGCTGCGGCATCGGCGAGTCCGTCTATGCCCCGGGTGTCACCGACGGCACGCTCCCGGGCGCCAAAGCCGTCGCAAGCACCGGCGGCTCGCTGACGTTTACGGCGCCGTCGACGGGCGTATGGACGGTGTTCATCTACTCCGGCTGCCCGACCACCTCCTACGACTACGTGGCAACAGTCGCGGGCGGGGGTGGCGCCAGCACCTCGGGAGGCGGCGTCCCGACGGGCAAAGCGGCGCCGACCGCCTCCATGGCGGTCGCCCGGCAGCTCGTCAGTGTCTCCGCCGGCGGCATCGCGAGCATCGGGGTCGCCTGCGGCGGCGCCCCGTGTAGTGGGACGCTCGAGCTCACCGTGCTCGTCAAGCGGGCCACGGGTACGGGCAGAAGGAAGAAGACGACGACGACGCTGGTGACTATCGGATCTGTGTCGTTCTCCGGCCTCTCGGTCGGCCCTCACCGACTCGCGGTCAAGCTCAACAGCACCGGCCTGAGGCTGCTCAAGCACGACGGGTACAAGCTGAGCGCAACGGCCAGGGCGACCTACTCGTCGGGTTCGATCGTCAGGGCGGCCAGCGGAACGGTCTCGCTCAAGGGCAAGAGGCCCGCGCCGGCGTCGAAGGGGTCGACCCCTGGCCTGAGGCCGGCGTGAGGCGGCTGGCACCCGAGAAGAGCGGCCGCGCGTGGCATTCGCCGTGCGCGGCCGCCGGGGCCTGCGCCCTGCTCTGCGCTGACCGCGACGTCGAGCACCGCCGAGCACGACGGGCGCCTCGGTCGTCCCGCCAATATCCTGCGCGGCGATGTCTTCCTCTGTGATCGTCATGAAGTTCGGGGGCACCTCGGTCGCCGACGCCGAGCGCGTGAAGCGCGCGGCACGGCGGATCGTGGACAAGCGCGAACAGGGCTACGAGGTGGTCGCGGTGCTCTCGGCCCGCGGCAAGACGACCGACGAGCTGATCGCGATGGCCGAGGAGGTCTCGCCCGCGCCGGACCCGCGCGAGATGGACATGCTGCTGTCCACGGGCGAGCGCATCTCCTGCGCCCTGTGTGCGATGGCGATCCACGACCTCGGCCATCGGGCGATCTCGCTGACGGGCTCCCAGGCCGGGATCGTTACCGACGAGTCGCACACCAAGGCGCTGATCCTCGACGTGCGCGCCGAGCGCATCCGGGCGGCGCTGGCGGAGGACAACATCGTGCTGGTGGCTGGCTTCCAGGGCGTCTCGGTTGGCGCCAGGGACGTGACGACGCTTGGCCGCGGCGGCTCGGACACGAGCGCGGTGGCGGTGGCGGCGGCGCTCGGCGCGGAGGTCTGCGAGATCTACACGGACGTGGCCGGCGTCTACTCGGCCGACCCGCGGATCGTCCCCAACGCGCGCAAGCTGGAGACGGTGTCCTTCGAGGAGATGCTGGAGATGGCCGCCTCGGGGGCCGGCGTGTTGCAGCTGCGTTCGCTCGAGTACGCGCGCAACCACGGCGTGAGCATCCACTGTCGCTCGTCCTTCGACGAGCAGGACGGTACCTTTGTGGTGGCCGAAGGAGACACGATGGAGCAGCCGCTGATCACAGCCGTGACGCACTCGACCTCGGAAGCGCGGGTGACGCTGACGGGCGTGCCGGACACGCCGGGGGCGGCGGCGCGCATCTTCGACGCGATGGCCCGGGCCAACATCAACGTCGACATGATCGTCCAGAACGAGCCGGTGGCCGCGGGCGGGCAGGCCGAGATCTCCTTCACGGTGCCCCGCGAGGACCTGCGCACGGCGCGCGGCGCCCTGGAGCCGTTGAGCGGGGAGGCGTTCGCGAACATCACGACCCACGAGGACATGGGCAAGGTCTCGATCGTGGGCGCCGGCATGCGCTCGCACCCGGGGGTGGCGGCGAAGGTCTTCGGGGTGCTGGCGGAGCAGGGCGTGAACATCGACATGATCTCGACCTCGCCGATCAAGATCTCGTGCGTGATCGACGTCGATCGTGTGCCGAGCGTGGTGCAGGCGCTGCACAGCGCGTTCGAGCTGGCCGGCCAGGACACGATCAAGGTCGAATAGCCCCGCCGGCCGCCTGCGCGCGGTCTCGCGGCGCCGGGCGCACGCGCCCGGACGCGTTCGCTATGCAACAATTGTGCGCAAAGCTTCGCTTTCCTCACGGATGGAGGATCTAAGGAATGCGCACAGTTCAACGACCACGTCGATACCTCGCGCGCCACTGGCTGCTGCTGCTGCGGCCCTGGCTTCGCTACAGCAAAGTCCGCGACGCCTACGTGCTGCGCGGCGTCGGGCGCCGCATCGGCCCGGTGCTGCGCGTCGACCGCCGCTCGACCCCGCGCCAGTTCGAGGGCGTCGAGCGCCGCCGCGCGCGGATCGCGTAGCGCTCAGCGCGGCAGGCTGGGGACGGCGGCCGGGGCGGGCGCGTCGAGCGAGCTCTGCAGCGACTCGAGCACGCGCACGACGCGCAGGCCGCTGTGGCCGTCCGAGCGGGGCCGCGCGCCGCTGCGCACGCACTCGACGAAGTGCTCGCACTCGATGCGCAGCGGCTCGAGGTTGGCGATGCGCGGCGAGAAGATGTCGCCGGAGCGCGCGATGTACTCGCCCCAAGAGCGCGTGTCCTCGTCGAAGCCCTTGTCGTAGACGGTGAGCTTGCCCTCGATCTGCATGTCGTCGAAAGTCGCCATGCGCCGCGCGCCGACGACGGTGATGCGCCGCTCCTTGTGCGGGTCGAGCCACGAGAGGTGCAGGTGGGCGACCACGCCCGAGGGGAAGCGCAGGTAGCAGAAGACGACGTCCTGGACGCCCTCGCGCACGAACGAGGCGCCCTGGGCGAGGCACAGCTCGGGCTCCTCGCCGATCAGGTGCAGCGCGACCGACACGTCGTGGGCGCCGAGGCTCCACAGGGCGTTCTCGTCGGCCCGCAGCTTGCCGAGGTTCAGGCGGTTGCCGTACAGGTAGTAGAGCTCGCCGAGCTCGCCGGAGGCGACGAGCTCCTTCAGGCGGGCGACCCCAGGGTGGTACTCGAGCAGGTGCCCGACCATCAGGACGCGCCCGGCGCGCTCGGCGGCCCGCACCGCCAGCTCGGCGTCGGCCGTCGTCGTCGCCAGCGGCTTCTCCACAAAGCAGTGCTTGCCGGCCTCGGCGACGGCGACCGCGAGCCGCGCGTGCGAGGGCACGGGGGTGGCGAGCACGACCGCGTCGAGCCGCTCGTCTTCGAGCAGGTCCTCGAGCGCGCCGGTCGCGCGCGCCGCGGGGAACGAGGGCCGCAGCTTGTCTCTCGCGCGCTCGTCGGCGTCGCACAGCCAGGCGAGCTCGCAGCCGGGGATCGCCGCGAGGTTGCGCGCGAGGTTCGGGCCCCAGTAGCCGAGGCCGACGACGCCGACGCGCACTGGGGTGCTCGGGCTCTCGCTCACAGGCCGCGGCTGCTCGCGTGGCCGGTTTGGCTCGGGGCGCTCATGCGACCGACAGTCTCGCGCTTGTGGCGGCGGGACGGCGTGGTCGTCGCGGGTCCACGATCGGGCAACCAGTTCATTCATATAGTTGCTAGATTCGGAACATGGCCAGCAGGGTGGACACGGCGAGGGTGCCGTCGGTTCGCATCGCGCCCGACAGCGAAACGGTCCTGAAGGAACTGGGGCTGCTGAAGGACATGCCGGGCAGCTGGCAGGGGCACGGCTTCAATCTGATCGCCCGCCCCGACCGCGAGGGCGAAGCCGACCTGTACCTGGAGCTCAACCAGACCGACGAGACGCTGAAGCTGGAGACGATCGGCTCGCCGATCCCCAATCGCGGTCTGGGGCAGGACGACATCGAACTGGCCGGGCTCACCTACCTCCAGAAGATCAAGGACTCGGTCACCGGCGGCGCGCTGCACATCGAGCCGGGCATCTGGATCACCCAGCCGGAAACCAGCTATCCGCCCGAAGCGCCGCCCGCGGGCGAGCAGATCGTGACGAGGCTGGCGAACATCCCGCACGGGAACTCGCTGCTCGCGCACGGCACCGCGCGCCGCTTCCAGGGACCGCCCACGCTGGCCGTCCCCGGGAGCAACTACGCGTTCTCGGCGTTCCCCTCGTTCAACAGCACCCCGTTCAGGGTGGGCGAACCGATGAGCGCCGCCGGCTCCTCGGAGAAGGACTCCGATCCCGGCGAAGCGGGCTTCACGCAATACGACCTGTCCGTGCCGACCAGCAGGGAGAACCCGCGCACGCCCTTCCCCGCGACCGCGCCGCCGCTGCCGGCGACGATCGACGGTATCCCCATGCAGGAGGTCGTCAACGACCCGATCAAGCTGCTGCAGGCCGTGATCGAACGCCAGACGCGAGAAGGCTGCACGTTCGAAGGCATCGCGCTCAACATCGCCACGCAGGCCAGGATCCCCTTCTTCGACCGTCCCAACAGCAGGGTCGGCAAGGGCGCGCCGCCGCCCAGCAGCGAAGTGGAGGTGCCGCTCGGCGCGGGCGGCATCGAGAACATCCCGTTCCTGAAGGGCGGCGAGCCGACCGGCGCCCAGGGCTCCAACGCGCTCGCCGCGCTCGTGTACGCGACGTTCTGGATCGAGACGGTCTCCCACCCCGGCCGCGCGGACATCCTGCAGCTCCAGTACGCGCAGATGACCGTGCTCGACTTCGCGATCCTGAACGCGCTGCCGGCCGTCGTGAACCTGGGCTGGCCGCACGTGTCGGTGGCGACGCTGAAGCGGACCTTCCTATAGGCGGCCGATCGCGGCGACGCAGCGCTCGGCCGCGTGCCCGTCGCCGTAGAGCTCGGGCCGCTCGCCCGGCCGTTCGCGTTCGAGCGCGGCGAGCGCCGCGGTTGCGTCGAGGTCCACGAGCGTGTTCCAGCCGGCCTCGACGGTCTCCACCCACTCGGTGTTCGCGCGCAGCGTCACGCACGGCACGCCGGCGAGGTACGCCTCCTTCTGCACGCCGCCGGAGTCGGTCAGCACGGCGCGTGCGTGGCACAGCAGCGCGCTGAACTCGACGTAGCCGAGCGGCTCGCTCAACCGTACGCCCTCGGCCCGGCGCAGCTCCTCCAGCAGGCCGGCGTCCTCTAGGCGCGCCCGTGTCCGCGGGTGCACGGGGAACAGCACGGGCGCCGGCAGCGCGAGCACGAGCCGCACGAGCGCGCGCAGCCGCGCCGGGTCGTCGACGTTGCCGGCGCGGTGGGCGGTCAGCAGCAGGTACTCGCCGCTCTCCAGGCCATAGCCGGCGCACGCCGCGTCGTCGGCGCGCGCCGCGGGCTGCCAGCGCAGCGCCACGTCGACCATCACGTCGCCGACGACCTCCACGCGTCCCGCGACCGACTCGCCGGCGAGGTTGGCGGCGGCGAGCTCCGAGGAGCACAGCAGCAGCTCGCCCATGTGGTCGGTGAGCACGCGGTTGAGCTCCTCGGGCATCGAGCGGTCGAACGAGCGCATGCCCGCCTCGACGTGGACGAGCGGCACGCGCGCCTGCGCGGCCGCGAGCGCCCCGGCGAGCGTCGAGTTGGTGTCGCCGTAGACGAGCGCCGCGTCGGGCCTCAGCTGGTCGAGCAGCGGCTCGAGCGCCGCGAGCATGCGCGCCGTCTGCGAGGTGTTCGAGCCGCCGGCGATCTGAAGCTCGCGCTCGGGGCGCCGCAGGCCGAGCTCGCTGAAGAACACGCGCGAGAGCGCGTCGTCGTGGTGCTGGCCGGTGTGCACGAGGATCTCCTCGTGGCGCTCGCGCAGCGGCCCGGAGACGGCCGCGGCCTTGATGAACTGGGGCCGGTTGCCGACGACCGTGAGGATGCGCACAGGGCGGGCGCCGGCCCTCAGGCCGCCGCGCCCACGACCGACACCGACCAGTCGATCACCGAGGTCGGGCGCACGATGTGGCGGTTCAGCCCGAGCTCCTTGGGGTCCAGGCCGAGGGCCAGGCCGACGAGCTGTGGCAGGTGCAGCACGGGCATCTTCAGCTCGCGTCCCACGATCGGGCCGGCGAGCGGCTGTTGCAGGTCGAGGTTCAGGTGGCACAGCGGGCACGGCGTGACCAGGCAGTCGGCGTCGGCGTCGGTGGCGTCGCCGAGGTGGCGGCCGGCCTGTTCGAGCGACGCTTTCTTGTTCATCGTGATGATCGGGAAGCCGCAGCACTTGCGCATGCCGGCGTACTCGATGACGGTCCCGCCGAGCGTCTCGATCACCCGCTCGAGGTAGTGGTCGCGCGGGTGCTCGGCGTCGATCCCCAGGCGCCTGCGCGGGCGCACGATGTAGCAGCCGTAGAAGGGGCCGACCTTGAGGCTCGTGAGCGGTCGCCTGACTTTCGCGGCGAGGCTCTCGAGGCCGATCTCCTCGACCAGCAGCCACAGGAAGTTCTTGTTGGTAAGAACGCCCTTCTCATAGCTGAGGCCCTCGCCGGCGAGCGTCTCGTTGACGTGCGCGCGGTACTCCGCGTTGGCGTCGAGCCGTTCCTGGCACTCGCTCTGGGCGCCCTGGCAGGTCGAGCAGATGTTCATCATCAGCTCGGCGCCCTGCACCTGCTGGGCGAGCGCGAACGTGCGCGCGTTGAGCGTGTCGGCGAGCTCCTGGTTGTGCTCGGCGATGACGCCCGCGCCGGTGCAGCAGGCGCGATCGAGCTCGACCAGCTCGATGTCCAGGAGCGGCGCGACCTTCGCCATCGAGCCGTGCAGCTCGGGGGTGAAGCCGCGGCTCACACAGCCGGGCCAGTAGGCGACCTTCATCAGCTCGTGCTCCCTTCCGCGCCGCCCGCGGCGCTCACCGGCTCCGGCGCTTCGTCCTCGCCCACGATGTAAAGGTTCAGCTCGTAGCGCTCGGGGCGGCTCTCGACGCGCTCGTAGATCGTCTGCACCGCCCTGCGGTCCTCGGCGGCGAGCCGGTGCGGCGGTTTGATCGCGCTCAGCGGGCCCATCTTCCCGCGCAGCAGGCCCCTGATCGCGACGGGCAGCGAGCTCAGCAGCTCCTTGCCGGCGGCCGGCGCGAATTTCCCGAACCACGAGTTGCCGCCGTAGGAGCGCGGCAGCAGCTCGGCCTCCCACAGCAGGCCGTGGTCCTTGACCAGGCCCGTGATCGCCGCCTCGTGACGCTCGCCGTTGTTCTGGTCGACGATGTGCTGGTCCTGGGTGGCGATCCGCCGCAGGCGCATGATCTGACCCATCGGGTTGACGTCCTTGGGGCACGCCTCAACGCACTTGAAGCAGTGGGTGCAGTCGAAGATGCCCTGGGGGTCCTGGGCGAGGTCGTTGAGGCGCTCGAACTGCTCGTCGTCGCGCGGGTCGCCGACGAAGCGGTATGCCTTGGCGAGCGCCGCCGGGCCGATGAAGCCCGGGTCGACCTCCATCGCAAGGCAGTCCGACACGCAGGCGCCGCACTGGATGCAGGCCATCGTCTGGGTGACGTCGACCATCGACTCTTTGGAGACGATGTACTCGCGTTCGGGGACCGGCTGCTTGGCCAGCAGCCACGGCGTGACCCGCTGGATCTTCTTCCAGTGCACCGCGTCCATGTCGACGATCAGGTCCTTGATCACGGGCATGTTGCCCATCGGCTCGATCTCGATCACGCCGTCCTCGGCGCCGAGCCTGGCGGCGTCCAGGTGGGTGTGGCAGGCGAGCGCCGGCTCGCCGTTGACGCGGATGCCGCAGGACCCGCAGATCGCCTGGCGGCAGGAGCAGCGGATGCCGATCGACCCGTCGAAGCGGTCTTTGGCCTGGAGCACCGCCTCGAGCACCGAGCGATGCGGCTCGAGCTCGACCGTGTGCTCGTCCCAGTAGGGGGCCTCGCCCGACTCGGGGTCGTAGCGGCGCAGCCTGAGCGTGAACTTCTCCGGCGGACGGTCGTGCGCTTCGGCCATCAGTATTTCCTCTCTTCCGGCTGCCACTGGGTGATCGTGACGGGCGAGTAGGAGACCTGAGGCTCGCCCGCCCCGTCGCCGTTCAGGGAGACGTCGATGTGCTTGAGCCACTCCTCGTCGTTGCGCGTCGGGAAGTCCGTGCGGAACTGGGCGCCGCGAGACTCCTTGCGCTCGATCGCGGCCACGACGGTCGCCTCGGCGCAGTCGAGCATGTAGCCGAGCTCGACGGCGCCGAGCACGTCCTGGTTGAAGACCGTGCCGCGGTCGTCGATCCAGGCCCTGTCGGCCTCCTCGCGCAGCCGCCCGATGATCTCCAGCGCGCTTTGCAAACCTTGCTCGTCGCGGAACACGGCGACGTGACGGTTCATCGTCTCGCCCAGCTCGGTCTTGATCTCCGATACGCGCCTGCCCTCGCGGGGGCGCGAGAGGATCGCTTCCAGGCGGGCGCGGTCCTCGCGCAGCGCGGCGTTCTCGTCGGGCTCGGGCATGCCCATGCTTGCGGCGCGCGCGGCGGCGTGTTCGCCCGCGCGCCGGCCGAAGATCAGCGTGTCCAGCAGCGAGTTGGCGCCGAGGCGGTTGCCGCCGTGGACGGACACGCAGGCGACCTCGCCGGCGGCGTACAGGCCGTCGATCGGCGTGCGCCCGTCGACGTCGGTCTTGACGCCGCCCATGATGTAGTGCTGGCCCGGGCGGATCATGATCGGTTCGCGCGTGATGTCCACGCCGGCGAAGTCGCGTCCGAGGTTGACGATCTCGCGCAGCGCCTCGAGCGTGCGCCTGCGCGGCACGACGGTCACGTCGAGGAAGATGCCCTCCTTGTGCGGTCCGACGCCGCGGCCCTCGTCGATCTCGATCTGCTCGGCGCGCGAGACCACGTCGCGCGAGGCCAGCTCCATCTTGTTGGGCGCGGTCTTCTCCATGAAGCGTTCGCCGTTCGCGTTGAGCAGGTGCGCGCCCTCGCCGCGGGCGCCCTCGGTGATCAGGATGCCCGTCTCGACCAGGCAGGTGGGGTGGTACTGCACCATCTCCATGTCCATCAGCGGCGCGCCCGCCCGGTAGGCCATCGAGATCCCGTCGCCGGTGACGATCAGGCCGTTGGTGGTCGGCTTGTAGGCCTGCCCGGCGCCACCGCAGGCGAGAATCACGTTCTTGGCGGTGAAGGCCTCCATGCGCCCGCTGCGCACCTCGCGCGCGATCACCCCACAGCAGCGGCCGTGCTCGTCGCGCAGCAGCGAGGTGGTGAACCACTCCTCGTAGCGCGCGACCGTCTCGTGGTGCTTCATCAGCTGCTCGTAGAGCACGTGCAGGAGCGCCTGGCCGGTGATGTCGGCGACGTAGGCGGTGCGCTTCATCGAGGCGCCGCCGAAGGCTCGCAGGTCCATCTCGCCCTTCTCGTTGCGGTGGAAGGTGACGCCCATGTGCTCGAGCTCCATCACCTCGGCGGGGGCCTCCGAGCACATCACCTCGATCGCGTCCTGGTCGCCGAGGAAGTCCGAGCCCTTGACGGTGTCGTAGACGTGCGAGCGCCAGTCGTCGTCGACGCTGATCGCCGCGTTGATGCCGCCGGCGGCCGCGACCGAGTGCGAGCGCACCGGGTGGACCTTGCTCATGATCGCCACGCTCGCGCCTCCTTGGGCCGCCGCGAGCGCTGCGCGCTGGCCGGCGAGGCCGGCGCCGATGATCAACACGTCATGTTGTGGCATGCCTGTGAGGTGGGTAGGGGGCGCTTGAGGGAGTCTGCGGCTGGGCCGCCGCACGGCACTCTATAACGCCGCGCCTCCGGGGCCCCGTCAAGCAGGCCGTCCGGCCGGCGAGGTCGGGCGCAGCGCCCCCTGGACCTGCGCCAGCGTGACCACGCCGCGCAGCACGCCCTCGCCGTCCACGGCGATCATCGCGCCGAGCCGCCCGAGGCCTTCGGAGCCCAGCAGCGACTCCAGCGGCGCCTCTTCGCCGATGCGCACGGGCAGGTCGTCCTCGAGCACCTCGGAGACCGCCAGCGCTGGCCGGCCCGCGGCGATCTCGCCCTCGACGCGCTGGCGGCGCACGACGCCGAGGAAGTGGCGGCCGGCGTCGACCACCGCGAACCAGCCCCACTGGTAGCGCACGAAGAACTGCTCCTGGGCCTCCAGCAGCGTCGTCTCGGCCGGGATCGTCACCGGCTCGCGGTCCATGATGTCGGCGACCGTGATGTGCTGGATGCGCCGCCCGACGGTGCCCTGGACGACGGCCACTCCGGCGGCCTGGTAGAGGAAGAACGCGAGCATCATCGTCAGCAGGCCGAGGAAGCCGCCGTCGCTCGCGAACACCCACAGGCCGAACAGGCCGAGCGCGAACGCGAACGCCTGGCCCGAGCGGCCGGTGGCCTGCGTCGCGCGGTTGCGGTCGCGCGTCACCCTCCAGATCGCCGCGCGGGCGATGCGCCCGCCGTCGAGCGGGAAGGCGGGGACGATGTTGAACAGGAACAGCGCGCCGTTGACGAAGCCGAGCCAGCCGAGCAGGGCGAGGCCCGGGGAGGTCCTGAAGCCGACGCGGCTGAGCGCGACGTCGGAGACCGTGCCGCCGCTGGCGAACAGGGCGATGCCGCCGATGCACAGCGCGCACAGCGCGAGCGTCACGGCCGGTCCCGCGGAGGCGATCTTCAGCTCCTCGCCGGCGCTCGTGGGTTCCCGGCGCATCTGCGAGAGTCCGCCGAAGATCCACAGGTCGATGCCGAGGATCGGGATGCCGTGGCGGCGCGCGGTCAGCGCGTGGCCGAGCTCGTGCAGGACCAGCGAGCCGAAGTAGCCGAGCGCGCCGGCGACCGCGATCAGGTAGGCGGTCGTGCGCGAGCCGTTCATCACTTCGGGGAAGTAGTAGTTCGAGAGCCAGAAGATCATCCCGAACAGCACCACGAACCAGCTCGCGCTGACGCCGATGCGGATCCCGAAGACGCGTGCCAGCTGCATGTTCCTGCGCGGACGCATTGGCTCAATGGTAGGCCGGCGGGGCCGTGGCGCCGCTCCGCGGTTCCCCGCCGCCGGCGCTCCTCGAGGCCCTGCTAGCCGGCCGCGATCGCTCGCGAGCGCTCGATGATCGCCGCGAAGTCGACGCCCGCGGGCAGCGTGCCGTACTCCAGGCCGCCCTCGCCCGCCAGGCGCGCGGCGCAGAAGGCGTCGGCCACGGCCGGCGCGCCGTGGCGCACCAGCAGCGAGCCCTGCAGGCACAGCGCCATCGCTTCCACGACCCGCCGGGCGCGCTGCTCGAGCGTCGCCGGGTCGGCGAACTGCCGCTTCAGCCGCGCCACGCTCGCGTCCAGGCGCGCGTCGGCTCCCTGCGCCTGCTCGACCTCGTGCAGGAACACCTCGAGCGCGCGCGGCGTGCGCGTCAGCGCGCGCAGCACGTCGAGGCTCATGACGTTGCCCGAGCCCTCCCAGATCGAGGCCAGCGGCGCCTCGCGGTACAGGCGCGGCATGCCCGACTCCTCCACGTAGCCGGCGCCGCCCAGGCACTCGAGCGCCTCGAAGGCGTGGTTGGGGACGCGCTTGCAGGTCCAGAACTTGCCGACGGCGGTGGCCAGGCGCTTGAACAGCTGCGCGTCGCTGTCTTTTCGAGGCCCACCCATTTGCACGTCGGCGCTGGCCTCGTCGTAGGCGCGCGCGAGGCGCATCGCCAGGGCGGTCGTGGCCTCGGACTCGACGCACAGGTCGGCGAGCACGTTGCGCATCAGCGGCTGCTCGATCAGCAGCTTGCCGAAGGCGCTGCGGTGGGCGGTGTGGTGGATGGCGTTCACGACGGCGGCGCGCATCGCGGCGGCGCTGCCGATCACGCAGTCCAGGCGCGTGTGGCCGACCATCTCGATGATCGTCGGCACGCCGCGGCCGGGCTCGCCGACCATGCGCGCCCAGGCGCCGTGGAACTCGACCTCGGAGGAGGCGTTGGAGTGGTTGCCGAGCTTGTCCTTGAGGCGCTGGATGTGGAAGGCGTTGCGCGCGCCGTCGGGCAGGATGCGGGGCATCAGGAAGCAGGACAGGCCGTCGGCGGTCTGCGCGAGCACGAGGAACACGTCGGACATCGGCGCCGAGCAGAACCACTTGTGGCCGACGAGCTCGTACTCGGCGCCGGCGCCGCCGCCGTTCAGGGGAGTGGCGACGGTCGTGTTGGCGCGCACGTCCGAGCCGCCCTGCTTCTCGGTCATCGCCATGCCCGAGATCGCGCTGCCCTTCTCGCTCGCGGGTATCAGCCGCGGGTCATAGGTGGTGGCGGTGACGAGCGGCTCCCACTCGGCGGCCAGCTCCGGCTGGGCGCGCAGCGCGGGCACGACCGCGAAGGTCATCGTGATCGGGCAGGCGTAGCCGGCCTCGGCCTGCATCGCGGTCATGTACAGCGCCGCGCGCGCCGTGTGCGGGAAGGGCTCCGTGCTCGTCCACGGCAGGCTGTGCAGCTCGTGCTCGACGCCCATGCGCATCAGCTGGTGCCAGGCGGGGTGGAACTCGACCTCGTCGATGCGGTGGCCGTAGCGGTCGAAGGTGCGCAGCACCGGCTTGTTCTCGTTGGCCAGGCGTCCCCACTCCTGCTGTGGCCCCCCGGCCGCGCCCACGAAGCGCCCCAGCGCGGACGCGCGCTCGCGCACCCAGCCCGCGCCCTCGCGCTCGACCGCCTCGACCAGCGGCAGGTTGGTCGCGAACACGTCGATGTCCACGAGCGGCGGCGCCTGGTTGAAGACCGTGTGCGTCCGCCACGGCGCCGAGCTCTGCGCCGAGGCGGCTGCATCGGAGACGGTGGCCATCGGCACAAGTGAAGCAGACCCGGGCGGCCGCTGCACGGCGCCCTGGCCAGTCAGCCAAACGGCCGGTGGAAGTCGTCCCCGGTTCAATAGGCTGCGCGGCAATGGCGAGACTCGCGACCCTCGCGCTGGTCTGTCTCCCGTGCCTCTGCGGGCTGGGGGGCGGCGCCGGCGACGCCGCTCTTGCCGGCGCGGCCTCCGCGGCGCCGGGTCAGGCCTATCTCGCCTACGTGACGGGCAGCCCGCGCAGCCCGGCGCCGGTCGTGTGGGCGCTGCCGGCGGGCGCCGGCGCGGGGGCCGCCATGCGCCTCGGCCCGGGCAGCCAGCCGCTGCTCTCGCCCAACGGCCAGCTCGTGGCGGCGTCGCTCGCGGACCTGCCGGGCGGGCCGCCGCTCACCGTCTACCACGTGAACGGCGCCCCCGCGACCCAGCTCGCGAGCCTCGCCGGCGTGAGCGCCGAGCCGCTGGCCTGGTCCGCGGACTCGAAGTACCTCGCGGTGGCGCTGCTGTCGACGTCTGTGCGCGACATCGCGGCGCGTTCCTCGCTGGCGGTGCTCGACCTCGAAACGGGCGCGCTGAGGACTGTCGCGCACGGCTGGGCGCAGGGGGCGAGCTTCGCGCCCGGAGGCAGCGACCGGCTCGCCTACGGCCTGGCCGGCTCGCTGTCGGCGGAAGGCAGGGTCGATTTGTACACGAGCGCGCCGGACGGCTCGGGCGTCGTGCGGATCACCCACGACGGGCGCAGCCTGAACCCGGTGTGGGGCGCGCGCGGCATCGCCTTCGACCGCGAGCGGCCGCGCCGCGACTACGCGCCGGCCTACCAGATCTGGCTGGCCTCGCCGAGCGGGGCGCACGCGCGCCAGCTGACGCACGTGCGCGTGCAGCTGCTGGTCAGCGGCCTGGTCCCGCTCGCCTTCTCCGCCGCGGGCACACGCCTGGTGGCGGAGTTCGAGGGCCAGGACACGAGCGCCGCGTGGACCGTCGAAGTGGGCTCCGGGCGCTCGCGCGCGCTGCGGGCGGGCGAGCACTCGCTGCAGGCGGCCGGCATCTCCCGCGATGGCGCGACGGTGCTGATCGACGAGGACTCCTTCGAGAACGCGCCCTCGGAAGGGCGCGTGGTCACGATGCCCTTCTCCGGGGGGCCTCTGCGCGCGCTCGTCGCCCACGGCGCGCAGGCCAGCTGGAACGAATAGCATCACACCGCCGATGGCGAAGATCAAGGTGAAGAACCCGGTCGTCGAGCTCGACGGCGACGAGATGACCAGGATCATCTGGTCGTTCATCAAGGAGCAGCTGATCCTGCCCTACCTGGACGTGCAGCTCGAGTACTACGACCTCGGCATCGAGCATCGCGACGCGACCGGCGATCAGGTGACGGTCGACGCGGCCGAGGCGATCAAACGCCACGGCGTCGGTGTGAAGTGCGCCACGATCACCCCCGACGAGGCGCGCGTGGAGGAGTTCGGGCTGAAGGAGATGTACCGCTCGCCCAACGGCACGATTCGCAACATCCTCGGCGG
Source organism: Solirubrobacteraceae bacterium (assembly GCA_035939315.1). GTDB lineage: Bacteria > Actinomycetota > Thermoleophilia > Solirubrobacterales > Solirubrobacteraceae > Palsa-744. The sequence continues at coordinate 27,990 of DASZFZ010000080.1, read as the reverse complement.
TGTGATCTTCCGCGAGCCGATCGTGATCTCCAACATCCCGCGGCTGGTGCCCGGCTGGACCAAGCCGATCGTGATCGGCCGTCACGCGTTCGGCGATCAGTACCGCGCGAGCGACATGGTGGTTCCGGGCGAGGGCAAGCTGACGCTCGCCTTCACCCCCAAGGATGGCGGCCAGCTGATCGAGCTCGACGTGTACGACTTCCCAGGCGGGGGCGTGGCGCTGGCGATGTACAACCTCGACGACTCGATTCGCGATTTCGCGCGCGCGTGCATGCGCTACGGGCTCGACCGCGACTACCCGGTGTACATGTCCACCAAGAACACGATCCTCAAACGCTACGACGGTCGTTTCAAAGACATCTTCGAAGAGGTGTACGAGGCTGAGTTCAAGAGCGACTTCGAGGCCGCCGGCATCACCTACGAACACCGTCTGATCGACGACATGGTGGCCTCTGCGCTGAAGTGGGAAGGCGGCTACGTGTGGGCGTGCAAGAACTACGACGGCGACGTGCAGTCAGACACGGTCGCGCAGGGCTTCGGCTCGCTCGGCCTGATGACGAGCGTGCTGATGACGGCGGACGGCAAGACGGTCGAGGCGGAGGCCGCGCACGGCACGGTCACGCGCCATTACCGCCAGCACCAGCAGGGCAAGCCCACCTCCACCAACCCCATCGCTTCGATCTTCGCCTGGACGCGGGGCCTGTCGGCGCGCGGGCGCCTCGACGGGACTCCCGAGGTGAGCGACTTCGCCGATACGCTCGAGCGGGTGTGCGTGCAGACGGTCGAAGCCGGCAGCATGACCAAGGACCTCGCACTGCTCGTCGGCCCCGATCAGCCGTGGCAGACCACGCAGGAGTTTCTCGCATCGATCGACGCGAACCTGCGCCAGGCGATGGCCTGAGCGCGCCGTCGCTCGATCCGCACATCAACGACGATCCCCCGACTGAGGAGATGAACCTGTGAGCAATCCCGTACGTGTGACCGTCACCGGCGCGGCCGGCCAGATCGGCTACAGCATCGTGTTTCGCATCGCCAGTGGGCAGCTGCTGGGTCCAGACCAGCCGGTCGACCTGCGTCTGCTGGAGATCCCTCAGGCGATGGGCGCGCTCGAGGGCGTGGCGATGGAGCTCGTCGACTGCGCCTTCCCGCTGCTCGCGAGCCTGGACCTGCACGACGATCCGGGTGAAGCGTTCGACGGCGTGAACATCGGGCTGCTGGTCGGCTCGCGGCCGCGCACGAAGGGCATGGAGCGCGCCGAGCTGCTCGGCGAGAACGGCAAGATCTTCACCGTGCAGGGCAAGGCGCTGAACGAGCACGCCGCCGAGGACGTGAAAGTGCTGGTGGTCGGCAACCCCGCCAACACCAACTGCCTGATCGCGATGAACAACGCGCCGGACATCCCGCGCGAGCGCTTCAACGCGATGCTGCGCCTCGACCACAACCGCGCGGTCGCGCAGCTGGCCGCGAAGCTCGCGGTGCCGGTCGGCGAGATCTCCGAGATGGGCGTGTGGGGTAACCACTCGCCGACGATGTATCCCGACCTGTTCCACGCCCGCGTGGGCGGCAAGATCGCCGCCGACGCGGTCGACGACCAGGAATGGATCGAGAACGACTTCCTGCCGAACGTCGGCAAACGCGGCGCGGCGATCATCGAGGCGCGCGGCGCCTCCTCGGCTGCCTCCGCGGCCTCGGCGGCGATCGACCACGTGCACGACTGGGTCGCCGGCACCGGCGGGCGCTGGGTGTCGATGGGCGTCCCCTCGGACGGCTCCTACGGGATCCCGGAGGGGCTGATCTGCGGCTTCCCGTGCACGTGCTCGGGCGGCCAGTACGAGATCGTGCAGGGACTGGAGATCGACGCGTTCTCGCGCGAGAAGATCGACGCCTCCGTGCAGGAGCTGATCGGCGAGCGCGACACGGTCGCCGGCCAGGGCCTGATCTAGAGCCGGTTTTCCGGCAAATCGCTCGGGCCCGCCTCGAACGCGCCCGGGCCGAGCCGCCACGGAGACGAAAAAGAGGGCGTGGCCGCAACAGCCACGCCCTCTTATGTCAACTCAGATAGCGACGCCGGAGACGAGAGGGAGTCCGGCGCTGTGTCGTGGGACAGTCCGAGAAAAATGCGGTAGGGACGTCGGATCGGGGTCCCTGGCAAGGACGCAGGATGCGTGGTGTGCTTCGCACACGAGCGTCCGAGGACGCCGCCAGGGGCCCCGAGGCTAGCCCTTCGGGTGCCAGCCGCGGCCTTTCTTCTCTACCTTGCCTTCCGACTCCAGGCCGGGGAGCACGCGGTAGAGGTAGTTCTGCTTGATGCCCATCTTGGCTGCGAGCTCGGGGATGGTGATGCCGGGCTGGCCCTGCACGAAGGAGAGGGCCTCGGCGGCACGCGTGCCGCTGCCTTTGCGACGGCCTGCGCGGCGTTTTGCGGGCGCCGCTTTGGCGGCTTTGACGGCCGTCGCGGCCGGTGCTTTTTTGGCGACGGAGCCGCGCGGGCGGCCGGGTCCACGGCGGCTCGCGGCGGGCGCGGGAGCGCTGGCCGAGCTCGCCGAGCTGGATCCGCCCACACCTGCGAGGGCCGCGACGGCGGCCTCCAGGCGGCGGAACTCGTCCACCAGCGGTTTCAGCTCTTTGAGGCGATGGGTGATCTCCTGGCGCTTCTCGTCAAGGAAGTCGGTCACGATTTGAGTCCTCTTCACTAGCGCGGTGTGTCTGGTCACTCCGCTGTCAGATGTGTGATCACCTTACACTAGTCGCTGTCGGTTACCGGCAACAACTCTGTCGTGTGGGGGCCTTATCAGTGTTCGATGCGCTGGCGCAGGCGCTCGAGCGTGCGTCCGGCCTCGCGCTCGGGCATGCCGCCGACGAGCGCGCGACTCACCAATGCGCCCACCGGGCCGAGCGGGGGACGGAAGTCATTTCGATAGTCAAATCGCGTCCCCCCGTTCTCGTCGTGGAGGATGTATTCGCTGTGCGCGTGCGAGCGCGCGGGGCCGCGGCCCTCCCACACGGCCAGCTCGCAGGGGCGGCACTCGACGAGCACCCAGTGCACCTCGAGGCTCACGCCGCGCATGTGGATTTGCTGATCCATCGTGTATCCCACTCGCGGCGAGCCGTCGTCGGCGTGCAGCAGCTTGCGGTGAATCGTGACCCACTCGCCCAGGCGCTCCGGGTTCATGACCAGCTCCCATACCGTCGCGGGCGGCGCTGCGATCTGGATGGAGGCCGTGACGAGGCTCATCGCGCCGCCAGCGGCTCTGACTGCACCCACCGGGCCAGCGCGTGCTCGACCGATGACTCGAATGAGTGCAAACGCACGCCGAGCAGCTCGGCCGCGCGATCGTCGGCCGGCAGCAGGTCTGACTGCAAGCCCTGCATCAGCGCGAGCACCAACTCGGGGTCCTCGCCGGCGAGCGCCGCGGCCAGGCGCGCGGTGAGGTTCGTGAAGTTCACGGGAAGGGGGACGGCGGGGCGGCCGACGAGCATCAGCTCGGCGATCGTCTGCAGCATCTCGCCATAGCTCAGCGGCCGCGGGCCGCCGGCGTCGAGGGTGCGGCGTGGCGCGCGCGCGCCGGCGGCCGCGGCGAGCATCTCGATCACGTCGCGCTCGTCGATCGGTTGCGTGCGCAGCGTGTGCCACGCGGGCAGCGTCAACACGGGCATGCGCTCGACCAGGCGCACGAGCAGGCGAAAGGAGCGCGACCGCGCTCCGATCACGATCGACGCGCGCAGCGCCAGCGAGTCGGGGACCGCGTCGAGCAGCAACTGCTCGACCTGCGCGCGGCTGGCCAGGTGCGCCGAGGCGAGGTCCCGTGCGTGCACGTCATGGGGCGCGCGCAGCGTGCGGGCGCCGGCGCGCGGGAGCAGGCCGCCGAGGTACACGATGCGCCTCACGCCAGCGCCCCGGGCGGCCGTGGCGAAGTTGTGCGCTGCGAGGCGGTCGCGCTCGGCGAACGGCGAGCCCGCCAGCCGCGCGCTGCGCGGACGCTCGATCGAGTGGATCAGGTAATAGGCGACCTCGACGCCGGCGAGCGCCGCCTCGAGGCCGTCGCCGGCGAGCGCGTCGCCGCGCAGCACCTCGACGCGCTCGCCGTGCGGCGTGGCATCGGTGAGGGCCAGCGCGGCGTCGACCCGTGCCGGGTCGCGGCCGAGCGCGCGGACCAGATGTCCGTCCAGGCGCAGGCGGGGGACGAGCAGCGAGCCGATGTAGCCGCTGGCGCCGGTGACGAGCACGCGCATCTGCTCAGATGATGACGGGCGGCTGCCCGCCGAGCGCGGAGGCTGCTCGCCGCGCCCGGCGCCGTGTCGCGCGGAAATTGCGAGTTCTCTGCGGCGATCGTCACAGCATCGTGACTCCCCGAGGGCTATTTACGGGTATCAACGGTTTTCTCTGCGATTTGCGGCTTGGTCCCCGCGCGGTCCTTGAGCGGCCCCCGCGATGGTGCTTTGATGCGCGCCGTCCCGTCCAAAGCGAAGTGGTCCCCCGGGGGTGTTCGTGGTTCAGAGTACGCAGAGCAGACGCACGGCCAAGCGTCCCGTGCGCAAGGTCAGCTGTGAGGAATGCTTCTTCCGCGTGAACCTGCTGTGTGCTCTGTCCGACTCCGAGCCGTGCGCGACCTTCCGCCCCCACGAGGCGCAGCTCAAGCCACCGCAGCAGTTGCGTTTCGTGTTTCGCCAGGAGCGGCGTACGCGTGCCGCCTGGGCGTTCCCCTCGGCTCAGGAACAGGCCGCGCTGCACGCCTGAAAGCCCAGTCGTCCGGGGCGAACAGTCGGATACCGGGCCTCTCGGGAGGGCTATAGTTGTGCGAGACCTGCAAGCTCTCTCGGCGGAGGCGGTGCGACATGGCAGCTAAAGACAAATTGGGACTGGCCAGCGAGGCTGCGCGGATGGCGCAGCAGAACCCATACCTCCAGCGTCTGATGGAAGACGACGAGCTGCGCGCGAGCCTGATGTCGGCGTACGCCAACGCACGCAGCGCCTACGGGCGCATGAACAACGGCAAGCCCGCGAGCGAGGCGCTGCTGCACGACCGCAAGCTCCAGCAGGAGCTGGCGGACGCCGCGGACGCGCTGCGCCACGTGGGCAGCTCGCTGCGCGAGCCCCCCAAGGCCGCGCGGCGCCGGCGCGGCGGTGTGGGCGGCTCGCTGCTGCTGCTCGCGGTCGGCTCGGTGCTGGCGATCGCACTCAGCGAGGGCCTGCGCTCGAAGCTGCTCGACCTGCTGTTCGGCGCCGAGGAGGAGTTCGACTACAGCTCGAGCACCGCTCCGGCGGCACCGGCTCCGGCGGGCGTCTCCGGCGGCTAGACGCACGGGAACTGGCATGGACGCGACAGTCCTAGAGGAGCAGGCCGGCGAGGACGGCACGGAGGGCCGGGCGGGGGCGGCGCGCGCTCGCTCGCTCACCGGCGAGAAGGCGCAGCGGATCATCGACGCGATGCGCCGCAGCGTCGCTCGCCGCGGCACGGCCGCCTCGACCTTCGACCACGTCTCGCGCGAGGCGGGCGTGTCCAGGGGCCTGCTGCACTACTACTTCGGGACCAAGGAGCAGTTGCTGGCGGAGGCCGTCAGGCGCGACTGCGAGCTGCGCCTGGAGCTGCTCGAGCGGCGCCTGGCGGCGGCCAAGACGGCCGACGACTTCATCGATCTGATGGCTCAGAACCTTCAGGAGACCGTCAGCGAGGACCCCGACTTCGTCACCCTGGTGTTCGAGCTGTTCACTCTTTCGCGGCGTAACGAGGACATCGCGGCCGAGTACGCCGGGTTGATGCGCAACACGCGCGAACACGTCGCGGGCATGCTCGACGCGGCCCAGCGCGAGGGCGTGCTGCGCCTGCACGCGGAGCCCGAGGCGGTGGCCGAGGTGCTGTTCTCGCTCGCGGACGGCTTCGCGTTGCGCCTGCTGACCGAGCCCGAGCGTGACTTCACGGGCACGATCGGCGCCGGTATCGCCTGTGCACGGGCGTTGTTGACCGATTGACGCTCCTATAATCGGCCGCTCGATGCCGATCTACGAGTACAGGCGCCCGGACGGCACCACTTTCGAGATTCAGCAGTCCTTCAGCGACGAGCCGCTCGCGGTCGACCCTGACAGCGGCGTGCCGGTCGAGCGCGTGTTGCATCCGCCGGCGGTTCACTTCAAGGGCAAGGGCTTCTACAACACCGACTACGGGACGCGCAAGCGCCAGCGTGAGACGGCGGCGGCCGCGGAGAAGCCCTCCGGGGAGAAGCCCTCCGCCGACAAGCCGTCCTCTGAGAAGACCTCGTCCTCGTCGAGCGCGGGCGGTTCCTCCGAGTCCAAGGGCAAGGCCGACTCGGCGCCGAGCAAGAAATCGGGTGACTCCGGAGCGGTCGCCTCGAAGAGCTGAAGGCGCGGCTCGCGGCTCAGCCGCTCATGAAGCGCGCGACGTCCGCGCGGCGCGCCCCTTCTGAGATCGTGAGGCCTTCTTCGCCGTCGGGCAGGGTGATCTGGCCGGTGGGCAGCAGCACGTGCGTGGGCGGCGTGCCGGTGAGCGCGAGGGCGGCGAACATCCCGAGCAGTTCGGTGCCGCTCATGTCGGAGATGATCGCGGGCGGAGCGTGCCAGGCGATCCAGGGCAGACGGAAGAAGCTGCCGACCGACAGCAGCTGGTCCTTCATGTCGGTGAACAGCGCCTGCTGGTGTTCCTCGCGCTGGATGTCGGTCTCGTTGGGGGCGCAGAGGTTCTCGCGGGTGCGGGCCAGGGCGAGCGCTTCCTTGCCGTCGAGGTGGTGGGTGCCGGCGGACAGCCGCAGCGTGAAGCCGCCGTCGGCCGAGCCGCCGTCGAGCTTGGAGACGATGCAGCCGCCGGTGTAGGTGACGCCGCCCATCGCTTCGATCAACTGGGGGAAGCTTTCGAAGTTGACTTCGACCACGTGGTTGATGGGGACGCCGAGCCAGTGCTCGATCACCGAAACGGACTCGGCCGGCCCGCCGTACTCGTGGGCGGCGTTGACCTTCTGCAGGCCGTGGCCGGGGATTTCGACGACGGTGTCGCGGGGGATCGACAGGCGCGCGGCGTGCCCGCCGCCGGTGCGGATCAGCATGATCGTGTCCGAGCGTCCGAAGCCGGTGGTTTCGGCGCCCGGTTCCTTGCTGTCCTTCTGGCGGCGGTCCGAGCCGAGCACGAGGATGTTGTTGGCGGAGGTCAGCGGGTAGCCGGCGGGGTCGAGCACGCTCGAGACGTTCGCGGGCAGCGAGGTGCGCTCGAAGTGGGAGCTGATCAGGAACAGCACGAGCGAGAGCAGGATCCAGCCGAAGGCCAGGCCGAGCAGGGCGAGCACGACGCGTTTGGGCGTGAGCCAGCGGCGCAGGCGCTCGCCCAGCGCGCCGGCGCCGCCGCCGTGGGCGCCGCCGCGTCCGTGGCCGGGCGCGGGAGGCAGGCGTTCGGGGCCGTGCCCGCCGCCCTCGGCGGCCCTGCGGGGAGCCAGGCGCGGGCGCGCGCGATAGCGGGTGTAGGGGGGCGGCTGGTCGGCCTCTGGCGCCATTCGTTATGACCCTATAGTTGCCGGATGACCCCCACGGCGGCGTCGGTTGGTCGACTCGTCGTGTGCCCGACGCCGATCGGCAACCTCGAGGACGTGACGCTGCGCGTGCTCGCCACGCTCGGGCGGGCGGACGTGGTCGCCTGCGAGGACACGCGTCACACGCGCGTGCTGCTAGATCGCCACGGGATCGGCGCGGCCGGCCTCGTGAGCCTGCACGAGCACAACGAACGGGCGCGCGCGGGCGAGCTGCTGGAGCGCATCCGCGCGGGGGCGCTGGTGGCGCTCGTGTCCGACGCGGGCATGCCGCTGGTCTCCGACCCGGGCTACGTGGTGGTGCGCGAGTGCATCGCGGCCGGCCTGCCGCTGGAGGTGCTGCCGGGGCCGAGCGCGACGCTGACGGCGCTCGTCGCCTCGGGGCTGCCGGCGGAGCGCTGGCGCTTCGTCGGCTTCCTGCCGCGCGCCGGCGGCGAGCTGCGCGAGCTGCTGGGCGGCGCCGGCGAGACGCTCGTCGCGTTCGAGTCGCCGCGGCGGCTGGCCGGCACCCTGGAGCTGCTGGCCGATCTCGACGCGGAGCGCCCGGCGGCGGTCTGCCGCGAGCTGACGAAGCTCCACGAGGAGGTGCGCCGGGGCACGGCGGCGCAGCTGGCGGCGCACTACCGCGGCGCGCCGGCGCGCGGAGAGGTCGTCGTGGTGGTCGGCGCCGCGCGGGCGCGGGCGGCGGACGCGCGGGCGACGGGCGAGGCGGTGGCGGCCGTGGACGAGCTCGTGCGCGCGGGCGCCAAGCCGCGGGCGGCGGCCGGCGCGGTGGCGCGGCTGACGGGGCTGCGGGCGAACGAGCTGTACCGGGCGTTGACGGGCGGCGGGGCCGGTGGCGGTACGTGAGCGCTTCCCGATAGCTTGCAACCGTACATGTCCTTCTACGTAACCACCCCGATCTACTACGTCAACGCCGCGCCGCACCTGGGCCACGCGTACACGACGATCGCGGCGGACGTGATGGCGCGCCACCACCGCCAGCGCGGCGAGCGGGTGTTCTTCCTGACGGGCACCGACGAGCACGGTGAGCCGGTGGCGGACGCGGCGCACGCGCTGGGGATCGCGCCGCAGGAGCTCGCGGACCGCAACGCGGAGCGCTTCAGGGCGCTCGCGCCGCAGCTGCACGCGAGCAACGACTTCTTCATCCGCACGACCGACGCGGCGCACGAAGCGAAGGTTCAGGAGGTGCTCTCGCTGGTGCGCGAGAACGGCTACGTGTACATGGGCACCTACGAGGGCTGGTACTGCCCGCGCTGCGCGGACTTCAAGGGTGAGAGCGAGATCGACGCGGGCAACCGCTGTCCGATTCACCACATCGAGCTGACGCGCGAGCAGGAGGACAACTACTTCTTCAGGCTGTCGGCCTTCCAGGGACGCCTGGAGGAGCTGTACGCGCAGCGCGAGGACTTCGTGGCGCCGCGCACGCGCTACAACGAGGCGCTGTCGTTCATCCGCTCGGGGCTGCGCGACGTGCCGCTGACCAGGCACAAGCTGAGCTGGGGGGTGCGGGTGCCGTGGGACGAAGCGCACGTGTTCTACGTGTGGTTCGACGCGCTGTTGAACTACTACACGGCGCTCACCTACGCGCCCGGAGCCTCCACGGAGCTGTGGCCGGCGAGCTATCACCTGATCGGCAAGGACATCCTGCGCTTTCACGCGGTGTACTGGCCGGCGCTGCTGATGGCGGCGGGGCTGGAGCTGCCGGAGCACGTGTTCGTCCACGGCTTCCTGCTGATGGACGGGGAGAAGATGAGCAAGTCGCTGGGCAACGTGCTCGACCCGTTCGCGGTGATCGAGCGCTTCGGCGCGGACGCGCTGCGCTTCTACCTGTTTCGCGACGTGCCCTTCGGGCAGGACGGCTCGGTCTCGACGGCGTCGTTCGAGCTGCGCTACGAGAGCGAGCTGGCGAACGATCTCGGCAACCTCGCCAGCCGCACGATCGCGATGGTGCACCGCTACCGCGAGGGCGTGCCGGCGCTGGTGGCGCTCGACGGCGAGCTCGGCGAGGACATCGACGGGCTCGTGGGCGAGGTGCGGTGGCTGATCGACCGCGCCGAGCTGACGGCGGCGCTGGAGGCGATCTGGCAGCGGGTGCGGCGGCTGAACCGCTACGTCGAGGAGCGCGCGCCGTGGCAGCTCGCGAAGGACCCCGCGCGGGCGGGGGAGCTCGACATGGTGCTCTCGACGCTGGTCGCGGGGCTGCGCTCGCTGGCGCTGCTGCTGCACCCCTACCTGCCGGCGAGCACCGATCGGCTGCTGGGGGCGCTGGGCGTCGAGGATCGCGGGCTCGCGTGCGCGCGCTGGGACTCCGGCGCGGGCCTGGGCGCGCCGCTGGGGCGGCTCGAGCCGCTGTTCCCGAAGTCCGCGTGAGCGCTGCCAGCGGTGATCGACTCGCACACCCACCTGCACCTGTGTGAGCGGCCCGACGCGGAGCTCGTGGCGCGGGCCGACGCGGCCGGCGTGACGCGGATGCTGACGGTGGGCATCGACGGCGTCTCCTGCCGGGCGGCGCTCGCGGCCGCCGAGGACTTCCCGCAGGTGTACGCGGCGATCGGCCGGCACCCGAACGCGGCCAGGGGCTTCGACGACGCCGACCTGGCGGAGCTGCGGGCGCTGGCGGCGCACGAGCGCTGCGCGGCGATCGGCGAGACGGGCCTCGACTTCTACCGCGAGAGCGCGCCGCCGCGGGCCGACCAGGAGCGCGCGTTCGCCGCGCAGATCGAGCTGGCGCGCGAGACGGGCAAGCCGCTGGTGATCCACACGCGGGCGGCCACCGAGGAAACGCTCGCGCAGCTGGCGGCGCAGGCGCAGGGCGTGAGCGTGGTGATGCACTGCTTCTCGATGCCCGAGCGCCTGGCGGAGTGCGTGGCGCGCGGCTATGCGATCTCGTTTGCCGGCAACGTCACCTACAAGAGCGCGGCCGAGCTGGCGCAGGCGGCGCGCGAGGTGCCCGACGAGCTGCTGCTGGTGGAGACGGACGCGCCCTATCTGAGCCCCCAGGCGGTCAGGAAGGAGAGGAACGAGCCGGCTTTCGTAGTGCACACCGCCGCGTTCGTCGCGGCGCAGCGGGGCGTGGAGCCGGAGCGGCTGGACGCGATCGTGACGCGCAACGCCGCGCGCGTCTTCGGCTGGGCGTGAGCGTGGCCGAGCGGCGCCGACCTTCGGGTTGTGAGCCCGACGAGCCGGCGGAGCGCCCCGGCGGCCCGCAGCAGCCGAGCCTGCGGCGGATGCGCCATTTCGCCGTCCGCCCCGACCGCGAGCTCGGCCAGAACTTCCTGATCGACTCGAACATCCTCGGGGTGATCGCCCGCGCCGCCGAGCTCGCGCCGGGGGACGTGGTGCTGGAGATCGGCGGCGGGCTGGGGGTGCTCAGCGAGCACCTGGCCGAGCGGGTCGCGCACGTGCACGTGGTCGAGATCGACGGACGGCTGCGCGCGGCGCTGGAGGACGCGGTCGGCTCCCGCGAGAACGTCACGGTGCACTGGGGCGACGCGATGACGATCGACCTGGGGGCGCTCGCGCCGGCGCCGGACAAGGTGGTCGCGAACCTCCCCTACGGGGTGGCGGCGGGGGCGCTGCTGCGCACGGTCGAGGAGCTGGCGAGCGTGCAGGCGTGGGTGGGGATGGTCCAGCGCGAGGTCGGCGAGCGCCTGGCGGCGCGGGCGGGCACGGGCGCCTACGGCGCGCCGTCGGTGCTCGCGCAGCTGGCGTGCGAGGTGCGGGTGCTGCGGGCGATCCCGCGGACGGTGTTCCATCCCGTCCCCAACGTCGACTCGGTGCTCGTCGGCATGCGCCGCCGGCGGGGGCCGGGGCGCGAGGTCTCGCCGGCGCTGCGGCGGCTGGTGGCGGGCGCGTTCGCGCACCGGCGCAAGACGCTGGCCGGCTCGCTGGCGCTCGCGGGAGGCGCGCCGGGGCGCTCGCGCGAGCAGGTGCGCGAGGCGCTCGTGGCGCTCGGCCAGCCGGCGGACGCGCGCGCCGAGCGGCTCTCGCCCGAGGACTTCCGCGCGCTCGCGGGCGCGCTGGGGCTGTGAGACGTGGGCGACCGACCGGCCCGTCATGAGCGCTGACGCGCTCGCCGCCGGCGTGCACCGCGCGCTCGCGCCGGCGAAGATCAACCTCGGCCTGTTCCTCGGGCCGACGCGCGCGAGCGACGCCAGGCACGAGCTGGTGACGGTGATGCAGTCGATCTCGCTCGCCGACGAGCTCACGCTGCGGGCGGTCGGCGACGGAGCCGAGCGCGACGAGCTCGTGTGCCCGGGCGTCGAGGTCGAGCCCGAGCGCAACCTCGCGCTGCGCGCGCTCGCGCTGTTCCGCGAGGCGACCGGCTGGCGGGCGCCGCCGCTGCGCCTGGAGGTGCGCAAGCGCATCCCGGTCGCCGCCGGCCTCGGCGGCGGCTCGGCGGACGCGGCCGCGACGCTGCGGCTCGCGAGGCACGCGTCGGGCCTGGGCGAGGACGCGCTGCTCGGCGAGCTCGCGTTCGCGCTCGGCGCCGACGTGCCCGCCCAGGTGCGCCCGGGCCGCTGGCTCGCGAGCGGGGCCGGGGAGCGCCTGCGGGAGCTCTCGCCGCCGCCGCGCTTCGGCGTGCTCGTGCTCCCGCTCGCGGCGGCGCTTTCGACGGCCGCCGTGTACCGCGAGGCGGACCGGCTGGGGCTCGCGCGCGCCGCCGAGGAGCTGGCGAGGCTGCGTGCCGAGCTGCTGCGGGTCGACGCCGGGCCGCGGCGGGCGCAACAGCGAGGCGCCGAGCCGGCGGACGCGAGCGCCGGCTGGCGCGACGCGCAGCACGCGGGGCTGCTCGAGAACGACCTGCAGGCGGCGGCCGTGTCGCTGTGCCCGGCGATCGCGGACGAGCTGGAGCGGGCGCGCGCGGCGGGCGCCGAGCGCGCGCTGGTGAGCGGCTCGGGGCCGACGGTGCTCGGGCTGTTCGGCGGGGAAGCGGACGCGCGGGCGGGCGCGGCGCGCCTGGCCGGGCGCGCCCCCGCGCCCGTGTGCGCGGCGCCGGTGGGCGAGGAGTTCGCCCGTGCGGTCACGCTCTGAGCGGGCGGGCGACGTCCGCGTACGTCACAATCTCCTGCTGACACGATGACGAGGACGCAGATCAACGAGGCGGTGGCGGCGGGCGCGGCGGTGCTCAGCCTGGCGCTGTTCGCCGGCTTGATCCTGAGGCCGGCGTGGTTGTCCTACACGCGCCTGTGGGAGCGGCTGGCGGCGACCGTGCTGTCCCTGTACGTGTTGGCGGTGCTGGTCGGCGTAGGCGTGGTCGGCGCGCTCGCTGCCGTCTACGCCTGGGGCTGACAGGCGTGTCGGACCTCGAGGCGCTCGACGCGATCACCGAGGCGGTCGAGTCCGGGGCGGGCCTGCCGGAGGTCGTGCGCTCCGCGGCGCGGGCGCTCGACGCGAGCCTGGCGGTGAGCGACGCGTGGGGCGCGACGCTGGCGGTCGCCGCGCGCTCGCCGGCGGAGGAGCGCTCGCTGCTGTCGGGCGGCGAGGGCGTCAGCAGCGCGCCGCTGCGGGTCGCCGACACGGTCGTGGGGACCCTGCACATGCGCGCCAAGAGCGAGCCGAGCGCGTCGATGCGCCGGCTGCTGCTGACGATCATCGCCTCCGAGGTGGAGCGCGTGCGCGCGCCCGACCGGGCCTCGGAAACGGCCTCGGCGGACTTCCTGCGGGCGATCCTGCGGCGCGAGCTGACCGAGCGGGGCGAGCTGCTCGAGCGCGCCCGCGAGCTCTCGCTGGCGATCGAGGAGGGCGCGAGCATGCTGGTCGTGCGCGCCCACCCGCAGGCGCCCACCGACGAGGGCTGGCGCGGGCGCGTGCGCGCGGTCGCCGAGCGCGGCGCGCGGGCCGTGGCCAGCCGCTCGATCGCGGCGCTGTCGGACCGCGAGGGCATGCAGGGCGCCGAGGTGCTCGTGCTGGTGCCGGGCGGCGAGGGGGCGGCCGCGGAGCGCGCGGCGGAGGCGGTGCTGCACGAGATGGAAGCGAGCCTCGCCGGCTACACGTTCGCGCTGGGGCGCAGCCGCGTGGCGGGCGAGCCCGCCGAGCTGGCGCGCGCCGCCAGCGAGGCGCTGCTCGCGGCCAACGTGGCCGAGGGCTCCGCCGACGGCGCCGCGCTGGCGTTCGAGCAGACCGGCGCCTACCGGCTGCTGCTGTCTGCGATGAGCGAGAACCCGCAGGAGCTACAGCGCTTCTACGCGGAGACGGTCGAGCCGCTGGTCGCCTACGACGAGCAGTACGAGACCGATCTCGTGCGCACGCTCGAGACGTTCCTGGAGGCGGACGGCAACGTCGCGGGCACCGCCCAGCGCCTGTTCACCCACCGCCACACGATCTACTACCGCCTGGAGCGCGTGCGCGAGCTCTCCGGCCTGGACGTCAGCTCGAGCGACGGGCGCGAGAAGCTGAGCCTGGGCCTGAAGTCGATGCGCGTGCTCGGGATCGCCTCCAGCGGCGGCCCGGCCTCGGAGGCGGGCGCCGGAGGCGGGCGCGTGCCGCGCCGGCCCGGCGGCAGACGCTCGTAGGGGTCGGCCGCCGCGCCGCGCCGCGCGCTAACTCGCGAGCGCCGGGCCTCGCCCACCGGAGGCTACGCGCGGGCGCCCAGCTCGAGCACGTAGGTCGCGCCGCGGCCGTTGGGGTGCAGCAGCGCCGGCACCGCCGGGACGGCGCCGGCGCCGGCCGCCACGTACTGGGGGTCGAGCATGATCTCGCGGTGGGCGGGGGAGGCGAGCCACGCCGCCACCACGCGGGCGGGCGTGGCGTTGGCGCCGGTGCCCCAGGCGATGTTCTGGCCGACGGCCACGGGCGGGCGGTAGTGGGTGCTGGCCACCAGCGACATCGGCGTGCGCCCCGAGGGGCCGACGTCGGCGAAGTAGTCCTCGCGCACCATCGCCCGGGCGGCCGCGCCGGCTACCCGCGCGAGTTCGCCGTTGGGGCGCAGCGGGCTCAGGCCGTGGGCGGCGCGCAGGCGGTCGATCAGGCACAGCGTCGCGGCGTCGAGCGCCTTCAGGTTCGCGCCGGTGGGCATCGAGTGCTCGCCGGGGCACGGCGGGACGGCGCCGGCGGCGCGCGCGCCGGCGCGGGCGGCGCCCGCCGCCGGGACGCCCGCCCAGGCGAGCAGCACGGCCGCCGCCGTGGCGATCGCGATGCTCCACCGTGTCGTGCCCACCCCCGGCAAGGCAGGCATGCTTGCAAGAGCAGGAGATGGACGTGTTGCGGCGATGTGAAGGCCCCGCGGCTGCGGGCCCGTTCGCCGCGTGGCCGCCGGGCGGCGGGCGGCACCTGCGAGGATGTCGGTGCTCTGGGGAGTGGGGTAATTGGCAGCCCGGGAGACTTTGGCTCTTCAAGTTCTGGTTCGAGTCCAGGCTCCCCAGTCGCTTGATAATAGATTTAGGAACGTGAGCGCTCCCACCGTCGTGATCCTCGCCGCCGGCCAGGGCACGCGCATGCGCTCGCGGACGCCCAAGGTGCTGCACGAGCTGTGCGGGCGTCCGATGGTGCTGTGGCCGGTGCGGGCGGCGCTGGCGGCGGGCGCCGGCAGGGTGCTCGTGGTCGACACGCCGGAGCGCGCGCTCGCGGGGGTGCTGCCGGAGGGGGTCGAGCTGGCGGTCCAGCGCAAGCCCGACGGGACCGGCGGGGCGGTCGGGGCGGCGCTCGCGCAGCTCGACGGCGCCGGCGGCGGCGCTCGCGACGGGGACGCGCCGCTGCTCGTGCTCAGCGGCGACGTGCCGCTGATCGGCGCCGAGGCGATCGGCGAGCTGCTGGAGGCCCACCGGGCGGCTGGCGCGGCGGCGACGATGGCGACCGTGGAGCTGGCCGACCCGAGCGGCTACGGGCGGGTCGTGCGCGACCGCGACGGCGAGGTCCTGAGGGTCGTGGAGACCAAGGCCGCGGGCGACGCCACGCAGGCCGAGCGGGAGATCCGCGAGGTCAACACGGGCATCTTCGTGTTCGCGCCCGGCGCGTTGCGGGGGGCGCTGCCGCGGCTCGGCGCCGACAACGCCCAGGGCGAGCTGTACCTACCGCAGGCGCTCGAGCTGCTGCGCGCGGACGGCGCGCGCGTGCTCGGGCACCGGATGGCCGACGAACGGCTCGTGCTGGGCGTCAACGACCGTGTCGGGCTCGCGCGCGTGCGCGCGCTCGCCCAGCGGGCGATCCACGAGCGGCACATGCTGGGCGGCGTCACGATCGTGGACCCCGACGCGACGGTGATCGACGTGGACGTGCGGATCGGCGAGGACAGCGTGATCGAGCCGTTCACGACGATCCGCGGCGCCAGCGCGATCGGGCGCGGCTGCACGGTGCGCCACTCCTACCTGGTCGACTGCACGCTCGAGGACGGCGTGACGGTCGGCCCGTTCGCCTATCTGCGCCCCGGGGCCGTGCTCAGGGCGGGCGCCAGGGCGGGCACGTTCGTGGAGATCAAGAACTCGGACATCGGCGCGGGCGCGCGCGTGCCGCACCTGTCCTACATCGGCGACGCCGACGTGGGCGAGGGCACGAACCTCGGCGCGGCGACCGTGACGGCCAACTACGACGGCCGCGCCAAGCACCGCACGACCGTCGGGCGGGGCGTGCGCACGGGCGTCGACACGACGCTGGTGGCGCCGGTGAGCATCGGCGACGGCGCCTACACGGGCGCCGGCTCGGTGATCACCGAGGACGTGCCGGCGGGCGCGCTCGGCATCGCCCGCGAGCGCCAGCGCAACGTCGAGGGCTATGCCGAGCGGGCGGAGGGCGCACCGCCGCAGGACCAGGCCGTAGCCCCCGTCGCCCACGAGGCCGGCGGCTCCGGCTCCGGCGCCAAGCCCGTGGGCGGGGGCGCCCAGAAGTGACCGATCCGCGGCCGCCGTTTACACTTCGTGAAGAGATGAGCGTGATGGACACGCGCACGGAGGCCTCTCGGGCGAGCCTGCCCTTCGATTACAACAAGCGGCTGATGCTGTTCAGCGGCCGCGCGAACCCGCAGCTGGCGGTCGCGATCGCCGACAAGCTCGAGGTCGACCTCGGCCCGGTCGAGCTGAAGACGTTCTCCAACGGCGAGGTCTACTGCCGCTACGAGGAGTCGATCCGCGGCGCCGACGTGTTCATCGTGCAGTCGACGTGCGGCAACGCCCAGACGGGCATCACGGCCAACGACGCGCTGATGGAGCTGCTGCTGATGATCGACGCGGCCGTCGGCGCCTCGGCGCACCGGGTGATCGCGGTGATGCCGTGGTTCGGCTACTCGCGCCAGGACAAGAAGTCGGCGCCGCGCGAGCCGATCTCCGCGCGCCTGGTCGCGCGGATGCTGGAGTCGGCGGGCGCCGATCGCGTGCTGACGATGGATCTCCACGCCGGCCAGATCCAGGGCTTCTTTCAGAAGCCGGTGGACCACATGACGGCGCTGTTCATGCTCACCCAGTACTTCTCGGACCTGGCGCTCGACGACCTCGTGATCGTCGCTCCCGACGCCGGCCGCGTGAAGCTCAACAAGAAGTTCGCCTCCAAGGTCGGGGCGGAGCTGGCGATCCTCGACAAGGAGCGCCCCGCCCAGCAGGTCGCCGAGATCGACTACGTGATCGGCGACGTCAAGGGCAAGACGGCGGTGATCGTCGACGACATGATCGACACCGCCGGCACGCTCTGCGCGGCCGCCCGCACGGTCAAGGAAGAGGGCGCGGCGCGCGTCTTCGCGGCGGCCACCCACGCGGTGTTCTCGGGCAACGCCTTCGAGAACCTACGCTCCTCGCCGCTCGAGCAGATCGTCGTCACCGACACGATCCCGGTCGGTCCGGGCCGCCCGGACAACGTGCGCGTGCTGCCGTGCGCGGAGCTGCTGACCGACTCGATCCGCCGGATCTTCGTGGACGACTCCGTCAGCGAAGTCTTCGGCGGCGAGAACCAGCTGTTCTGAGTCGTGCCGACGGCGCATGCGCCGTCGGTCGAGCCGCGCATGCGCGGCTCGAGGGCAGCGTCGCATGCGACGCTGCCCGGCGGGCGCATGCGCCCGCCGAACGGCCGATCCCGGCGAACGCAGGACGATTGCTACAGTCTCTGATCCGGTGCCGAGCACATCGACAAAGCTGAACGTCTCCAGCCGCGCCGCGGCCGGCTCGCGCGCCGCGCGCCGCCTGCGTCGCGGCGGGCGCGTTCCCGGCGTGCTCTACGGCGGCGGCGGCGAGCCGCTCGGCTTCGACGCGGACGCGCGCGAGCTGCGCGTGGCGCTCGCCAGCTCCGGCGCGGTGCTGGACCTGAGCATCGACGGCGGCAAGGCCACGCCGGTCGTGCTCAAGGAAGCCCAGCGTCACCCGGTGCGCGGCGAGACCGTCCACGTGGACCTGCTGCGCGTCAATCTCAAACAGGCGATCAGCGCGGCCGTGCCGGTCGAGCTCGACGGCGCCGAGGACGCGCCGGGCGTCAAGCTGGGCGGGATCCTCGAGCAGATCACGCGCGAGCTGAACGTCGAAGCGCTGCCGACCGCGATCCCGGAGTCGATCGTGTACGACGTCTCGACGATGCAGATCAACGACACGGTCACGCTTTCCGCGATCGCGCCCCCGGAGGGCGTCACGTTGCTCGACGACCCCGAGGAGACGGTCATCGCGACGCTCTCGCCGCCCAGGCTGCAGACGGAGGCCGGCGAGGACATCGAAGCCGAGACGGAGGTCGTCGGCGAGGGGGGCGCTGGCGCCCAGGGCGCCGAGGAGGCCTCCGAGGGCTCCGGGGAGTAGCCGCTGCGACGCCCGTTCGGCGGCGGTGGCGGCGGCGGACCCGTCGATTGGCTGATCGTCGGGCTGGGGAACCCGGGCCGCGAGTACGAGGGCACCCGCCACAACGTCGGCTTCCGGGTGGCCGCGGCGCTGGTCGAGCGCTGGGGCCTGGGGCGTGCCAGGGACCGCTTTCGCGGACGCTTCGCCGAAGGGCGCGCCCAGCCGGGCGGGGCGCGCGTCGCCGTGCTCTGCCCGCAGACCTTCTACAACGACGCCGGACGCTCGGTGGGCCCGGCGCGCGGGTCGCTGAAGCTGGCGCTCGAGCGCGTGCTGGTGGTGCACGACGAGATCGACCTGCCGTTCGGCGAGATCCGCACGCGGCTCGGCGGCGGGCTCGCCGGCAACAACGGCCTGAAGTCGATCAAGCGCGAGCTGGGCGGCGCGGATTTCGTGCGCGTGCGCGTGGGCGTGGGGCGGCCCGACAGCAGCGACCCGGAGATCGTCTCCGCGCACGTGCTCGGGCGCTTCCGCGAGAGCGACGCGCAGGTGCGCGATCTGATCGAGCGCGCCTGCGAGCAGGTCGAGCGGACCGTGCTCGGCGAGGGCGAGCTGGACGAGGCGGCGCGCTGATGGCCGGCGGCGGCTCCCTGCGCGCGCTGCTCGGCCTCGCCGCCGAAGACGAGCCGACGGCGCGGCTGGCGCGCGAGGGCGGCCGCGCGTTCGTCTCGGCCTCGCTGCGCCCGTACACGATCGCCGCGCTCGCGGCGGCCTCGCCGGAGGGCGAGATCGACGGGCGGGCGCGCGGCCGCGCGACGCTCGTGGTCGTCGGCGACGATCGTGGCGCCCGCGACCTGGCGGGGGACCTCGGCGCGTGGCTGGCGCCGCGGCGCGTGCGCTACTACCCCTCGCGGGGCGTCGCCTACGAGTCCCACCTGGCCCCGCCGGCCCACCTGGTGGGGCTGCGGGTGGCCGCGCTCGACGCGCTGCTCGGCGCCGACGCGCGGGACGAGCCGCCGGTGGTGGTGGTGAGCGCCGTGGCGCTCTCGGAGAAGGTGCCCGACCCGGCGCTGCGGCCGCGCTCGTTCGTGCTGCGGGTGGGCGAGCTGATCGACCTCGACGAGTGCGCCGAGCAGCTGGTCGCGGCGGGCTACGAACGCGTCGAGCAGGTCGAGGAGCGCGGCCAGTTCGCGCTGCGCGGGGGGCTGCTCGACGTCTTCCCGGCCACCGAGGAGCGGGCGGTGCGGGTCGACACGTTCGACGTCGAGATCGAGTCGCTGCGCTGGTTCTCGACGTTCACGCAGCGCTCGCTGGCGGACGCCGAGGAGGTCGAGATCGCGCCGGCCGCCGAGCTCGCGCTCGAGCACCGCGAGCTCGCCGAGATCGCCGCCGCCACGGGCGCGTTCGCGTCCGCCGGCGAGGGCGCCGAGGCCGAGCGCCCGGACATCGCCGAGCTGCTGCCGGTCGAGCGCTTCGGCGCGCTGCTGGAGCTGGTCGGCGAGGACGTGCGGCTGATCGTGGGCGCCGAGGAGGATCTCGAGTCCGTGCTCCACGACCACTGGAGCGACGTGTGCGCGGCCTTCGGCGACGAGGACGCCCACCACCTGTACGTGAGCCCCGAGAGCATCCGCGCGACGCTCGCCGCGCGCGCGCGCGTCTGGCTCTCGGCGCTGTCGGGCGAGCAGCCGATCCAGCTGCGCGCGCAGGCCGCGGACACCGCCGCGCGCTCGCTGGCGGAAGCCGAGCCCGAGCTGGAGAAGCTCGTGCGCTCGGGCTACCGGACGGTCGTGACGTTTCCGAGGCGCGGCGAGGGCGAGCGCGCCGCCTACAACCTCGGCCGCCTGAAAGCCAGCTGGCTGGGCGAGGGCGGCGAGGACGCGGGCGTCGGCGGACAGCCGACCGCGCCCTTCGGGCGCGGTGCCCAGCCCTCCCTGCGCTTCGCCACGGCCTCGTTGCGCGAGGGCTTCGTCGCGCCGCAGCTGAAGCTGGCGGTCTACCCCGAGCACCGCCTGCTGCGCCGCCGGCGCGCCGAGCGGCCGGAGGCGGGCGCCGGCGCGCGCGGCGGTCCGCGCCGCGGCGCGCTGCGCTCGTTCACCGAACTGCGCACGGGCGACATCGTGGTGCACGAGGACCACGGGGTGGCGCGCTTCGCGGGCTTCGAGACGCGCACGGTGGCGGACGTCACGCGCGACTACCTGTATCTCGAATACCAGGGCGACGACCGCGTGTTCGTGCCGGTCGACCAGCTCGCCAAGATCTCGCGCTACGTCGGCGCCGGCGCGGGCGCCAGCCCGCCGCTGTCGAAGCTCGGCGGCACGCGCTGGGAGACGATGAAGGCGCGCGCGCGGCGCGCCGCCCAGGAGCTCGCGGGCGAGCTGCTGAGCCTGTACGCCGAGCGCAAACGGCGCGTGGGGCACGCCTTCGAGGCCGACTCGGACTGGCAGCGGGAGTTCGAGGAGCGCTTCCCGTTCACCGAGACGCCCGACCAGCGCGAGGCGATCGAGCTGGTGAAGGCCGACATGGAAGCGCCGCGGCCGATGGACCGGCTGATCTGCGGGGACGTCGGCTACGGCAAGACCGAGGTCGCGCTGCGCGCCGCGTTCAAGTGCGCCGGCGAGGGCAAGCAGGTGCTGATGCTGGTGCCCACGACGATCCTCGCCCAGCAGCACTACGGCACGTTCGCCGAGCGCCTGGCCGACTACCCGTTCACGCTCGAGCACGTCTCGCGCTTTCGCAGCGCCGCCGAGCAGAAAGAGGCGATCAGGGGCTTCGCGGAGGGGCGCGTGGACATCCTCGTCGGCACCCACCGGGTGCTCTCGCGGGACGTGCGCGCGAAGGACCTGGGGCTGTTGATCGTCGACGAGGAGCAGCGCTTCGGGGTCAAGCAGAAGGAGCTGCTGCGCCAGCTCAAGCTGAAGGTCGACGTGATCGCGATGTCCGCCACGCCGATCCCGCGCACGCTCCAGATGTCGCTCGCGGGGCTGCGCGACATCTCGGTGATCGAGACGCCGCCGGAAGGGCGCCGGCCGGTGCGCACGTACGTCGGCGAGTACGAGGAGGAGCTGGTCAAGCGAGCGATCGTGCGCGAGCACGCGCGAGGGGGGCAGGCGTTCTTCCTGCACAACCGCGTCGAGTCGATCGAGCAGACGGCCGAGCGCCTGCGCGCGCTGTGCCCGGGCGTGCGCTTCGCCGTCGCCCACGGCCAGATGGGCGAGGGCGAGCTGGAGAGCGTGATGATGGACTACCTGCGCGGCGGCGCCGACGTGCTCGTGTGCACGTCGATCATCGAGTCGGGGATCGACATTCCCCAGGCGAACACGCTGATCGTCGAGCACGCGGACGCCTTCGGCCTGTCCCAGCTCTACCAGATCCGCGGGCGCGTGGGCCGCAGCCGCGAGCGCGCCTACGCCTACCTGCTCTACGACTCGGCGGCGGCGCTGACGCCCGAAGCGGCGCAGCGGCTGGCGGCGCTGTCCGACTACACCGAGCTCGGCGCCGGCTTCAAGATCGCGATGCGCGACCTGGAGATCCGCGGCGCGGGCAACCTGCTGGGCGACGAGCAGTCCGGGCACGTGGCGGCGCTCGGCTTCGAGCTGTACATGCAGATGCTCGACGAGGCCGTCGCCGCGGCCGGCGCGCAGGACGGCTCCGACGGGGCCGGCGAGGCGCTGCCGGAGCCGGTGCGCCTGGACGTCAACGTGGACGCCTACGTGCCGGCCGGCTACGTCCCCTACGAGCAGGCCAAGATCGAGGTCCACCGGCGGGTGGCGAGCGCGGTCGAGGTGGCCGACGTGGAACGCCTGCGCGAGGAGCTCGAGGATCGCTTCGGGCCGCTGCCCGAGCCGGTCGAGAACCTGCTCTCGCTCCAGCGCGCGCGCATCAAGTTCGGGCAGGCGGGCGCCCGCACGGTCAGCTTCCGCGGCGATCGCCTCGCGGTCGTGCCGATCGAGCTCGACTCGGCGAGGGCCAAGCGCCTGCGCGAGGAGCTGCCCGAAGCGCTGTACGAGTCCGGCCGCTCGCAGGTCTCGGTGCGCGTCCCCAAGGACGGCGCGGAGCGCTTCCCGAGCGTCGTGCGGGCCGCCGACGCGCTGCTCGCGGTAGTCCGCGAGGCCGCCTAGGAGGCCCCGCGCGTGCGGTGCCAGAGCGCCAGATCGCGGCTTCGCTGGGGCGCTTAGCAACTACTTAAGCCCGCATCGACGCATTTCCGCTATTGTGCCCGCGTCGTGTCCAAGTACTGGAAGTCCGTTTCGGCGCTCGGCGCCGTTTTGTTTGCCGCCATCGGCCTGGCCGCGTGCGGCGGCATCCCCGGCGACGCGGTCGTCAGCGTCAACGGCACGCCGATCGCCAAGACGACATTCGACCACTGGATGACGGTGGCCGCCAAGTCGAGCGCGCTCGGCGTCGGCGAAAAACCGGTGATCCCCGAACCGCCCGCCTACACGGCCTGCGTCGCCCACCTGAAAGCCACCTCGCCGAAGCCGGCGAAGGGCCAGAAGGCGCCCACCGAAAAGCAGCTGAAGTCCGAGTGCGAACAGCAGTACAAGTCGCTGAAGACCGAGGTGCTGGGCTTCCTGATCTCCTCGCAGTGGGTGCTCTCGGAAGCCAACTCGCTCGGCGTGAAGATCAGCGACGCCGAAGTGAAGAAGGAATTCACGAAAATCAAGACGACGCAGTTCCCGAAGCCGTCCGAATTCGAAAAATTCCTGGCCAGCTCGGGGCAGACGGTGTCGGACCTGCTGCTGCGCGTCAAGCTGAACCTGCTCTCCAGCAGGATCCAAAAACACGTGGTGAAGAGCCAGAGCAACGTCACCGAAGCGCAGATCTCCAAGTACTACAACGAAAACAAATCGCGCTACGGCACGCCCGAAAAGCGCAACGTGAGGATCATCCTCACGAAGACCGAAGCGCAGGCCAAGAGCGCCAAGAAGGAAGTCGAATCGAGCAAGAACTTCGCGGCGGTCGCGAAGAAGGACTCGATCGACCCGACCAGCAAGGCCAACGGCGGCGAACTCAAAGAAGTCGTCAAAGGCGAGGAGGAGAAGGCGCTCGACGAAGCCCTCTTCGCCGCCGGCAAGAACGTGCTCGGCGGGCCCGTCAAGACGCCCTTCGGCTACTACGTCTACGAAGTGCTGAGCGTGACCAAAGGGACGCAGCAGGCGCTCTCGCAGGTCAAGTCGACGATCAAACAGCAGCTGATCTCGACCAACGAGCAGAAAGCGCTCAGCAAGTTCGTCAAAGAATTCAAAAAGAAGTGGCAGGGCAAAACCGAATGCCGCTCGGAATACATGGCCGCCGACTGCAAGGGCTACAAAGCCCCGAAGACCGCCAAATCGACGGGCCTCTCGACGACCGAATAGAAGACCGGCGCGGGGGGCGAGCGGCCTGAGCCAGATCGAGCGCATCCACGGCCGGCAGATCCTCGACAGCCGCGGCAACCCGACGGTCGAGGTGGAGGTGGCGCTCGGCTCGGGCGCCCGCGGACGCGCCGCCGTGCCCTCGGGCGCCTCGACGGGGGAGTTCGAGGCGACCGAGCTGCGCGACGGGGGCGGCGAGTGGGGCGGCAAGGGCGTGAGCAGGGCGGTCGCGGGCGTCAACGGCGAGATCGCGCAGGCGCTGGCCGGCGCGGACGCCGCCGACCAGGAGGCGCTGGACCGCGCGCTGATCGAGCTCGACGGGACGGCCAACAAGTCGCGGCTGGGCGCCAACGCGGTGCTCGGCGTGTCGCTGGCGGCGGCCCACGCCCAGGCGGCCGAGCGGGGACTGCCGCTGTGGCGCTACCTCGGCGGCGAGGACGCCGCGCTGCTGCCGGTGCCGATGATGAACGTGCTCAACGGCGGCGCTCACGCCGACAACGCGGTCGACTTCCAGGAGTTCATGATCGTCCCCTGCGGCGCCGGCTCGTTCTCGCAGTGCCTGCGTATGGGCGTCGAGGTGTTCCACGCGCTGAAACGCACGCTGCACGAGCGCGGGCTCTCGACGGCGGTCGGCGACGAGGGCGGCTTCGCCCCCGACCTCGCCTCCAACGAGGAGGCGCTGAAGATGCTGGTGGCGGGCATCGAGGCGGCCGGCTACCGGCCGGGCGAGGACGTCGCGATCGCGCTCGACCCCGCCAGCAGCGAGTTCTACCGCGACGGCGCCTACGTGCTCGAGCACGAGGGGCGCACGCTTAGCTCCGGCGAGCTGGCCGACTACTGGGGCGAGCTCGCCGGGCGCTATCCGATCGTCTCGCTCGAGGACGGCATGGACGAGGAGGACTGGGCGGGCTGGCGCACGCTCACCGAGCGCCTCGGCGGGGACCTGCAGCTGGTCGGCGACGACGTGTTCGTGACGAACACGCAGCGCCTGCGCCGCGGCATCGTGGAGGGCGTCGCCAATTCGATCCTGATCAAGGTCAACCAGATCGGCACGCTCACCGAGACGCTCGCGGCGGTTGCGATGGCCCGCGAGGCCGGCTACACGGCGGTCATGAGCCACCGCTCCGGCGAGACCGAGGACGTCACGATCGCGGACCTCGCGGTCGCGACGGGCTGCGGGCAGATCAAGACCGGTGCGCCCTCGCGCTCTGATCGCGTCGCCAAGTACAACCAGCTGCTGCGCATCGAGGAGCAGCTGGGCGACGCCGCGCGCTTCCCCGGCGCCGTCGCGTTCGCCAGGGCCTGAGGCGCGCGGCAGGATCTCGCCGGGGTGCGGCGAATGCCGTGGGATGGCCATGGCACGCGTGCGCTGGGACCGGGTTGGGCGGATGGCGATGCTGTGCGTGCTGGTGGCGCTCGCCTACCTGTACGCGAGCGCGGGCGTGCACATGCTCTCCACCTGGCACCAGTCGCGCAGCGACGACGCCGCGGTGGCGGCCCTGGAGCGGGAACACAGGGCGCTCGAGCACCAGCGGGAAACGCTCACGGCGGCTGGCACGCTCGAAACGGAGGCTCGTCAGCTGGGCATGATGAAAGCCGGCGAGCAGCCTTATGTGGTCAATGGCCTGCCCGGCAACTGAGCGCCGAGAGGCGCTGCTAGCCTCGGCGGGTGTCCTACGAGACGGCCGTGTATCAGTGGCAGCAGGGCGAGCGCCGGCTCGCCGGCTCGCCGGCCGGGCGGCGGCCGCTGCAGGAGCGCATCGCGGAGGCGCTGGTCGCCGAGCTGCGCCGGCGGCTCGGCGGGCGCTTCTCCACGCAGGAGCTCGTGGAGCTCTACGAGGCGGGCACCTCGTGGTGCCAGCAGCTCGCGATGAAACTGGCGCCCGAGGACCCGTGGGCGTGGGAGACCGGCGTGGTCGTGGACGCCGCCTTCGCCCGCTACCTGCGCGAGGCCGCGGACTTCGCGGGCGGCCGCAGGACGCTCACCGAGGCGTAGGCCTCGTCGCGCCGCTAGTCGTCGTCCGCGGCGCGGCGGATGACGATGCGGTCCTCCTCGACCTCGACCTCGACGGGCCGGTGGCCGGCCCAGTGCTCGGCGTAGATCGGGTTGTCCTGGATGGCGGGGTCGAGCCACAGGCCGTAGCCCTCCTCGCCGTGGTCGAAGGTGCCCTCCAGCGGCCCGCGGCTGCGCGCGCCGCCGGAGCGGCGGCTGCGACCGCCGCGGCGGCTGCGCCGGCGCGTGCGGGTGCCGGCGGCGTCGGTCTCGTCGGCGGAGTCCTCGTCGGAGTCTTCGTCGGCCTCGGCCTCGGCCTCGGCCCGCTCGCGCTCTCGCTCGGCTTCGGCTTCGGCCGCTTCGGCTTCGGCGGCTTCCAGCTCGGCGGCGATCAGGGCGTCGTCCTCGGCGCGCAGGTCGATCTCCTCGGGGTAGTCGCCGCCGCTGCTCTCCGGTGTCTCCTCGTCGCTGACGAGCTCGTTCTGGCGCTTGAACTGCTCGATGTCGCGGACGGTGACCTCGAGCTGGTGGGCGACCCAGGCGTCGGTGCGCCCCTGGCGCACCCATGCACGGATCTGGTTGAGGTGCGGGCGCAGAGATTTCCGGGGCATGGACGGATCGGGAGACTAGCGCAAGCGCCAGCGCGGCGCGGCGGGCGTGCGGTGAGCGAGGCCGCGACGGACGCGGCGGCGGGCGCGTGTCGAACCGGCGAGGCTAATTTTTGGGGGGTTGTCGAGGATTTGGGATCGCGTTCCTCCGGCCCTCCGACTATGCTTGCTGTTCCGGCGGTTTGGGGTTGCGCCGGGTCGCCAGTCGGCAACGAGGAAGGTGCACCCAAATGCTGGTTCTGACACGCAAGTCCAACCAGAGCATCATGATCGGGGACGAGATCGAGGTCTCGGTCCTGTCGGTCATGGGTGAGAAGGTGCGCATCGGCATCCAGGCGCCACAGCGGGTGCCGGTCTTCCGCAAGGAGATCTACCTGGAGATCCACCGGGAAGGCGAGGCGCCGGCCGCCTCCCGGGACGGCTCGCCTGGCGAGCACGCCGGCGAGGCTGTCGCCGAGTCGCTGCGCGAGCTCGGCGAGGGCGGCAAGTAGCGCGCGAGGCGGCTCAGCCGAGCAGCAGGTAGAGCGTGCGGAACATGACCACCGTGACGATCGCGGCGGTCAGGATCAGCGTGAGCACGAGCAGCGCGAAGCGCACCGAGCCGCGCTTGTGACGGCGCTCCATGTCGCGCTCGATGGCGCGCTTCTCGGTCGTGCGCCGCAGCGAGGCGCGCAGGTGGCGGTCGCGGGTGATCTCCTGGACGAAGGCCTCCTCCCACTCGGCCAGGCTCTGGCGCATCTTCACGACGGCGTCTCCTCGTCCCTGGCGGCGTCCTCGCTCGCTCGTGTGCAAAGCACACCACGCTCACTGCGTCCTTGCCAGGAACGACGATCCATCCGTCGTAGCGTCAGGCGGGGGTCTTGGCGCGCTCGGCCCGCTCGTAGACGGACACGAAGCGCAGGTAGTTCTCGGCGATCTTGCGGGCGCCGGCGGAGCGCTCGATCTTGCCGTCGACGTAGGCCTTGAGCGGGTCCCACCAGATCGAGCGGCCGATGGCGAAGCCGATGAAGCCCTCGACGGGCGCCGCGGCCGCCAGCCACTGGTCGACCTTGGCGTCGTCGGCGCCGCGGCCGAGGACGACGCAGTGGACGTCCTCGCGCCCGCCGGTGCGAGCCTGGGCGACGAGCATCTCGCAGTCGGAGCGCTCGTCCACGCCCTCGATCTTCCAGATCGCGACCTCGATGCCGGCGTCCTGGATCTCGGCGATCGCGCGGCGCATCAGCTCGGGCCGCAGCTCGGCGTCGTAGCGGTCGCCGTCGCCGCCGACGGCGTCCAGCTGCGGCTGCTCGGCGGGCACGAGCAGCTCGAACAGGAACTTGCGCTTGTGCTGCGCCAGCCAGTCGCTGAGGCGCCCCAGCTTTACGAGCTGCTCGCGGTTGTCGGCGGCGTCGCCGTCGGGGTTGTAGCGGACGAGCACCTTCGTGTAGTCCGGGTCGAAGCGCTCGATGTGCTCGCCGAAGTCCTCGCCGTACTGGAAGTCGAACATGCTCTGCCCCGAGCGCTCGGCGGGCATCGCGAGCTTCAGCCCGCGCTCGTGGGCCTCGTCGGGCACGGTGGAGCCGAACTGCTCGTCGACGAGCACGCCGGTGACGGCTGGGTCGGCGCCGGCGCCGACGGCCTGCAGCATGCCCTCGAAGATCAAGTGCTTTGCGTCGGCGATGATGGCGGTCTGCTCGGAGTCCGGCTCGCCCTCGATCCCGAAGAACTTCTTCTGGAAGGAGCCGCGATGGTCGAACGCGAGGATGTACAGCTTCGTGTCGGTTCCAGAGTTCATGGCTCTGAGTATTCCAGAGCCATGCGGGACGCGGTCGAGAGGTCCTTAG
>DASZFZ010000079.1:0-2003 GCA_035939315.1 Solirubrobacteraceae bacterium | reverse complement strand
CGGCCGCAAGCCTGTGGGCGGCTGTGCCCCACTACGTCGCGGCGGCGACGAATCCGAAGGCGGCGCTGGCGCTGCTGCGGCGCATGGAAGTGCTCATAGGTGTCTCGGTCGACGCGTCGGAGCTCGAGTCGGCCGCTGGCGACTACGAGCGCCAGGTCGGCCTGGCGGTGCAGAGCGACCCGGACATCCAGGCCTTCGTCGAGCGGCTGGAGCAGGCCGCCGAGAGCGACGAGGAGGCGTCGCCCACGGACGTGCCGTCGGGCGACGCGATCGCGCGGGAATTCCAGCGGTTTCTGCGCCAGCGCGGCCCCGAGCGCTGACAGGGCGTCAGTAGGTCTTCGACAGCGACGCCGCCGCCTAGACCCCGCCGAGGATCGCCATCCCGACCCCCACCGTCGGGCCCCTCAGGAGTTCCTCCTGAGCGAGGTCCTGCGCGTCGTCTTCGCCCGTCGGGTTTTCTTCTTCCGCCGCGCCGGGGGAGCCCGGCGGGGCGCCGACGACGTTCACGATCACCTCCCAGGTGCCCTTCAATCCTTCGAAGTCGCTGTTGGTGCAGTCCCCGGTCGGCGGGTTCTTGCACGAGGCCGTGTCGTGCGACCAAGAGGCGATGACGCCTTTGCTGGCGACCACGAGCCCGTTCGCGAGGATTTTCAGGCGCGCGCGTTTTTTGACGTAGGCGATGGCCGCGCTGGAGCCGGTCAGGTGGACGAGGGAGATGCCCAGCAGGTGGTGGGGCCCGGAGTCGACCGTCGCGACTCCCCATTTGGCGGTGTACTGCGAGCTGGTCACGGTGCCGAGGGGCGTGCCGTGGGTTTTCGGGCGGGCGTGCGCTTCGTGGCAGCCGCCTTCGAGTTCGAGCGTCGCGCCGCTGCCCGCCGCCCATTTGCACAGCTGCGGTCTGACGGCCAGTGCGGCGGGCGCCCACAGCGCCGCCGCCGCCGCGGACACACACATCAGGCCGAAAAGACGCCGCGTCATCGGACCCCCCCTTTGCCAGTCGCCGAATGCTCGCCCGGATGTTACGCCGCGCAACGCGGTCAGGCCTCGGCGGCTGGACACACGATCCGGTAATCGCAGATCGAGCACGCCGCCGGCGAGGGCGTGGGGTCGAAGTCCTGCGCGAGGATGCCCTTGCCGACCTCGAGCACGATGTCGGCGACGGCGCCCGGGTCACGGTCCTCGCACGGG
The DNA here is from genome assembly GCA_035939315.1 of Solirubrobacteraceae bacterium. Classification (GTDB taxonomy): domain Bacteria; phylum Actinomycetota; class Thermoleophilia; order Solirubrobacterales; family Solirubrobacteraceae; genus Palsa-744. The sequence goes on along the minus strand of DASZFZ010000079.1, from coordinate 815 downwards.
ACGGGAACGATCTCGTCGTCGAGCACGTAGTAGTAGGCCTGACGCGAGGACTCGAGCCGCCAGTCCTCGCGGGCGGCCAGCGCGTAGAGAGAGAGCTGGACGTCGTCGCGCAGCTGCTCGGCGCTCTTCGGCCGGGAGGTCTTGTAGTCGATCAGCTCGTAGCTCTCGGCGCCTCCCTCTGCCGTGGGCAGCCGGTCCACGCGGTCGACCCGGCCGCGCAGCTGGTGAGGGCCCAGGCTGAAAGAGAACGGGCGCTCGAACCACACCGGCTCGGATGCGTGCTCCTGAAGGCGCTCGTGGTAGCGCAGCAGCGCGGCGCGTGCCTTCGCGTACAGCTCGCCCTCGTAGCCGTCGCGGCCGAGCGCAGCCCGGCGCCAACCCGCGTCGAGAAGGTCGAGCAGCTGCGGCAGCTCAGAGCCACCGGCGGAGTGGTGGCGCTCGAGGACCTGGTGCACGACGATCCCGAAGCGCTGGTGGATGGTCTGCTCGGTCGGGATGCGAAGGACGCGGGCGAACTTGTAGCGCAGCGGGCAGGACCGGTAGGTCTCGATGTCCGAGGCCGACATCGCGAGGCCCTCGCCGCGGCGCGGCAGGAAGGCGCGCAGCGAGAGCTCCTCCCGGGAGCCGATCGGCGGCGCGCCGGCGGTGCCCAGCTCGGCTGCGATGAGACTCTCGTCGAGCGTCGAGGTCTCGAGGATCTCGCGCTGCAACGGCGTCGCCGCGCCCAGCAGGCGCGCGTTGACGTCGGAGAGGGCGTCGGCGAGGGTCTCACTCGCCGGACGCTGCATGAGCGCCGCAACCTTCAGCAGCTCGAG
>DASZFZ010000078.1:0-61388 GCA_035939315.1 Solirubrobacteraceae bacterium | reverse complement strand
CCCTCGACGTTCCTCGCGGAGTCGATCCACGAGATGTTCGACGAGTACTACTCCGTCTCGCTGTCCTTCTGGACCCGCAGCGGCCTGAAGGAGAAGGCCCGCCAGGGCCACCTCGTCGGCAGCCTGCCCTGGGGCTACGTCCGCGACCCCGCCACCAAGCTCGCCGTGCCGCACTCCGACCGCGCACCGCTGGTGCGCGAGATGTTCAAGCGCTACGCCACGGGCGAGGAGTCAGACCGCACACTCGCCGCGTGGCTGAACGCCAAGGGCGCGCTCAGCGCCCGCGGCCGGCAGTTCGGCAAGGACACCGTCCGCGACATGCTCTGCAACGCCGCTTACGCCGGCTATGTCACCGGGCTACGCGACCAGAGCCGCGCGATCAAAGGACTGCACGAGGCGATCGTGCCCGAGGCGCTGTTCGACCGCGTACAGGAGATCCGCGCCTACCGCGCAACCGTCAAGCAGCCAAGCCCACCATCCGACGAGTACCTCCTGCGCAAGCTCCTGCGCTGTGAGCGTTGCGGCGCGCGCATGCACGGCACCCGCGGCTCACGGCCACCCGTGCGCCGCTACCTGTGCGCTACCCGCCGCCACGGCGAGGGCTGCGACCAGACGATCACCAAGGCCGAGCCGCTGGAGAACCAGCTCGTCGACTGGCTGCGCGGCTTCCAACCCGACGCGCACCTGCGCAAGCTCGTCCTCGACGCGATCACAGATGCGGCCGGCGAACAAGGCGACCACGCCGCCCGCCGCTCCGAGCTGATCGAACAGCTACGCCGCCTACAAGACCTCTACGTGCTCGGCGACCTCACCAAGGCCCAATACGTCATGCGCCGCCAAGCCCTACAAGACGAGATCGAGCGCCTCGCGCCACCCGCCGACCCACAGCTCGCGCAGGCCGAGCGGCTGCTGTCGGACTTCGCCGCGTTCTGGGAGGCCGAGACCTCACCCGCCGAGCGCCACCGCCTACTCACCACGCTGTTCGAGCAGGTATGGCAGGACGACGGCACGATCGTCGCCGTCAAACCACGAGGGGCGTTCGTGCCGTACTTCCAAGCCGCAAGCCAAACCACCAACAGCCGGTCTGGAAGCAGCGGTGTCCAGAGCGGGAGCGACGGGACTCGAACCCGCGACCTCTGCCGTGACAGGGCAGCGCTCTAACCTGCTGAGCTACGCCCCCGCGATTTGCGCCCGGGACGCCTGCGGGGCGCTCGGTGCCCCTCCAGTATGCCAAGCTCGGGCCTCGGGGCTCGCCCCGGCAGCGAGGACCGTCCGGCCGGCGCCCGGCGCGAGGCACCGGAGGCCCGCCCGCACAGCCCGCCGCCGCAACTCCGCCACCAAACTGGCCGCTCAGCCAGTTTTGTTCTAGGCTTACGGCCGTGGCGCTCGTAGGCCCTCCGCCGTTGCTCGACTCCAAGCCGCTGTCGGTCATGCTGAGCGACCTGCGAGACGAGCGTACGGCGGGCGTGCCGTTCCCGCCCGGCGAAACCCGCCCCTCGCTGCTGCGCACCCGCCGCTTCGCGGGCGAACCGCTGGAGATGCTGCTCGAGGGATACGAGCGCTTCGGCCCCGTGTTCACGCTGAGGATCTTCCACTCGAACGTGGTGTTCATGCTCGGCCCAGCCGCCAACCACTACATCACGGTCTCCCACGCCTCCAACTTCCTGTGGCGCGAGTCGCACTTCCGCGACCTGATCGGCCTGATGGGCGACGGCCTGCTGACGATCGACGGCGACTTCCACAGGCGCTCGCGGCGGATCATGCTGCCGGCCTTCCACCGCGAGCACATCCTCGCCTCCGCCGACACCGTCACCGGCGAGGTCGAGTGCGCCGTCGAGCAGCTCGCGCTGGGCGCGACCGTCGACCTGTACCAGTGGACGCGCCATCTCGCCGTGCGCGTCGCCATGCGCTCGCTGTTCGGCGTCGACCCCGACGGCGAGAAGGCCCGCGCGATCGACGCCGCCGCCCTGTTCGAGGAGGCGCTCGCGTTCTATTCGAGCGAGTACGTGCTGCGGGTGCTGCGCGGACGCTTCTCGCCCTGGGAGCGCATGCAGCGGGCGGCGCGCAAGCTCGACGAGCTGATCTACTCGGAGATCCGCACGCGCCGTGCCAGCGGCGAGCGCGGCCTGGACATCCTCAGCCTGCTGCTGGACGCGAGCGACGAGGACGGCAACACGCTCAGCGACGTGCAGATCCGCGACGAGGTGATGACGCTGCTGTTCGCGGGCCACGACACGACCACCTCGACCGTGTCGTTCATGTTCTACGAGCTCGCCCGCCACCCCGAGATCGTGGCGCGGCTGCTGGCCGAGCAGGACGCCATGCTCGTCGACGGCCGCCCCACCGCCGCACAACTCGTCTCCGGCGAGCTGCCGCAGCTGGAGATGGTCTTCGAGGAGACCCTGCGCAAGTACCCGCCGGCCTGGATCGGCCCGCGTCGCGCGGTCGAGGCGTTCGAGTTCGAAGGCCACACCGTGCCGGCCCGCGCCTTCGTCAACTACTGCTCGTGGGCCTCCCACCATCTGCCCGACGTGTTCGCCGAGCCCGACGAGTTCCGCCCCGAGCGCTTCACGCCGGAGGCGCGCGCCGCGCTGCCCAAGGGCGCCTACGTCCCCTTCGGCGGCGGCTCGCGCACGTGCATCGGCATGCGCTTCGGCCAGCTCGAGGTGCGGGCGATCGCGAGCATGATCCTGGCGCGCGCCACGCTCGCCCTGCCCGAGGGGTTCGAGCTGCAGATCCGCCAGATGCCGACGATCAGCCCCAAGCGCGGCCTGCCGCTGCGCGTGCGCCCGCGCACCGCGATCGCGCCTGCCGCGGTGCCCGTGGCGGCCTAGCGGCTAGCGCAGGCTCGCCTGCATCGTCAGGCGATAGCCCGTGGGGTCGTGCGAGTGGACGCTCGCGCCGACGCCCTCGACGTAGACGTGGTCGGAGGAGAACAGCGTCAGCTGGAAGGCTTCGATCAGGAAGCCGAGTGGGTGCGCGACGAGCTGGCCGTCGCTCGCACCCGCGACCGCGTTGACCGACGCGTTCAGGCCGAACAGCGAGCCGGTGGCCTGCACTTCGACCTGGCCGCCGCCGCTGTGCAGCAGGCGCACGCTGACCCCCGCCGGCAGCGCCCGCTGCACGCTCGCTTCGCTGGCCAGCGCTTCGGCGCTCAGCGAGCTGCCGTGCTTGCGCAGCGTCGCGTCGGTGAGCGCCAGCGAGCCGAGCTCGACGCGTTCGGCATGCAGCTCCAGGCCGCCGGTGCCCCGCGCTTCCCACAGCAGCGACGAGACCTGCGCCGGGCTCAGCGTGAGGCTGCTCGCGTGCACGCGCACCGAGCCGACGTCCCCCCACAGGATCTGGATGGCCGGGAACGAGCTGACGCTGACGCTCTGCACCTTGCCGTAGCGGCCCACTTTCGAGCCGATCATGCTCGCCGCGATCCGCGGCAGGATCAGCTGGGCGAGCGCGAGCACGACCACCACGGCGCCCGCCACGAGCAGGACCACCCGCGCTCTGCCTGGAAGGGCCTCGCTCATGCGCATCGCTCGCAAGCTTCGCAGGGGAGCGCCCGTCGAGGGTTGCCAGAGGCCCCCGGGCGTTGGCTGGGGCGGGCAAGCTCGCTAGCCTTGGAGCCCCAGGCCGGGGCGCGTAGCTCAGTTGGCTAGAGCACCTCGCTTACACCGAGGGGGTCGCCCGTTCGAGTCGGGCCGCGCCCACTCACAAAAGCCCCGCAAATGTGGGGCTTTTGCTTTGAGCGGGTGCCGTGGGGAATGCCTGGTGGCAACTCCGGGGGCAACGCGAAAGCGCCACGCCCCTACGGCGTGGCGCCCTGTGCGTCAGACGACGGCGCCGGTCATCGCCACCGCCCGGTATCCGGCGCGGGTGGCGAACACATGGCCGTCCGTAGTCTGCGCGATCAGGCCGGCGCGTCGCAGGTGGCCTACGGCGTCCACGCCGCCAATGCGGTTGTCGATGGCGCGGCCCACATCATCGACGGTCCAGAGCGGCTGATTCTCGGCCGTGAGCAGGTAGAGCACGGTGCGCTGCGTCTCGTCGCACGCTTGCGCCGGGGTAGGCTGGTCATGCATCGGAAGGTTCCGCCTTTCGGTGTCACGCCCCCGGCCGTTTGCGCGGTGCGGGGGCACTTTTGTAGGTGCCAGCAACCGTAAATTCGCCCGCGGCGGCAGCGAACGCGCTAGGTAAATGTTGACGACGCGTTGGCGTCCGTGGGACAATGCGCAGCAAGACGCCGCGCTCTGGCTAGAGGGCAGTCGCCCAGCGCAATCACGGTGCCCGCAGCTCCCCGGTCGGGAGGGTTTGCCTAGTACAGGAGGTTCGAGGATGAAGCAACGCGCGCGACGGCTGCGCCAGCTCGAAGAGCTGTGGAAAGAAGTGCAACTCGTCTTGGACGATTCGTTTACGGATGCCGAATTCAACGACATCTGCAGCGCGATTCGGAAGCTGGTCAGGCAGTACGTCTAGAACCGGCCCCATATAGGAGCGCGCGAGGTAGCAGGCGGCGCTGGTCTGCCGCCGACTGCCTGATGCAGGGCTCAGCAATGCTATACTGTGCAGCATGAAGCTAGGCACTACTCACGGCAACCGCGCCCCACACCCGCTCACCGTGGCGCGGAAGGGGCGCAAAATCACGTTGCGAGAGCTGGCCGAGATGACGGAATTGTCGGTTCCCGGTTTGTCACATATTGAAACGATGCGCAGCGATCCTTTTCCCAAAACCCGGCGCAAGATCGAGAAGGCGCTCGGATGCAAGATCGACTGGCCACAGGTGGGCACAAACGGCAGCGTGAATGGACGGCACAATCCATGAAGCGCGCGGATTGGCAAGAACACTTCTTTATGCATGTTGACGCCGCGCTGCCCTGTAAGCCTTCACAGGTGCCGCCGGCTAGGCGCAGGCCACGCCCGGCAGCGCGGCGCCGTAGGGAGTGCCGCAGGCGCCATACCGGAGGTTCCCGCGCCGGGCCAAGCGACCCCGACGAACCTAGCCCCGCGTCGGGGCCATTTACACAGCGGGTGCGGCCGTGAGCCGTACCGCCAACATCTCATACCCCTTCGAGATGGAGCCGTCGCCAAACGGGCACGATGCCGAGGCTGCGCGTGACGAGAGGGCCATAGCAGCCCGCGCCCGCGAGATCACCGTCGAGCAAGAGGCACAGCAGCGTGCGGCCAAGGCGAAAGCGCCAAAGGGAAAGCTGATTGTTCGTAAGGCCGATCTGTCGCAATCACGCCCGCCGCGTTTTGCATGGAGCGGTCGCATTCTGCTGGGGTACTTGAACCTGCTGCTTGGAAACGAGGGCATCGGCAAGGGCACACTTGCTGCTTTCCTGCTCGCACAGTGGAGCCGAGGCAAGGTGCCCGGCGCTCTCAAGGGCAAGCCCGCGTGCGTCGCCATCGTTGGTGACGAGGACAGCTTTCAGGATGTGTGGGTGCCGCGTCTGCACGCCGCCAAAGCCGTTCTTTCACAGGTGGTGCAGATTGAGCGGCCGGGCGGCGGGTTTGTGGAGCTACGCCAGGACCGTAACCGCCTGGCGCAGGCCGTGGAAGATCACGGCGTCAAGGTGATCTACCTGGACGCGTTGCTCGACAACCTTGGCGTCGGCGTCAATGACTGGCACGGCAAGCAGGTGCGGGAGGCTTTGCAGCCGGCACGGTCGCTTGCTCGTGAGCTTGGCGTCGCCGTGATTGGCAGCTTGCATCCCAACAAGTCCGGCGAGACATTTCGCAACTTGGTGTCCGGCTCGTCGGCCTTCAACGCCGTGAGCCGTTCGAGCCTGCTGCTTGCGAAGGACCCGGACGAGGACGGGCGACTGGTTCTGGTACGCGGAAAGGGCAACCTGGCCGCCGCACCACAGGCCATCACTTTTGCCATCGAGTCGCACAGCTTCAAGGTAAAGCGTCGCACATTCAACGTCCCGCGCGCCGTCGCCTTCAGAGCGGGCGGCGAGCTTACCGCCGATGACCTGATTGCAGCTACAGCAGAACAAGCAAAGAAATCACAGCGGGCCAACAGCCAGGTAGGCGGCGCGGAGCTTGTGATCAAGGAACTACTGCCCAACGATGGCAAGTGGCATCAGGCACGCCCAATTCTCGATACCTGCAAAAAACAAGGCTTCGCGGATCGCACCGTACGCCGTGCCCGCGAGCTACTGGGTATCGAGTACCGCAAGTCGCATCACTTTCAAGGCGAGTACGAATACCGCTGGCCGGCCAACGCCCAACCTAGCTTGGCCGCCAGCCGGGTTGTCCGGCTTGGCCGGCTTGGGGACAACCCTGCACTATCCAAGCCGGACAAGGTGGCCAAGGTGGCAGCCGGCCAAGCAGGGCGTACGGCTGGCCACAATGGCAAGCGAAAGGAAAAGCGATGACAGCGGCCTCGCTAACGGCGCCATTCCAAATGGCCCGTCTCACCAACCTGTGTATTTCACACTTCGGTCCCTGTGTTGGGCGTGAGAGCGGGAGCGCGGCGGACGCAGTTTGTATTCACGGTGACAAAGCTCACGTTTCCCGCACACTTGCAGTAAATGCCCCGAAAGGTGAATGTTGTGCAGTAGCGTGTGGGCACAGCAGCATTTACACACTCACACAAAGGGGTAATTCACATGGCAAGCGCAACCACTCACCCGGTAAAGGCAAAGGCCGAGGCCGTAGCAGCCGCGGCGCAGGTGCAGGCCGGCAACGTCGCCAAGGCGCGCAAGGCCAAAGCAACCACAGCCAAGGCTGCGAAAGCCAAACCGGAGCCCGCAACGGGCACTGTAAGCGTGAAACAACTAGCCGCGCGTTTGGCCGTCGACGGCCGCGAGCTTCGCAAGTGGCTTCGCGCGCGCGGCGAATCGGTGGGCTTCGGCGCACGGTACGCATTCACCACGGCGCAGGCGAACAAGCTAGCCGCGGCGTGGGCGGAGTCACACAAGGCCGAGTAACCACCACAGCACATTGCAGCACGCGCGGCCGGGCTCACGCTCGGTCGCTGCGCGAGTGCGTTGCTTGGCGCGCGGACCGGGGAGTTGCTCGATCAGTCCGTGCGCAACGGGATGGGACCGATTCGCGAGGTCGGTCCCAATGAGCGAGCGGTCACAGCCGCCTCCGCGCGGCGCTGCGCGCCGCGCTACGGCGGGCTCAGCCGGAGCCGGTACGGACTTCCTGGAGGCTGTTGTGGCGGCTGCTACCGAGCGTGTGCTGGCGGCGCTGCCCACGCCCGCGTCGGCGCCAGAGTGGTTGGACGTGGCGGGCGCGGCCGAGTACCTGTGTTGCAGCAAGCACCGTATCTACCGGCTGGTGAGTATGCGCCGTGTGCCACATCACCACGAGGGGGCGCGTGTGTTATTCAACCGCGCCGAGCTCGAGGCGTGGGTGCGCGCGGGGGGTGCCCGGTGAGCCGCGCGCGTGTTGCCACCCCGCTCCCACCACTACGGGGGAGCCCGTGTTTGCGGCTTCTATGGGGCGACCACTTACCATGTAGGCAGGTGGTCCAGCGCGCCCGTGTGTGCCTTCACCCTGTGTTGGTGAAGGGGTGGCGGGGTGGTGACGGTTTCGGAAGCGAGGCGCGAACGATCGCGCACCCCTTCTCACGTACAAGCGGAAAACGAGGTAATGGGAATGGCACGCACTAAATCGAAATACACGCCGCCTCCCGCGCCGAAAGGGAACAAGTACAATCTTGTACACGGCGCCAAAGCTGAGCCGCCGGCCGCCAAGGTACGAGCGATCGAGGACGCGCTGTACGCCTCCCTAGCGGCCTCCGCGCCGGTACGCGTGGGCAACAACCAGCTACCGCCTGCGGACGCCCACACGGTGCGCCTGGCGGCGCGCACGTTGGCGCGGCTGGAGAGCGTTAGCGCATGGATAGACGAGCACGGGCCGCTGGACAAGAACGGCAAACCGCGAAGCGCGGCTAACTGGGAGCGCAGGCTAACGGCCACGGCCGCCAAGCTCCTTTCAAGTCTCGGCATGAACCCGCAGGCGCGGGCCAAGCTCCACGTCGCCTTGCAGCAGGGCGACCTGGCCCGCGCCATGTCTAACCCGGACCCTGTGGCCAAAGCGCGTGAATTGAAAGACCTGGGCCTTCCGTATGACGCCGAAGCCACAGCCGTTGACGAGTGAAAGGAACAGCAAATGTCAAAGACAGGCCGACCGATGTGGGGCGCAGACGAAACTGTAGTCGATACCGTGGGCTCAGGTTCCTGGGCGTGGCCAGAGACGCCACAGCCACTCACTACCCCTGTGACACAGGCGGTGCAACCGACCCCGGACAACTACCCGCAGCACGGCCCCGTGACGCGCTTTTCACAGTTGCCGCCCGACGTAGATCCGCCCGACAAGCCGCTGCTACCTGTGACCGCGTACGTGCGGCCGGGCGAGACTGCGCACGTTGCGATGCCGCAGTTGGCACAAGCAGGCGTGGAGAAGGGACACACGCCGCAAAGCGGCACGGAACTCGACCCCAAAAAAGTCATCCCGCCCGCCAGTTTTCGCCCGCCGGGTAAGGGGCATTGGGACCACGGCCAGCCGTACGGCGCGGGTGAAATATACCCAACCAGCCCATCGAGTCGATGAACGTAGCCAAGTTTGCAGAGAAGGTGCTGTACAAGCCCCTGTGGCCGCATCAGCGGCGGTTAGTGGAAGATACGCATTTCTACCGTGTGGTGAGCGCTGGGCGCCGTAGCGGCAAGACCGAGACGGCACAGGTGGAGGGGATGCACACTGCATTCTCCAACGCCGGATGTAAGGTCGTGATACTGAGCGCCGGCCAGGATAGCGCGCGCCGTGTGACTGAAGATATCGGCGCCGAGCTCAACGCACACCCACTCACACGCGGGGCGGTGGTAGACGACTACGCCACCCGTATCCGGCTCACCAACGACAGTGAAATTATCAGCCTGCCTGCGTCACAGCGCCAGGTGCGCGGCCTGGGCAAAGGCGTGTTGCTACTTGTGATGGACGAGGCCGGGTTTCAGCCTGAGGAGCTTTGGCCCGCCGCGCGGTTTATCGCACTGGACGAACGCGCCAACGGCTCCCGCATTCTGCTGCTCGGCGGCCCGTGGGGTAAAGGCTTCTTTCGCAACGCCTACCTGCTCGGTTCACAACAAGACCCGGACTACGCCAGCTTCAGTTGGACCATGTCCATGAACCCAACGCTTGACGCGGCTTTCATTGAGCGGGAGCGTAGCCGCATGTCACGCGCCGAGGCAGCGGCCGAGCTTGATGGCGTGTGGGGTGACGCTGTGGGGAGTTTGTTCAGCCAAGAGTTGCTGGAGAGCTGCACCGCGGACATTGTGGTGCCGCGCTACCAGGACTTGCGCGGTCCGGCCACAGGGGTACTCGGCATCGATTGGGGCGTGTCTTACGATTGCAGCAGCCTGGCTGGCATTTTCCGTCTGCCTGTGGCCGCGCTCAACGCCGACGCCGAGCCCATGCCGCGCTTTGTGGCCTTGTCCTACGGCTGGAAGCCCGGCGAGCCGTTGCACCATGTGATCAAAGCCACGGTGTCCAACATCGCACCGTTTCGGCATGTCGCGACGGAGGTAAACGGCGTGGGTGCCTATCCCAGCTCGGAGGTACGGCGCTTGGCTGTGCAGTCACGCACAGGCAATCACGACCGAACCAAACGGCGCTGGTTCTTTATCAGCACCACAGCGGCGACCAAGACCACGGGGTACTCGCTGCTGTTGGGAATGCTTGAGCGCGGTCAGTTAGTGCTACCACGTGATCCGGACCTGCTGCGTCAGCTCGCCGGCCTGCGGTTTGAGCAGCGCGAGCGCGGCTTCGTACACATTGCTGCCGAGGACGCCGCTTCGCATGATGACCACGCAGATTCGCTAATGCTTGCCACGCTGCCGTACAAACCGCCGCGCCAGCACCGTGTGATTTGCCATTTGGCGGCCCTGGCGGGCTCCCTACAGGCTCCGGCCGACGCAAGGGTGCCGGCGCTGGCCTGTGGCACCGTTACCACAGGGGGAGGCTTGGTGGTGCCGGAAAGGCCAACCCTTCAAAGCGTGGGTAGTGAAGCATGGACGGCATACGCACCTGTGCAAGCGCCACGGCCGGAAGGCTTTCAAGCCGGGAAGTATTTTGTAAAGACAACGCAAGGAGTGACACATGCAACGTGAGTTCGAGACTGAGGCAGAGAAACGCGCTTACAACCTGGGCACGATCGATGGTGAACAGGCGGTGCGGGAACAGGCCGAAAACGACGACAAGCTAACCCTGGAGCGCATAAAGGGCATGACAGCCGAGCAGCTTGCGCCTCGCATGGATGAGGTAAACGCCGTACTCGCAGCGGCGGGTGACGACAATGGCTAAGGGATTGCGACCAAGGCCACAAGGCGTCAACGCTGACTTGGGCGGCAAACTCACCCCGCTACAGCAGCGCGATGCACTGATACGCGAGCGGAAAAACGCCTACAAACTTTACGAGGAACAGACGCAACTCCGTATTCGTGCAGAAGGCGCAAAAGGTCAACGCGCCAGCCGGCTACGTGAGGCAGAGGCAGCTTTGAACAAGGGCCAAGCCACGGAAGCACAGGTCGAAGAAGCCGAGGCCGACTGTGCAAGTGTGGAGGACATATACAAGAAGACGCTCGACAAGGCGAACCGGGCGTTGGGCGCCACCAAACGGATCGACATTGAACTGGAACAGCTTTACAGTGACTACTTCACCGACTTTGCCGCCGAGGCAGATACACACAGCAAGCTAGCTGACCAAGCGACCAACGAAATGATAGCCGCGTACCGGCGAGCGCAGGAGGCGTGGGCGCGGGCACAGGCCGCATGGACGCCTGTATGTCACGCGGTCAAGATTGCAAACATGGAGCCGTTCCCGCTGACCGACCAATTGTTAGCGCCGGTTATCCAGGGGTGGAGCGCCAAACCGTCGCAGATCGAGGTCATGGACGACGCCGACCTCAACCCAGACCCGGAAGAGACGGCGCTACTGGAAGGCAAGGACGTTGCTGGTTGAAACTTTCACAGCTTGGGCGTTGGCGCGGCGCCCGAGGTGGTCCCGTAGAAGCGTCTGCGGGACCTGTGGCCGCTCGGCGTCGATTGGTACTTCTCCTGCGCCGGGCGGCCACATCAAACTTTCCCGATGCCACAGGTGGCTGTGGATACGGGAGAGCGGGAGCCACGCTGGTGATACTGGTAATCGGCGCCGGGCGTGGCTCCCGACAGTTTGTCTCCCCGCTGCTCTCTCTGGGCAGCAGCCGGGAGGCAGCCACAGGAAGGGGTGCTAACTTGGCGTCACCCCCAGCCTGTGGCCGCTCACAGCGCGGGTGCCGTGCATCACCTGTGCTGTGAGCAGCGCCGCCCGCCCGAGCAGCACCGGGGGTTTGCGCATTTACCCCTGTGTGCGCCGGGCGGGCGGCGTCCGATACCCGTGAGTCACAGTAACAAGAATGTACCTTTATGGGTGGCAACAAAACCCAAAAAGGAGACACCAAATGGCAGCCCCAAACGACGCAGCACAAGACCTGGCACGCATCGCCAAGCAGCACGCCACACCCACCCAAAGCGCGCTTGCGTGGCACCTAAACCAGTGGGCCGAGGAGTGCGACGAGTATAGCTCGGCGGAGAACCTACTAATGTGCGACGCGGCCCGCGCGTTGCTGAAAGGGGAGTAGAAATGGCAGCGCCAATGGTGAAAACCAGCACCCCTGGTATCTACAAACGCGGCTCTCGCTACGTGATTGTGTGGCGAGACCGCGGCAAGCAACACAAGGAATCATTTCGCACTATGGCCGAGGCGCGCGAAGCCAAGGGCAAGCGTGCGACAGGCGAGACGCAGCCGGCCAGTAACGCTCGCTTCGATGACTACGCCCGCAAGTGGCTGGAGACGTACAACGGGCGCGAGAACGAGGGGCTAGCGCCAAGCACACGCGAGAGTTACACGCGAGCAATCGAGAAGCACGCTATCCCCTACTTCCGTGGGCAGCGACTCAAGGACCTGCGGCGACAGGACATCGAAGGCTTTGCGCGCCACATGCAGCAAGCAGGCGTCAAACCATCCAGCGTCAACAAGCACCTGCAAGCCGTGAAGGCGCTGCTAGGCACGGCTGCCATTCACGGCGACATACCCGCCAGCCCCGCCGCTGGCATTCGTCGCAAAGCCGACCACAGTGCCCGCAAAGTAAAGGTGATGACGCGGGCACAGCTTGGCGTAGTGCTCGCCGCGTTGCCTGTGGAGTGGCAGCCGTTTTTCACATTTCTAGGCCAAACCGGGCTGCGAATCAGCGAGGCCACAGGGTTGCTTTGGGAAAATGTGGACCTTGGCACTCACGCGCATGTGAAGGTGCGCCGGCAATTCTACAAGGGCACCGAGCGCGAGCTAAAGACCGCGCACAGCATCCGGGACGTGCCGCTAGCGCCCGGTATGCGCGACACGCTGCTAGCGCTTCGTGGGAGGCGCTACGCCGGCCCGCTGGCGCCCGTGTGGGCGACCACGCGCGGCACGCCGCTAGATGCCCACAACCTGCGGGCACGGGTGCTGCGCCCCACTGTGGCCGAGCTAGGGCTGCCGTGGATTGGCTTCCACACGTTTCGGCACACCTGCGCGTCGCTGCTGTTCGCCGGCGGCAAGGACGTAAAGCAAGTGCAGGAGTGGCTAGGCCACGGCGACCCCGGCTTCACGCTGCGCTGCTACGTGCATCTCATGGACGAGGGGCTTGGCAGCGCCGACTTCCTAGACGCGCAAGTAGCGCCCACGAAAGGCAACGCGGTGGCAACACAGCACCCACAGGCAGCCACAAACACGCCTGCCGCATCCTAGTCAAAATGCCTCCATTTGCGGGGTAAAATGCTAACAGCCGCAAACCACCGCAAACGCCGTTGCTACCTTACACCGAGGGGGTCGCCCGTTCGAGTCGGGCCGCGCCCATCCCAACGCACCCGAATGACAGACGACGACTCACCCATCCGCATCGCCGTGATCGGCTCCGGCCCGGCCGGCTTCTACACCGCCGGCCACCTGCTCAAGGACGGGGCGGGCGGGCGTTCGATCGATCTCGAGGTGGACATGCTCGAGCGCCTGCCGACACCCTGGGGCCTCGTGCGCTCCGGCGTCGCCCCCGACCACCCCAAGATCAAGTCCGTCAGCCGCATCTACGAGAAGACCGCCGCCCACCCCCGCTTCCGCTACTTCGGAAACATCGAGCTCGGCCGGCACGTCTCGCGCGAGGACCTGCTCGAGCACTACCACGCGGTCGTCTACGCGACCGGCTCGCCCTCCGACCGCCCGCTCGGGATCCCCGGCGAAGACCTGCCCGGCTCGCACGCCGCCACCGAGTTCGTCGGCTGGTACAACGGCCACCCCGACAACGCCCACCTCGAGTTCGACCTCACGACCGCCAGAGGCGACGGCGCCGGCGCCGAGCGCGCCGTCGTGATCGGCAACGGCAACGTCGCCCTCGACGTCGCCCGCATGCTCGTGCTGGCCCCCGAGGAGCTGGCGCCGACCGACACCGCCGACCACGCGCTGGAGGTGCTCGCCGAGAGCCGCGTCTCGGAGGTCGTGATCGTGGGCCGCCGCGGGCCCGCGCAGGCGGCCTTCACCAACCCCGAGCTGCTCGAGCTCGGCGAGCTCGCCGGCGCCGACGTGATCGTCGACGAAGCCGAGCTCGAGCGCGCGCTGGCCGTGCCCGATCCGGCCGCCGAGGAGAACATCACCTGCCGGCGCAACGTCGAGATCCTGCGCGAGTACGCCGCCCGCGAGCCCGCCGGCCACCCCAAGCGCATCGTGCTGCGCTTCCTGCTCTCGCCCGCCGCCTTCCTGCCCGACGAGCACGGCCGCCTCGGCCGCGTCGAGCTGATCCGCAACGAGCTCGTCCCCGTCGAGGGCGGCGGCCTGCGCGCACGCGCCACCGACGAGCGGGAGACGATCGAGGCCGGCCTGGCCTTCCGCGCGATCGGCTACCGCGGCCTGCCGCTGCCCGGCGTGCCCTTCGACGAGCGCGCCGCCGTGATCGCCAACGAGGGCGGCCGCGTGGTCGACCCCGACAGCGGCGCCCGCGTCCCCGGCGAGTACGTCGTCGGCTGGATCAAGCGCGGCCCCTCGGGCGTGATCGGCACCAACAAGAAGGACGCCCAGGAGACCGTCGACGCGATGCTCGCGGATCTCGCCGCCGCCGGCAACGGCAACGCCGCGAGCGCACACGCGCCCTCCCAGCCCGACGCCGACGCGGTCGAGCGGCTGCTCCGCGCGCGCCAGCCCGAGCTCGTCACCTACACCGGCTGGCAGGCGATCGACCGCCACGAGCGCGCGCTCGGCGAGCCCGCCGGGCGCCCCCGCGTAAAGCTCACGCGCATCGAGGAGCTGCTGCGGGTGGCCTCCGAGGAACACCCGTAGCTCGCCCGGCCGCGCGCTGTCGCCCGCGCCGCCCCACGCGGGCAGCCCGTCTGCGACACTGTTGCGCTCATGGGGCCCCGTTAGCTCATCTGGTAGAGCGCCGGACTTTTAATCCGGTGGGGCGGGTTCGAGTCCCGCACGGGGCATGTCGTCGGCACCCTGACCGCGAATCGCGGGACCGTGCGATCGCGCTTCTGGCCTGGCACCGCACCGCGTCTGGTCGCCATAATCAGAAGCGATGGCCCAGATGATCGAATCTCCGACGGTCTTCTACGATGCGGACTGCGGATTCTGCCTCTGGTGTGTCGCGAAGGTGATCGCGCTCGACCGCTCCCACAGCCTGCGCTACCGCCCGATCCAGGACCCCGCGAGCGTCGGCCCGCTCGGCGCGATCCCGGAAGGCCAGCGGCTCGGCTCGTGGCACCTTGCGACCCAGGATGGCACGGTCTACTCGGCCGGACGGGCCTTCGTGCCACTCCTGCGCACGCTGCCCCGCAGCCGCGCAGCGTCCAGCGCGCTCGCACACATCCCGCCGGCATTGCTCGACCGCGCCTACTACGCCGTCGCCGCGCGCCGGACGGCCGCCGGGCGGCTGCTGACCGCGGGAGCTCGACGCCGCTCGCGCGCGACGGTGCTCAGCCGCGGCGCCTGACCAGACGCGCCCGAGCTCACAGCAGGTGACCGGTGACCGCCTGATTGAGGAACACGATCGCCGGATAGGTCGCGACGAACGCCCACAGGAACCCGTTGAGCCCCATGATCGCGGCGCTCCCGACGTGAAAGCTCGCCGCGACCGCGAGCAGCGCGAGCAGCCCCGGCAGCGGCAAGAACGGCGCGAGCACGAACGACGCCTCGAAAGCGATCGTCCCCCAGCACATCGCGCGCGCGAGCGCCGGTCGGCGCCTCAGCAGCGCCGCCACACCCGGGGCGCCGTATGTCCTGGTCGAGAAGATCCGCTCGGTCGCGATCCCCTTCCTCCATTCCTCGCCTCGCAGCTTGGCCACCCCGGCGATCACGTAGGCAAGACAGGCCTGTGCACCCATGAAGTACAGGCCGAGCGCAAGCGCATGGCGGGCGAAGCTCAGCAGCAGCGCGATCGTGAACGCGGTGCTCATGATCGTGAGCATCTGATCGCCGCCGTCGTCTCCATACTGGCGTCGCCACTCGAGGAACAACGCCGAGAGCGCCGTGGTACCCCAGGCGCCCGCAGCCAGGCCGGTGCTCCACGGCGCCAGCAGCAGGGTCGCGCCGGCGGCCAGACGCATGACGTAGGTGCCGGCGATCGCGGGGGCACCCGAGGCGGCCGAGCGCATCGATGCGACAAGGGCGGGGCCGCCGTCGACGACGGCGATCCGCGCGTCATAGACGCCGCTGTCCCGGTACTCGCCGAGCGCGACCAGTCCCTCGGCCGCGCCGACGATCACCCACACGCTCGCGAGGCGTCCGCACAGCTCATAGGCGAGCTCGACCGTCATCCCAACCCGCTGTCCGCAGCCAGCTCGAACGGGTGGAACTCACTGAGGAACACGACCTCGTGCTCGGGGTCGCGGCCATAGCAGCTGTGCCTGGCGAGGATGAACTGGCGCGCCGTGGCATCGCCCGCATGCGGCATCTGCATCACCAGATTGACGGCCGTCACATAGGCCGAGGACAGCAGCACCGCGCGTTCGTCGCCGCCTCGTTCGGCGATCTCCTTCATCGACGCTTGCAGCGTCATGCTCACATCCGAGACCACCTTGCTGCGGTACTTGCGCGGATGCCAGACCGCGTGGTACCAGCGCCGCGGCTCGATCGCCTGCACGAAGCCGAGCTCGCCAGGTCGACCGTGCACAGTCACGTCGCGATAGAGCAGATGGACGTCGTGCACGCCCGGATGCGGCGCGAAGAAGTTCCACCGGGGGAATCAGCCCGAAGCGCTGCAGGCGCCACAGCCGCGCCTCCAGCCCACCCCACACGTGGGAGAGGATCGAGACCGCAAGCCAGGCCGCAAACAGGACGATCAGCGCGAGCTCGCCAGCGACACGCATCTCTCACACCTCATCGGGTTCGGGCGTTTCCGCGATGGGCCGCCGCCGGTCGGCGAACGGCCCATCCCCATCAACCGCCGAGCCGCTTCCTTGCCTCCACGAGCTCCTCGAGCGTCAGCTCGCCCTTGTCGGCGAGCAGCCGCATCGCCTGCGCCTCGCTGACCGGCTCCGCGTGCTCGGCGCCCTGAATGATCGCCGGCGTGACGATCCGTGCCACCGGCACGATCACGCGCACGAGCGTCGGGGTGAAGAACACTTCCGGGCCGGAGATGCTCGTCTGTCCGGACTCCTCGAGCTGAGCGATCAGCAGGTCAAACGCTCTGAGCTCGGCCTGCGACAGCTCTGGAAGGTCGTCGCCGTCTGCCATCGGTCCCCCTTTTCATCGCGCGTCAAATCGGCCCTAGTGCGATTTGACCAGTGATCGGAAGTTAGCCGATCCTCGGATCTCGGGCGACTTGCCCGGCGACGCCGGCCATCTCCCAGCCATTCGCCGCCGCCTGCCACGGCGAACAGCGGACGCCCTCGTCGGCCGGCGTCGTTTCTAGCTGGCGCTCGCGGCCCGCGCGACGCCCACCGTCGCCGCCTGCCCGAGCGTGTCAGCGAAGAACGCGAGCGTCCGGCCCCACGCGTCGCGCGCCGCCTCGGGCCGGTAGCTCGAGCGCGTGTCGTTGAAGAACGCGTGCGGCGTGTCCGGATACACGCGCAGCTCGTGGTCGGCGCCGGCGGCGCGCAGCGCGGCCTCGAAGTCCGGCAGGCCGGCGAGGATGCGCGGGTCGTCCTGGCCGTAGAAGCCGCGCAGCGGGCAGCCGATCGAGGCCACCCGCTCGGCCTCCGGGGCGGACCCGTAGAACACGACCGCGGCGCCCAGCGCCGGCTCCTGGCAGGCCAGCCGTGCTGAGAGGCCGCCGCCGAGGCAGAAGCCGATCGCGCCGATCGGCCGGCCGGCGCAGGCCGGGTGCGAGCCGAGGAACGCGATCGCACCGCGCGCCGACTGCGTGTAGCGGTCGAGGTCGCGCATGCCGCCGAACAGCGTCCCGAGCGTCTCGCCGACGCGCTCGCCCTCGCCGCCCGGCAGCTTGCCGAGCGCCCGCGCGCGCTGCTCCTCGTCGCCGAGCACCGCCGCCCAGCTGTCGGAGGGGATCGTGTTCAGGAACTCCTTGGTCGCCTCGACGCGCTCGGGCGCGAGCGCCGCCGGGCGCCCGCCGCCGGCCGAGTACAGGTCGGGCGCGAGCGCCACGTAGCCCGCCGCGGCCAGCCGCTCGGCGACGTCCTCGATATGGCCGTCCACGCCCCACACCTCCTGCAGCACGACCACCGCGGGGAGCGCCTCGTGCGCCGCCGCCGGCCGCGCGAGGTAGGAGGACAGCTCCCCCGCGGGGCTGTCGTGGCTGACCCATTCGCGCACGAGCTCCATCGCGGCCGACAGGCTAAGGCATCGCCGCCGCCCGCGTCGAACGTGCCGACCGTATCGTCGAGATTCGACTCATGTCGGCCCCCGCCCCCGCCGACACATTCATATGGCAACAGGAAACAGATTGTTTCTGGCCGGGGCGGCGTGCCTGCCGCCGACGTCGCGGTGCGATCGTCGACTGCCCGCCGTGGACCAACATCTGCCGACTGGTAGACCCACTCTTTAGGGCCAGACAACAAGAGACGAAAGAGTGCTCATGCGGCAATTCGCACTACTCGGGCTCGTCTTCTCCGTGCTGCTCGGCGGCGTGGCGCTGTTCGAGACCAGCGAAAACGCGCACGCTCGTCGCAACGCCCAGGAGCGCTCGTTGCAGAGCGCCGTCGGCGGCGAGCTCGCGCTGATCTCCGGCGGCGAGCGCCAGACGACCACGTCGCTCTCGCTGATGCTCGTCAACCCCGCCGTGCGCGAGCTGCTCGGCGCCCGCCGGCTGACGCCGGGGATGCGCGCAGCCGACCTCGCCGCCACCGCCGAAAGCCTCGCCACGATCGAGCGCTCGTCGCTCGTGCCGCTGACCGCGGCCTGCCTGGACGACGAGCAGGGGGCCCAGCTCGTGTGCGCGCCCTCGCGGCGCCCCGCGCGCTTCCCCAGGACGCTCACGCGGCAGTTCGTCAAGCTCGCCGACAGCTCGCCCGTGGGAGCGGCCAGCGGCGCCTTCCTGTCCCCCGTCAGCGGCCAGCTGTCGGTCGCCTTCCTCGCGCCCTTCCGCCTGCGCGGCGTGCCGCTGGGGATCGTGCACCTGGACATCAGCCTCGCCGCGACCCGCGGCGAGAGCAGCCTGCTGGTCGACGACACGCCGGGCGTGAACGTCCAGCTGGGCAGCTTCGAACGCGGCCTGCTCGCGCTCGACGGGCCCTCCAGCGTGCTCAGCGGCGCCGGCGGCCTCGGCGCGAGCCACACGCTGCGGATCGACACGGCGGCGCTCGGGCGGCGCGCCCAGTCGACGACCAACGCCGGCCACCTCGCGATGGCCGCCGCGCTGCCGCTGACGATCGGCGGCCTGCGCCAGCACATCGCGATCGCGGCGACCGCCGAGCAGCCGGCGCCCGACCTGCTCAACGCCCTGAGCCCCGGCCTGATGGCGCTGCTGTGGATCGCGCTCGTCACGCTGCTCGGCTCGATCGCCGGCCTGGCGATCTCCAACCGCCGGGTCGTGCGCGAGCTCTCGACCGACCCGCTCACGGGCCTGCGCAACCGCCGCGCGCTGATCGAGGAGCTGCCGCGCGTGTGCCAGCGCGCCAGCGACCAGGAGCCAGCCTACCTGTGGTTCTTCGACCTCAACGGCTTCAAGACCTACAACGACTCCTTCGGCCACCTCGCCGGCGACGCCCTGCTGGCGCGCCTGGGCGGGCGCCTGCACGAGGCGCTCGCGCCCCACGGCTCGGTCTACCGGCTCGGCGGCGACGAGTTCTGCGCGCTCGTGACCGCCCGCGTCGAGGATCCCCACGCGCTGTTCGCGAGCGCCCGCGAGGCGCTCACCGAACAGGGCGGCGCGTTCACCGTCTCCACCGCGGCCGGCGCCGTCGAGATCCCCCGCGACGCGCGCGACCCCACCCAGGCGCTGCGCCTGGCCGACCAGCACATGTACCGCGAGAAGGCCACCGGCCGCGGCGGCGCCGCCGAGCTGATCACCGCCGTGCTGCACGCGGCGCTCGCCCAGCGCCACCCCGACCTCGGCGAGCACTCCGACGACGTCGCCGGCGACGTCGAGCTGCTGGCGCGCACGATCGGCCTCGACGAGGAGACGGTCGAGGAGATCGTCAAGGCCGGCGACCTGCACGACGTCGGCAAGCTCGGCATCCCCGACGAGATCATCGCCAAGCCCGGCGCGCTCAGCGAGGAGGAGTGGCGGTTCATGAAGCAGCACACCGTCATGGGCGAGCAGATCATCGCGGCCGCCGGACCGTCGCTCGAGCGCATCGGCCCGCTCGTGCGCGCCAGCCACGAGCGCTGGGACGGCCGCGGCTACCCCGACGGCCTCGCCGGCGAGCAGATCCCGCTGGGCGCGCGCATCGTCACGATCTGCGACTCCTTCCGCGCGATGCTCGACGAGCGCTCCTACAAGCCCGCGATGGCGCTCGAGGACGCCCTCGCCGAGCTGCGCCGCTGCGCCGGCTCGCAGTTCGACCCGCAGCTCGTGGAGGTCTTCTGCACGATCGTCAGCGAGCGGATGAAGCGAGCGACGGACGCCGCTCGGCCCATGGCCTTGCCGCTTCGAGCTGGCCCGCCAGGGCGAGCACCGCGCCGTCCTGCCACGGTCCGCCGGTGAGCTGCACCCCCACCGGCAGGCCCTCCTCGCTCCAGTGCAGCGGCAGGCTCACCGCCGGCAGCCCGGTGACGTTGCCGAAGGCCGTGAACGACACGCTGCGCACCACGTCCAGCACCGGCTGGTCGGGGGCCGCCAGCTGCGCCTCCAGGATCGCCCCCGCGACCGGCGGCAGGATCGCCGAGGTGGGCGTCACCAGCACGTCGAAGTCGCGCCCCCAGCGCTCGGTCTCGCGGCGGCTCAGCAACTCCAGCGAGCGCACCGCCAGCGCGTACTCGTACGCCCCCAGCTCGCCGGCCGACTTTCGCTGGTGGGCGATGTGCGCGTCGACCGCCGACCAGTCCACGCCGTCGTAGTCCGCCAGGCCGGCCACCGTCAGCGAGATGAACGGCGGGATCATCTCCTCGGAGACCGTCGGCACCTGCACCTCCTCCACGGCGTGCCCGAGCTCCTCCAGCAGCGCCGCCACCGCGCGCGCGCCCGCCGCGCACGGCGCGTCCGTGGGGATGCCCAGCGGCGCCTCGGCCATCAGCCCGACGCGCAGCGCCTCGGGCGTCTTGCCCGCCTGCTCGGTGAACGTCCGGTGCGAAGCCGGCGCGTTGTACCACGCGTTCGGGTCGGGGCTGGAGATCGCGTCCAGCACCGCCGCCGCGTCGGCCACCGTGCGCGCCTCGACGCCCTCGACGACCGCCCCCAGCCAGCTCTGCGCGAGCCGCGGCACGCGCCCGCGGCTGGGCTTGAAGCCGACCAGGCCGCAGTAGGAGGCGGGGATGCGGATCGAGCCGCCGCCGTCGTTGGCGTGGGCGATCGGGAACATGCCCGCCGCCACCGCCGCCCCGGCCCCGCCGCTCGAGCCTCCGGGCGAGCGCCCCGTGTCCCACGGGTTGCGCGAGATCCCATAGCGGCTGTTCTCCGCCACCGTCAGCACGCCGAACTCCGGCGTGTTGGTGCGTCCGCACAGCACGAAGCCGGCGCGCACCAGCGCGTCCACCACCAGCTCGCTGCGCTCGCTCACGCCCTCCGGCGCGCCGCGCGAGCCGTACGTCACCGGCCAGCCCGCCACCGGTGTGAGGTCCTTGATCGGCATCGGCACGCCCAGGAACGGCGCCGCGCCATCCTGCCCGTCCTGCTGGCCGGCCGCCAGGCGCCGGTCGGCCTCCGCGGCCGCCGCCCGGCCGGCGTCGTCGTTGCGCCAGATCACCGCGTTCAGCTCGGGGTTGAGCTCGTCCACGGCCGCCAGGCACGCGTCGAGCAGCTCCACCGCCGAGAGCTCGCGCGCGCGCAGCGCCGCCGCGAGCTCGAGCGCCGAGGAGGAGGGACCGAGGGAGGCCATCGCGCCGCCGACCCTACCAGGCGGCTGGCCGCGCGGCCAGGAGGTGGCGCGAATCGGCGTCGGGCCGCCTGCGGGCGTCCCGCCGGCGGCGCTCCGCTACTCGGCGCGGCTGAACTGCACGATCGCGACCGACAGCATCGCGAGGCCGAGCGCCGCCACGACCGCCGCCTCGACGAGGCCGGGGACCTGCCAGCTCCACCACGTCACCCCCGGGTCCAGGGCGTGACGCGCGGCCGCGCTGATCTTCAGGTGCGCGAACACCGCCCGGCGCATCGGGTCGACCGCGTAGGTGAGTGGGTCGAGGCGATTGAGGATCGACAGCCACTGCGGCAGCCCCGAGACGGGGAACAGCGCGCCCGAGAGGAAGTACATCGGCATGATCGCCATCTGCATCAGCGCCATGAAGGACTGCATCTGCGTGATGCGGGCGGCGACCATCACGCCGAAGGCCGTGATCGCGAAGGCCAGCAGCAGCTGTAGCGCGAAGACCTCGGCGATCAGGCCGCCCGCGTAGGGGACGCCGACGAGGCCGGCCAGGCACAGGACGATCACGCCCTGGAAGCCCGCGACGGTCGCGCCGCCGAAGCACTTGCCGAGCACCAGCGAGCTGCGCCTGACCGGCGCGACCATCATCTCCCGCAGGAACCCGAACTCGCGGTCCCACACGAGCGAGGCGGCCGAGAACATCGCCGTGAACATCACCGCCATGCACAGCACGCCCGGGTACACGAACGTGCGCAGGTTGACGCCGTGGGTGCCCGCCGAGGCCAGCCGCGAGAGGCCGGTGCCGAGCACGAACAGGAACAGGAAGGGCTGCATCAGCGAGGTCAGGATCCGCAGGCGGTCGCGGCTGAAGCGGATCAGCTCGCGCTTCCACACGACCTTGATCGCCCGCAGCTCGCCGCGCGCGCTGCGCATCGGCACGCGCACCCGCGCGATCTGGTGCGCCGGCGGCGGGGCGCCCGGCGCGCCGGCGGCGCCGGCGCTCGCGGCCGCGGGGGCGCGCGTCTCGGTGGCCATCAGCGGCCGCCGCCCATGATCCGCGCCACGTTGCGCATGCGGTCCGTGCTCGTGGACTCCGCGTCGCGGATCGTCGTGCCGGTGTGGGCCATGAAGACGTCGTCGAGCGAGGGCCGCGCGACGCTCACCGAGCGGATCGGCGCGTGGGTGGACGGCCACTCGTCGAACAGCCGCGGCACGAACTGCTCGCCCTCGGGCACGCCGAAGGTGACCGCGCCCTCCGCCACCGTCGCCTCGATCCCGAAGCGCTCGCGCAGCGCCGCGATCGCGGCCTGGTCGTCGTCGGTCTCGATCTGCACGCGGTCGCGGCCGACCTGCGCCTTCAGCGCCGCCGGCGTGTCGAGCACGATGATCCGCCCCCGGTCCATGATCGCGATCCGGTCGCAGTACTCGGCCTCGTCCATGTAGTGCGTCGTCAGGAAGATCGTGATGTCCTCCTGGCCCTTGAGCTCGCGGACGTAGCGCCAGATCGAGCTGCGCGTCTGCGGGTCCAGGCCGACCGTCGGCTCGTCCAGGAACAGCACGCGCGGCGAGTGCAGCAGGCCGCGCGCGATCTCCAGGCGCCGCTTCATGCCGCCCGAGAAGGTGTTGACGAGGCTCTCGCGGCGCTCCCACAGGCCAACCATCTCGAGCACCTGGCGCATGCGCTCGCCGACCAGCTCGCGCGGCACCCCGTAGAGGTCCGCGTGCAGCCGCAGGTTCTGCTCGGCCGTCAGGTAGCCGTCGAGCGTCGTGTCCTGGAAGACCAGCCCGATGTTGCGGCGCACCTCGTCGCGTTCTGAGACGACGTCGTGGCCGGCCACGAGCGCCCCGCCGCCGCTCGGGCGCACGAGCGTGCAGAGCATGTTGATCGTCGTCGACTTGCCCGCGCCGTTGGGCCCGAGGAAGCCGAAGATCTCGCCGCTGGCGACCTCGAAGTCGATGCCGCGCACCGCCTCGACCTCGCCGTAGCGCTTGACCAGGCCCCTGACCGACACCGCCGCCGCGCCGGCGCCCGCGGCGGGCGCGCCGGGTGGCACGGCGCGCGCCGTCGCGGAGGCGACCTCGGAGGCTGTCAGCGTAGTCTCGCTCAACTGTCCCCGTCTACCGTATCGGCATCGCCGCCCGTCTCCGGAGCGCCCCCGCCGGCTGCGCCCTCGCCGATGTCGCCGTCGGCGAGGATCCGGTAGAGGTCGCGGCGGGTCGCCGCCAGCACCGCGCCGGCCTTCTCGACCTGGGCCGCGCTGCCCGTCTTCATGACCTGCACGAAGGCGAAGCCGACCTCGCGCATCAGCCCGGCGAGCTGCCGCGCACCGCCGCCGAGGTCCTGCTGCTCCCACGGCGCCGCGCGCTCGCCGCCGCGCTCCTCGACGAGCCTGCGGCCCGCGTCGGTGATCGCGAAGACCTTGCGCCCGTCGCGCTCGCCGGTCGTGATCAGGCCCTCGTCCTCGAGCTGGGCGAGCGCCGGGTAGACCGAGCCGGGGCTCGGGTTCCACATGCCGTTGCTGCGCTCCTGGACCTCCTGCATGATCTGGTAGCCGTTGCGCGGCTCCTCCGCCAGCAGCAGCAGTGCGGCCGTACGGATGTCCCCGCGTCGCGCCCTGCCCCTGCGATGGCCTCCTCCGCGGTGTCCGCCGAACCCTCCGTGGCCGCCGAACTCGCCGCGCGGGGAGTGCGCGAACCCGCGCCCGCCGCCTGGGCCGCCGGGGCGGCAGCCAGATCGCTCTCCTGTCGAATAAATCGTATTCACAAACATAGTCCTTGTCCTATCTTGAGGTATCTAAGTTCTAACAAGATATATCGTGATGTGTTCGTTGTCAAGTCCCTTCGCGGAGTGGCCTCGTATGTGGCCGCCTGGCTCGCGCGCCGCGTCTGCGGTACTGTTCGGTCCCGTGAAGCTGTACGTGTGCTACGGCACCTTCGGCCCCGCCGAGCGCCACGCGTGCGCCCGGGCGCACAAGGCGCTGCAGGCGGCAGGCCACCGGCCGCAGGTCGTGCGCACGTTCGGCTGCTACGGCACCGACCGCTTCTTCGAGGGCCGGCGCAAGGTCAAGGCGCTGACGGGCACCTACAAGGTGCCCACGCTCGTGCTCGACGACGGCACGATCCTCGACGAATCGGCCAACATCGCCGCGTGGGCTGCCGCCAACCCGGCCGCGGGCACGCCGGCGCCCGCCGGCGCTCCGGGCGCGTCGGCGTCCGGCTGACCGGCGTCCGGCTGACCGTCGCCCGTCGCCCGTCGCCCGTCGCCCGTCGCCCGTCGCTAGGCCGCGTAGCGCTGCTGGGCGCGGGCGCGCGCCTTGGCCGCCTCGACCTCGCGGTCCTTCGGCGGGGCGCTCGTCACGAGCTCGGAGAGCAGGCGGGCGGAGATCTCGCTCACGGCGTCAACGGCCCGCTCGAACGCCTCGGCGTTGGCCGCCGAGGGCTTCGCGAAGCCGCTGACCTTGCGCACGTACTGGAGCGCCGACGCGCGGATCTCCTCCTCGCTCGCGGGAGGCTCGAAGTTGTAGAGGTTGCGGATGTTTCGGCACATGTGCCCGATCGTAATCGATCGTCTCGCGGGCGCCTGCGGCGCCGGGCGAGCCGCTCGATCACGATCTCCGCGGGCGGGGCGCGGGGCGAACCGCTGGTCAGTGGCGGAAGTGCCGCACGCCCGTGGCCACCATCGCGGCGCCGGCCGCATCGACGGCCTCGACGGTCAGCTCGTCTCGCACCGAGCCGCCGGGCTGGATGATCGCGGCGACGCCCGCGTCGAGCAGCACCTGGGCGGCGTCGGGGAAGGGGAAGAAGGCGTCCGAGGCGGCGACAGAGCCGGCGAGCTGGTCGGGCAGGAAGCGGCGCGCCTTCTCGACGGCGATCCGCGAGGAGTCCACGCGGCTCATCTGGCCGGCGCCGATGCCGACGGTCGCGCCGTCCTTGGCGAGCACGATCGCGTTGGAGCGCACGTGCCGGCAGACGACCCACGCGAACAGCATGTCCAGCCACTCCTGCTCGCCGGGCTCGCGCGCGCTCGTCGTGCTCATCTGCTCGCGCGTCTCGGCGACGGCGTCGCGCGTCTGCACGAGCTGGCCGCCGAGCACGGGCTTGGCTTCGACCCCGCGGACGCGCTCGGGCCAATCGCCCAGCTCGAGGATGCGCACGTTCTTCTTGGACTTCAGCGTCTCCAGCGCCGCCGCGTCGTAGCCCGGCGCGAGCAGCACCTCGATGAACTGCTCGTTCAGCCGCGCCGCGCACGCCGCGTCGACCGGGCGGTTGAGCGCGATCACGCCGCCATAGGCGCTTTCGGGGTCGCACGCGAACGCCTTCTCGTAGGCCGCCTGCGCGCTCTCGCCGATCGCGCAGCCGCACGGGTTGTTGTGCTTGACGATCGCGCACGCCGCCCCGTCGAACTCCTCGACCAGCTCGCGCGCGGCGCTCAGGTCGAGCAGGTTGTTGAACGACAGCTCCTTGCCGTGCAGCTGCTCGACGCCCGCCAGCAGGTGCGTCGGCGAGCCCGCCCGCGCGTAGAACGCGGCCCGCTGGTGGGGGTTCTCGCCGTAGCGCAGGTCCATCACCTTCTCGTAGGCGTCGCGCCAGCTCGCCGGGAACGCCTCCCCGCTCGTGCGCCGCGCGAACCACGTCGAGATCGCCGCGTCGTAGCGCGCCGTGGTCGCGAACGCCTTCGCCGCGAGCTTCGTGCGTGTCGCCAGCGACAGCCTCCCGTCGGACTCGCGCAGCTCGCCGAGCACGCCCTCGTAGTCCTCGGGGTCGACCAGCACCGCCGCGAAGGGGCTGTTCTTGGCCGCCGCCCTGATCATCGTCGGGCCGCCGATGTCGATGTTCTCGACGATCTCCTCGTCGCTCGCGTCGCCGCGCGCGAGCGTCTGCTCGAACGGGTACAGGTTGACGCACACCAGGTCCACCCGCTGGATCTCGTGTTCCTCGGCCGCGCGCACGTGCGCCTCCTGGTCGCGGCGCGCCAGCAGCCCCGCGTACAGCCGCGGGTGCAGCGTCTTCACGCGCCCGTCCATCATCTCCGGGAAGCCCGTGAACTCGTCGATCGAGCGCACCGCCAGGCCCGCGCCCACGAGCTCGCGCGCGGTGCCGCCGGTGGAGACGATCTCCACGCCCAGCTGCGCGAGCCCCTGAGCCAGCTCGACGACGCCGCGCTTGTCGGACACCGACAGCAGCGCCCTGCGCACCCGCACCTCGCCCGGCGCCGCCCGCTCGAGGTCGCCCCGCGCGCCCGCGCCGCGCGCGCCCCGCTCGGCCATGCCCCGCTCGGTGATCAGCTCGCTGTCGGCGGCCACTGCCCAGAGCCTAGCTCGTGCCCTCGACGAGCAGCGTCCGCCGAGCGTTCTCCGGGTCGGCGCGCAGCGCGCCCCGCGCGAACAGCGCGACCGCCCGCGGCAGCAGCTCGTGCTCCAGCGGCCGCAGCGCCGCGAGCACCTCGCCGGCCTCGCGCGCGTGCGGCAGCTCGACCGCGCGCTGCAGGATCACGGGCCCCGAGTCCACGCCCGCGTCGACGAAGTGGACCGTCACCCCGAACACCTTGACGCCGTAGGCGAGCGCCTGCTCGACCGCCGCGAGGCCCGGGAAGGCCGGCAGCAGCGACGGGTGCACGTTGATCACCGCCCCCGGGAAGCGCGCCAGAAAGCCCTCGCCCAGCAGCTCCATGTAGCCCGCCAGCACGACCAGCCGCGCGCCCCGTTCGGCGAGCCAGTCGGCGAGCGCCTCGTCGCGGGCCGCCCGGCTCTCGTACTCGGCGCGCGCGAACACGCGCGTGGGGACGCCGCGCTCCTCGGCGCGGGCCAGCGCCGGCGCGCCCTCGACGCTCGAGGCGACCGCCACGACGCGCGCCTCGTATTCGTGGACGGTGTCGAGCAGCGCCTGGAGGTTCGTGCCCGTGCCGGATACGAGCACGGCGATCGGGAGGGGGTCGATGTGCAGCGGCTCGGTCACGGGGCGGACCTTAGCCGCGAGTTCCCGAACGCGTCGAGCGCCACGGGGCACGTATAGTCGAGCCATGGAGCCCGCTTCTCCCCGGCTCGAAGTGAGCGGCCGGCGCCACCGCATCGAGCTGCAAGGCAGGAGCGCGAAGCTGTTGCTGTACGTCGTTCTCGCTCCGATCGTTTGTGTCCCTGCCGCGTGCGCGTTCTTTGCTTACGCAGAAGGTGGAACCTCGCTGTTGGGCGCCGTCGGCTTCTCCGCCGCGATCTACGTTGGCTTCGGGCTATTCCTGTGCTGGGACTCAGTGCGCCTGCGCCGCAGGAGGTAGAACACGGCGTTGGCCGTCGAACGGACGATCGCCGTTATTCAGCGCCTACCCGTTGCCAACATCCATCTGTGCCCACCATCACAGAAACCTCCGTAGAAATCCCCTTCAATGATCGTGAAGGGGGAGAGGCCTGAAACCCGATTGACAGGACAGGCCCATGCTTTCAGCCATCATCGTCACACTGCTCGTCGTCGCCGCGCTGGCCTACGCGCTGCGCTCGACGGGCCACGGCGGCAGCCTGATCGTCCGCCGGCCCTACAACAACCGCTACAGCGACGCCGCGGGCGCGCGCGAGGACCACTTCGCCTAGCACCGCGCAGGCGCGCTCCATGGCGCGCCTGCCCGACGGTGGGCGCCCGCGCTCAGGCGCCGATCAGCGTGGGCGCGTCGTCCTGCTGCTCGAGCGAGTACTTGCCGGCGGCGTCGTGGCTGCCGGCGAGCGGGTAGTCGCCGCTGAAGCAGGCGTCGCAGTGGGTCGCGCGGGTGGCGCCGACGGCCTCGTAGACGCCCTCCAGGGACAGGTAGTGCAGCGAGTCGCAGCCGAGCTCGGTGGCGACCTCGTCGGTCGTGCGCCCGTGGGCGATCATCTCCTCGCGCGTGGACATGTCGATGCCGTAGTGGCAGGGGTGCTTGATCGGCGGCGCGGAGATGCGCATGTGGATCTCGGCGGCGCCCGCGTCGCGCAGCATCTGCACGATCTGGCGGGTGGTGTTGCCGCGCACGATCGAGTCGTCGACGACGACCAGGCGCTTGCCGGCGATGACCTCGGGCAGCGGGTTGAACTTCAGGCGCAGGCCGTGCTTGCGCAGCTCCTGGCCGGGCTGGATGAAGGTGCGGGCGACGTAGCGGTTCTTGACGAAGCCGTCGTCCTGGGGCAGGCCGGCGGCGCGCGCGAGCCCGCGCGCGGCGGGGTTGCCGGAGTCGGGGACCGCGATCACCAGGTCGGCCTCGACGGGCGCCTCGCGCCACAGGATCTCACCCATGCGCCCGCGCGCGACCTGGAGCACCTGGTCGTTCATGCGCGAGTCCGGCCGGGCGAAGTAGATGTACTCGAACACGCAGAAGGCGCGGCGCTGGCCGCCGGCCACGAGACGGCTCTCGAGGCCCTGCTCGCTGAGCGTGACGAGCTCGCCGGGCTGCACCTCGCGCAGGTGGCGGGCGCCGATGATATCGAACGCGCAGGTCTCGCTGGCGACGCAGTGGTGGACGCTCCCGTCCCCGTCCCCGTTGCCGCCGCCCGAGTGCTCGTCGAGCACGCCGATCGAGAGCGGGCGCAGGCCGTGGGGGTCGCGGAAGGCGACGACGCGGTCGCGGGTCATCGCGACGATCGAGAAGGCGCCGCGCAGGCGCGGCAGCACCTCGGCGATCGCGTCCTCGACCCGCTCGGCGGGGTGGCTGGAGATCATCGCGGCGATGATCTCGGAGTCGGAGGTGGAGCTGAAGGTGACGCCCTTCTCCAGCAGCTCCTCGTGCAGCTCCAGCGCGTTGACGAGGTTGCCGTTGTGCGCCAGCGCGAGCTCGCGGTGGGAGCCGCCGAGGCCCTCGGAGCGCTGCACCGGCTGGGAGTTCTCCCAGGCGTTGGAGCCGGTCGTCGAGTAGCGCACGTGGCCGATCGCGAGCTCGCCGGCGAGCGTGCGCAGGTCGTTCTCGCTGAACACCTGGTTGACGAGCCCGAGCTCGCGGCGGGTGATGATGTGCCCGCCGCGGTCGGCGGCGGCGATGCCGGCCGACTCCTGGCCGCGGTGCTGGAGCGCGTACAGCGCGAAGTAGGACAGCCGCGAGACCTCGTGGCCGGGCGCGTACAGCCCGAAGACCCCGCATTCCTCGCGCGGGCTGTCGTCGCGCCCCCAACCCGCGGGGCCCTCTGAACGCGACGGCCGCCCGGCGGGCGGCCCACTCGAACGCATCACGACCACAAGCTAGCAGGGGGTCGCGCAGCGTCCACGGCTCAGCCGAACAGCCCCGCGAGCGCGCCGTGGGCGCCGGCGAGCTCGTCGAGCGTGGCGGCGATCGGCTGCGCGCCGGTGGCGATCTCCAGGCCCGCCCCGCCGACTTCGCCGATCGCCAGCAGCGGCACGCTCTCGGCGAGCCGCTCGAGCGCCTCGGCGGGGCCGCTCAGCACGAAGCCGCCGGGCGCCTCGCCGAAGAGCGCGCCGGCGAGCAGCTCGGGGCCGGGCGCGCCGGGCGCGCCGCTCGGGCCGGGCACGACCGGCGGGATCGCCGCCCAGAACTCCGCGCCGAGCTCGACGCGGGCGCCGAGGCCGCCGGCCAGGCAGCACTCGGCGAGCGCGACCGCGAGGCCGCCCTCGGCGATGTCGTGGGCGCTCGCGAGCAGCCCTTCGCGCACGGCCCCGCGGACCGCGGCCTGGGCGGCGGCGACGGCGGCGAGGTCGAGCTCGGGCAGCCCGTCGGGCAGCTCCCAGCCGAGCAGCTTGGCGAGCTCGCCGGCGGGCAGCGTCGGGCTGAAGGGGCCGGCCAGCGCGATCCGGTCGCCCGCGCGCGCGAAGCCGAGGCGCCCGGCGCGGCGCGCGTCGGGCAGCCGCCCGACCATGCCGATCACGGGCGTTGGGTAGATCGGCCCGGTCGCGCCCTCGTTGTAGAGCGACACGTTGCCGCCGACGATCGGCGCCTGCAGCGCCCGGCAGGCCTCGCCGAGGCCGCGCACCGCCTCGGTCAGCTGCCAGGCGATGTGCGGCTTCTCGGGGTTGCCGAAGTTGAGGTTGTTGGTCGTGCCGAGCGGCTCGGCGCCGACGCAGGCGAGGTTCGCGGCGCACTCGAGCACCGCCGCGATCGTGCCGCGCGCCGGGTCGGCGGCGACGCGGCGTGCGTTGCAGTCGATGCTGACGGCCAGCGCGCCCCCGTCGGGCAGCGCGAGCACGGCGGCGTCGGCCTGCTCGGGGCGGCGCACGGTGCGCGACTGCACGATCGAGTCGTACTGCTCGTAGAGCGGCCGGCGCGAGGACAGGTTTGGAGATGAGAGGAGGGCGAGCAGGATGGCTCGCGGCGCTGAGGCGATCGTAACTCCGGCCGTCGCCGCCGGCGCGCCATACACCGGCCGGGCGGGCTTCTCGGGGCGCAGGTCATACAGCGGGCAGTCGTCGACGAGGGCGCTGACGGGCATGTCGCCGACGAGCTCGCCGTCCGCGAACACGCGCATCCGCCCCGTGTCGGTGACGCTGCCGATCGCGGCGCCGCCGACCTCCCACTTGGCGCACAGCGCGAGCACCGCGTCGAGGTCGGCGGGCTCGACCACGCACAGCATGCGCTCCTGGGACTCGCTGACCATGATCTCGAAGGGCTGCATGTCGGGCTCGCGCAGCGGCACGGCGGCGACGTCGAGGTCGATGCCGACGGCGCCCTTGGAGGCCATCTCGCAGGCCGAGGAGGTCAGGCCGGCGGCGCCGAGGTCCTGCAGCGAGACGATCAGCCCGCGCTCGAGCAGCTCCAGCGAGCACTCCATCAGCTTCTTCTCCTCGAACGGGTCGCCGACCTGGACGGTGGGCCGCTTGGCGGCGGCGCCCTGCTCGTCGTGGTCGAGCTCGGCCGAGGCGAGCACGGAGGCGCCGCCGATGCCGTCGCGCCCGGTCGAGGCGCCGAACAGCACGAGCGCGTTGCCGGGGCCGGCGGCGGCGCTGCGCACGAGCCGCTCGCGGGGGGCGAGGCCGAGCGCCATCGCGTTGACCAGGCAGTTGTGCTCGTAGGGCGCCTCGAAGTAGACCTCGCCGCCGACGGTTGGCACGCCGATCGAGTTGCCGTAGTGGCCGATGCCGGCGACCGCGCCGTCGAGCAGGTAGCGCGCGCGCGTGCCCGCGCCGCCCGCCTGGGCGCTCCCGCCGGCGCCGCCGGCCGGGCCCGGCTCGCCGAAGCGCAGCGAGTCGAGCACGGCGATCGGGCGCGCGCCGATCGCGAAGATGTCGCGCAGGATGCCGCCGACGCCGGTGGCGGCGCCCTGGAAGGGCTCGACGGCGCTCGGGTGGTTGTGCGACTCGACCTTGAACGCGCACACGAGCCCGCCGCCGACGTCGACGGCGCCGGCGTTCTCGCCGGGCCCCATGACGACGTGCCGGCCCTCGGTGGGCAGCGTGCGCAGCAGCTTCTTGGAGTGCTTGTAGGCGCAGTGCTCGCTCCACAGCAGCGAGTACATGGCGAGCTCGACCTGGTTGGGCGCGCGGCCCTGCTTCTCGCACACCAGCTCGTACTCGGCGCGCGTGAGGCCGAGCGCGAGCGCGTCCTCGACGCTCGGCAGCTCCAGCGCGGCGGCGCTCACGCGAGCGCGCCCTCGGCGGCCAGGCGCATCGACTCGAAGATCCTCAGCCCGTCGGCGGAGCCGCCGAGCAGCTCGTCGACGGCGTGCTCGGGGTGGGGCATCAGGCCGAAGACGTTGCCGCGCTCGTTGCGCACGCCGGCGATGTCGCGCAGCGAGCCGTTGAAGTTCTCGCCGGGGGCGTAGCGCAGCAGCACCTGGCCGCGCGCCTCGAGCGCGTCGAGGGTGGGCTCGTCGGCGTAGTAGCGCCCCCACGAGTGCTTGGCGGGGATGCTCAGCGACGCGCCCGGCGTGCACGCGCCCGTGAAGGCGGTGCCGGTGTCGAGCACCTCGAGCCGGACCTGGCGCGAGGTGAAGCGCAGGTTGACGTTTCCCAGCAGCGCGCCCGGCAGCAGCCGCGCCTCGCAGAGCACCTGGAAGCCGTTGCAGATGCCGAGCACGAGCCCGCCGGCGCGCGCGAACTCGATCACGGCCTCCATCGCCGGGGCGAAGCGGGCGATCGCGCCGGCGCGCAGGTAGTCGCCGTAGGAGAAGCCGCCGGGCACGACGATCGCCTCGGCGCCCCCGAGGTCGCGCCGGGCGTGCCAGATCAGCTCCGCCTCGCCGACGCGGCGCGCGGCCGCGAGCGCGTCGAGGTCATCGCAGGAGCCCGGGAACTGGAGGACGCCGAACCTCATCCGCCCCCGGAGCTTCCCTCCAAGACCACCTCGTAGTCCTCGACCAGCGGATTGGCGAGCAGCTTCTCGCACATCGACTCGAGCTGGCCGGGGTCCTCGACGTCGAGCTCGACGAGCCGGCCGACGCGCACGTCGCTGACGCCCGCGAAGCCGAGCGCCGGCAGCGCGCGCTGGACGGCCTCGCCCTGCGGGTCGAGGATGCCCGCCTTCGGGCGGATCAGGACGCGTGCCCTCACCGACCGTCCGGGGCGCCCTCGGCGAGCGCGCCGCTGCGCTCGAGCCACGCCTGGAAGGGCTCGCCGACGATGCGCTCGTAGGCCTCGACGTAGCGCGCGCGGGTGCCGGCGACGACGTCCTCGGGGATCGCCGGCGCCGGCGGCTTCTTGTCCCAGCCGCTGGCCGAGGCCCAGTCGCGCACGTACTGCTTGTCGAAGCTCGGCTGCCCGCGGCCGACCTCGTAGCCCTCGACGGGCCAGTAGCGGGAGGAGTCGGGCGTCAGCACCTCGTCGCCGAGCACCAGCTCGGGCTCGCCGCCGCGGCTGTCGTCGAGGCCGAGCTCGAACTTCGTGTCGGCGAGGATCACGCCGCGCTCGCGGGCGTGCTCGGCGGCGAAGGAGTAGAGCTCGAGCGAGACCTCGCGCACGCGCTCCATCAGCGCGCGGTCGCCGACGAGCCGCACGGCGCCCTCGAAGTCGATCGCCTCGTCGTGGCCGACGTCGGCCTTGGTGCTGGGAGTGAAGATCGGCTCGGGCAGGCGCTCGGACTCGCGCAGGCCGGCGGGCAGCGCGATCCCGGAGACCGAGCCGCCGGCCTGGTAGTCCTTCCAGCCCGAGCCGGTGATGTAGCCGCGCACGACGCACTCGACGGGCAGCATCTTCAGCTTGCGCACGGCGAGCGCGCGCCCGCGCACCTCGTCGGGCACGCCGTCGACGGCCGAGATCATGTGGTTGGCGACGATCGCGCCGGTCCGTTCGAACCAGAACACGGACAGCCCCGTGAGCACCTTGCCCTTGTCGGGGATCGGCGTGGGGTGGACGGCGTCGTAGGTCGAGATGCGGTCGCTGGCGACCATCAGCAGCGCGCCGCCGGGATGGTCGGGGGAGCTTCCGACCTCGCCGAGGTCGTACATCTCGCGGACCTTCCCGCTGGCGATGAGGGGCAGGTCGGCGAGGACGCTCACGCGGCGCGATGCTACCAGCGTCGGGGGACCGGCTCGCGCTCGCGACGCCCGTCGCCGCGGCGCGCTCGGGCGCTCACTGCACGAGCGCGTCGAGCAGCCCCGGGAAGCGCTGCTCGAGGTCGGCGCGGCGCAGCGTGATGCGCCGCTCGGTGCCCTGGGGGCGAGTGCGGGTGAGGCCGGCCTCGCGCAGCAGCCGCAGGTGGTAGGAGCTCGTCGAGCTCGGCAGCCCGAGCTCGGCCTGGATGTCGTTGCAGGTGTGCTCGCGCTCGTCGGCGAGCAGCCTGATGATCGCCAGGCGCACCGGGTCGCCGGCGGCGCGCAGCACGCGCGCCATCTCCAGCTCGCTGGTCGCCGGGTGGTGGATGCGTTCGGCTACGGCGCTCATCGCCTCACGCTTCGGGTCGGGCGCGGCGTTCTACCTTCATGCACTCGCATGCTATAACCATATCTCCATGAATTTGGAAATATCGAGAGACACGTCGCTCGCCCCGAAGCGCGGCCGCCTGCCGCTGCCGCTCGCGTTCGCCGCCGTCGCGGCGGTGATCGGCCTGGCGCTGTTTGCCTCGGCCACGCCGTCGGCGCTGTACGGCGTGTACGAGGCGCGCTGGCACTTCTCCACGCCGGTGCTGACGCTCGTCTACGGCGTGTACGCGGTCGGCGTGCTCGCCTCGCTGCTGCTGGTCGGCGGGCTCTCCGACCAGGTGGGCCGCCGGCCGGTGCTGCTGGCCTCGCTGGCGCTGCTGTTCGTGGCGATGGCGCTGTTCCTGGCGGCGCGCTCGGTCGTGTGGCTGTTCGCGGCCCGCTCGCTGCAGGGCCTGGCGACGGGCGGCGCGCTCGGCGCGGCGGGAGCGGCGCTGCTGGAGCTGCACCCGAGCGGCGACACGCGGCGGGCCTCGCTCGTCAACGGCGCGGCCAGCTCGCTGGGGATCGGCGCGGGCGCGCTGGTCGCGGCGGCCGTCGTGCAGCTGCTGCCCGACCCGCGCCTGCTGCCATTCGTGCTCGTGTGCGCACTGATCGCGGTGCTGCTGGCGGCGATCCGCGCGCTGCCCGAGTCGGTGCCCAAGCCCACGCGCGCCCGGCTTCGCCCCCAGCGCCCGCGCGTGCCCGCGGCCACGCGCGGCGCGTTCGTGCTGGCGGCGCTCGGGGTGCTGGCCTCGTGGTCGATCGGCGGCCTCTACCTCGCGCTCGGCCCGCAGCTGGCCGCGGGGCTGATGCACAGCCACGGCGAGCTCGCGGGCGGCCTCGCGGTGTTCGCGCTGGCGGCCCCGGCGAGCCTCGCGCAGCTCGCGGGCCACCGGCTGGGCAACCGCGCGCTGGTCACCGCCGGCGCGCTGCTGCTGGCGCTCGGCATGGCGCTCACGGCCGTCTCGCTGTCGGCCGCCTCGGCCGCCTTCTTCCTGATCTCCGCCGCGATCGCCGGCGTCGGCTTCGGCCTCGCGTTCATGGGCGCGCTGCGCCACCTCTCGCAGGCGATCCCCGACGGGCGCCGCGGCGAGGTGATGTCGGCCTTCTACGTCGTGGCCTACCTGGCGATCTCGGTGCCGGCGATCGCGGCGGGCTTCGCGGCGCCGCACCTGGGCCTGCCGGACACCTTCCGCGTGTTCGCCGTCTGCGTGGTCGTGCTCGCGCTGGCGGTGGCCGCCGGCGGCCTGCGCATCGAGCGCGCCGGCGTGCCCGCGGCGACGAGCGCGGCCCCCTGAGTCAGGCGATCTCGTCGAGCCGCGCGACGATCTGCTCGGCGTAGCGGACGTAGTGGGAGCAGTCGAAGATCGCATCCAGGTCCAGGCCCCGCGCGCGCTCGTCGACGGCCAGCAGCTCGCGCAGCTCGATCTCCTCGTCCCAGGCGCACTGGGCCAGCTCCTGCACGACCCGGTAGGCCTCGTCGCGCGGGCTGCCGGCCTCGACGAGCCCCAGCAGCAGCGCTTGGGAGAACAGCGCGCCGTGGGTCAGCTCGAGGTTGGCGCGCATGCGCGCCACGTTGACGCTCATGTCGCGCACGAGCGCGATCGCGCGCTGCTGGAGGTAGTCGAGCAGAATCGTCGAGTCGGGCAGGATCACGCGCTCGACCGAGGAGTGCGAGATGTCGCGCTCGTGCCACAGCGCGACGTTCTCGAGCGCCGCCTGGGCGTTGCCGCGCAGCACGCGCGCGAGGCCGCTGATCTGCTCGCTCTTGATCGGGTTGCGCTTGTGGGGCATCGCCGAGGAGCCCTTCTGGCCGGCGCGGAAGGGCTCCTGCAGCTCGCGCACCTCGGTGCGCTGGAGGTGGCGGACCTCGGTGGCCAGCCGCTCGAGGCCGGCGCCCGCGAGCGCGATCGCGCTCAGCAGCTCGGCGTGGCGATCGCGGGGGACGACCTGGGTGGAGACCTGCTCTCGCCCCAGCCCGAGGCGCCCCAGAACTCGCGCCTCGAACTCGGGGCTGGTGGCGGCGTAGGTGCCAACCGCGCCCGAGACGGCGCCGACGGCGACCTGCGCGAAGGCGCGCCGCAGCCGCTCGGCGTTGCGGTGCGCCTCGAAGGCGAAGCCGGCGAGCTTGACGCCGAAGGTCGTCGGCTCGGCGTGCACGCCGTGGGTGCGCCCCACGCACAGCGTGCCCACGTGCTCTCTCGCGCGCGCGGCGAGCGTCGCGGCGAGCTCGCGGGCGCCCGCCAGGATCGGCTCGCCGGCGGCGCGCAGCTGCAACGCGAGCGCCGTGTCGAGCACGTCCGAGGAGGTCAGGCCGAAGTGGATCCAGCGTCCGGCCTCGCCCACGGAGGCGGCGAGCACGTCCACGAACGCGGCCACGTCGTGGTCGGTGACGCGCTCGCGCTCGTGGACCTCGGCGACGGTGAAGCTCGCGCCGCGGATCGCCTCCAGCTCGGCCTCGCTGGGCCCGTCGGCGCCGAGCAGCTCGGGGAGCTCCTCGCAGGCCGCGAGCTCGACCCGGCGCCAGGCGTCCATGCGCGCCTCCTCGCTCCACAGCGCGCCGAGCTCGGGGCGGGTGTAGCGGGCGATCACGCGTCGAGGATCTTGGCGGCGAGGATGGCGGCGTTGCGGGGGTTGTCGAGGCCCACGCAGGCGACCGGCACGCCGGGCGGCATCTGCACGATCGAGAGGATCGCGTCCAGGCCGCCGGCGGCGCTCAGGCGCCCCGACAGCGGCACGCCGATCACCGGCAGGTCGGTGTGGGCCGCCACGGCTCCCGGCAGCGCGGCCGAGATGCCGGCGCCGGCGATGATCACGCGCAGGCCGCGCATGCGCGCGTTCTTGGAGTATTCGGCCACGACGTCGGGCTCGCGGTGCGCGGACATCACGCGCATCTCGTGCAGGATGCCGCGCTCTTCGAGCTCCTGGGCGGCCTTCTGCATCGTCTCCATGTCGCTCTTGGAGCCCATCACGATGCCGACCAGCGGCGCGTCGACCTGGAGACCCTCGAGCTCCGTTTCGACTTCGGCCTGGGTGACGGGCTCGGGCACGAGCGAGATGCCGGGATTGCCGCTCGGCCGTCCCTCCTGCGCGCTCGGCTCGTCCTCATGCATGCTCTTGACCAACTTCAACTCCCTTGTCGCTCGACGACGATCCCGCGCGGCGACTCGGCCGCGAGGTCACTCGCCCGCATCGTTACAGAGAGGAGATGAACTCGTCGATCGGGATCGCGGTCAGCGTCTCGTAGCGGGCCGTGCCGCGCGAGCCGAGCTCCAGCGAGACGCGCGCCATCGTGCCCTCGTCGGGGGCCTCGACGACGGAGATGAAGTCGACGTGGCCGAGCGTCGCCCACTGCGCCTTGACGGTCGCCCCGAGCTGTTCGACCTCCTTGTTGACCTCGAGGATGCGCTGGGGGTTGTTCTTGACCGTCTGCACGCCTTCCGGGGTCAGGGTCGTGAGCAGTACGTACGTGGGCATGGGCGTGCCTCCTCGGGGGTCGCGAACAGCTGGACGGGTGCGCTCACAGGCGTTCTAGCGGATCGGCGGATTCGGCGCCACCCGGCGCGGCGCCGCCCGCGCCCGCCCGAGCGGGCAGCTAGCATCTCGTACAACTCGAGCCCCGGGGGGATCGGCCGTGACCAGGCTTCCAATGCGCATCCGTATCGCCCTGCTGCTCGCGCCGGCGCTCGCCGCGCTGTGCTGCCTGACCGCGCCCGCCGGCGCGGCGCCGCTCGGCGAAATCGACTATCTGCCCACGCAACTCTCGGCCTTCGGGATCGCGGCGGGCCCCGAAGGCGACGTGTGGGTGGCCGGCGGCGAATCGATCGCGAAGATCGCCACCGGCGGCTCGGCGACCGTGCTGACGCTGCTGAACACCTCCGAACTGCCGGCCGGCAGGATCGTCACGGGCTCCGAAGGCGACATGTGGTACTCGAAGGCGGGGATCGGAGGCGAAATCGGGCGCATCACGCCGAGCGGCGAAATCGCCACGTTCGACAGCGAAGCCAAACACGCGGCGCGCTGGATGACCCTCGGCCCCGAAGGCGCGGTCTGGTTCACCGCCGGTGTCATCGGTCTGAAAAAAGTCGGCGAAGAATACGAATCGTCGGCGATCGGCAGGATCACACCCGCCGGCCAGGCGACCGAATTCACGGCCGGGCTGAGCGCCAAGTCGCTGTTG
This sequence comes from Solirubrobacteraceae bacterium, assembly GCA_035939315.1. Classification (GTDB taxonomy): domain Bacteria; phylum Actinomycetota; class Thermoleophilia; order Solirubrobacterales; family Solirubrobacteraceae; genus Palsa-744. The sequence continues at coordinate 22,994 of DASZFZ010000078.1, read as the reverse complement.
GGGCAGATCACGGCCGGCCCCGACGGCGACCTGTGGTTCGTCAACGACGGCAACCCCTACGCGATCGGGCGCCTCACGCCGAGCGGCGAAATCAAAGAATTCACGATCCCGAAGAAAGGCTGGCTGAAGCCGAGCGGCATCACCGCGGGCGCCGACGGCAACGTCTTCTTCGGGGCGTCCGGGGAGAACGAAGGCGAGGAAACCGAAAGCGTGATCGCCGAAATCACGCCGGCCGGCGAAACCAAGATCGTCAAGCGCCTCGACAACAGCGAAGTCACCCAGCTGGCCACCGGGCCCGAAGGCGGCCTGTGGTTCGCCGGGAGGTCGACCGAACTCGGCCAGCCGAACGTGATCGGACGGCTCGGCCCCGAAGGCAAGCTGGAAGAAGACCTGGCGAACCTGGGCACCGAAACCGAAGCGACCCTGATCTCGCCCGCGGCGGACGGGAGCATGTGGTTCGCGACCGTCGACAAATCGGTCAGACGGGTCGGGTCGATCGGCACCGGCGCGCCGCCGGCCTCGCAGACCCCGCCGACCGTCAGCGGGCCCGATCAGGTCGGCGGCACGCTCTCCTGCGACGGAGCGAGCTGGTCGAGCTGGGCGGGCCAGCAGCCGTCGACCGGCGCCTACGCGTTCGACGGGTACACCTGGACGCTCGACGGTCAGCCGATCGCCGGCCAGAGCGCACAGACGCTGCCCGTGAGCGCCGCCGACGCCGGCCAGCAGGTCGCGTGCACGGCGACGGCGACTTATCGCCTGCTCGATGTCTCGGTCAACGCGACCAGCGCGCCCGTGTCGATCGCGGCGGCGCCGTCGCCGTCGCCCCCGCCGCCCGCGAAACCCACCCCGTCGGCGCTCGCGCTCGGGCACCAGACCGACAGGGTGACCGGCCACGGCGCGCTGCACGTCACGCTCGACTGCTCCGGCGCGCCGTGCTCTGGCACCGTCGAGCTGATCTACAAGACGAAGGTCACGACCGGCAAGGGCAAGCACCGAAGGACGAAGACCAAGTCGGTCACGATCGCGACCGCCGCCTTCTCGTCGCTCGCGCTCGGAGCGGACAAGGTCTCGCTGAAGCTCACCCGCCAGGGGCTCGGCCTGCTCGAGCACGACGGCTACCGGCTCGGGGCGAGCGCTCACGTCAGCTACACGACCTCCGGCGCCGCCAAGGCGACGGTCGCGGGCGCCGTCACGCTCGTCGGCACCAAGCCGAAGCCCAAGCGACACGCCGGCTGACGCGAGCGCTCAAGGCAACCGCCGCGGCGTCGCGCGGCGTGCCCACCAGGCGAACGCCCTTTCAGGCGGCCGCGGCCGCCTGAGGCGCGCCGACCTTCTCCAGCTTCAGCTCGCCGCCCTCGGCCTCGACCTCGACCGCGTCGCCCTGGCGGATCTCGCCGGCGAGCAGCGCGAGCGCGAGCCGGTCGACGAGCTGCTTCTGGATCACGCGGCGCAGCGGGCGGGCGCCGTAGGTGGGGTCATAGCCGAGGTTGCCGAGCAGCGTGCGGGCGTCGTCGGAGAGCGTCAGCGCGATGCCGCGCTCGGCGACGCGCTCGATCACGCGCGCGACCTGCAGGTCGACGATCTCGCCGAGCTGCGCGCGGGTGAGCGACTCGAAGCGCACGACGTCGTCCAGGCGGTTGACGAACTCAGGCTTGAAGTGGCCGAGCAGCGCGGCGCGCACCTGCTCGTCATCCACCCCGGCCGGGACCGGCAAGTTGGAGGTCATGATCAGCACGGTGTTCTTGAAGTCCACCGTGCGGCCCTGGCCGTCGGTCAGGCGCCCGTCGTCCATCACCTGGAGCAGCGTGTTGAACACGTCCGGGTGGGCCTTCTCGATCTCGTCGAGCAGCACCACCGAGTAGGGCCGGCGGCGGACCGACTCGGTGAGCTGGCCGCCCTCTTCGTAGCCGACGTAGCCGGGGGGCGCGCCGACCAGGCGCGAGACGGAGTGCTTCTCCATGTACTCGGACATGTCGATGCGGACCATCGCCTCCTGGGAGTCGAACATGAACTCGGCGAGCGCGCGGGCGAGCTCGGTCTTGCCGACGCCGGTGGGGCCGAGGAACAGGAACGTGCCGATCGGCCGGTCGGGGTCCTGCAGGCCGGCGCGCGAGCGCCGCAGCGCGGTCGCGACCGCCTCGATCGCCTCGTCCTGGCCGATCACGCGTTCGTGCAGTCGCTCCTCCATGTGGATCAGCTTCTCGGTCTCGCCCTCGAGCAGGCGGCTGACGGGGATGCCCGTCCAGCGCGCGACGACCTCGGCGACGTCGTCGGCGTCGACCTCCTCTTTCAGGAACTGAGGCCCGCCCACCCCGCCCGCGCCGGCGGTCGCCGCGGCGCCATCCCCGCTGGCGGCCGGGGACTGGCTGGATTCGTGCTCGGCCAGCCGCCGTTCGAGCTCGGGGATGTCCTGGTAGAGGAGCTTGGAGGCCAGCTCGAGGTCGGCGTCGCGCTGGGCGCGCTCGGCCTCCTGGCGCGCCTGCTCGAGCTGCTCCTTGACCTCGGAGATGCCCTGGATCGCCTGCTTCTCCGACTGCCACTGGGCCTTCATCGCCGCGGAGCGCTCGCGCAGCTCGGCGAGCTCGCGCTCGATCGCCTCGCGGCGCTCGGCGGAGGCCTCGTCGGTCTCCTTGCGCAGCGAGGTCAGCTCGATCTCCAGCTGCATCACGCGGCGGTCGACCTCGTCGATCTCCGTCGGCAGCGAGTCGATCTCGATGCGCAGCCCCGAGGCGGCCTCGTCGATCAGGTCGATCGCCTTGTCGGGCAGGAAGCGGTCGGCGATGTAGCGGTCCGACAGCGTCGCCGCGGCGATCAGAGCGCTGTCCTGGATGCGCACGCCGTGGTGCACCTCGTAGCGCTCCTTCAGCCCGCGCAGGATCGCGATCGCGTCCTCCACCGAGGGCTCGCCGACCATCACCGGCTGGAAGCGGCGCTCGAGCGCGGCGTCCTTCTCGATGTACTTGCGGTACTCGTCGAGCGTGGTCGCGCCGACGGCGCGCAGTTCGCCGCGGGCGAGCATCGGCTTGAGCAGGTTGGCCGCGTCGACGGCGCCTTCGGCGGCGCCCGCGCCGACGATCGTGTGCAGCTCGTCGAGGAACAGGATCACGCTGCCGGCGGCCTCGGAGACCTCGCCGAGCACCGCCTTCAGGCGCTCCTCGAACTCGCCGCGGTACTTGGCGCCGGCGATCAGGCCGCCGATGTCCAGCGCGATCACGCGCCGATCGCGCAGCGAGTCGGGCACGTCGCCGGAGACGATCCGCTGGGCCAAGCCCTCGACGATCGCGGTCTTGCCGACGCCGGGCTCGCCGATCAGCACGGGGTTGTTCTTGGTGCGCCTGGAGAGCACCTGGATCACGCGGCGGATCTCCTCGTCGCGCCCGATCACCGGGTCGAGCTTGCCCTGCTCGGCCGCCTGCGTGAGGTCCTGGCCGAAGCGCTCGAGCGCTTCGAGCTTCTCCTCGGGCGACTGGTCGGTGACGTGGCGGGAGCCGCGCACCTCGCCGAGCGCCTGCGCAAGGCGTTCCTCGGTGACGCCGACGCGGCGCAGCTCGTCGGCGGCGCGGCCGTGCTCGCTGCTGAGCGCGAGCAGCAGGTGCTCGGTGGAGACGTACTGGTCGGAGAGCTTGCCGGCGTGGGTCTCGGCGGCGCGCAGCACCGCGAGCAGCTCGGAGGACGGCTGGGCGACGGCGTCGGCCGGCGAGGCCGAGCCGGCCACGGGCAGTTCCTCGAGCGCACGCTCGACGCCCGCGCGCAGGCCGTCGACCTGGACGCCGAGCTTCGCGAGCACCGGCAGCACGACGCCGCCGGGGGCGTCGGCGCTGGTGGCCCCGCCGGCGCCGCGCGGGGCCTCGCCGAGCAGCACCGAGAGCAGGTGCAGCGGCGTGACCTGCGGGTTGCGGCGCTCCTGCGCGAGCCGGCCGGCGGTCGCGATCGCCTCTTGGGACTTGATGGTGAAACGGTCTGCCTGCATCTTCGTGTCCTCGGTCTCAGGTTCGCTTGGGAATCGGCTTGAACGGCGAGCGCGCGTCGGCGGCGCGCACGAGCTGCTGTCCCCCGCGGTAGGGCACCGCCAGCTCGGCGCGGAACGAGCGGCGCACCTCCTCGAGCTCGTTGGCCAGGCGCACCTGCGCCTGCAGCGCTTCGAGCTCGATCTGCTCGATGCGCTCGTGCATGCTCTCGATCTCCTCCTCCAGGCGCAGCACGCGCTCGACGCCCGCGAGGTTCAGGCCGAGCTCGGCCGTCATCTCCTGGATGCGCCTCAGCTTCTCGACGTCTTCCTGCGAGTACAGACGCGTGCCCTTCGGCGAGCGCTGCGGCTCGATCAGCCCGCGCGCCTCGTACATGCGCAGCGTCTGCGGGTGCATGTTGGCGAGCTCCGCCGCGACCGAGATCATGAACACGCCGCGGTCGGTCTCGACGTGCACGCGCGTCACCGACGCGGCGCGCGCCGGCGGGCGCCGGCCGGCGCCGGCGCCGGGACGCTCGTTCGCGCCCATCACGCCTCACCCGCCTTCGCCGTCGTGTCCTGCGCCTGCGCGCCGGGCGCTCCCGCGCCCGCGCCGTTCGCGAACAGGGCCGCGCGCGGGTCGCCGTCGAGCGTCTTCGAGAGCTGCTCGATCGCGCTTTCCTGCTCCTTGCTCAGCTGCTGGGGCACGTCGATCACGAAGCGGTAGTGGATGTCGCCCCTTTGCTGTGGCGCCCCCAGCTTCGGCGGGCCCTCGCCGCGCAGCCGCTGCACGGTGCCGTGGGCGGTGCCGGGCTTGACGCGCAGCGTCTTGGTGCCGTTCAGCGTCGGCACCTGCACGTCGGCGCCGCGCAGCGCCTCGGGGATCGTCAGCGGCACCTCGACCTCGAGGTTCTCGCCCTTGCGCGTGAACAGCGGCGAGGGCGAGACGTGCGTGATCAGGTACAGGTCGCCGGCGGGGCCGCCGTTGCGCCCCGGCTCGCCCTTGCCGGCGAGGCGGATGCGGCTGCCGTCGCGCACGCCCGCGGGGATGTTGACGCGCATGCGCTTGACCGTGTTGACGGCGCCCGCGCCTTTGCAGGTCGGGCAGGGATCCTCGATGATCGTGCCGGCGCCGTGGCACAGCGAGCAGGGCTGGGAGATCGAGAACATGCCCTGCCCCTGCGTCTCGATGCCGCGCCCCTCGCAGCGCGGGCACACCGTCGGCGTGGTGCCGGGCTTGGCGCCGGTGCCCCGGCAGGTCGGGCAGGTGCCGTGCATCGGCACCTGCAGCGGCACCTGGGCGCCCGCGACCGCCTGGTCGAAGCTGATCGACACCTGCGCCTCCAGGTCGGCGCCCTTCTCCGCGCGCGGTTTGGTGCGCACGCGCCGGCCGCTGGTCGAGCCGCCGAACAGGTTGGAGAGGATGTCGCCCATCGAGGCGCCGTCGAAGTCGAAGTTGCCGAAGCCGCCGAAGCCGCCGCCGGGGCCGGCGCCGGTCGCGAACGGCCCCGAGCCGCTGTCGTACTGCTTGCGCTTCTCCGGGTCGCCGAGCACGTCGTGCGCCTGCGAGATCTCCTTGAAGCGCGCCTCAGCCTGCTTGTCGCCGGGGTTGCGGTCGGGGTGGTACTGGCGCGCGAGCTTGCGGTAGGCCTTCTTGATGTCCTCCGCGCTCGCCTTCTTGTCGACGCCGAGCGTCTTGTAGTAGTCGGGTCTGCTCGCCATCTGCCGTCCTGTCCTAGGCCGCCACGACCACGCGGGCCGGGCGGATCACGCTCTCCCTGAGCCGGTATCCGTTCTGGTAGACCTCGATCACGGTGCCGCTCGCCGAGCCGTCGGGCGCCGGCGCGGTCGCGACGGCCTCGTGCACCGCCGGGTCGAACTGCTCGCCGGCGGGCGAGAAGGACTCGATCCCCAGGCGCGCGAGCGCCGCGGCGAGCTCCGAGCGCACGAGCGCCACGCCCTGGAGCAACGGGTCGTCCTTGGCCGCCGCCTCCAGCGCCCGGTCGAGGTTGTCGAGCGCCGGCAGCAGCTCCTTGGCAAGGGCGCACACGCCGCGCTCCTTCGCGGCCGCGGTCTCCTTGGCCACGCGCTTGCGGTAGTTCTCGAAGTCCGCCTGCGTGCGCTGCGCGAGCGCGAGGTACTGGTCGCGCTCGGCGGCCGTCTTCACGAGCGCGTCGAGATCCCCCTCGACCTCCTCGGCGCTGTCAGCGCTCTCTGCGGAGGCCGCGGCGCCACCGGCCGGAGTCGGCCGGAGCGCGCCGTTGCCAGCGCCCGCCGCCCCCTGCTCACCCCCGGCGGGGGCGCCCGACGAGCCGCCCCGTGCGGGTGCGCCAGCGCCGCCGACTGGGGTGGGTGCGCCCTCGTCGGACGCGGAAGCGTCAGACGAGGCTGTGCCCGCCCCGACCACGGCTGTGGGGTCGTCGGACCTGATCTCGCCGCTCATCGAACGGCCCCTACGCCTTCGGCTCTTCGACGACCTCGGCATCCACGACGTCCTCCTCTTCGGAGGCCGCCGCGCCGCCGTTGTCGGCAGAGCCGGCGGCGCCGTTTCCTGCCGCCGCGGCCTGCTCCTGGGCGCGCTGGTACATCGCCTCGGAGACCGCGTGGAAGGCGCTCTGGAGGGCCTCGGCCTTGGCGTTGATCGTCGCCGGGTCCTCGGACTCGAGCACCTCGCGGACCTCCTTGATCGCCTCCTCGATGCGCGCCTTGGAGTCGGCGTCGACCTGGTCGCCCAGGTCGGCCAGCTGGCGCTCGGCCTGGTAGGCGGCGTTCTCGGCCGTGTTGCGCGCCTCGGCCAGCTCGCGTGCGCGGCGGTCCTCCTCGGCGTGGGACTCGGCGTCGGAGACCATGTTCTTGATTTCCTCGTCGGAGAGCCCCGAGCCGGCCTTGATCTCGATCTTCTGCTCCTTGCCGGTGCCGAGGTCCTTGGCGGACACGTTGAGGATGCCGTTGGCGTCGATGTCGAAGGCGACCTCGATCTGCGGGATGCCGCGCGGCGCCGGCGGGATGCCGGTGAGCTGGAACTTGCCGAGCGACTTGTTGTACTGGGCCATCTCGCGCTCGCCCTGGAGCACGTGGATCTCGACCGAGGGCTGGTTGTCCTCGGCGGTCGAGAAGACCTCGCCCTTGCGCGTCGGGATCGTCGTGTTGCGCTCGATCAGCTTGGTCATCACGCCGCCCTTGGTCTCGATGCCGAGCGTCAGCGGGGTGACGTCGAGCAGCAGCACGTCCTTGACGTCGCCGGCGAGCACGCCCGCCTGGATGGCGGCGCCGACGGCGACGACCTCGTCGGGGTTGACGCCGCGGTGGGGCTCCTTGCCGGTCAGCTCTTTGACCTTCTCCTGGACGGCCGGCGAGCGCGTCATGCCGCCGACGAGCACGATGTGGTCGATCTCCTTGACGCCCTTGTTCTTGGCGTCGTCCATCGCCTGGCGCACAGGCGCGACGACGCGGTCGAGCAGGTCGCTGGTCAGTTCGGCGAGCTTCGCGCGCGTCAGGCGCGTGTCGAGGTGCTTGGGCCCCGAGGAGTCCGCCGTGATGAACGGCAGGTTGATCTGCGTCTCCTGCGTGGTCGAGAGCTCGATCTTGGCCTTCTCGGAGGCCTCGTAGAGGCGCTGGAGGGCCATCGGGTCGGCACTGAGATCTATGCCCTGGGACTTCTTGAACTCGGAGACCAGCCAGTCGACGATCGCCTTGTCGAAGTTGTCGCCGCCGAGGTGGTTGTCGCCGGCGGTCGACTTGACCTCGAACACGCCGTCGCCGATCTCCAGCACGGACACGTCGAACGTGCCGCCGCCGAGGTCGAACACGAGGATCGTCTGGTCGGACTCCTTGTCCAGGCCGTAGGCGAGCGACGCGGCCGTCGGCTCGTTGATGATGCGCTTGACGTCGAGGCCGGCGATCTTGCCGGCGTCCTTGGTCGCCTGACGCTGGTCGTCGTTGAAGTAGGCGGGCACGGTGATCACGGCCGAGTCGACGGCCTCGCCCAGATACGCTTCCGCGTCGGACTTCAGCTTCTGCAGGATCATCGCGCTGATCTCGGGCGGCGAGTGCTGCTCACCGCCGGCCTCCACGCGCGCGTCGCCGTTGGGGCCGGCGACGACCTTGTAGGGGACGATCGACTCCTCCTCGCGCACCTCGGCCTCCTTGCGGCCCATGAAGCGCTTGATCGAGAAGATCGTGTTCTGCGGGTTGGTGACCGCCTGGCGCTTGGCGACGGTCCCGACGAGACGCTCGCCGGAGGCGGCGAAGGCGACGACCGACGGCGTCGTGCGACCCCCCTCGGCGTTCTCGATGACGGTCGGCTCACCACCCTCGAGCACCGCCATACATGAGTTGGTCGTGCCGAGGTCGATGCCTATGGTCTTGGCCATTGCGAAGTGCTCCTTCTAATAAGCTTTGTAAAAATCTGAGTCTGAGTATGGCAGATTTTTTGTAGGTCATCAAGTGGAGGCGCCCAGCTCGCAGATACCCCCCAAACGGGGGAGATGCCGGGGAGATCTCGGTAACCCACGCGCGCGACGGGGTATGAGCGCTAGAGACATGACGCGACTGGAGCGCAACGTCAACATCGCCGCGGTCTTCATCCCGTTCCTGGGCGTGATCGCGGGCGCGGCGCTGCTGTGGAACCACTTCCTCGGGCCGCGCGACCTCGCGATCTTCGCCGTCATGTACCTGCTGAGCGCGACCGGCATCACGGTCGGCTTCCACAGGCTGCTCACCCACCGGGCCTTCAAGACGCACGCCTGGCTGCGCTACACGCTCGCCGTGCTCGGCTCGATGGCGCTCCAGGGCCCGGTGATCGACTGGGTCGCCGACCACCGCAAGCACCACACGTTCACCGACGAAGAGGGCGACCCGCACAGCCCGCACGCCGGCCACGGCGCGGGCCTGCGCGGGATGGTCGCGGGCCTGTGGCACGCGCACGTCGGCTGGCTGTTCGAGACGCACGGCCAAGCCTCCTCCAAACGCTACGCCCGCGACCTCGTCGAGGACCCGGTGATGCGCCGCATCAACCGCAACTTCCCGCTGATCGCGCTGGCGAGCCTGGGGGTGCCGTTCCTGCTCGGCTTCGCGCTGAGCGGCGGCTCGCTCGTGGCGGGCGGCCTCGGCGCGCTCCTGTGGGCGGGGCTCGTGCGCATCTTCCTGGTGCACCACATCACCTGGAGCATCAACTCGATCTGCCACTTCTTCGGCCGCCGGCGCTTCGACACCGACGACGAGTCCACGAACGTCTTCTGGCTGGCGCTGCCCTCGCTGGGCGAGGCCTGGCACCACAACCACCACGCCTTCCCGCAGTCCGCCTTCCACGGCCTGCGCTGGTACGAGCTCGACCCCTCCGGCTGGCTGATCCTCGCGCTCGCGCGCGTCGGGCTGGCATGGGACGTCGTCACGGTCACGCCCGAGCGGGCCCGCGCGAAGCTCGCGGGGGCCGGCGAGCTGGCGCCGGTCGCGGCGCCGGTCGAAGCCGACGCTCGCGCGTAGCGGCGCGCGCGCTACCTTCCCTGCTATGGAGCTGGTCCCGACGGGGCCCGTCAAGCCCCGACTGCGCGGCGTGCTGCACGAGTACGCCTTCTTCGTGTCGCTCGCGTGCGGCGCGGCGCTGGTGCTCGCGGCCTCCGACGGGCGCGCGCGGCTGGCGGCGCTGATCTACGCCGGGGCGGTCTCCGCGCTGCTCGGCACGAGCGCGCTCTACCACCGCGTCACCTGGCGCCCGACGGCGAGGCGCTGGATGCGCCGCCTCGACCACTCGATGATCTTCGTGCTGATCGCCGGCACCTACACGCCGGTCGCGCTGCTCGCGCTCAAAGGCGCGCTGGCGAGCACGATCCTGGTCGTGCTGTGGCTCGGGGCGCTAGCCGGGGTGATCTTCAAGCTGCTGTGGATCGACGCGCCGAAGTGGCTGTTCGCGATCGTCTACGTCTTGCTCGGCCTCGTCACCGCGGCCGTCGCGGGCGAGCTGCCGGCCGCGATCGGCTGGCTCGGCGCCGCCGGCCTCGTGCTCGGCGGGCTGATCTACGCGGTCGGCGCGATCGTGTACGCGAGCGGCAAGCCCAACCCCTGGCCGAAGGTCTTCGGCTACCACGAGGTCTTCCACTCGCTCGTGCTCGTGGCCGCGGCGATGCACTACGCGGTGATCGCCTTCGCGGTGCTGCCGCGGGGGTGAGCGTCAGGCGCTATGCGACCGCGCCCGGCGTCTCCTCTTTGAGCAGCCCGCGGAGCTGTTCGCGCAGCTGCGGCGTGTCCTCGTGCCCGTGGGCGGTGACGGCGTGGACGACGGCCGCGTCGAGCACGTGCGCGTCGCTTCCAGCCATCGCCAGGTCGCAGCCGCTCTCGCTGGGCATCTCTCGACAGTCGATGTATTTGCGGGACATGTTGGCTCCTGTTCCTCGATTTGCCGGACTGTGTTCGTCAGCCGGCGGACTTGGCGTAGTTGCTCGCGCCGTACCAGTCGACCACGACCACCGGCTCCTCGCCGATCACCCAGGCGTCGTGCCCGCTCGGCAGCGAGGTCACGTCCCCCGCCTCCGCCACCAGCTCGGTGCCGTCGTCCATACGGATTCCCAGCCGGCCGCTGACGTGGTATTGAAAGTGGGGCGCCTGGCAGCTTTCGGTGTGGGCGAGCGGCTTGACGTCGTTGGACCAGCGCCAGCCCGGCTGGAACACCAGGCGACCCACCTCGCTCTCGCCGATCGCGAGGATCTGCGCTTCGCCGTTCGGGAACTCCCGCCGCTCGTCGGGCGCCTCGAAGCTCTTGTGCTCGGTGCTCTGCACCTCGTCCCCCCTTCATTTGCGATGTCGTCCGAGTCCCGCGCGGCCTGCGTGCCCTACCGCGCTCTGCGCTTCGCCGGGTTGCGCTCTGCGCTTCGCCGGGTGGTGGGCTCGGCTGGCGTGAATCTACCTACTAGAAGGTAGATTGTCAAGGCGCTCTGTGCGAGGATGGGGGGATGACCAAACGGACAACGCTCGCGCGGCCCGCCGTCGGGACCGCCGAAGACGGGAACACGAACGACACGCGCTCGCGCATCCTCGACGTCGGCGAACGGCTCGTGCAGATCCGCGGCTTCAACGGCTTCAGCTATGCCGACGTCGCCGCCGAGCTGGGGGTCACGAAGGCCAGCCTGCACTACCACTTCCCGAGCAAGAGCGACCTCGGCGAGGCCATCATCGCGCGCTACGCGCGGCGCTTCACGGATGCGCTCGCCGCGATCGACGCCGAGTACGCGAGCGCGCCCGCCAAGCTCGCGGCGTACGCGAGCCTCTACACGCAGGTGCTGCGAGAGCAGCGCATGTGCCTGTGCGGGATGCTCGCGGCCGAGTACGAGACCGTGCCCGGCCCGGTCCAGAGCGCCGTCGTCGGCTTCCTGGACGACAACGAAGCGTGGCTGGTCGGCGTGCTCGACAGCGGCCTCGGCGACGGCAGCCTCGCCTTCGCCGGCCCCGCCGCGGTGACCGCCCGCACCCTCGTCAGCGGCCTGGAGGGAGCGATGCTCGTCGCCCGGCCCTACGGCGCCGTGGATCGCTTCGAAGCCGTGGCCGCGCAGCTGCTGGAGGGCTTGGCCGGCGCCGGGCCGAGCTCGTAGAGCGGCATGGCTCACCGTGACGCGCCGTGTCACCCAAACTCGCCGCGGCTCGGGCACATGCGCGCGAGCGCGCACTGCGCGCAGGCCGGCGAGCGCGCGTGGCAGGTGCGCCGGCCGTGGCGCAGCAGGTTGACGTGCAGCTCGAGCTCCTGGCCGGGCGGCGTGAGCGCGAGCATCTGGTCGTGTAGCTCCTCGAAGGGCGCGCCCGGGCGCAGCAGATGCAGGCGCATGCCCACGCGCGAGACGTGCGTGTCGACGGGCACCTCGCGCAGGCCGTAGGCGAACAGCAGCACGCAGGCGGCCGTCTTGCGGCCCACGCCCGGCAGCGACACCAGGTAGTCGCGCGCCTCGCCCAGCGGCGCGCGCGCCAGCCAGTCCAGCGAGAGCCCGGTCGCGGACGTCGCGCCGATCGCGCGCAGGATCGCCTGGATGCGCTCGGACTTGACCTTGGAGATGCCGCCCGGGCGGATCGCCTCCTCGACCTGCGCGAGCGGCGCGTCGCGGACCCGCTCCCAGCTCGGGAAGCGTTCGCGCAGGCGCAGGTAGGCGACGTCGCGGTTGCGGTCGTTGGTCGACTGCGAGAGCACCGTCAGGACCAGCTCTGCGATCGGGTGGCCGTGGGGCTGCATCAGCGGGCGCCCGTAGACCTCGCGCAGGCGTTCGCGGACGCGCACCACGCGCGCCCGCGTCGGCGGCTCCCAGCGCTCCGTGGCGACTCGCCCGCTTGGCACGGCTGCACGCTAGCGGCCGCCGGCCTGGCCTATCCTCGCGCGGTGGCCGAGCTCAGCGAGCACACGCCGAGCGCGCCCGCGCATCTGGCTCCGAGCGCGCCCCGCGAGCGGCGCTCGCGCGCGATCGGGGCCCTGCTCGCGCGCATGCCGGCGTGGGCGATCACGGCCGCGTTCGCGATCCCCTACCTGGCGTTCGCGCCCGCCAGCCCCGACCTGGCGGCCGCCAGCTACCGCAGCGACCTGTTCTCGCGGGTCGGCTTCACGATCTGGGACAACTCGTGGTACGGCGGCCACCACCTGCCCGCCTACTCGATCCTCGCGCCGGCCCTCGGCTCGCTGATCGGCCCGCAGCCGCTCGCGGCGCTCTCGATGATCCTCGCGACCGCCCTGTTCGCGCGGCTGATCGACGGCTGCTTCCCGGCGCGCGCCGTGCGCATCGCGAGCGTGTGGATCGCACTCGGCGCGTCCGTCTCGCTGCTCTCCAGCCGCGTCCCGTTCGACCTCGGCCTGGCCGTCGGCCTGGCCGCGCTGCTGGCCGCCCGACGCCGGCGCCCGTGGACGGCGCTCGCGCTGAGCGTCCTGTGCGCGCTCGCGAGCCCCGTCGCGGGCGCCTTCCTCGGGCTCGCGTTCCTGGCGTGGGCGATCTCGGCCGGCGCCCGCCCGGCCTGCCGGTGGGCGGCGGCGCTGACGCTCGCCTCGCTCGCGCCGATCGCGCTGCTCGCGCTCGCCTTCCCCGAAGGCGGCACGCAGCCGTTCGTCGCCTCGGCGTTCTTCCCCGACCTCGCCGCCGTGCTGGCGATCGGCTTGCTGATCGAAGGCGAGCGGCCGGCGTTCGCGCGCGGGCGCGCCTTCCGTGCAGCGTGCGCCAGCGATGGCCAGGGCGAGGCCGTGGGTGGCCTGCGGCTGCTGCGCCTCGGCGCGGCGCTGTACGCGATGGCGCTGATCGGCTCCTACCTCGTGCCGAGCGCGGTCGGCGGCAACGCCGATCGCCTCGGGGCGCTGATGGGCGGCCCGCTCGCCGCGTGCGCGCTGGCGTGCGCCTCGCGCGGGCGCCGCCGCACGCTGCTCGTGCTCGCGCCGGCGCTGCTCTACTGGCAGGCCAACGCGCCGCTCGTGGACGCGACCGCGGCCGCCGGGGACCCGGCGGTGCACGCCTCCTACTACACGCCCCTGCTCGGCGAGCTGCGCGCGCTCGGCGTCGGCTACGCCGCGCGCCCGGCGCGCATCGAGGTCGTCGCCACCGCCGACCACTGGGAGGCCCGCTGGCTGGCCCCGCACGTGATGCTCGCGCGCGGCTGGGAGCGCCAGCTCGACACCTCCCGCAACGGCCTCTTCTACGAAGGAGGCAAGCCGCTGACGGCGGCGCGCTACCGCGCGTGGCTCGCCGCCAACGCGATCTCCTACGTCGCGCTGCCCGACGCCCCGCTCGACTACTCGGCGAAGGCCGAGGCGCGGCTTGTGCGCGCCGGCGCCGGCGGCGCCCTGCGCGAAGTGTGGCGCTCGGCGCACTGGCGGCTGTTCGCCGTGCGCGCGCCCACCCCGCTGGCGCAGGCGCCGGCGCTGGTGACGGCGGCGAGCAGCGACACGCTGGGCGTGCGCGTGCCCCGTCCGGGCTCCTACCTCGTGCGCGTGCGCTTCACGCCCTACTGGGCGCTGGCCGTCGGCAGCGGCTGCGTGAGCCGCGGGGCCGGCGAATGGACCGAGCTCGAGGCCCGTCGCGCGGGCTCCTACCGGCTGGCGATCGCCTTCTCGCCGGCGCGCGTGTTCGAGCAGGGGCCGCGCTGTCGTTGACCCATCGTCTAGGCTTCGCCGGGATGCTCGTACGCGCTCGTCTCCTGCAGGCGCGTCTGTTGCCGCACGGCTGGCTCGACGCGCTCAGGCAGCTCTCGCTATTCGGCGCCGCGTACCTCGCCTACCGCTTCGTGCGGGGACTGGTCGAGGGAGACGCGAACGCGGCCTTCGCCCATGCGCGCGAGGTGATCGCGCTGGAGCGCGCGCTGCACGTGTTCGTCGAGCCCTCGATCCAGTCGTGGGCCTCCGGCAGCCACTTCCTGATGGTCCTGTGCAGCTGGCTGTACGTCAACGCGCAGACGAGCGTCACGGTCGCGGCGCTGATCTACCTGTACCTGGCCCGCAACAGCAACTTCTACTTCGTGCGCAACATGTTCATGGTCGCGATGGCGATCGCGCTGGTCGGCTACGTGATCTTCCCGACGGCGCCGCCGCGCTTCATGCCCGAGTACGGCTTCACCGACCCCGTCGCCAACTTCACCGGCCTGAACGTCGACGCGCGCAGCGCCTCGCTGAACTCGCTAACCAACCTGTACGCGGCGGTGCCCTCCATGCACGTGGCGTTCGCGCTGATGATCGGCGGGACGCTCGCGCGGCTCGTCCGCTGGCGACTGGCGCGCGTCCTATGGTGCCTGTACCCGCTGCTGATCACGTTCGTGATCGTCGTGACCGCCAACCACTTCATCTTCGACGCGCTGATGGGCGCCCTGACCGCGGCCGTCTCGGTCTCCGCGGCCAGCTGGCTGGCGCGCGCGCGACCGCACGCGTGGCGCTTCTCGACGATGGCTGGCCCGCGGCTGCGGGCCAGCGGGTAGGCGGACGCGCGCGCATGGCTCCGCCCGGGCAGCAGGCCCCGACCAGACACGCCCGCCGCGCCGCCCGGCCGCCGGCGGGCGGCCGCCCGCGCGCGCCGATCGGCGCGGGCGAACGACGCGAACTCGTCCGCAACCGCCTGATCGAGTCGCGCCTGACGCCCAACGCGATCTCGCTGACGGGGCTGTTCCTGAACCTCGTCGCGGCCGTGCTCGTGTGGGAACGGCTGTTCTTCCTCGGCGGCGTCGCGTTCGTCGTCGGCTCGGTCATGGACACGCTCGACGGGCGCTACTCGCGCATGTCCGGCAAGGGCACGCCGTTCGGCGCGTTCCTGGACTCCACGCTCGACCGCATCGAGGAGGGCGTCGTGCTGACCGCCGTCGCGGGCTACTTCGCGCTGCACGGCCACCGCTTCGCGGCCGCCGCGGTCGTCGTCGCGGTGCTGGCCTCGCTGATGGTCAGCTACACGCGCGCCCGCGCCGAGGCGCTCGGCGTGGAATGCAAGGTGGGCCTGGCGACGCGCCCCGTGCGCGTCGTGATCCTCGCGGTCGGCCTGCTGTTCGCCCGCGGCGCCTCGCTCGGCGACTTCCAGCTGCTGGCGCCGGCCGTGTACGTGCTGGCGGCGCTCAGCCTGTTCACCGTCGCCCAGCGCATCTGGCACGTGCGCCGTGAGCTGTCGGTGTGACCTCGGGCATGCGGCGGAGTAGTTACCGGGGTCTGCCCGGTCCGGCGTCCGGCCGACCCCACGTGAAGGATGGGAGCCTCCCCGGCTCCCTCGATCGGGCCTTCGGCCCCTGAAGGGAGCGCTCGAGTGAGCACATACAGCAACGGCAACGGCAGCGCGGCCACCAACGGCGCCGCGCGCTATCAATCTGAGAAGGTGCGCGTGGCGATCATCGGCGTGGGCAACTGCGCGTGCTCGTTCGTGCAGGGCGTGCACTACTACCGCGACGCCGACCCGGCCAAGCGCGTGCCGGGCCTGATGCACGTCGACCTCGGCGGCTACCACGTCCGCGACGTCGAGTTCACCGCCGCCTTCGACGTCGACGCCAAGAAGGTCGGCAAGGACCTCGGCCAGGCGATCTGGGCGGGGCAGAACAACACGATCAAGTTCGCCAAGGTGCCGAAGAGGCTCGGCGTGCCGGTGCACCGCGGCATGACCCACGACGGCCTCGGCAAATACCTCAAGGAGAAGATCACGAAGGCGCCCGGCGAGACCGCCGACATCGTGAAGATCCTCAAGGACACGCACACCGACGTGGTCGTCTCCTACCTGCCCGTCGGCTCCGAGCAGGCGACCAAGTGGTACGTCGAGCAGGTGCTCGAGGCCGGCTGCGGCTTCGTCAACTGCATCCCCGTGTTCATCGCCCGCGAGGACTACTGGGACCGGCGCTTCAAAGAGGCCGGGCTGCCGATCGTCGGCGACGACATCAAGTCGCAGGTCGGCGCGACGATCGTGCACCGCACGCTCGCGCGGCTGTTCGCCGACCGCGGCGTCGAGATCGAGCGCACCTCGCAGCTGAACGTCGGCGGCAACATGGACTTCTACAACATGCTCGAGCGCGAGCGGCTGGAGTCCAAGAAGATCTCCAAGACCAACGCGGTCACCTCGATCATGGACCACGAGCTGCCGGCCAGCGACGTGCACGTCGGCCCCTCCGACTACGTGCCGTGGCTGACCGACCGCAAGTGGGCGCACATCCGCGTCGAGGGCCAGGCGTTCGGCGACGTGCCGCTGAACGTCGAGCTGAAGCTCGAGGTGTGGGACTCGCCCAACTCCGCCGGGATCGTGATCGACGCCGTGCGCTGCTGCAAGCTGGCGCTCAACCACGGCGTCGCGGGTCAGCTCGACGGCCCCTCCAGCTACCTGATGAAGTCCCCGCACAACCAGCGCCCCGACGACCGGGCGAGGGCGGACACCGAGGCGTTCATCGCAAAATATGGAGGCCCGCCCGCCCCGCCCGCCCCGCGCGGCACCCGGCCGCTCACCGGCCCGAAGGGCCGCGCCGCGAGCACGAGCGGGGATAATCGCGGGCGCTGATGGCCGCGTCGTTCTCGATAGCCCATGTGACGCCGTATCCGTGGGAGGCCGAGGACAACGCGGTCAACGCCCACGTCGAGCGCGTCTCGCGCGAGCTCTCGCGGCGCGGGCACCGCGTGCTAGTACTCGCGCCCTCGCGCTCGCAGGAGCGCGTGCGCGCGTCGCGGCGGACGCTGCGCGCCGCGCGCACCGGCGGCGGCGTCGGGTCGCTGCTGGCGGGCACCGACCGCGGCGAGCCGCTCGTGATCGCGGTGGGCGAGGTGCTCGACCTGATCGGGGGCTCGCGCAGGCGTCCCGCGGCGCTGCCGATCGACGTGGCGCGCACGATCGAGGAACTGCTCGGCACGATCGAGCTCGACTTCGTGCACGTGCACGAGCCGTTCGCCCCGAGCACCGCCGCCGCGGCGCTGCGCCACTCGCGCGCGCTGAACGTCGGCTCCTTCCACTCGCCCGGCGAGCGCCTGCTCTCGACGCTCGTCGCCCGCCGCTTCGTCGAGAGCTTCTTCGGGCGGCTGGACGCGCGCACCGCCAGCATGCCCGAGACGGCCGCCCTGATGGACGGCCACTTCCCCGGCGAGTACGAGCTGGTGCCCGACGACGAGCGCGCCGCGACCGAGCTCGAGCGCATCTACACGCGGCTGGCGGCGCGCCGGCACTCCGCCGGGGGGGACGCCGCGCTCGCCCGCGCGCTCGCCGCGCGGCCGCTGATCGACGTCGACCTGCACATGCACACCGACCACTCCTACGACTGCGCGACCCCCGTGGAGGTGCTGCTGGCGAGCGCGCGCGAGCAGGGCCTGGGGGCGATCGCGGTGACCGACCACAACGAGATCTCCGGCGCCCTCGCCGCCCGCGCGCAGGCCCGGGAGGCCGGCGTGAAGGTGATCGTCGGCGAGGAGGTCAAGACGGCCAGCGAAGGTGAGGTGATCGGCCTGTTCCTAAAGGAGCGCATACCGCGCGGCCTCAGCCTCGCCGAGACGGTCGCCGAGATCAGGCGCCAGGGCGGCGTCGTGTACGTGCCCCACCCGTTCGACCGCATGCACTCGGTGCCCGACTACGAGCACCTGCTGGAGATCCTCGACGACGTCGACGCGATCGAGGTCTTCAACCCGCGCGTGGCGATCAGCGCCTTCAACGACGAGGCGGCCCGCTTCGCGGCCAAGTACCGCGTCGTGGCCGGCGCCGGCTCGGACTCCCACGTCGCCCAGGGCCTCGGCTCGGTGCGGGTGCGCATGCGCGACTTCGAGGGGCCGGCGGAGTTCATGCAGTCGCTGCGCGACGCGCAGATCCTCACGCGCTCCTCCTCGCTGCTGTACGTGCAGGCGCTGAAGTTCCTCCAGACGCGCGCCACGCCGCGCTCGGCCCGGCGCGCCAGCAAGGCCAGGCGCCTGCGCCGCCTCAGCCGCGCGAGCGCCGGCAGGCGCGCCCCCTTCCGCGGCGCCCGCTAGACCCGCTCGCCCGCCGCCGGCGCCGGCCCACCGCCCCAGCCGCCCGCACGCGGCACAATGAGCGCGTGGGCAGCTACGCGCGGCGCCGGGGGCGCAAGTACTGATGCACCGTCAAGGACAAGGGGAGGCCCTGTCAAATCCGTCGGGGTCGATGCCCGTGACCGACGACGAGATCCGCGAGAAGTACCTGGAGCGCGCCATCCGCGAGCTCAACAGCTTCACGCGCGAGCTGCAGGCCTGCCCGCACTGCCCCCGCGGCAACCTGATGCCTGTGCTCGGCTCGGGCCACCCGCAGGCCGACGTCATGCTGCTGAAGTACTCGGCGCTGCCGTCGGAGATCGAGGAGGGCGTGGCCTTCTACGGCCGCGCCGGCGGCGCCCTGATGAAGTCGCTCAAGCGCCTCTCGATCGACCCGCTGGCCGTGTACGGCACGCTGTGCGTGAAGTGCCCGCTGAGCGACGCCGCGCTCGCGGACTTCGCGTGCGTCTCGCGGGTGGTCGAGGAGATCGCGATCGTGCAGCCCAAGATCGTCGTCGTGATGGGCGCCGAGGCGCTCGCGGCGCTGGGCGAGATGGACATCCCGCTGGCCCGCGAGCTGCGCGAGACGGTCGGCGAGGTGCAGCAGCTCACCCCCTCGATCGACGCCCTGTACGTGCCGAGCATCGACGACTCGCTCGACGAGCAGGAGGCCAAGCGGGCGTTCTGGGCGGCCTTCCGCGTGCTCGGCGACTGGTACGCGGCGCAGCCGCCGTATTGAGCGCGCGGCTGCGCGCTACACCTCCAGCACGACCTTGCCGAACTTGCCGCCGTCGGCGAAGCGCTCGTAGGCCGCCGCGGCCTGCTCCAGCCCGAACGTGTCCGCGATCGGCACGCGCAGCGCGCCGTCCTCGAACAGCGGCAGCACCTCGTGCTCGACGAGCCGCGCGACGAGCGCTTTGTCCTCGAGCGAGCGCGCCCGCAGGGTCGAGCCGTGGATGCGCGCGCGCTTGCCCATCAGCGCCAGCAGGTTGACCTCGGCCTTCGCGCCCGCGCTCACGCCGATCACCGCGACGCGCCCGCCGGTGGCGAGCGCCTGCAGGTTCTCGGGCATGTTGGGCGCCCCGACGAGCTCGAGGATCACGTCGAAGGGGCCGTGCTCGGCGAAGCCCTCGGGAGCGATCGCCTCGGCGCCGAGCTCCGCCACCGCCGCCCGCTGCTCCTCGCGGCGCACGGTCGCGGTCACGCGCGCGCCGGTCGCGCGCGCGAGCTGGATCGCGGCCGTGCCGACTCCGCCGGCGCCGCCGTGCACGAGCAGGCGCTCGCCGCTGCGCAGCTGGCATTGAGTGAACAGCGCGTCGTGCGCGGTCGCGAACACCTCTGGCAGCCCTCCCGCGGCGGTCCAGTCGAGCGGCGCGGGCACCGGCATCAGCACGCGCTCGTGCGCCACGCACAGCTGCGCCTGCGCGCCGCCGCCGACGATCGCCATCACCCGCGCGCCCGGCTCGAAACGCTCGGCGCCCTCGCCCAGCGCGAGCACCTCGCCGGAGAACTCCATCCCGGGGATGTCCTGCGGGCAGCCCTTCGGCGCCGGGTACAGGCCGCGCCGCTGCATCATGTCGGCGCCGTTGAGGCCGGCGGCGTGCACGCGCACGAGCACCTCGCCGGCGCCGGGCGTGGGGTCGGGGTGCTCCTCGACCAGGATCTGCTGGTCGCGAATCGTGGCCGCGCGCATCACGCGCCAGCCTATCCGTCGGGCAGCAGGCGCACGACGTCGCCGGCCGTGCGTTTGATCGAGGCGGCCAGGACCGCGTCCGCCCGTCCGTGCGGCAGGGGTTCCGTGCGCAGGCCCTGCAGGTCGGCCCTGAGCGCGGCGACGGTGTCGCGCGGCCACGGCCGCCTGGTCGCGAGCAGCTCGCGCACGGCCCGTGCAAGCGTGTCGACTCCCTGCGCGAAGCGCTCGGAGGCACCCGGCTCGAGCTCCTCCAGATCCACCATCGTGCGCGCCAGCGCGAGCGCGCCGCCCGCGAGCAGGTACAGGTGCGCCACGCGCCGCTCCTCCGCCTCCACGAGCGGGCGCATGCGCAGGCGACGTGGAGCGACGCGCACGGCGGTGCGCGCCGTGCCGCGCGCCTGCGTGAGCGCGGTCAGCAGCACGTGGATCCGGTGGCTGGCCGCCAGCACCCATTCCATCTCGACCTCGTCGGCCGCCCGGCCCGGGCGGCGCTCGAGGATCTCGCCGACCGCCCTCAGCACTCCCGCCTCCGCCGCCCACAGCAGCTTCAGCGGTTCCACCGGGAACAACCCCACGCCGATCGTGAGCGCGACGGCGCCGCCGACCAGCGCGTCGACGGCGCGCTCGCCGCCGGTGCCGGCTTTGTGCAGGGCGATCACCAGGACGGCCGAGGCGGCCGCCTGGTTGACGAACATCATGCCTTCGCCGACGAAGCCGACGCCCAACGCGACGGCCGCGAACAGCGTCACGAGCACGACCACGCCGATCGAGACCGCGCCGTTTCCCACGAGCGGATGCAGCAGCTCGCTCACGCCGATGCCGAGCAGCACCCCGACGACCATCTGCACCGTGCGGCGCGAGCGCTGCATGTGGTTGGTGCTGAGCGCCACCGCCGCAGCGATCGGCGCGAAGAACGGCTGGGCGTGCCCGAGCAGGTCGTGGGCCGCGTACCAGGCGACCGCGGCGGCGATCGCCGTCTGCGACAGCGGCCCGGCGACGGCGCGAACGCGCCCGACCGCGCCGGCCGCGAACGACCTCGGGCGGCCCGCGGCGGTCACGCTCAGCGCTCGAAGAGGGCGACGGACTCGATGTGGTGGGTCTGGGGGAACATGTCGACGGGCCGCACGCTGCGCAGGCGCCAGCCGGCCGCGCCGAGTTCGGCGGCGTTCGGGGCGAGCGTGGTGGGGTTGCAGGAGACGTACACGATGCGTTTGGGGCTCGCGTCGAAGATCCGGTGCACGACCTTCTTGGAGAGGCCCGCGCGCGGCGGGTCGACGACGAGCACGTCGGGGCGCCCGGCGCGCGCGAGCAGCTCCGGGAGCGCCAGACGCGCGTCGCCGGCGAAGAAGTGGGCGTTGCCGACGCCGCCCCGCCGCGCCGTGGCGATCGCGTCCGCGACGGCCTCCTCGACGAGCTCGATCCCCCACAGCTCGCCGGCCTTGGGCGCGAGCGTGAGGCCGATCGTGCCGATCCCGCAGTAGAGGTCATAGACCCGCTCCCAGCCCTCCAGCGCCGCGCAGCCCGCGGCGAGCTCGTACAGCACCTCGGCCATCTCGGTGTTCGTCTGGAAGAACGCCTCGGGCGAGATCAGCAGGTCGAGCTCGCCGAGGCGCTCGGGCAGCTGCGCCTCGCCCCACACAAGCTCCGTCTCCCCGCCGGCGGTCGTCTCGGCGAGGCTGCGCGAGCGCGTCCACAGCACGCCGCTGAGGCTCGCGCCCAGCTCGGCGCTGAGCGCCCCCGCGAGCGCCCCGGCGTCCAGCTCGCCGTCGGTGCTCACGATCCGCACCTGGAAGCAGCCGGTGCGCCGCCCCTCGCGCACGACCAGGTTGCGCAGCCGCGCGCGCCCGTCGGGCGCCGGCGCGGTGCGCTGGTCGCGCGCGTCGGCGCCACGGCCGCGACCGACCGGTCGGTCACCCACCTGCGCCGCCGCCGACGCCTCCACCTCCGGGGCGTCCTGCCCGCCCACGCCGAAGCCGCGATCCCAGGCGCTCAGGCGCTGCTCGCGACACCAGCGCAGCGCGACCTCGCGCACGCGGTTGCCCTGCTCGGAGGCCAGCAGGCAGTCCTCGATCTGCTCGACACCGCGCCCGCCGGCCGAGGCGTGAAAGCCGCACACGAGCTCGCCGCCGTGCTCCTCGCCGCCGCCGAAGGAGTACTCGAGCTTGTTGCGGTAGCGCCACTGTTCGAGCGCCGGCACGATCTCCTGCAGCTCGTAGCCGCCGAGGTGGCCGATGCGGCGCAGCGCCTCGTCGACCTGGCCCTGCTTGATCTCGAGCTGGCGCTCGTACGGGAGCACCTGCCAGGGGACCCCCGGATGGCGCGCCCGCGGCGCGATCCGCTCGGGGCTCGGCTCGAGCACCTCGAGCGTGCGGGCGTGCGCGTAGCTGCGCTTGCGCTTGTGTACGACCGCGCGCACGCGGTCGCCGGGGATCGCGCCGGCGACGAACACCACGTAGCCGCCGTCGCCGAGCCGCGCGACGCCCTCGCCGCCGAACGCCAGCGACTCGATCCGCAGCTCGAGCTCCTCGCCGCGCTGCGGACGCGCCGACGCCGGTCCGGACGAGGCCGGCGCTGGGCTGGAGGCGTCGGGGGTGGGCGCGCCGTCCATGCGCTAGGCGCCCGGCGCGACCAGCAGCTCGAGCAGCGCCTTCTGTGCGTGGCGGCGGTTCTCGGCCTGGTCCCAGATGCGCTGGCGCTCGCCGTAGAGGACCTCGGCGGAGATCTCCTCGCCGGGGTGGGCGGGCAGGTCGTGCATCGCGAAGGCGCCCGGCGCGGCCGCGTCGAGCAGCGCGTCGTCGACCTTGTAGGCGGCCAGCGCGCCGCGGCGCTCCGCGGCGGTGGCCTCGTCGCCCATGCTCACCCACACGTCCGTGTACACGGCGCTCGCCCCCCGCACCGCCTCGTAGGGGTCGGTGTGGCGCGAGACCGAG
>DASZFZ010000077.1:0-10172 GCA_035939315.1 Solirubrobacteraceae bacterium | reverse complement strand
CCGACGACTCCTCGGAGTCGTCCCGCGCGCGCCTCCGTCGAGGCCCTCGCGTGGACGATCGGTCTGCTCGTGACTAGCCGTTCATCGTGACCAGCGTGCCGAGCATTTCGTCGGCCGTGGAGATCACGCGCGAGTTGGCCTGGTAGCCGCGCTCGGCGGTGATCATGTTGGTCATCTCGGTGGCCAGGTCGACGTTCGACATCTCGAGCTCGCCGCCCAGCGTGCTGCCGAAGCCGGGCGTGTCCGGCGTGCCCACCAGCGGCGTGCCGGAGTTCGGCGTCTGCGCCCACAGCGAGCCGCCGAGGCGTTCGAGGCCGTCTTCGTTGGGGAACGTCGCGAGCTGCAGGTAGCCGGCGGTCACCCGCTTGAGGTAGTTCGGCGATTCTTTGTTCTCGTCGGTGTAGCTGACCGCGCCGTTCTCGCCGATCGCGACGTTGGTCGAGCCGGGCGGGATCATCAGGTAGGTGGCCTTTTCGCCCGGTTCGTAGGTGTTGCCGGTTTCCGATTCGGCGACGACCTTCGCTTCGGTGCCGATGACGTATTCGCCCGACTGCGTCGTCAGGTAGCCGGCGGCGTTGGTCGTGAGGTCGCCGGCACGCGTGTAGTTGACGTTCGCCGGCAGGTTCTTGGTGAGTTCGCCTTCTTTCGGCGAGCCGGGGCCCACGCGCAGGAAGCCGGGACCCTCGATCGCCACGTCGAGCGGGTTGTTGGTGGTCTGGAAGGAGCCCTCGGACATTTCGTTGATCGTCGCGTCGACCTGCACGCCGAGACCGATCTGCTCCGGGTTTGACCCGCCGTTGGTGTTCGTCGGGCCGCCGGCCCCACGAATCAACTGGGTCAGCGAGTTGGCGAACGTGACGCTCGAGGCCTTGTAGGCGACGGTGTTCACGTTCGCGAGGTCGTTGGCTGTCTCGTTGAGCATCGCCTGGTTGGCGTCGAGGCCGCTGATCGCGGCATACATTCCTGCCATCATCCTGACTGCCCTGCCTTTCGCGGCCTCCTCGACGAGGTCCGGCCGTTGTTGATTTGAGCCGCTCGCCTCATGCGATCACGGCGCTGTCGATGTTGGTGAACACGTTTTCCTTCATGTGTTCGGGGCCGACGGCCGTGATGACCGTGCGGTTGTTGACGGACACCACGAAGGCGGTGCCGTCGACAAGCACCAGGGAGTCGCGCGAGCCCTTGCTGGCCGCGCGATCCACTCCCTGGGAAAGCCTTCCGAGCGTGCCCTGATCGAGCTCGATGCCGCGCCGCTGGACGCGCGCGAGGGCGTGCTTGGAGAACTGCAGCTGCGATGCCGCGCCCGCCTTGGCGAGCGTGTCGGCGAAGCTCGGGCCAGCGCCGCCGTCGCCCGCGCCCTGGGCCGGGCGCGGGCCGCCGGGGCGCGACGGGGCGCCCGCCGGGGCGACGGGCGCGCCGAGGCCGCCGGGGGGCACGAGCGCGGGGTTGGAGATCGGGCTCATTCGACGTTCGTGATGGCCGAGAGCTTGACCCCGCCGACGCCTTCGACCGTCACGGTCGTGCCGGCGGAGTTGGACTGGACGCTCTGGACGGTGCCGGTGGCGACTTCGCCGGCCGCGTTGTCATAGGTGACGTTGTGGCCGATCATCTGCACCGCGCCCGAGAGCTCGTTGGAGTTGGCGAGGTCGGTGATCTGCTCGACCATCGTCATCTGCTCGGTCTCGTTGATGAATTCGTTGGGGTTGCTCGGTTCCAGCGGGTTCTGCGACTGCAGCTGCGCGACCATCAGTTTCAGGAAGTCGTTCTGGCCGAGCACGCCGTCGGGGTTTTCGGGCGTGGCCTGCGAGGCGCCGGTCGAGCCGGCGCCGGTCGCGGCCGGCGCGGCTGTGAGTGGGGTGGCGGTCATCTCGATCTGGTCCTTTCCTGGTGGTTCACGCGAGCACGTCGACGAGCTCGCCGCCGGCGATCGCCGCCGGGGCGGCTGTCGTTTCGGGTGTCTCAGACTCCTGCGCGTCCTCGCCCGCGGCCGATCCGGCGAGGCCGCCGCCGCCCGCGCCCGCCGCCGAGCGCTGCTGCTGCTCGCCGGTCTGCGATTGCGTGAAGGAGCCGATGTCCAGCCGCAGCAGCGTGACGCCCAGCGAGCTGAGCGACTGGTGCAGCTCGGTTCGCCCCTCGGCCAGCGCCTGCGCCGCCGCCGGCGACTCGGCGCTGACGCGCGCGAGCAGCCCCGCGCTGGTCTGGCTGAGGCGGATGCTGATGTGGCCGAGCTCCTGCGGGTGCAGCGCGATGCGCGCCTGCGCCGCGTTCTGGCGCGCGGCCAGCTCGATCGTCGCGCTGATCGACTCGATCATCTCCTGCATGCCGACGCCCGTGGCGAGCGTCGGCGCGGGCGCGCCGGCCGCGCTGGCCTGGCTGGCCGCGGGCGCCCCGGCGAGCGACGGCGTCTGGCTCGCGGCGCTCGCCGGGCCAGCCGCCGAGGGGGCGGCGGCACTCGGCGCGCCGGCGCCCTGGAGGCTTTGCGCGCCCGCGCCCGCGGCGCCGGCCGCGCTCTGGCCGTGCGCCTGGGAGGCCGTCGGCGTGGCGGCGGCGCCGGCTGCCTGCGTCGGGCTCGACTGAGCGCCGTCGTCGGCGGACGCGGCGACGCCGGCCCGGGTCGGCGCGCCCGCGTCCTGGCGGGATGCGCCGAGCGCACGCGCGGTGCCCCGCGGCCGCGCTTCGCTGCCCGCGCCGGCTGCGCCGGCGGTGGGCGCGCTGGACGGCGCCGCCTGGGCGCCCTGGGCGGCGGCGGCTTCGCCTGGCTGGCCCGCGGCGGAGACGCTCGTGCCAGTCGCGATGCCCGCG
Source organism: Solirubrobacteraceae bacterium (assembly GCA_035939315.1). Classification (GTDB taxonomy): domain Bacteria; phylum Actinomycetota; class Thermoleophilia; order Solirubrobacterales; family Solirubrobacteraceae; genus Palsa-744. Next base: position 7,370 of record DASZFZ010000077.1, on the reverse strand, counting down.
CTCGGCTGCGTCGAGGAGCTCGCGGCGTCGGCGCCGGCCGGGTCGGCGGCGGCGAGCTGGGGCTGCGCGCCCTGGGTGGCGGCAGCCGCGCCCGTCGACTTCTGCTGTGCGTCGGCGCTCGGCGGCTCGGCGGGCGCGCCGGCGGCCGTCGAGCTGGCGCCCGCGGCAGCCGCCGAAGCGTGCTCCGCCGCCTGCGCCTGGGTGCCGGCGAGGACGCCCCGCCCGCGGTCCGCGGCCGCGTCGCCCCGGGCCGTCTCGAGGCCCTGCGGGCCGCTGGCGGCGGGGAGCGAGGAGGCTGCGCCCGCGGCGCCCGCCGGCACGCCGGGCGGCGCGGAGGAGGCGTTGCCCGTGCCCGGCGCGGCTGCGCCCGAGGACAGCGTGGACGGGGCCGTGGCGTCGCTCGAGCCTTCGGCCTGCGCGGCCGCCGTCTGAGCGCCGGCGAGAGCGGCGAGCGTGGGCGTCACCGCGCCGTTCGGCTGGCCTTCGCCTTCGACGGCGCCCTGAGCCTGCGCGTCCGCGTGCCCGGCGTGGTCGCCGTGGCGTGCGGGCTGACGCTGTCCGCGCGTCGCCTGTGTGCCCTTTTCCTGTTGGCCTTCCGCAGTGGCGGTCCGGGCCAGGTGTTCGGCGAGCGCGCTGTGGAACGGCGCCTCGTCCGGCGGAGCCGAGAGCCCCGGCGGAGCGCCGGCGGTCGGCGCCGGCGAGGTGGTCGGTGGAGGCGCGAGCGCCACTTCGAGGTTCATAGGAGCTCTCCCGTGGAGGTTGCGGGGTGGGACTGGCGGTAGCTTTCGGCGTTGCGGAGCACGCTGGAGACGTAGCTCTGGGTTTCTGAGTACGGCGGGATGCCCCCGTACTCCTGCACTGCACCCGGTCCTGCGTTGTAGGCGGCGAGCGCGTCGCTGGTGTTCCCGCCGAACTGGCGCATCAGCTCGCCCAGGTAGCGGGCGCCGCCTTCGATCGATTCGGCCGGGTTCATGGGGTTGGCGACGCCCAGCGACGAGGCCGTGCCGGGCATCAGCTGTGTGAGGCCCATCGCGCCGGCGCCGCTGGTGGCGGCGGCGTCGAAGCCCGACTCCTGCTGGATCAGGCCGTGCAGCACGGCCGGGTCGAGGCCGTTGCGGGCCGCGGCCTGCGTGACGAGCGCTTCGTAGTCGCCGCCTTCGCCGCCCGTGGCGGAGGCGGGCTGGTAGGCAGCGTCGAGCAGCCCCGTGCCTTCGGCGCCGGGGACTCCGGCCGGCGTGTCCGCGACGGCCGGCGCGTCGGCGGCGACCGTGTCGGCGCTGGTCGCGCTCTGTAGCGCGGAGGCGAAGTCTTCGGGCTGGCTGGGCGCGGCGCTCGTGGAGGGGCTCGCCGTGGAGCTCGAGAGCACGCCGCCGGCGGCGACCGTGCGGGTCGCTTCGATCAGCGTCTGCAGCTGCTGCACGCGCTGGGCGATGGCGAGCTCGCCGGCCGGCACGCCGATCACGGACTGGGTGCTCATGCCCGGCTCCGGCTGAAGCGCATCGTGGCGATCTCGTCGAGCATGCCGACCTCGCGACGCGCGAGCTCGCGGGCGTATTCGACGCGGCGGCGCTCGGAGAGGCGCTCGAGCATCTTGTGCTCGGTGGCGGCGGTCGCGAGCTCAGCGTCGCGCTGGGCGACTTCGGCCTCGCGCAGCTCGAGCTCGCTGGCGCTCTGGCGCTGGCGCGCCTCGGTGCGCTCCAGGAAGGCCTGGTGGGCGAGCAGCTCGGCGGCGCTGACCGAGCCGCCGCAAGCAGTCGTGTGGCGCTGCTCCTCGCGTGCGTGAGCCAGCTCGTCCTCGGCGCCGCGCAGCTCGGCGACGGTGCTGGTACGGCGCGAGATCGCGTCCGCGAGCTCGCGCTGGGCGAGCTTCTTCTTGCGCTCGCGCACGGCGCGCACGCGCTCGAGGCGGAAGCGGTGCGAGGGTCCGGTCACGCTCTGGTTATCGGCCGCTGCGGCCCGCTCTTGAGCATCAGATGCTCAATCCCAGCGCTGGAATCGCGGGTCCGCCAAGAACCGCGGCGGACTCCGCGGCGCCGACGCCGGGGGGTTCCAGCATGCCCGCCACAGGGCCGCCGGGCGAGACGTCCGGCTCGGGCTCGTCGGGGACCATCTCGGCGTCGGGGATCTCGGCGCCGGCGCTCGCGAGCCCGGCGCTCAGCGAGGCCGCCAGCTCCAGCAGCCGCATGTCGGTCTGTCCGGGGTCGCTGCGCTCGCGCACCGGCTGGCGCAGGAAGCGCTCGATGCGCTGGCGGTGGGCGAGGGCGGTGTCGAGCGCCGGGTCGCTGCCCGGCTGGTAGGCGCCGATCGAGACCAGGTCTTCCTTCTCCCGCATCACGGCCAGGGCGGCGCGCAGCCGCTGGCCCGCCTGCTCGACCTGCGGGGAGACGATCTCGCCGATCAGCCGGGAGACGCTCGAGAGCACGTCGATCGCCGGGTAGTGGCCGGCCTGGGCGAGCTCGCGCGTGAGCACCACGTGACCGTCGAGGATCGAGCGCACCGCGTCGGCGACCGGCTCGTTCATGTCGTCGCCGTCGACCAGCACGGTGTACAGCGCCGTGATCGAGCCGCTGGCGCTGGTGCCGGCGCGCTCGAGCAGGCGCGGGAGCAGGGCGAACACGCTGGGCGTGTAGCCGCGCGTGGCGGGCGGCTCGCCGATCGCGAGGCCCACCTCGCGCTGGGCCATCGCGAAGCGCGTGACCGAGTCCATCATCAGCATCACGTCGTGGCCCTGGTCGCGGAAGTACTCGGCGATCGTGGTGGCGGTGAAGGCGGCCTTGATGCGCACCAGCGCGGGCTGGTCGGAGGTCGCGACGACCACCACCGAGCGCTCGAGCGCGTCGCCGAGGTCGCGCTCGATGAACTCGCGAACCTCGCGGCCGCGCTCGCCGACGAGCGCGATCACGTTGATCGAGGCGCTCGTCGAGCGCGCGATCATGCCCAGCAGCGAGGACTTGCCGACGCCCGAGCCGGCGAAGATGCCGAGCCGCTGCCCGCGCCCGCACGGCACGAGGCCGTCGAGCGCGCGCACGCCCAGCGCGACGCGCTCGCGGATGCGCGGCCGGGAGAGCGCGGCTGGCGGCGCCGAGATGGTCGAGCGCGCGAGCCCGCGCGAGGGCGGCCCGCCGTCGTCGGGCACGCCGAGCCCGTCGACGATGCGTCCGAGCAGGTCCTCGCCGACGGGCACCCGGAAGGGCGCGCCGGTCGCGAGCACCCGCGTGCCCGGCCCGATGCCGTGCAGCTCGCCCAGCGGCATCAAGAGCGTGCGCCCGTCCCTGAAGCCGACGACCTCGGCGGGCATGGGCGCGCGCGTGCGCGGTCCGCGTCCGGTCCCGACCAGGCACACCTCGCCGACCTCGGCTTGCACGCCGGTCGCCTCGATGATCAGGCCGATCAGGTTGCTGACGAAGCCGTGGCGCCTGGCGAGGTCGGCGTCGAGCAGCGCCTCGCCGGCGGCGGCGAGCAGGCCGCTCGGCTGTGCGGAGCTCATCGCTCCGCGCCCTCGGCGTCCGGCACGACCTCCGCGTCGGCCACGGGCGGCCGCTCGAGCGAGAGGGTGCCGCCGGCGCCGAGCGGCTCGCTGGCGCCGAGCGCCATGCCGGCGACCTCGCGCGCGCGTTCGAGCTGGGTGCGCACGCTCGCGTCGACCTCGCCTTCGGCGGTGCGCACGAGCGCGCCGCCGGCCGGCACGCGTTCCTCGGAGAGCACCTCGCACTGCTCGACGCCGCTGCCCTGGCTGGTGATCTGGCTGATGGCGGTGCGCACGTGCTCGAGGTCCGCGGGGTTGACGAGCACGGTGATGCGCCGGCGGTCGACGATCCGCCGCAGCGCGCCCTGCACGACCTCGACGATCAGCTCCGGCCGGGCCTGCGTGGCGCCGGCGAGGATCTTGCCGGCGAGCGCCAGGGCGAGCTCGAGCGCGTCGGTCTCGAGCGCCGCGGCGAGCTCGTCGTGGAGCGCCTGCACGCCACGGACGCTCGCGGCGAGCGCCGCCGTCGCGGCGGCGATCTCGCCGGCGCCGTCCTCGCGCCCGGCGGCGAGCCCGGCTTCGTAGCCTTCGGCGCGGGCGCGCGCGCGGATCTCCTCGGCTTCGGCGCCGGCTTTGGCGAGCATGCGCGCGCCCGCGTCGCGGGGCGGCGGCGCCGTCGACTCGAGCTGCTCGAAGGCGAAGCTGACGACCGCCTCAGACAACGGCTTCGCTCTCCTCTTCGCTGCCGCTGGCGATCACGATCGTGCCGGCCTCCTCGAGCCGGCGCACGACCGCGACGATGCGGCTCTGGGCCGCGTCGATGTCGCGTTTGCGCTGCGGCGGCTGGATCTCCATCTCTTCCTTGAGCATCTCGGCGCCGCGCTCGGACATGTTGCTGAGCACCGTCTCCTTGACGTTCTCGGGGGCGCCGCGGAGCGCCAGCACGAGGTCCTTCTGGTCGGCCTCGCGCAGCACCTGCTGGATCGCGCGCTCTTCGAGCTTGACGATGTCCTCGAACACGAACAGCATCGCGCGCACCTCGTCGGCCAGCTGCTGGTCGGTGCCGGCGAGGCTCTCGAGCACGTTGCGCTCGGTCGAGCGGTCGGCGTGGTTGAGGATCTCGGCGAGCGCCTTGGTGCCGCCGGAGGCCGAGAACTCCTGCTCGCCGGCGACGGACAGTTTCTGGCGGACGACTTCCTCGACCTGTTTGACGACCTGCGCGCTGGTCTCGCCCATGCGCGCGATGCGCAGCGCGATGTCGGGCTGCTGGGGCTCGGGCAGGCGCGTGAGCACGCCGGCGGCGAGGTTGGTGGGCAGGTTGGAGAGGATCAGCGCGACCGTCTGCGGCGCCTCGCTGCGCAGCAGCGTCGCGGTGCGCTCCGGGGGGGCGCGCGTGAGGAACTCGAAGGGGCGCTCGTCGGTGCGCGAGGAGAGCCGGCCGAGGATCTCGGCGGCGCGCTCGGGCCCGAGCGCCTTGACGATCACCTCGCGCACGAACGCGATGCCTCCGGAGGCGCCGGCGCCGGCGTTCGCCAGGACCGCCAGCTCGGTGAAGATCGAGTTGGTCGTCTCGGCGCCGACGGGGTCGAGCTTGGCCATCTCCAGCGACAGCGGTTCGATCTCCTCGGGGCCGAGCTGCTGCATCACGTTGGCGGCGCGCGCGGGGCCCAGCGCGGCGAGCAGCACGGCGGCCTTGCGCTGGCCGGGCAGGTCGACGGCCAGCGGCCGCTCGACGGCGACCGGCAGGTGGTCCTCCTCGGCGGCGGCCGGCAGTGCCGGGAGCACCTCCTGCGCCGGCTCGTCGCTCATCGGGCCTAGCCCTCCTGCATCCAGGTGCGCAGCTGCTGGGCGACCCGGTCAGGGTCGTTCTCGGCGAGCTGCTCGACCTGCCTGCGGATGTTGATCGCGCCGTCGTCGCCCTGGCCGTTCTCGCCGGGGGGCTGCACGCCCGCGGCCGGCCCGGCGGCCGGCGCGCCGGCGGGCACCAGCGGCCGCGTGGCGGTCTCGCGTTCGAGCTCGGCCAGGCGCATGGGGCCCTCGAGCTCGCGCAGCCAGCGCGGCTCCTCGATCGCCTCCTTCTCGCGCTTGCGCAGCGAGCGGGTGGTGAAGAACAGGAACAGGATCGAGCCGAGGCCGATCAGCGCGTACTTGGCGTCGCCGAGCGGGCTGGCCGCGGGGGCGCCCGTTGTGGCCTTCGCGAACGCGACCTGGCCGATCGAGATCGTGTCGCCGCGCTTGGTCTGGATGCCGGCCGCGTTGGTGATCGCTTCGCGAATCGCGGGCAGCGCCGCGGCGGGCACGGTTTTGTCGAGCAGCACCGAGACGTGCTGGCTTTCGATCGCGCCGGGCGCGATCGTCGAGTGGGTGACGGTCTTGGAGACCCCCAGCGAGGAGCTGGTCGTTTCGTGTTTGAAGTTGGACTTGCCGCCGCTGCCGGCGGTGGCCGCGCCGAGCGCGGCGGTGCCGGTCACGCCGCCCGTGCCCGTGCCGGTGCCGGCGAGCGTTTCGACCGACTTGCTCTGCTGGATCGGCGTGCCGGTCTTGGCGTATTCGAGCGCTTCCTTGGTGGTCTGGTTGACGTTCATGTTGGCGTACACGAGCACCTGCGCCTTGTTCGGCCCGAGCGTCTGCGCGAGCATCGCGTCGAGGCTCGCCTCCATGCCCTGGTCGTAGCGCTGCTCGGCTTCCTGGACTTCGCTGCCCGAGCCGCCGGCGCCGCCGGAGCCCTGCGGCCACAGCAGCTGGCCGGTGGCGTCCGTGATCGTGACCTTGCCGATCTGCAGGCCGGGGACGCTCGAGGCGACCAGCTGGGCGATCCCGCGCACCGAGGCCTGGTCGAGCGAGGAGGTGCCCGACAGCGCCACCGCCGCCGAGGAGTTCTGTTGGTTTTCGCCGAAGATCTGGTTCTGGGCGCTGGGCAGCACGAGCGTCACCTGCGCGCCGGAGACGCCCTGGACGCTGTCGATCGTTTCCGCCAGCTGGCCCTGCAGGGCGCGCTGGTAGGTGACCTGCTGCTGGAAGTTGCTTTCGCCGAGTTTGCTCTTTTCGAGCAGCGAGAAGCCGGGCTGGGCGTTGCCGAGCAGGTTGGCGCCGGCCAGCGCGACGCGCGCCTTGGCGGTCTCGTTGGCCTGGACGGCCAGCGCGGTGCCGCCGTTCTGCAGCTCGTAGCTGATGCCCTGGGCGCTCAGCGTGCTCGTCATCTTGCCCGTCTGGGACGGTTCGACGCCGCTGACGAGCGTCGTGTAGCTGGGCTGGGAGACGGTGTGGACGAACAGGTAGACGAAGAGGATCGCCGCGACGGCGCCGCCGCCGGCGATCAGCCACCCGCGGGGGGTGAGCCTGGATGCGAGTTGGGCTACCGGAGGCATCGATCAGACCTGGGTGTTGAAGATGCTCTGGGTGGCTTCGGTGGCCTTGTTGCGGATCTGCGACGCGAGTTCCATCGCCAGCTGCGCGTTCTGCACGGTCACGATCGCGCTCTCGGGGTCGGCGACCTGGCCGGTGGCGAGCGCCTGGGCGGCGCTCGAGGCGCTGTTCTGGGTCTGCTCGAGCGAGGAGATCGCTTCGGTGAGCTCGCCGCCGAAGCCGCCCGCGCCGCCGGCTTCGCCGCCCGCGGCCACGCCGCTGGTGCCCGCGCCGGCGCCCGGGGCGACGACGGCGCTGTGGCCGAGCGCGAGTTCGCTGCCGAGCCCTCCAATCGGCGGGATGATCATTTGAGCAGCCCGAGCGTCGTGGTGAACATCGACTTGGCCGTCTGCATGGCGGTCACGTCGGACTGGTAGGACTGCGACTCGGAGATCAGGTCGGTCATTTCGGTGACCGTGCTTACGTTCGGCAGCTTGACGTAGCCCTTGGCGTTGGCTTCGGGGTTGCCAGGGTCGTAGACGAGCTGGTCGGGGCTGGC
>DASZFZ010000076.1:0-13598 GCA_035939315.1 Solirubrobacteraceae bacterium | reverse complement strand
TCGTCCCGGAGAGCATGTTCTCCGTGTTGTTCAGGTTACGAGACGCGTTGATCGCCTCGATGTTCGTGTTGATCGTCAGGGACATACGTTCATCTCCTTGATGACGGTGTTCAGTGTTGGTCCCGGGCCGACTCCATGTCGACCCAACCCGAATATCGACACCAATCGGGGAAACTTGAGGAGAAGGGGCTCAAGCACGCACGTCGACGTGCGGGCGCCCGTCCTCGTCCTCCTCGTCGGGCTCGGGAGGGATCTCCGGCGGCGCCCGGCGGCGACCCTGCTGGTCAGAGCCGGGACGATCGCGCTCGCGCGAGACGCGTTCGATCGGCTGCACCGGCAGCCGATCGGTGATCGGGGTGGGGCCCGGGAGGATCGGATGGATCGGATCCATGTGGCTGCCTCAGCGCGCTCCCGAAACCCGGCGCGTCACCGTGGGGCCCTCCCGCCGGGAACCGGCGGGCCCGGCGGAAGCTCGCGCTTGGGGCTCGCGCTCGACCCATAGAGCTGGGCTTCGCGGTTGCGCACCTCGAGCATCACGAGCCTACGCCACATGAACACGGCGCCCGCCCACACGACGACGTAGCAGACGACCCCGGCGATCAGCGCATGCAGCATCGCGTCGGCGACGGTGTTGGTGGGCAGCGCCGTGTAGCCCGCCACGACGAACCCGAGCAGCCCACCCCAGCCCTTGGCGCGCGAGACCGCGCGCGCGGCCCGCGGGTGCGCCGCGACGCTCGGCGCGTCCTGCGCCGCGCCCTCCTCCTCGCCCTTGCCCTTCTTCTTGCCCTTCTTGTCCTCCTTGGCGCTCTTGCCGTTGCCCTTGGCGTCGGGCTTCGCGGCCACGCGCGGCTGCACCGCAGTCGCCTGCTCGGGGGCCTGCTGGGCCTCGGCTGCGGTCTCAGTCGCCATGGCGCTCGACTTCCAGACCGATGCGCAGCTCGGTGCGCTGACATTCGAAGATGAAGCGGATCAGCCGGCGGCGATCGAGGTCCTGGATCTCGTCGAAGACGACCCCGCGGTTGCCGCGCGCGTCGACGCGCACCACCTTGCCCGTGCCGGAGACCGGCAGCTCGTCGCCTTTCAGCTCGAGCTTGAAGTGGACGGGATCGCCGATCCGCAGCAGGCCGGCGCCGGCCAGCAGGAACCCGCCGCCGCTGATGTCGACCGTGCAGGTGTCGATCTTGGTCAGCTCGGGACCCCCGAACACGAGCGCCGGGCGGGCGGATTTGATGCGCACGTATTCGCGCTCCTGCACGACGTCGATCGAGCGCGGTTCGACGATCCGCAGCACGTCCCGGTCAGAGGGGTCCACGGTCGCCGCGCCGGTCAGGTGCACACGCCCGTGCGGGCCCTGGAACTCGATCACCAGCGCCTGCAGCTGGCGCTCGCCGAGCGGGTCCACCGGCACCGTGATCGCGACCGCCAGCAGGCCGGGCCCGGATTCGAGCACGCGGGCGGGAATGCGGGCGCCGCTCAACGGCACGATCGTGACCGTGTCGGCGTGCTCGGGCAGTTCGACATGGACGTACCCCTGCTTCTCGGCCTTGCCGCGTCCGAATCTCATGGCAGCAACCTCGCGGCCAGGCTCGCCGGGTCGACGCGGCTCAGCCGCCAGCCGCCGCCGCGAGCGCGATCCAGCACGTACTCGGGCGCCAGCGCGAACGCGCACGCGGCCTCGATCGCGACGCCGATCTGGTCGGTCTCGTCGGCGTGCGTGACGGCCAGCGCGTTGGCGCCCAGCGGCCTGAGCGCCTGCAGCAGCTGAGCGGCCGCGGCCGCGCCGAGCGTGGCCGGCAGCGCCACCACCACGCGCTCGGGCTGGAGCTGGCCGAGCAGGCTGGCGAGCTCGCGCACGCCCGCCCGGTCCACCGGCGAGAGGCTGGGCGTGTCGAGCACCGCCACGCCCTCCTTGCGGGCCCTGGCGAGCGCGCGCACCGCGCGCGCGCCCCGCGCCGGCGTGGGCTTGACCAGCTGCGGGCTGAGGATCATCCGCAGCTCACCCTGCTCGCCCGACCGCGTGATCGTCGCGAAGCTCGCCGGCAGCGTGCTGCTCTTGCGGTAGGCGCCGAGCAGCGCCGCGCAGCAGGTCGTCTTGCCGGCCCCGCCGGCGCCCACCACGACGATCGCCGCGCCCCTGTTCGGCAGCGGCGGCGCCACCGGGATGCGTTGCGCGAGCGTCGCCCGCACGCCCTGCGCCAGGCCCGCGCGGGGCGCCAGCGCGAGCGCGTGCGCGCCGGCCGCCTCGATCAGCTCGTCCGCGAGCTGCTCGCTGATGCCGTAGCGCTGGAGGCTCCTGGCGACACCCGCGCGCGCGCGACCGTGGGAGCCGGGCGCGACCACGCGCCGTTCGTCCGCGTCCGGCTCGGATGCCAAGGGCGCCGCGCGTTCGACGATCGGCCGGTAGAGCTCGGGCAGCTCGCTCGGCGTCAGCTCCTGGTAGTCCTCGCTCCACGGCGAGCGCTCGCGCTCGACCTCCGCGCGCGCGACCGTCGGCGGCTCGGGCGGCTCGGCCCGGGCGCTGGGCGCGCCGCCGCTCGGCCCCGACATGACCGGCCGGTCGGTCGGAGGCGTGGGCGTCAGACGCTCCGGGTCACGGCGCGCCGGGCTCGCAGCCGGAGGGCTCGGACGGGACGCGGCTGGACGCGGCGCGGCTGGACGCGGCGCGCTCGGGGGCGCCGCGGCAGACGGCACGACGCGGCGGTAGGTCGGCTCGGGCATCGCGAAGGACGGGTCGCGGCGAGCCACGGCCGGGTCGCGCCTGTTGGCTCGCGCGCGGCTGGCGCGCGCGAGCGTCGCCAGGTGGGCCGTGACGTAGGCGCTGCCGGCCGCCGCGTCCGGCGGAGGGGGAGGCGGCGGCGCCCTGAGCGAGGAGAGCGGGTCGGGCAGCGCCGATGGAGCACCCGGCACGGGCGGCTGCACGCTCGGGGCGGGCCACTGGGGGACGTTCGCCGGCGGCGCCGGCGGCACGCTCTGGGGGGGCGCGGGCGGGAACGCGGCGCTCGCGGGCGGCGCGAGCTGGGCGCTCGCGCCGGTGGCGGTGTACGGCGGCTCCACGGCGCCCGGCGTCGGGCCGGCGGGATCGCGGGCCTGCATCGCCGACACCGGCATCGGCGCGGGTGCGGCCGGCTGGAACGCGGATGGCGGCGGCGGGCCGGCGGGCGGTCCGACCGGCTCGCCGGCGGCCGGCGGGAGGTGCTCTTCGTCGTACAGGTCGACGCCGGGCGCGCCGGGCATCGCTTCGATCTCGACGTACGCGTGCTGGAAGAAGCCGAGCACGCCGCCGGTCAGGCCCTCGCGACGGCGCACGACGATCGCCTCGGGGCCGAGCTCGCGCTGGATCTGCGGGATCAGCTCCTCGACCGAGCGCCCGCGGTAGGTGCGCGCCTTCTGCTCGCCGCCGCCGGCAAGGCGGGAGCGCGCCTGACGGCCCAGCGCCTCGAGCAGCTCCCCCGGCGTGCTCATGCGTGGATCACCCCGATCGTTTCGACGTTTATCCCCGGTGCTATCTCGTTATAGGAGCAAACGGCGAGGTGCGGCTGGGCCTGGACGGTCAGCCTACGCAGGTGCCGGCGGATGCGCGCGGAGCAGAGGATCACCGGGCGGGCGCCGCGGGCGGTCGCGTGCTCGACCTGCGTGCGCAGCGCGGTCACGATCGCCTGGGCGCGCGGCGGGTCCATGGCGAGGTACTCGCCGTCGGTGGTCTGGGTGATCGAGCTGGAGACCTCCTGCTCGATCGCGGGGTCCAGGGTTATCGCTTGCAGTCGCAACTGCTCGTCCAGGTGTGGAGCCGTGATCGCCCGGCCCAGGGCCTGGCGAGCGTACTCCGATAGGAGACTCGTGTCACGTGTTGTTCGCGCCTTGTCGCCGATCGCCTCCACGATCGTGCCGAGATCGCGGATCGCGACGCCCTCGGAGAGCAGCGATTGCAGCACCCGCTGGATCTCGCCGAGCGAGAGCGCGTCGGGCACGACCTCCTCGACGACCGCCGCGTTGGTCTCCTTGAGCTTGTCCAGCAGCGCGCGCACGTCCTGGCGGGTGAGCAGTTCGGAGGCGTGGCCCTTGATCGTCTCTGTCAGATGAGTGACGATCACCGACTCGGGGTCCACGACGGTGTAGCCGAGCGCCTCCGCCTCGGCGCGCTGTGACTCGTGCACCCACACCGCCTCCAGGCCGAAGGCGGGCTCGCGCGTGGGCACGCCCTGCAGCGTGCCGCTCGCGTCGCCGGGGTCCATCGCGAGCAGGTGCCCGGGCATGATGCGCCCGCGCGCTACCTCCGCGCCGCGCACCTTGACGGCGTACTCGTGCGATTCCATGCCGAGCTCGTCGTGGATGCGCACGGGCGGGATCACGAGCCCGAGGTCCGCGGCGATCTGGCGGCGGACCATGCTCACGCGCCGCAGCAGCGAGGAGCTGCCGCCGCCGGAGCCCGCGTCCACGAGCGGCACGAGGCCGAAGCCGATCGCCAGCTCGAGCGCGTCGACGCCCACTTCGGCGATCGGCTCCTCGGTCTTCGGCAGCGCGCCCTTGGCGGCCGCGGCCGCGGCGGCGTCGGCCTGCTGCTCGGCCGGCAGGCCGTTGCGCACCGCCCACGCGATCGCCCCGAAGATCCCGGCGATCAGCAGGAAGGGGAGCTTGGGCAGGCCGGGGACCAGCGCGAACAGGCCGATCGCGCCGGCGGCGACCATCGGCGCTTTGCGCTGGCCCAGCACCTGGTTGGCGATGTCCGAGCCGAGGTCGCGGTCGGAGGAGGCGCGCGTGACGATGATGCCCGTCGCGACCGATATCAGCAGCGCCGGGATCTGCGCGGCCAGGCCGTCGCCGACGGTCAGCAGCGAGTACTGGTGGGTGGCTTCGCTGAAGCCCAGGTGGCGCTGCAGCATGCCGACGACGATCCCGCCGACGAGGTTGATGGCGGTGATGATCAGGGCCGCCATCGCGTCGCCTTTGACGAACTTCGAGGCGCCGTCCATGGCCCCGTAGAAGTCGGCCTCGGCGGCGATGTCGGCGCGGCGTTTGCGCGCCTGGTCGTCGGTGATCAGGCCGGCGTTCAGGTCGGCGTCGATCGCCATCTGCTTGCCGGGCATCGCGTCGAGGGTGAAGCGCGCGCCGACCTCGGCGACACGGCCCGCGCCGTTGGTCACGACCACGAACTGGATCACGACGAGGATCAGGAAGATCACGAGACCGACGACGACGTTGCCGCTGACGACGAATTCGCCGAAGGACTTGACGACGCCGCCGGCGTCGCCGGTGGTGAGGATCAGACGCGTCACCGACACGTTGATCGCCAGGCGGAACATGGTCGTCAGCAGCAGCAGGCTCGGGAATGCCGCGAAGTCCAGGGCGCGCCCGAGGTACATGGTCGCGGCCACGACCGTCAGCGCCGCGGCGATGTTGAGCGTGATCAGCAGGCTGAGCAGCGCCGAGGGCAGCGGCACGACGAGCATCGTCACGACGACCACGACCGCGACCGCCGCGAGCAGGTCGGTGTGGCGCAGCAGTTTGCGCACGCCGGCGTTCTCCTGGGCGTTCACCCGGCCCTCCTACGCGCCGGCGCCGCGGAGCCCTGCCCGGTGGCGCCGGCGACCATCGTGCGCCGCCCGGCCATCCGGTAGACGAAGGCGAGCACGCGCGCGACCGCCGCATACAGCTCCTGGGGGATCACCTGGCCGATCTCCACCGAGGCGTGCAGGGCGCGCGCGAGCGGCGGGTCAGGGACCACCGGCACGTCGTGCTCTTCGGCGATCCGCCGGATCTGCGCGGCCACCAGGTCCTGGCCCTTGGCGACCACCTCGGGGGCCGTGCGCGAGCCGTCGTAGCGGAGCGCGACGGCGAAGTGGGTGGGGTTGGTGACGACCACGTCGGCGTCGGGCACCGCGGCCATCATGCGTGCCCGCGCCATCTGCATCTGGCGCCGGCGCACCGCCGCGCGTACCTCCGGCGGCAGGCTGTGCTGGCGCGTCTCGTCCTTGACCTCCTGCTTGGTCATGCGCAGCTGGTGCTCGTGGCGCCGGCGCTTCCAGGCGTAGTCGACGACCCCGACCAGCAGGTAGGCGAGCGCCGCGCGCTGGGCGACGCCGGCCGCGCTCGTGCCCGCGACCGTGCCGAGCGCGAGCGGCGAGATGCCGACGTAGGCGGCCATGCTCGTCAGCCCCGGCAGCAGCGCGAGCGCCGCCACCGCCGCCACGATGCCGACCTTGACGATCGCCTTGAGCGCCTCGAAGACGGCGTTCGGGCCGAGCAGGTTGCGCGCGCCGGACACCGGGTTGATGCGCCGGAAGTCGGGTTTCAGCGACTGCACGGAGGGACGGAAGCCGACCTGCGCGACGTTCGTCAGCACGCCCGCGACCATGCACGCGCCGGCCACCGGCGCGACCGCGATCACGATCGCCGACAGGGCCGTGTGCATCAGGCCCTCGAGGCCCGCCGCGCTGGTGGCGTGCGTCGGGTTGGAGATCTGGCCGAGGATCGAGCGGAACGCCGAGGCTCCGTCTTCGGCGATCTTGGGGCCGAACAGGCTGAGCGCGAACAGCCCGACGGCGACGACGACCGCGCCGCCGAGGTCGGGGCTGCGCGCCACCTGGCCTTTCTCGCGCGCGCGCTTGCGCTGCCGGGGTGTCGCCTTCTCGGTGCGGTCGTCCCTGGCCATGGGCTCACGCCACGTGCAGCGCCCCGAGCGCCGCGCCGACGCTCGTGGAGAGCTGTTCGTTGATCCAGTTGGCCGCGAACGGCAGCGAGGCGCCGACGACCAGCAGCGTGACCGCGACCTTGGTGGGGAAGCCGACGGCGAAGATGTTCAGCTGCGGCACCACGCGCGAGACCACGCCGAAGGCGACGTCGGTGATCAGCAGCGCGATCACCACGGGCGCGGCGACCTCGAGCGCGCCCGCGAACACGTTCGCGAACGCGCCCTCGACGCCGCCGAGCAGCGATGGCAGCCGCGGGCCGCCGTCGAGCGGCACCAGCGTGAACGTGCGATCGAGGCCCTTGAGCGTCCACGCGTCGCCGTCGATCACCAGGAAGATGAGCGTGCCGACGAGCCCGTAGAAGCGCGCGATCACGGCGGTTTCGGTGTTGTCCAGGGGGTTGATCAGCTGCCCGTAGGAGAACCCCGAGAGCACGTCGATGGTGGCGCCGGCAGATTCCACGGCGGCCATCAGCACGGCCAGCGTGAAGGCGAACGCGAGCCCAACGAGCAGCCCCTCGAGCACCAGCTCGCCGAGCGCCAGCGGGTCGGTGGGGATGTGCTGGCCGTGCAGCGCGATCGGCGTCAGGCCGACCGAGATGCCGACGGCGACGATCCCCTTCACGTGCGGCGGGATGATCGCCGAGGAGAACAGCGGCGCGATCACGAACAGCGGCGTGACGCGCGCGAGCACGAGGATGAAGCCGGCGAGGTTGTTGTCGGCCAGCTGCGCGATCAGGTGCTGGATCGCGCTCACTGGTTCACCATCGTGGGGATCGAGGTGAACAGGGCGGTCGTGTAGGTGACGAGCTCTCCGAGCATCCACGGGCCGAGCACCACGATCACGACCGCCACGCCGGCGATCTTGGGGATCAGCGAAAGGCTCTGCTCCTGGATCTGGGTGACGGCCTGGAAGACGCTGACCAGCAGGCCGATCACGAGCGCGACCAGCAGCAGCGGCCCGGCGACCTTCAGCGCGAGGCTCATGGCCTGGGAGGCGAGGTTGACGACCGTGTCCTGGTTCATCAGTGGAAGCTCTGGATGAGGGCCTTGATGACCAGGTCCCAGCCGTCGACCAGCACGAACAGCAGGATCTTGAAGGGCAGCGAGATGAACGTCGGCGGCAGCATGATCATGCCCATGCTCATCAGCACCGAGGAGACGATCAGGTCGATGATCAGGAACGGCAGGAAGATCAGGAAGCCGATCTCGAACGCCGTCTTCAGCTCGGAGACGATGAACGCCGGCACCAGCACCTCGGTCGGCACTTCGGCGCGCGTCTTGGGCTCCTTGGCGTGCGCGAGGCTGACGAACAGCGAGATGTCCTGCGTGCGCGTCTGACGGAACATGAATTCGCGCAGCGGCTGCTCGGCGCGGTCGATCGCCTGGGTGGTGCTGATGTGGTGCGCGCTCAGCGGTTCGATCGCGTCCTTCTTGATCGCGCCGATCGTCGGCGCCATCACGAAGATCGTCAGGAACAGGGCGATGCCGACGAGCACCTGGTTGGGCGGCGCGGTCGTCGTGCCGATCGCCGAGCGGATGAAGCCGAGCACGATCAGGATGCGGCTGAAGCCGGTGACCGTGAACAGGATCGCCGGCACCAGCGTGAGCCCGCCGACCAGCAGCAGGATCTGCACGGCGTTGCTGGAGTTGACGACGTTCATCGCCGCACCGTCATTTCGCGCAGCCGGTCGATCACGTTCGCCGAGGGCGCGTGCGCGCGCATCGGGTCGGGCCTGGCTCCCGCGGCCGGGCTGTGGTGGAGCTGTTCGCCGAGCGCCGGCATGACCCGCCGGCCGGCCGGGCGCGCGCCGGCGGCGGCGCCGTCCTGTGAGGAGCCGAGCGACTGCTCGGTCAGCCGCGGGCCCGTCAGCGCGCGCCCGGCGCCCGCGATCAGCGCCCCGATGCCAGAGCCGCGCGGGCGCTCGTCGGTCGCCTCGGGCAGCGGCAGGCCGGCTTCGCGCGCCTCCTCCTCGGTGTAGCGGTGGATCGGCGCGACGCCGTGCTCGGTGGCGCCGAGCAGCACGTAGTCGCTGCCGGCGCGCACGAGGTGCACCGAGCGGCCCGAGCCGAGCGTCAGCGCCGCCACGCTCGCCAGGCCCTCGCTCGAGGGATCGAGGCCCCGCCCACCCTCCTTGCTCGCCTTGACCTGGCGCAGGATCCAGGCCAGGCCCCAGATCACGGCGATCACGATCGCGAGCCCCACGACCGTGCGCATGATGCTCGCGCCGCCGCTGCTGCCGGCGCTCGCGTGGCTCGTGCCGCTGCCCGAGCCGCTCAGGTTCAGGGGCGTGGTTTCGCTGCCCGTCTTCAACGACGGGGTGTAGCCGGCGGCCGGGCTCGCGAACGCGAGCAGGCATGCGCCAAGCACTGCGGTCGCCGTCGCGACCGCGCGGGAAAGCGAAATCGAGTTGGTCATCGAGGGACGACTCCGAGGAAGAGTCGCCCTTGTTATCGGCCTGCGCTCCGCACCCTTGAGCAGGGGTTCACCGCGAGCGCCCTACGTGATTCAGTGCAGCAGCTCCGCTACCTGCACACCCCACGTGCCCTCCGAGGTCACGACCAGGCTGCCGTTGGCGAAGCACAGCCCGTTGGCGAACAGCTCGATCGGGGCGTCGGCTCCCTGGTCGAGCTCGACGACCGTGCCCTGCTCGAGGTCGAGCGCGCGGCCGAGCAGCAGATGGGTGCGCCCCAGCTCGACCCACACGCGCACGAAGATGCTCCCCAGGATCGCCCGCCCGGCGGCCGTGCGGCGCGTGTCCTCGAGGTGGGCGCGCGCGCGTTCGAGCTCGCCCCGCCCGAGCTTCGCGTAGGTGTCGGCGTGCACCGGCGCCTCGGCGGCGCGCGTCAGCTTGACAGCCCGCCGCTGGCCGCTGCGTCCCGGCTGGCCGTGCCCGATCGAGGTGCCCTCGGCGAACAGCAGCACACCGTCCTCGGCGCGCTGTTCGAGCGCCAGCAGCGTGCCCGGGGCGAGCGCGAGCATGCGCTCGATCGGCAGCTGCACGGAGCCGACCTCGGCGCGCAGCAGCACCTGGGCGCCGGCGACGCCGCGGCGCAGCGCCTGCGCGCCGCGGGGATCGGCGCGCGGCTCGCCGCCGGAGCTGCGGATGCTCTCGGTGAACGACTCGATCGCGCCCCAGGGGATCAGCAGCGAGATCGAGGAGGACAGCTCGTCGATCCTCGTCTCCAGCACGACCGAGAGGGTGGGTTCGCCGATCGGCGTGAGCACCCCCGCGTCGCCCTCGAGGTCGAGGTCGCCGCGCTCGAGCGCCGCGCCGCCGAGGTCCTGCCAGACGACCGACAGCAGGTTCACGACGGCGTCGAGCACGCCGCGCGTGAGCGCCCAGTCGACCTCCGTGAGGTGGCGCTCGGCGGGCGCGTGCGCCGCCTCGCCGCCCAGCAGGCATTCGAGCGTCTGCAGGATCAGCGGCAGCTCGATCGTCATCAGCATGTTGCGCTCGATCGCCTCCGCGTGGATGCCCACGGCGATCGATTCGGCCGGCAGCTGGGCCTTGGCGGCGGCCCACGTGTGCTGGCTGACGTCGGTCAGGCTGACGTCGACTTCGGCTTTCAGCTCACCCGAGAGGTAGGCGCCGAGCGACTCGCTGAAGAGGTCGAGCGCGCGCCCGATGCGCCGGCGCAGCTCGGTCGTGAACTTGGTCGGCTGGGAGAAGTCGAGCGCCCGCACACGGGCGCTCGCGGCCTGCTGCTCGCCCCGCTCCTGCCCCTGCTGCTCGCCCCCCTCGGGGGAGGCCGCGACCTGGCTAGCGCTCATCTGCGGCTCTTCCCTCACCCACCTCGGGGCCGGCGTCCTGCGTGTCCGCGCCCGCCGTCGCGGGCGGCTGCTCGCTCTCGAAGCCGGCCGCGGCCTCGCCGCCCGGGCCGGCGGCGCTCGGCTCCTCGGGCGCGGCGCCCGCGGCGCCGGCGCGCCCGCTCGGCGCGTCGGCCGGCGCCGGCGCGAGCTCGCCCTCGCCGTGGCCGTCGAGGATCTCGGTGATGCGCAGGCCGTACTGCTCGTCGATCACCACGACCTCGCCGCGGGCGATGGCGGTGCCGTTGACGAGCAGGTCGGCGGTCTCGCCGGCTAGCCGCTCGAGCGCCACGACCGAGCCGACGCGCAGGTCGAGGGTCTCGCCGACCGTCATGTGGGTGCGCCCGATCTCGACGCTCAGCTCCATCGGGATGTCGCTGAGGCGGCTGAGGTCGACGTCGCCGCCGGGGAGCGAGCCGCCGGTGGCGGCGGGCTGCTCGAACTGCTGGTACTCGATCGTCTCTGCCATCTCTCCCGCCTCCTATTGCACGGTGAGGTCGGGGATCAGCACGGCTTCGACCTTCACGTCGGTCTGCTTGTCGATCGCGGCCAGGATCTGGCGCTTGATCGCGGCGCGGCCGGCGTTGCTGACCAACGTTTCGCCGTTCTGGTTGGTGACTGCGTTGGTGACGATTTCGCGCACGAGCGGTTCCTCGGGCAGCGTGCCGACGGCGTTTTCGCCGCTGGAGGCGCTGGCGGTGGCGCTCGCGCCGTCGCTCTGGCCGGGCGCCAGCTCGAGCCCGACCGTGAGCTTGGCGAAGCGGCCCTCCGAGAGGTTGAGCAGGAAGGGCGCCGGCAGCACGTAGATGGTCCCCTTGATCTTGTCCTTGTTGACGGGCTTGGGCTGGGTCATCTTGTATCCGATCCCCAATACGAGAATCGGCAGGGCCACGACAAGCATGAGCTTCTTTTTCTTGAGCATCGCGGGTCGTCCTTCTAGGGTTCGCTGGTAGCTTCGGTTTCGGGGCTGTCAAGCCTGCGCAGGACGATCTCCACGCGGCGGTTGTGCGCGCGTCCCCCGGCCGTCGCGTTGCTGGCCACGGGCCGCTGGTCGGCGTTGCCGGACGCGGTCAGCCGGCTCGCGCCGACGCCGTGGGCGGCGAGGAATTCGACGACCGTGCTGGCGCGCGCGGTCGAGAGCTCCCAGTTGCTCGGGTACTGCGCCGAGTGGATCGGCACGTCGTCGGTGTTGCCTTCCACCGAGATCGGATGCGTCTGGTCGACGTTCAAGAGCTGGGCGATCTCGCCCAGCAGGCCCGTGGCCTTCGATTCGAGCGTGGCCTGCCCGGAGGCGAACAGCAGGTCGTCGGTCAGCACCCTGATGACCAGGCCGCGCGCTTCGATCGAGGTCTGCACGCTCTTGGCGAAGCCGTGCGCCCGCGCATACGCGGTGAGCTCTTCTTTGATGTGCTGGAACTCCGAGGCTTCCTTCTGTTCGTTGGCGGCCTGCTTGGCGGTCGAGAAGCTCGTGGGGGCCGTAGCGGCGCCGCGCGTCGTGCTGTTCTCCAGGGGCGCCGAGCCTTCGGTCTGGACCGGCTCGATCGCCTGCAGTTCGGAGCTCGACGGGGACTGGGCGGCGTTGGCGGTGGAGCCCTGCTGGGAGATCGCCTTGCCGCCGGGCAGGATGTTGCCGGAGAAGGCCGCCTTCAGCGACTTCTGCAGCGTCTCGTACTTGGAGATGTTGACCGAGGAGATCGAGAACAGCACCATGAACAGCGCCATCAGCAGCGTGATCATGTCCGCGTAGGTCAGCAGCCAGCGCTCCTCGTTTTCGTGCTCGCCGGCGTGCCCGCGACGGCGCCCGTGTCCGCGTGCCATGGCTAGGCCGCCTTCGCCTCGACGTCGAGGCGCGTCACGTTCGTTTCATCGCCCGGGCGCTCGGTGGGCGGCACGTAGGAGGCCAGCTTCTCGGCGACCAGCCGCGGGTTGTCGCCGGCCTGGATCGAGAGGATGCCCTCGAGCGTCATCATCCGCAGCGCGGCCTCTTCGGCGGAGATCGCCTTCAGGCGGTTGGCGATCGGCAGGTAGATGACGTTGGCCGAGCCGACCCCCATCAGCGTGGCGATGAACGCCGAGGAGATCGAGGGGCCGAGCGTCGAGGGCGCGGCGAGGTTTTGCAGCACGTGCACGAGGCCGAGCACGGTGCCGATGATCCCCATCGTCGGCGCGAAGCCGCCGGCCTTCTCGAACGGCGCCGCGCCGGCGGCGTGGCGGGCGGCCATGCCGTCGATCTCGGCCTCGAGGATCGCGTGCACCATCTCCGGGTCGGTCCCGTCGACGACCAGCTGCAGCGCGTTGCGGGTGAACGCGTCGTCGATCTCCGACAGCTGCGCGTCGAGCGCCAGCAGGCCCTCGCGCCGGGCCTTGTCGGCGAGCGAGACGAGCAGATCGAGACGTCCGCGCACGTCGGGCGGTTCGGCGGCGAACACGAGCTTGTAAAGGCTCGGGATGCGCTTGAACGATTCCATGCCGACGCTCCCGAGCGTCACCCCGGCGGTGCCGCCGATGATGATCAGGAGGGCCGGGATGTCGATGAACGACGCGGGGTTCGTGCCGCCCATCAGCGCGCTGAGGAGCAGGGCGCCGAACGCCACCCCGATGCCGATGGCCGTTGAAGCCTTCATTGCTTGGCTACATCGGCGTTCGCAGGAAATCCTTCAGCTTTGCCGCGCGCGCATGCACAAACGGCCAATTCGCTAAAGGCTCGGCGCGTAGCTACCGAGGACATGGGACCGCCGCGTCGCGCGGCGGCGTCTCTCAGCTGCCCTCGTCGTCAACCGCCGACAGGTGCGGCGGCTCGCGGTGAGGCGGCAGCCACGCCGAGCCACGCTGGACCGCGCCGCGGCGCCTGAAGGCCTCGGCGAGCACGTCGGCGCGGTATGCGTGCACGGCCGCCGCAACCTCCTCGGGGCTCTCCGCCACGACCACCTTGCTGCCCGTGGCCAGCGCGATCACCGTGTCGGGCGTGGACTCGACCGTCACGATCATGTCCGTATTCAGCTGGAACGGCTCGTTGCGGCCGAGCCGGGTCAAGGTGATCATTCGGAGCCTCCCCTCACAGCCCACTGTAGCCGCGCGGCGGGACGGCCTGGGATACAGGCC
>DASZFZ010000075.1:0-17594 GCA_035939315.1 Solirubrobacteraceae bacterium | reverse complement strand
TCCGCGAGGAGGACGGCCAGCTGCGCGTGTTCGCCTACGCCCAGGAGCGGCTGACGGTGCGCGAGCGCCTCGCCGGCCTCGACGAGGCGGCGCCCGTGGAGGGCCGCTCGTGGGCCCTCGGCGAGGTCACGCTGCTCGCCCCCGTGCCCGCGCCCCGCGCGATCTTCGGCATCGGCCTGAACTACGAGGACCACATCGGCGAGACGGGCACCGAGAAGCCCGCCGACCCGCTGGTGTTCATGAAGCTGCCCTCCTCCGCGGCGCCGCCGAACGCGCCCGTGCGCTGCCCGCCCGCCGTCAGGCGCCTGGACTACGAGGGCGAGCTGGCGGTCGTGATGGGCCCCGGCCGCTCGGTCGTCGGCTACGCCGTCGCCGACGACCTCACCGGCCGCGACCTGCAGCGCCGCGAGCCCCAGTGGACGCGCGCCAAGGGCGCCGACGGCTTCTGCCCCTACGGCCCCTGGATCACGACCGCCGAGGAGGTCCCCGACCCCCACGCGCTGGCGCTGCGCACCTGGGTCAACGGCCAGCTGCGCCAGGACTCCAGCACCTCCAACCTGATCTTCTCGATCCCCGAGCTGATCGAGTTCATCTCCGCGACCTGCACGCTCCAGCCGGGCGACCTGATCCTCACCGGCACCCCCGCCGGCGTCGGCCAGGGACAGGACCCGCCGGCCTTCCTGCGCAGCGGCGACGTCGTGCGCATCGAGATCGAGCGCCTCGGCGCGATCGAGCACGCGGTGGCCTGACGCGCCGCGCCGGCGCCGGCACCGCGAAAGCCGCGCAGGCCGGCCCCGCCGGCCCTCCTAAAAAGGTCTTCAGTGGTTCTCGAGCACGCGGTCGATGAGACCGTACTCGAGCGCCTGCTCGGCCGTGAAGAAGCGGTCGCGCTCCATGTCCGCGCGCACCTCCTCGGTCGGCCGGCCCGTGCACTCGGCGTAGATCTCGTCGATCCGCTCGCGCACCTTGAGGATCTCGCGCGCGTGGATCTCGATGTCGGTCGACTGCCCTTCGAAGCCCGCCGAGGGCTGGTGGATGAGGATGCGCGAGTTGGGCAGCGCTGCGCGCTTGCCCTTCGTGCCGCCGGCCAGCAGCAGCGAGCCCATCGACATCGCCACGCCCACGCACATCGTCGCGATGTCCGGCTTGATGAAGTTCATCGTGTCGTAGATCGCCAGGCCCGAGTAGATCGAGCCGCCCGGCGAGTTGATGTAGAGCGAGATGTCCTTCTCGGGGTCCTCGCTCTCCAGGTGCAGCAGCTGCGCGACCACCAGGTTGGCGATCTGGTCGTCGATCGGCGTGCCCAGAAAGATGATGCGCTCGTTGAGCAGCCGCGAGTAGATGTCGAACTCGCGCTCGCCGCGCGCGGTGCGCTCGATGACCATCGGGATCAGCGGCATGGCCCCACCCTAGCGGGCCGCGCCCGCCGCGCCCCCGCCGCGCTCGCGAGCGCCCATTTCGGCGAGATTTAGGCCACAGGTGCGTTCTCTTTAGGTCAAGCGGGCACAATGCCGTGGAGGATGAGACGCCCACGCCGCAAAAGGCTCCTGCTGGCGGTCGCCGCGGCCGCCGCCCTCGCCGGCCTGACCGCCGCCGTCGTGATGGCCGCCCAGCCCGGCGCCGCCCGCCGCCGCCAGCCCCACGGCGCGCTCGCGACCGCCGCCGCCTACCTCGGCACCGGCCCCCGCCAGCTGCGCGCCGAGCTGCGCTCCGGCAAGTCGCTCGCCCAGCTCGCCCAAGCCGACGGCAAGCCCGTCGCCGGCCTCACCCAGGCCCTCGAAGCGGCCGCCCGCGAAAGGCTGAAGAGCGCCCAGGCCGACCTGTCCTCGCGCGTCGCCGCCGAGGTCGACCACGTGCGCGCCCGCAGCCTCGCCGCGACCGCCGCCGCCTACCTGGGCACGAGCCCCGCCGACCTGCGCCGCCAGCTGCGCTCCGGCACGACCCTCGCCCAGCTCGCCGCCGCGCACGGCAAGTCCCGGGCGGGCCTGCTCGACGCCCTGCTCGACGCCCGCAAGGCCGCCCTCGCCGCCCGCCTGCAGGCCGGCCAGATCACCCAGCCGCGCGAGGCCAAGGCGCTCTCGCGCCTACAGCCGCGCCTCGAAGCGCTGCTGGCGCGCAAGCTCCCCGGCCACGCCGCCCGCCGGCGCCACGCCGCGACGCGCTAGCGACCGCGCCTGCCGGCCGCCACCGCGCCGGCCGCTGGCGCGCGCCTGGCTCGCCGCCGCCGGCCTCCTCAGATGTTCACGCCGCGCATCCCCGCCTCGTCGTAGCGCTCGCCGCTGGCCTCCGGGATCTGCTCGGCGATCCGCTCGACCTCCTCGTCGCTCAGCCGGATCGAGGCGGCCGCGACGTTCTCCTCCAGGTAGGCCACGCGCTTGGTGCCCGGGATCGGCACGACGTGCTCGCCCCGGTGCAGCACCCACGAGAGCGCCAGCTGGCCCGGCGTCACCTGCTTCTCGGCCGCCAGCTCGCGCACCCGCGCGACCAGCTCCTTGTTGCGCTCGAGGTTGGCGCCCGTGAAGCGCGGCCCGTGGCGGCGGAAGTCGCCCTCGTCGAGCTCCTCGGGCGAGCTGAAGCGCCCCGACAGGAAGCCGCGGCCGAGCGGCGAGTAGGCCACCAGCGCGATCCCCAGCTCCTCGAGCGCCGGCATGATCTCCTGCTCGATCTCCCTCGTCCACAGCGAGTACTCGCTCTGCAACGCCGTGATCGGGTGCACCGCGTGCGCCCTGCGGATCGTCGCCGCGCTCGCCTCCGAGAGCCCGACGTGGCGCACCTTGCCCGCCGCCACCAGCTCGGCCATCGCCCCCACCGTCTCCTCGATCGGCGTGCCCGGGTCGACGCGGTGCTGGTAGTAGAGGTCGATGTGCTCCACCCCCAGCCGCTGAAGCGACGCCTCGCACGCCTCGCGCACGTACTCCGGCCGCCCGTCGATCGAGCGCCGGTGCACTTCGCCCGGCCCCCCCGGCTCGATCTTGATGCCGAACTTGGTCGCCAGGAACACCTGCTCGCGCCGGCCTTTGATCGCCCGCCCCACGAGCCGCTCGTTGGTGTGCGGCCCGTACATGTCCGACGTGTCCAGGAAGTTGCAGCCGAGCTCGAGCGCGCGGTGGATCGTGCGCACCGACTCCTGTTCGTCGGCCGATCCGTAGAAAGCCGACATGCCCATGCAGCCGAGGCCGATCGCGGAGACCTCCGGGCCGTCCGGCCCCAGCGTGCGCGTGTTCATCCCATCGCTCCTCTCGGTGTGTGCTTACGGACATAATGGCAACCGGCGTGTTCCCCCTGAACCTCCCCAACGTCCTGACCGTGCTGCGCATCATGCTCGTGCCCGCGCTCGTCGTCGCGCTGCTCGGCAACACCCCCGGCGGCGACGTGCTCGCCGCCGTCGTCTTCGCGCTCGCCTCGCTGACCGACTTCGTCGACGGCTACCTGGCCCGCGCGCGCGACTCGATCACCACCTTCGGCAAGCTCATGGACCCGCTCGCCGACAAGCTGCTGATCGTCGCCGCGCTGATCTCGCTCGTCTCCCTGCACCGGCTCGCCGGCTGGGTCGCCACGGTGATCATCACCCGCGAGCTGGCCGTCACGATGCTGCGCCTCGGCGCCACCCAGGCCGGCGTGGTGATGGCCGCGAGCATGCTCGGCAAGCTCAAGACGTGCGTGCAGATCGCCGCCATCCTGGCGGTCATCGCCGTCCACGAACACACCCAGCCAGCCTGGGTCACGGTGCTGCTCTACCTGGCCGTCGCCGTGACCGTCGTCTCCGGCCTGGACTACTTCTTCGGGCTGCGCCGTCACATGCAGCGGCGCGCCGCCGAGACCTAGGACCGGGCGCGCGCGCCGCCGGCCGGCGGCCCGCTGTCCAGCCACTGCTCGAGCGTCGTGTGGTGGGCGCTCGGCAAGCCCGACTCGACCTCCGCCCGCAGCTCCGCCAGCAGCCCGTGGCGCTCGGCCACGACGTTGTGCTGGTGGATCGTCTCGAGGTTCTCCTGGCGCGCCGAGACGAAGCTGTGGCCGTCCAGCGCGGCGAACTCGCGCAGCACCCCCGCGATCATCTCGCGCACGCAGTCCTCGACGAAGCGCGGCCGCCGGTGCGCCTTCTCGACCACCTCCACCTCGTCGCTGCGCTTCATCAGCTCGTAGATCTCCGAGGACATGCTCGCCTCGGCGATCTCCAGCAGCGCCGAGGCCTCGATCTCGGCCGCGCACTCCTCGGTGCAGCCGATCAGCAGCGTCGCCTGGCCGCGCTGGTTGTGCGTGGCCACCGGCACGCTCTCGAGGATCGCCTCGATCTGCTCCTCGCCGAAGCCCCGCTCGCGCAGGCGCCCGCGCGCCCGCGCCGCTACCAGCTCCTGCGCGCACGGGCACGCCGTCATGCCCGTCGCCGACACGCCCACCGTCCCGCGCGTGCCGCGCTCGAAGGCCACCGCGCGGCCCAGCAGCGTGTAGATCTCCTGCGTCTGGATGCCCGACACGGGCGCCGGCTTGTGCTCCGGGTAGCGCGCCTGGATCCGTACCTCGGCGCGCTCGGCCCGCTGGCGCTCGCGCACCAGCTCGGCGATGTGGCGCGCAAGCGTCTCGGCCCGGAACGGCGACTCGCTCAGCACGACCTCGCCGATCGCCTCGTTGACGACCTCGTCGAAGCGCGACATGTGCGCGCCCTTCTGGTCGCCCGCCAGGTCCACGAAGCAGTCCAGGCGCGCCAGGAACAGCTCGTCGCGGATGCGCACGACCTTTTCGACGCCCCGCACGCCAACGCGCGAGAGCCCCACCGGCACGCGCGGGGGCCGCGCCTGGACATCGTCGCCCGCGCCCCGTGTCGGAGACAGCGTGGAGGTCGGCTGGCTCGCCTGCACCACGGCCAAGCCTAGCGCGCCGCCCGACGCCCCTCGACCCACCCCCGCGCCTGCTGCGGGCGGTCGCGCCGCCCGCCGGATCCGCCGTGCGTCCACCCGCCCGCTCACCCGCTCGCGCAATTCTGGTATCAATCCGAACTTCAGTCGATCGAGCCAACAGGAGGGCCAACAACGAGGCTGGGGAGGTCGGAGCGGCTCATTGCTCCGATGGAGTCGGATGGGGACGTAGGGAGGCCAGTTGAGCGAGAAGCTTGAGGGTCTGTTCGGCGCCGGGGACACAGCCGTGGCCGAGCTCGAGGACCTGCACGGGATCGTCGCCGAATCGCAGGAGCGCGGCTTCATGCCCGCCGACGCGCTGGCGGCGGCATTGGAGGAAGCGGATCTGTCGGGCCAGCAGACGAGCGATCTGCTGAGCTATCTGGAGGAGCAGGGCATCGAGCTGCTCGCGGCGGGCGAGCCGGAGCCGGAGCTGCACCGGGGCGCCGGGCTGCCCGACCTGGACGCCGGCGAGGGCATCGCCCTGGCGGGCGAGCCCGCCGAGCCGGCGGCGAGCGCCACCGCGCTGGCCGAGCGCGAGGAGAACGACGAGCAGCGCCAGGAGCTGCGCATCCGCCTGAGCGAGCTGCGCCGCACCGACGTCGAGCTGGCGGTCGAGCCGAGCCTCGACTCGCTGCGCCTGTACCTGCGCTCGATCGGCCGCGTGCCGCTGCTGAGCGCCGACGAGGAGGTGGCGCTCGCCAAGCGCATCGAGCGCGGCGACGTGGCCGCCAAGCAGCACATGGTCGAGGCCAACCTGCGCCTGGTCGTGTCGATCGCCAAGGGCTACGTCGGTCGCGGCCTGACGCTGCTCGACCTGATCCAGGAGGGCTCGCTCGGCCTGATCCGCGCGGTCGAGAAGTTCGACTACCGCCGCGGCTACAAGTTCTCGACCTACGCCACCTGGTGGATCCGCCAGGCCGTCACGCGCTCGCTCGCCGACAAGGGCCGCACGATCCGCATCCCCGTGCACATGGTCGAGCGCCTGAACAAGCTCGTGCACGCCGAACGGCGGCTGATCCAGCAGCTGGGCCGCGAGCCCAACCCCGCCGAGCTGGCCGCCGAGCTCGAGTGCACCGTCCGCGACGTGCGCGACATCATGCGCATCGCCCAGCAGCCGATCTCGCTGGAGAAGCCCGTCGGCGAGGAGGACGACTCGGCGCTCGCCGACTTCGTCGAGGACGTCTCCGCCGAGTCGCCCTTCGAGATCGCCTCCGACGCGCTGCGCCGCGAGAACGTCACGCGCGTGCTCTCCTGCCTGCCCAGGCGCGAGCGCGAGGTCATCGAGATGCGCTACGGCATCGTCGGCGGGCGCTCGCGCACGCTCGAGGAGGTCGGCCGAGCCTTCAACATCACCCGCGAGCGCGTCCGCCAGATCGAGAACCGCACGCTCAAAAAGCTGCAGACGCTGCCCGAAGCCCAGCAGCTGCGCGAGGCCTCCTGAGGGCCACGCGCAGCACACTAAACTCTCGCTTCCGGCGGCGGGGTTCCCGAGCGGTCAAAGGGGTGTGGCTGTAAACCACATGGCTCTGCCTTCGAAGGTTCGAATCCTTCCCCCGCCATGGTCGTCCGTGCAAATGGCTGGCGGCCCGCCGCGGCGCCTTGGCGTCATGCGCCTCGGCTAGTCCTCTCGCGCCTCGGCTAGTCCTCTGGTTCCGTGCTCGGCGCCTGGAGTCCTTGGATCAGGCCGGCAGGGTCGACTTCGAGACCTCGCGCGATCTTGAGCAGGTTGTGGAGGTTGAGGTTGCGCCGGCCGCGCTCGACCTGGCCGATGAAGGTCCAGTGGACGCCGCTCTTGGCCGCGAGAGCTTCCTGGCTGAGCCCTTGAGCTTCTCGGCGCTCACGGACTCGTTCGCCGAGAAGGCGAGTGGCCTCGGAGAGGGGGCGCGGCATGGCCGGCCAACCCCATACGTCTCAACTAGCTATGTCCAGAGCGTCAACGTCCCATGCGTTCATGTCCTGCTAGAGTTTCCCCGCTATGCAGGTGTCCGAGAGGCTCGATTCGTTGTGCTGGACGGATCACGAAGGATCGCGGCGCGCGCAATCGGCCGCCACGTCTGGCCTGCCGGCCGCCGACGCAGAGAGTTGGCCGATAGGCCTGGTCGTCGCAGCCAATTGGGTCGCGCATCAGACCGGACCCGAGCCGACGGGACACGACCTAATCGAAGCTGTCGGGCACGGGCTGGTCGAGCTGGGAAACTCGTGGACCTTGACCGAGCAGGGCCGCGCGGCGCTCTCGACACACGGGTGGCTCTAGCAAATTGGCGCGGAAACGAAGCAGCTGCCCGACGAGCACCCGCCGACGCTCCAGCTCGGTGGCTACACGGACTCCCAGGCGAACACGACGGCACGTGGGATCGCTCGCACAGCTCCGCCGCCGTCCCGGCCACAGGGTGCTGCTGCTTGGCGGATGCCCACCCACCCCTGCTACGGACAGCGCCTCGAGCACCAGATCGCCGGCCTGACCCGGCGCGCGCTCTGCAAGTCGACGACCTTCGTTGACTTCCTCCACCCTAGGCGGTGGACCCGTCGGTCCATCAGGTCCCGTATTCGATGTTGCCCAGCTGTTCGCCGAGCTTGTTCTTCGTCTGCCCCACCTCGGCCCACCAGTTTTCATGCGCCGTGAAGCTGAGCCACTCCTCGTTGTCGATGAAGGCGCCCGTGCGCCATTCCGACACGTTCATGGATTCGGTGTCCTCAAACGCTTCGGTGCCTTCCACCTGTTCATCCCCGGTCATCCGCCAGGTATCGCGGGCGTAGCAGTGTCCCGTGGTCGTCTGATCGCACTCTCCGTCGCCCCACGTGGCAAGGGCTGTCGCCGGGAAGGCGACCAGCACGGCAAGCGCAGCCGCCAGAACGACCTTGCATCGCATGCCCTAACGCTCAACCCTGCAGACGATCCGTACGAACGGCGGATGCGACTGGCGTGGCACGCGCAGGCTTCGCTCGCCGCAGAGCCGACGAGCCCGCCTCCCGGCATGCTGGGAGGCACCTACCCTGTACACCCCGGGATCCAGCTCGAGCGCGAACGACCCGCCGGACGACGGCACCCGTTCGATGGCGCGACCGTGCTCGGGCTCGAACACGACGCGCCAGCCGGCGACCCTGGCTCCGCCCACATACAGGCGCCCGCGCACTTCCTTGGCGAACGCCGGCGGGGGCGTGGGCGCCGGGCGCGCACCGCGCGCGATCGCCGGGATGGCGAGCGCGGCGACGGCCAAGCAGACGGCCGGCAAACGGCTCATGGTTCGCCCCACTTCACGACCGTCGGGTTCAGCGTCGCGAGGTCATAGCTGTTCGTGCCGAGGTAGATGCCGTCGACCCGTTCCGTCTGTCGATCGATGAACAGGAGCATCGACGTTCCGGTGGGCGCCTGCGCGCCCTTCCTCACGGGCACCTGCGTCAACGCGAAGTGCCCGCGCATCGCCACCACGTCGACGGCGCTTTCGGACCACGGCGCGCCCGTGCGCGGATCGATCACCGCCTTGGGGTCGGTCGAATCCGGGTCCGCCATCGTCAGCGCGCTACCCATCGTCGCCACGGTTGTTTCCATCCCGCTCGGCGACGGTTCGCCGGCCTGCGCCGCAACCTCGCTCGCCTTCGCATAGATGTTCGTCAGTTCGGCCTCGCTCGCCGGCGCGAGATCGCGGACTTCCTTGGAGAGCGCCTGCGCTTCCGCGGCCGGCGACGAGCCGCTCGCCGACGCGCTGGCCAGCGACGCGGCGCCGAGGCCACAGGCCAGCAGGCCAAGCAGAGCGCCGACCTTCCTCCTTGTGATCTTCACCACGCGAGCTCCATTCGTCTGGTGGCCATGCCTGGGCTGGCGAATGCCGCGCTCTGCGCAAGCCCCCGAAAGCGACAGCATAAAGTGGTTGGATCAGCAGAACAGTATTGATAGCCAACCACACGGCCGATGTCGACGCAAGTGGACAATTGTGCGCTTGTCCATCCACTCTTCGCGCGCGCCACCAGCCAACTCGGGCCGGCGTCAGCCCGCGCCCGGCCGATTCCAATCAGCAGGCCAGTTCGGCACCTCGCGGTAAACCCACGCGGCTTGACCCGGAAGACTACGGTCCCTCTCGCGCGCGCCGGGACCGACATCGGACGTATGCACGTGCCACGCGTCGCCCGCACCCCCGGAGCCGGTCCCCGTGCGAAGGCGGGCGGACGGGGCTGGTGCGTCGCCGTCGTGGCGATCTTCCTGGTCGGCCTCGCCGTCTCGCTGACGGCCGGCCTGCTGTGGCGCCAGAGCGTGCACAACTCCGAACGTCAGTCCTTCAACGTCGCCGCCACCGACGTCGCCGAGACCGCGGAGACGCTGCTCGACCAGCAGGCCGACTTCGTCAGCTCGCTGCGCACGATCGTGACCCAGGAGCCGCACCTCAGCGCCAGCGAATTCTCGACCTGGCTGGCCGAACTGGAATCCAGGCAGCCACAGGTCGAAGGGCTCGGCTCGCTGGTCATCAGGAGCGTCCCCGCCTCGCAGCTGAAGGGCTTTCTCGCGGCCCGCAACGCGGACCCCGCCTTCCTGAAGCTCGTGGGCGGCAAGCTGCTGCCGACGGGCGGACGCCCGGGCGAGCGCCAGTGCCTGCTCGCGGCGGGCGTGACGCGCATCCCATACAGGCAGGAAGTCGCGGAACTGGTGCAGAGCAACTGGTGCGACCCGCGCAGCGCGATCGGCAGCTTCCCCGACGGCGGCGGCGTCACCCAGGCGCAGCTGATGCAGAGGCTCGCGAGCAGCGGCAAGTTCGGCGTCTACCCGGTGACCGCCCAGGGACTGACGACGTGCTTCATGGAAAGCGCCTTCTACCGCGCCGGCGCGCCCTTGAGCACGGCCGCCGAGCGCCGAGCCGCGCTGCTCGGCTGGGTCGAGAGCTCGTTCTCCGTACAGGCGCTCGCGCGCACCGCGCTGGAACCCTACACCGACCTCTCGATCGAGCTGCTGCACACCGAACAACACGAGCCGCTGACGCGCATCGGCGGCGCCGGCAGCGTGCGTGACCCGCGCCACACCAGCTCCACCAGCTTCCAGGTCGCCGGCCGGTGGGTGGTCCGCGTCGCCGGCGCCGAGCCGGGACCGGCGATCTCCGGCGGCCTGCAGGGACTCCTGCTGACACTCGTCGGGCTGACGCTGACAGGCATGCTCGCGGCGCTCGTGCTGACGCTCAGCCGCTCGCGCGAACGCGCGCTCGGCCTGGTCGACGAGAAGACCGGCGAGTTGCATCACCAGGCGCTGCACGACGCGCTCACCGGCCTGCCCAACCGCGTGCTCGCGCTCGACCGCGCCAGGCACATGCTGGCGCGGTCCCGCCGCGAACAGACGCCCGTCGCGGCTCTCTACATCGACCTCGACGGCTTCAAGCACGTCAACGACACGTTCGGCCACGCCGCCGGCGACCAGCTGTTGCAGACCGTCGCCCAGCGCCTGCAGAGCGTCGTGCGCGAGGGCGACACGGCCGCGCGCCTGAGCGGCGACGAGTTCGTCGTGCTGGTCGAGGGCAGGGCGCTGGCCGGCGGCGCCGAGGCGGTCGCCGAGCGGGTGCTCGAGGTGCTGCGCCAGCCCTACGAGCTCGAGGGCCGTCACGGACGCGAGCTGAAGCTCACCGCCAGCATCGGCATAGCCGCCGGCGTGCGCCTGGGCGCCGACGAGCTGCTGCGCGACGCCGACCTCGCGCTGTACGAGGCCAAGGCGAACGGCCGCGACCGCTACGTGGTCTTCAGGTCGGCGATGCACGTCGCCGCCCAGGAGCGCGCCGAGCTCGAGATGGACCTCGCCGACGCGATCGAACGCGGCGAGCTCGTGCTGCTCTACCAGCCCACCGTCGACCTGCCCAGCGAGCGGATCATCGGCGTCGAGGCGCTGGTCCGCTGGCGCCACCCAGAGCGCGGCCTGCTGACGCCCGACCGCTTCATCCCGCTCGCCGAGGAGACCGGGCTGATCGTGCCACTTGGCGCTTGGGTCCTGCGCGAGGCCTGCCGCCAGGCAGCCGTGTGGAGCATCTCCGGGCACCCGATCAGCGTCGCCGTCAACGTCTCCGCGCGCCAGCTCGACACGCACAAACTGCTGGGCGACGTGCAGGCGGCGCTTCGCGAGAGCGGCCTGGAGGCCGCGCTGCTGACCCTCGAGATCACCGAGACGGCGCTGATGCGCGACCCCGAGACGACCGCCGCGCGCCTGCGCGAGCTCAAGCAGCTCGGCGTGGCCATCGCGATCGACGACTTCGGCACCGGCTACTCCTCGCTCGCCTACCTGCGCCAGTTCCCCGCCGACTCGCTGAAGATCGACCGCTCGTTCGTCAGCACGATCGCCGACTCCCAGCAGTCGACCGCGATCATCCACACGCTCGTGCAGCTCGGCAAGACGCTGCACATCAAGACGCTCGCCGAGGGCATCGAGAACCGCTACCAGCTGGAGACGCTCCAGCATGAGCGCTGCGACGAGGGCCAGGGGTTCCTGTTCGCGCGGCCGCTGCCCGTCGAGCAGGTCGAGGCGCTGCTGGCCAACGCCGGCGTGCCCCTCGGCAAGGACAAGGTCGCCTCCTGACCATGTCCACCGATGCCGCAGCCACCTCGCGCAAGGGCGCCCGGCGCACGCCGAGCCCGTCGCGCAAGCCCGGCTCGCGCACCGCCGGCTCCAGCGGCGAGACCGGCGAGCCGCAGGCGGCCCACGCGCCCTCCACGCAGCCGCCGCCGCGGATGCCCGACGAGGAGGTCCGGCACCTGGGCGAAGCGCTGAACAGCCACTCGCACGAGGTGCTGGAACGCACGGTTGCGCGCACGCGCGAGAGCAGCCCGCTGCTGGACGCGCTCGTCAGGGACAGCTTCGAACGCATGTGCCTGCTCGCGACCGCCGCCGTGGCACAGTGGATGGCCGGCGAGGACACGGACGAGACGCTGGCCGTCGGGCGCGAAACCGGCCAGCTGTTCGGCGAGCTCGCGGGCCAGCACGCGGCGCCCCTGCACGAGGTGCTCACGCGCTGTGTGCATTGGCGCAGGGCCTGCACCGAAGTGCTGCGCGAGAGCGCTGCGCGCCTGGGGTGCTCGCCGGCCGGGCTAGCCCGGGCGCTGTCGATGCTGCAGGTCAGCCTCGAGATGACGATCGTGCGGGTCGGCGAGTTCGCCGAGGCCGAACGCCAGCGCACCGAGGACGAGCTCGCGCGCCGCGAGCAGGAGCTCGCCTTCCACGGAACCCACGACGCGCTCACGGGACTGCCCAACCGCACGCTCGTGCTCGACCGTGCCGAACGCATGCTGGTGCGCGCGTGCCGCGACCGCGCACCGATGACGGTGCTGCACGTGGACCTCGACAACTTCAAGGCGATCAACGACGCGCTCGGCCACGAGGCCGGCGACGAGCTGCTGCGGACGATCGCCGCGCGCCTCGCTGCGGCTATGCGCGCGGGCGACACGCTCGGACGCCTCGGCGGCGACGAGTTCGTGGTCCTGGCCGAAGACCTGCAGAACGGGAGCAGCCCCGAGAAGATCGCCGAGCGCCTGCTCGAGGCGCTGCGCGAGCCGCTCACGCTCACGGCCGGCCCCGACAGCCGCCTGAGCGTGACCGCGAGCATCGGCATCGCCCTCAGCCACGAGGACTCCGGCGATGACGCCGTAGGATTGCTGCGCGACGCCAGCATCGCCATGTATCGAGCCAAGTGGGACGGCAAGAACCGCGCCGTGGTGTTCGAGTCGGACATGCAGCACGCGGCCCAGAACCGCATGCGGCTGGAAATGGACCTGCGCGAGGCGCTCGCGCGCAGGGAGTTCTTCCTCGTCTACCAGCCCACCTTCGACCTGCGCGACATGCGCCCCTCGGGCGTCGAGGCACTGCTCCGCTGGCAGCACCCCTCGCGCGGTGTGGTGCAGCCCAACGACTTCATCCCGATGCTCGAGGAGAGCGGCATGATCGTCGAGGTCGGCCGCTGGGTGCTCGCGGAGGCCTGTCGCCAGACGGCGGCCTGGCGCCGGCGCGGCCACGCGATCGGCGTGGCCGTGAACGTCTCCGGGCGCCAGTTCAACACCGACGAGCTGATCGAGGACGTCCAACGTGCGCTCACCGAGAGCGGCCTGCCGCCCTCGGCGCTGACGCTCGAGATCACCGAGACGACCATGATGCGCGACCTGAGCAGGACGGCGGGCTGGCTGCGGGAGATCAGGCAGCGCGGCGTGCGCGTCGCGATCGACGACTTCGGCACCGGCTACTCCTCGCTCGCCCACCTGCAGCGCTTCCCCGTCGATGCCTTGAAGATCGACAAATCGTTCGTCTACCACCTCAGCGACAGCGAGGAGAGCGAGACGATGATCCGCACGCTCGTGCAGCTGGGCAACGCGCTCTCGATCGAAACGCTGGCAGAGGGCATCGAGCAGCCGCGGGAGCTGTCGGTGCTCCAGCACGAGCACTGCGACGCCGGCCAGGGCTTCCTGCTGGCGCGCCCGATGCGCGTGAGCGCGATCGAGGCCTTCCTCAGCGACTACGCGAGCGCCCCCACGGGCGCTCAGGCGATGCCCGCGAGCAGCGCCCCCGGCGGCTCCGGCTCGACGGCCTTGAGCGGCGCCTCGGCGCCGGAGGTGGCGAGCGCCGCCGCCACCTCGGGCCAGGGCGCGCCCGGGCGCGCCAGGAAGTAGCCCTGGATCAGCGGCACGCCGAGCTCGCGCAGCAGCGTCAGCTCGGCCTGCGTCTCGATGCCCTCGGCGATCAGCAGGCAGCCGACGCGCTGCGAGTAGCCCGCCAGCGCCGCCACCAGCGCCGCCCGCTCGCCGTCGCCGTCCCCGTCGATGCCGCTCACCAGCGAGCGGTCGAGCTTCAGATGGCTGGGCCGCACGGTCGTGATCTGGCGCAGCCCCGAGTAGCCCGCGCCCATGTCGTCGACGGCCAGCCGCGCGCCACGGGCGCGCAGCGGCTCGATCGCCTCCAGCAGCTGCATGTCGCCGTGCACGAGCGTCTCCTCGGTGATCTCCACGATCAGCCCGCCCAGCCCGTCGGCGAGACGCTCGCCGGCCTGCGCGAGCATCGCGAAGGTCTCCTCTTCG
This sequence comes from Solirubrobacteraceae bacterium, assembly GCA_035939315.1. Classification (GTDB taxonomy): domain Bacteria; phylum Actinomycetota; class Thermoleophilia; order Solirubrobacterales; family Solirubrobacteraceae; genus Palsa-744. The sequence goes on along the minus strand of DASZFZ010000075.1, from coordinate 3,675 downwards.
AGCAGCACCGGCGCCGAGAGGTTGATCGAGACGCTGGTGCCGGCCGGGCGCAGCGCGAGCAGCTCCAGGCCGGCGCGCAGGCAGGCGCGCTCGAGCGCCGGGCGCTCGCCGAAGCGCTCGGCCAGCGAGAACCAGCGCAGCGGGCTGCCCTCCATCCCCGGCTGGGAGAAGCGGGCGAGCGCCTCATAGGCGTGGATGCGGCCGCTGCGCACGTCGACGATCGGCTGCACGGCCATCGAGAGCCCCTCGCCGGCGATCAAACGCGCGAACGCCTCGCGCGTGCCCGCCGTCGCGTCGTCCTCGCCCGCTGCATCGCCGGCGTGCCCGGGAGCGGGAGCCTGCGCGTCGCCGCCGTGAGACCCGGCCCGGTCGGCGCGCGGGCGCTGCCCGGCGCTCGCTGCGCCGCGGTCGGACATGCGCGCCGCGATGTCGCCGGCGAGCAGCAGCGTCTCGGCGCTGTCGGCCTGCAGGCGCGCCTGGCGCAGCAGCTCGTTGAGCTCGCGCGTGAGACGCCCGATCGTCAGCAGCAGGCCGACGACCGCGACGCACGTCGCCGCGTACTCGCCGCTGAGCGAGCCCGAGCGCGCGATCGGGAGCGCCAGCGCGCAGAGGATGATCGCGCGCCCGAGCCAGTGCGCCCGCCCCCCGCGCGCGAGCACGCCGCTCGCGATCGCCACCAGCCACAGGATCTCCACGGCGCTCACGCGCTCGGAGGCGAAGCCCACGATCAGGATGCCGGCGAGCGCCGAGATCGACTCCTCTAGCGCCAGCCAGCGCTCGCTCGGGGCGCGCAGCTGCACGAGCGAGGTGAGCGCGATCAGCGCGAAGCCCGCGAGGCCGAGCGCCGGGTGGCCCAGCAGGCTCGGCCGCGCCAGCAGCAGCGCCACTCCGAGAACGCCCATCGCCACGCGCGTGCAGGCGGGCGTGCGTCGCGCGCGCGCGACGCTCTCGTCGCGCTCGATCGGGGTCCGCTCGAACAGTGCCATCCACCCGAGCCTTCGGCCCCGCCGGCCGGCTGCTTGAAGTTTGGCCGCGTTCTTCTACCGCTCGGCCACGGCCGCCGGCGCCGGCGTCGGCTGCTCGCCGGGCGGCGCCCCCGCCGCAGGCTCCGGCCGCTCCGGGCGCCCGACGGCCGGGGGCTGCTCGTCGGCCAGCGCCGCGTGCGCGTGCGATCCTCCGGCGGGCAGGCCCAGGCGCGCCCCGACGCGGGCGAGCAGCACCATCGTCTGGCCGCGCTCCTCGGCGCTCAGCTCGGCGCACAGGTCGCGCTCGAGCGCAAACGCGAGCTCGAGCGCACGGCCCAGCAGCTCGCGCCCGGCGTCCGTCAGGTGCAGCGCGCGGGCGCGCCTGTCCAGCGGGTTGTGGCGGCGCTCCAGCAGCCCCCGGCGCTCGAGCGCATCGACGAACGCGACCATGCGGCTCGGCGGGATCTGCAGGTGCTCGGCGAGCGCCTGCTGGGAGCGGCCCTCCGCCGCCCCCACCGCGCGCAGCAGCGCGAACTCGCGCGGTTCGAGCTCGAGCGGGGCGAGCATCTGGTGAAAGCGCCGGCTGACCGCGTAGCCGATCGAGGAGAGCATGAAGCCGACCGCCTGGCCCCACGGCTCCAGCACGCTCGCCGCGGGCACGCAGCCTGCGCCGTCGCCGCCGGCCTCCTGCTCCCTCATGCCACCATCATATCCGACCGGAAAGGTTTATGGTATAGATCGTTCTGTACGGAACCATCTTGCGAAGGAGGCTCGCATGACGTCCCTGACCCGCTGGGTGCTCGCGCACAAACGCATCGTCGTCGGCTTCTGGGTGGTGCTGACGCTGGTCGGCATGGTCTCGGCCAGCTCGGCGACCAAAGCGCTGAAACAGAAGTTCTCCGTGCCGGGCAGGGAAGGCTTCGTCACCAACCAGCAGCTCGCGCGTGAGTTCCACGGCACCGGCGGCAGCCACGCGCCGCTGCTCGCCGTCGTGACGCTGCCGGCCACGAGCTCGGCGAGCTCGCCGGCGGTCCTCTCCGAGCTGCGCGGCGTGGAAGCGCGCCTCGCGCGGACGCTGCCGGGCGCCCGCCTGGCGGGCTACGCGAGCACGCACAGCAGCGCCTTCCTCTCGCGCGACGGCCACACGACCTTCGTCCTCGCCTACCCGCCGCCCGAACCGAAGGAGGCCTTCGAAGAAAACCCGGAAGCGGCCAAACACGCGAGCGCCGCGATCGACGGGATGCGCGTCGCCGGCGCGCCCGTGCGGGTGACCGGCTACGACGCGCTGGCCGCGCAGAGCAGCGGCGGCAAGGGCCCCGGCGTGCTCGTCGAGTCGCTGCTCGGAGGCGTCGGCGCGCTGCTCGTGCTCGCCTTCGTGTTCGGCTCGTTCCTCGCAGTCGTGCCGCTGCTGATGGCGATCTGCTCGATCCTCACCACCTTCCTGGTGGTGTGGGGGCTCACCGCGCTCACGGAAGTCTCGCCGATCGTCCAGTTCCTGATCGCGCTGATCGGCCTGGGCGTCTCGATCGACTACTCGCTGCTGGTAGTCGTGCGCTGGCGCGAGGAGCGCGCCCGCGGCCTGGACGGCGACGCGGCGATCGAACGCGCGATGCAGACCGCGGGACGGGCGGTGGCCTTCAGCGGCACGACCGTCGCGATCGGGCTGCTCGCGCTGGTGGCGCTGCCGCTGCCGTTCCTGCGCTCGGTCGGCTACGGCGGCCTCTTGATCCCGCTGATCAGCGTGTTCGTCGCGCTGACGCTGCTGCCCGTCGTGCTCAGCAAGCTCGGCCCGCGCCTGGACTGGCCGCACCTGCGCGACGACCGGCGCGCGAGCCGCTCGTGGACGAGCTGGGCGCGGCTGATCGTGCGCACCCGCTGGCTCGCCGCGGTGGGCGCGGTGCTCGTGCTGGCGGCGCTCGTGCTGGCGGCCTCGAACCTGCAGCTCGGCACCTCCAACGTGAACACGATCGCCAAGGAAGGCGAAGCCAAGCGCGGCCTCGTGGCGCTCGAGCGCGCGGGCATCGGCTCGGGCGCCCTGGTGCCGGCCGAGGTGCTGGTGAACAGCGGCGGCGGCTCGCCGGCCGAGCTCGCGCGTGCGCTCGCCGCGGTGCCGGGCGTGCACGGAGCGGTCGCGCCGGCGCTGGCGAGCTGGCGCTCGCACGGCTCGGCGATCGTCGACGAGTTCCCCGCGCCCGACGCCTCCACCGCGGCCGGGCGCGCGACGCTCAAGCAGGTGCGCGCGGCGGCGCACGCAACCGTGCCCAGCAGCAAGGTGGGCGGCATCGGCGCGCAGAACGAAGACTTCATCGAAGCCGTCTATGGCAACTTCCCGTTGATGATCCTGCTGATCGCGGCGATCACCTTCGTGCTGCTGGCGCGCGCCTTCCGCTCGCTGCTGCTGCCGCTGAAGGCGGTCGTGCTGAACGTGATCAGCGTGGCCTCGGCGTGGGGCGTGCTGGAGCTCGTGTGGCAGACCGGCCACGGCTCGAACCTGATCTGGGGCATCTCGGCGACGGGCTCGATCGTCGCCTGGATACCGCTGATGGTGTTCGCCTTCCTGTTCGGCCTCTCGATGGACTACGAGGTGTTCATCCTCGCGCGCATGCGCGAGGAGTTCGACGCGACCGGCTCCACCGACACGGCAGTCGTGCGCGGCATCGGGCGCACCGGGCGGCTTGTCACCAGCGCCGCCCTGATCCTGTTCCTGGCG
>DASZFZ010000074.1:0-58225 GCA_035939315.1 Solirubrobacteraceae bacterium | reverse complement strand
GGGATGATGAAGAAGGCGCTCATGCCCTCGGCCTTGCGCAGGTCCTGGGTGGGCACGCGTTCCATCGTGCCGCTGATCTTCAACAGCGCGGAGGCGAGCGCGGAGGGGCGGCCGGTGAGCACCGCCGAGCCGCGGTCGGCGGCGAACTCGCGGTAGCGCGAGAGCGCCTGCAGCAGCAGGAAGGAGATCGCGTACACGAGCGCGGAGACGAGCAGGATCACCAGGATGTCCTCCTCCTCGTCGCGGCCGCGGCCGTAGCCGCCGCCGAAGCCGCCACCGAAGAACAGGGCGAACTGGGCGATCATCGAGGCGAGCGTGGCGAAGAAGCTGGCGAGCGTCATGACCATCACGTCGCGGTTGATCACGTGCGTAAGCTCGTGCGCCATCACGCCTTCGAGCTCGGCGGGCGAGAGCAGTTGCATGATGCCGCGGGTGGCGCACACGGTGGTGTTCTTCTTCGATTTGCCCATCGCGCAGGCGTTCGGCATGGAGGTCTCGATCACGCCGATTTTCGGCTTGGGCAGGTCGGCCTGGACGCACAGCCGTTCGACGATCGCGTGCAGCTCGGGCTCCTGCGCGGCGGTGACCTCCTTGACGCCCATCGACCTCAGGGCGATCTTGTCTGAGCCGAACAGCTGCACCATCAGCAGCACGACGGCGACCACGATGATGATGCCGGCGCCCGCTCCGACGGCGAACAGGACGCCGAGGAACACGACGTACACGAGCCCCAGCAGGAACATCGTGAGCAGCATCCGCGCCTGCAGGCCGGTGTCCCTGCCGAAGCTCGATCGCTTGCCCGCCATGACGCTGATTCTCGCAGAAGCGGCTAAGGGCGGCCTGAAGTTCGCCGCCGAGCAGCGATAATCAGCGGCCGATGGCAACGAGCACCGCCCTCTCCTCGGTATACCCGGCCGGCAGCCGCCTGAACGAGCGGGGTCGCCTGGAGGTCGGCGGCTGCGACACGCTCGAGCTGGCGCGCGAGTTCGGCACGCCGCTGTACGCGGTCTGCGAGGAGGACCTGCGGGCGCGCGCGCGGGCGTTCGTGGCGGCCGGCGGGGCGAGCGGCCACGAGGACTTCCAGGTGGTGTTCGCGTCCAAGGCCTTCCCCTGCACGGCGGTGCTGTCGCTGTTCGCGCGGGAGGGGCTGTGGTGCGACGTGGCCTCCGGCGGCGAGCTGCACCTGGCGCTGAACGCGGGCTTTGAGCCGGAGCGGATCGTGATGCACGGGAACGCCAAGTCGCCGGCGGAGCTGCGGATGGCGCTCGCGCGCGGCGTGGGGCTGATCGTGGTGGACAACTTCGATGAGATAGAGCGGCTATCGTCGCTCGCGGCCGAGGCCGGTGGGCCCGCGGGCGAGGAGCGCGGCGCCGGCCAGGGGGTGCTGTTGCGGGTCACCCCAGACGTTCGCGGCGAGACCCACGAGAAGATCTCGACCGGGCAGGCCGACTCGAAGTTCGGCTTCGCGATGGCGCAGGCGCCGGAGGCGATCGCGCGCGTGCAGGCGGCCGCGGGGCTGTCGTTGCGCGGCCTGCACGCACACGTCGGCTCGCAGCTCTTGACGCTCGAGCCCTTTCGGCGGGCGGCCGCCGAGGTCGCGCGGCTCGGCGAGTTCCCGGTGTGGGACCTGGGCGGGGGCCTGGGCGTGCGCTACACCGACTCGCAGCCCGAGCCGCCCTCGATCGAGAGCTACGTCGAGGCGGTCGTGGCGGCGGCGCGCGCCGGCGGGCTGCGCGCGCAGGATCGCCTGCTGATCGAGCCCGGCCGCTCGCTGTGCGCGAACGCGGCCGTGACGCTGTACGAGGTGCAGAGCGTCAAGCAGAACGTCTCGCGCTGGGTGGCGGTAGACGGCGGCATGTCCGACAACCTGCGCCCGATGCTCTACGGCGCCTCCTACGAGGCGCAGGTGGCGGATCGCTTCGGCGGCTCCACGCGCTGCGTGCTCGCGGGCAAGCACTGCGAGTCGGGCGACGTGATCGTGCGCGAGGCGCTGCTCGAGGACCCGCGGCCGGGGGACGTGGTCGTGACGCCGGCGACGGGAGCCTACGGGTTCGCGATGGCCAACAACTACAACGGCGTGCCGCGGGCGCCGGTGGTGTTCTGCGGCGGCGGGCGGGCGCGGCTGGTGGTCAGGCGCGAGACCTTCGAGGATCTGACGGCGCGCGATGTCGGCTAGCGCGCCCGGACGACCGAGCCCCGCCGGCCCGGCCGGCGGCGCCGGCGAGCGGGCGGGCGGGGTCCCGTTCAAGGTGGGCCTGCTGGGCCACGGCACGGTCGGCGGCGCCTTCGCGGTGCTGCTCGGCGAACGCGCGGACGAGATCGAGCGCTTCAACGGGCAGCGGCCGGTGATCAGCGGGGTGCTGACGCGCTCGCGCGGGGACTTCGCGGAGATCCTCGAGGGCGCGGACCTGCTGGTCGAGCTGATCGGCGGCATCGAGCCGGCGCGCGAGTACCTGCTGGCGGCGATGCGCGCCGGCAAGGACGTCGTCAGCGCCAACAAGCAGCTGCTCTCCCAGCACGGCGAGGAGCTGTTCGAGACGGCGCGCGAACAGGGCGTGCGGCTGCGCTTCGAGGCGGCGGTGGCGGGCGCGGTGCCGGTCGTGCGGGTGCTCGAGGAGTCGCTGTCGGCGACGCCGATCGAGCGCATCCACGGGATCGTCAACGGCACCACCAACTTCATCCTCACGGAGATGAGCGCCGGCTCGAGCTACGCGGAGGCGCTGGCCGAGGCGCAGCGGCTGGGCTACGCCGAGGCGGACCCCAGCGACGACATCTCCGGGCGCGACGCGGCTGCCAAGATGGCGATCCTCGCGCGGCTGGCGTTCGGCTCGCCGGTGCACCTCGACGACGTGCGCTACGAAGGCATCGAGAACCTGCACCCGGACGACCTGGAGTACGCGCGCGAGCTCGGCCTGGGCCTGAAGCTGATCGGCGCGGCCGAGCGCCGCGAGGGGGGCGTCTCGGTGCGGGTGCACCCGGCGTTCCTGTACGGCGGGCACCCGCTCGCGTCGGTGCTCGGGCCGTTCAACGCGGTCACCGTCGAAGCCGAGGCGATCACCGAGATCACGCTGTCGGGCCCCGGGGCGGGCGGGCGCCAGACGGCGAGCGCCGTGCTCGGGGACGTCGTCAGCGTGATGACCGGCGGGGCGCGCCCGCCGGCGCCGCCGCTGGCGCTGGGGCTCGTCGAGGACGTGCCGAGCGCCTTCTACATGCACCTGGACGTCGCCGACCACCCGGGCGTGCTCGCCGCGGTCACCCAGGCGCTCGGGGAGCAGCAGGTCTCCATAAAGTCAGTCGTGCAGCGAGGGCTGGGCGAGAACGCCCGCCTGGTGATGGTCACCCACCCGGTGCGCGAGTCGCACATGGCGTCCGCCGTCGAGCGCGTCGGCGCCTTCGACTTCGTGCGCTCGGCGCCACGGACAATCCGCGTGATCGAAGAGGAGTTCATATGAGCGAGACCAGCGCACGGAACCTGCCCATCGTCGAAGGGGCCGCCTTCGCCGGCACGCACGTGCCGCTGATCGAGCGCTACCACGAGCGCCTGCCGTTCGCGCCGGGCGACCCGCTGGTGAGCCTGCAGGAGGGCTCGACGCCGCTGCTGCGCGCGCCGCTGCTCTCGGAGATGGTGGGGGCGAGCGTGCGGCTGAAGCTCGAGGGCGCCAACCCGACCGGCTCGTTCAAGGACCGCGGCATGACCTGCGCGGTCTCGGCGGCGGTGCGCGAGGGCGCCAAGGCGGTGATCTGCGCCTCGACGGGCAACACGGCGGCGAGCGCGGCGGCGTACGCGGCGCGCGCGGGCATCACCTGCGCGGTGATCGTACCGGAGGGCAAGGTCGCGCAGGGCAAGCTCGCCCAGACGCTGATCCACGGCGCGCGCGTGATCGCGCTGCAGGGCAACTTCGACCAGGCGCTGACGCTCGTGCGCGAGCTCACCGACAACCACCCGATCGTGCTCGTCAACTCGGTCAACGAGTACCGCATCGAAGGTCAGAAGACGGCCGCCTTCGAGATCCACGAGGCGCTGGAGGGGGAGCTCGGCGCGCTCTGCATCCCGGTCGGCAACGCCGGCAACATCACCTCCTACTGGCGCGGCTTCCGCGAGGTCGGGATGGCCCCGCGGATGTTCGGCTTCCAGGCGCAGGGCGCCTCGCCGCTGGTCGAGGGACACCCCTTCGAGCACCCGGAAACGGTCGCGAGCGCGATCCGCATCGGCAACCCGGTGCGCTGGGAGGACGCGATCGCCGCCGCGCGCGACTCGCGCGGCTCGATCCGCGCGGTCACCGACGGCGAGATCCTCGCCGCCTTCAGGCTGCTGGCCTCCAGGGAAGGCATGTTCTGCGAGCCCGCCTCGGCGGCCTCCGTTGCGGGCCTGCTCAAGTACGGCGCCGAAGGCGCCGAGAGCGTCGTGTGCGTGCTCACGGGCCGCGGCCTGAAGGACCCGGAGACGGCGATCGCGCACAACGACGGCCGCGTGATCGCCTGCCCGGTCGAGCAGGAGGCGATCGAGGAGGCGGTGCTCGGTGACCCGTGACGCCTAGAGGGCGGCGCGAGCGGCCTCAGGCCGGTGGGCCGGGCCCCTCGTCCTTCAAACGTAAGCGCCGCGTGCGCGTGCCCGCGTCCTCCGCGAACCTGGGCCCGGGCTTCGACTGCATGGCCGCGGCGCTCGCGCTGAGCCTCGAGGTCGAGGTGGAAGAGACTGGCAGCTTCGCGGTGCGGACCGATCTGGCGGTGGCCCGCGATCGCCAGAACCTGTGCGTGCGCGCGTTCGAGCGGCTGCATCCGGCGGATGGGCTGACGTTCAGGATCCGATCGCAGATCCCGCTGTCCGGAGGTCTCGGGTCGAGCGCGGCGGCGATCGTGGCGGGACTGATGGCGGCCGACCACATGTTCGAGCTGGACGCCGACCTGTTCGCGCTGGCGAGCGAGCTGGAGGGCCACCCCGACAACGTCGCGGCGGCGCTCGAGGGCGGCTTCGTGGTTTGCGCGGACGGCCGGGCGGTCAGGTTCGATCCGCCGGCGGGCCTCGAGGCGCTCGCCGTGGTGCCCGAGCGCCCGGTGCGCACCCACGCCGCGCGCGCCGCGCTGCCAGCGCAGGTCCCGTTGCAGGACGCCGTCTTCAACGTCGCGCACGCGTCGATGCTGACGCTGGGATTGGCCAGGGGCGACTGGGACCTGGTGGCCGCCGGCCTGCGCGACCGCCTGCACCAGAGCCAGCGCGCGAGCCTGTTCCCGCGCTCCTACGAGCTCGCCTGCGGGGCGGCGGAGCTGGGGGCGCTCGGCGCCACGATCTCCGGCGCGGGCCCGACGGTGCTCGTGTGGTGCTTCTACGAGCAGACGGGCGCGGTCGCCGAGGCGCTGGCGGGAGAGGTCGAGGGGTGGGCGAGCCTGCTGCGCGTGCCCTTCGAGCCGCAGGGCGCCTACGTCGAGGCGCTCTGAGCTACGTCGAGTCGCCCTGGGCCAGCCGCGCGAGCCGCTCGCCGGCGCCGTTGCACCCGCCGAGCCGCTCGAGCACCTCGCCGGCGAGCGCCAGGTAGTCGGCGCCGAGGTCGGGGCGGTGATCGAGGATCGAGCGCGCCCGCTCGGCCGACTCGGCATAGGCGATCGAGGTGCGGATGACGGAGTCGAACACGTCCTCGCCGAAGCGCTCCTTCAGCGAGGCGAGCGCCTCGCGCGAGTGCACCGTGCGCATGTCGGCGAGGTTCAGCAGCACGCCCAGCAGCGAGAGCTCGGGGTTGAGGCTCTCGCGGGCGAGCTCGACGACCTCCATCGCCTGCTCGACGCCCTGCAACGCGAAGTACTGCGCCTCGGCGGTGATCAGCGCGCGGTCGGCGGCGACGAGCGCGTTGACGGTGAGCAGCCCGAGCGAGGGCGGGCAGTCGATCAGGATCACCTCGTAGCGCTCGGCGAGGTCGGCGAGCGAGCGGCGCAGCGTCAGCTCGCGGCCCATCTTGCCGCCCAGCATCAGCTCGGCCTCCGCGAGCGCGAGGTTGGCCGGGATGATGTCCTCGTGGATCGCCGTGGCCGCCTTGGCGCGCCCGGAGAGCACGTCGGCGATCGTCGGCTCGACGTCGGTGGGCAGGTCGAAGTAGTCGGACAGGTTGCCCTGCGGGTCGAGGTCCACCGCCAGCGTGCTCACGCCGCTGCGCCGCAGCACGTCGGTCAGCGTGCGCACCGTCGTCGTCTTGCCGGTGCCGCCCTTCTGTGAGAGCACAGCGATCGTGTGGGCCATCCTCAGGCGATAGTACGCGCAGGCGCACGCATACGCGGAGCGATCGTGCGCGGGAGCCCGCCGGGCGCGCCGGGGCGCGCGCCGGATCGTGGGGATACGCCCGGCGCCGCCGCCGGGCTCGCCCCTCGTGCCGGGCCGGGCTCGCCGCCGTCAGCCGATCGTGTGCAGAGCGGTGGCCGCGGCGGCCGGCTCCTCCTCCGGGGAGGATGCCAGTATGTCCGCGTCGGCCGGCACGTCCACGAACGCCAGGCGGTAGCGGCCCACCACGATCTCGTCGCCGTCGTGCAGGATCTGGCCGTCGACGCGCGCGCCGTTGACGAAGACGCCGTTGAGGCTGCGGTCGTCGAGCAGGCGCACGCCGTCCGGGTGGCGCACGATCAGGGCGTGCCGCCGCGAGACGGTGGGGTCGTCGAAGCGCACGTCGGCCGCGAGGCTGCGCCCGATCCTGGTCCACTCGCGCGTCAGCGCGATCGTCCGCAGCTCGCCGCCCTCCTCGTAGCAGAGGTACTCGCCCGGCTGCTCGATCCGCTCCCTGGCGGCGGCCAGGCTGGCCGCGAGCTCGGGCGCGGGCACCAGCAGCGTGTCTTCGACGCTCGCGCCCTCGCCCGGCGCGGCGATCCGCTCGGTGCTGAACAGCGAGGCGCGAACGAACTCCCTGTTTCCGCAGCCGGGGCACGCGGGGAGCACGTCCGACCCGTCGAGCGTCACCGCGTAGTCGCAGCGCGCGCAACGAAACGAACCACCCCCCACGAACGTGCCCGAAGTAAGTGAGTCCATGGTGTGCTCCTCCCTCTGAGATGCTGCGGGATGTGGCGTTCGGGGGCCCAGGGACCCCCGAGTGCGGGGGAAACTCGTGGCGATCATAACAAGCCTGTCAAGGGACCTACAAGTTCTGGATAATGGTACTAGACAGATAGAGAGCGCTGTCGCCGGGCTTCTCAGGCCCCCCTCGCCCGGCTCCTCTGCACCTGATCGAGTGGATGCTTAGTACCCGTGCCAAGGGCCGTGCAAACCATCGCCCGGCTGCGGCAGGAGCCTCGCCGGCGACGGCGAACTCCCACCGCAGCGATGTCCTCCACCGACACCCACGTCGAGCAGCTCGAGCGTGTGCTCCTCCAGCGCGGGGTGGGGGCGCTCGAGGCCGACCGCGACCGTTGCGCCGACTGCGGGCGCACGCCGCTGACCGGCGAGCAGGTGCACATCTACGCCGGTCACCGCCAGACGCTCGTGTGCGAGCTGTGCCGCTGGCGGCACGAGGACGAGCCGGTCGCCACCGAGCTGGTGCGCCACTGCGAGCACGGGCATGCCGTGCGCCTGACCGTGCGCGTGAGCGACCGGCGCGCAGCCTGAGCGCCCGACGGCGGCGTCCGCGCGGGCGCGCCACGCCGGGGATCGCGGCAATAGACTTGCGGACCGCATGAACCCTCTGACGGTCTCGATCATCGTCTCGGCGCCGCGCGAGCAGGTGTTCGACTACCTGCAGGACATCGCCAACCACCCCGAGTTCACCGACCACTACCTGGTCGACTGGCACCTGACGCGGATCGACTCGGTCGGCGCGGGCGCGGGCGCGCGCTTTCGCGTGAAGGCGCCGGGCAACCGCTTCAGCTGGGGCGACGTGACGTTCGCCGAGGTGCAGCGGCCGCATCGCATCGTCGAGGTCGGGCGCACCGGCAAGAACAACCGCATCCGCACGCTCGGCGTCTACGAGCTCGACCCGGCCGCGGGCGGCTCCACGCGCGTGCGCTTCACGTTCGAGTCGAGGCCCCAGACGCTGTCGGACCGCCTGCAGGAGGGATTCGGCGCGCGCGGCTGGCTGCGGCGCAAGAACCAGCGCGCGATGCATCGGCTGCGCCAGATCCTCGAGCAGGGCGAGGGTCGCGGGCAGCGCGTCACGGTAGCGGGCGGGTAGACTGCCGCGTCCGATGGCCCATCGCCTGCGCAAACTGCCCCTGCTGGTGCCCGCGCTGCTGGCCGTGCTCGCGCTCGGCGGGTGCGGCGACTCGCACACGCGCGTCACCACGGGCACGTACGCGGGCGAGTCGGGCGCGAACGCCCCGTACCTGTACGTGGGGCCGCTGATCTACGAGGTCCAGCTCTCGCGCCAGCTGAACCCGGCCAACAGCGAAGACGCGTCCTTCCTGGCGGGGCTGACGCCCGAACAGCGCAAGCTCGAACCGGGGCAGGAGTGGTTCGCGGTGTTCATGCAGGTCTACAACCAGACCGGCAAGCCGCACCCCGCCTCGGACAGCTTCACGATCGAAGACACGCAGGAAAACCGCTACACGCCGGTGCTGCCGGGCGAAACCAACCAGTTCGCCTACCGCGCGGGCACGGTGCAGGCCAACAACCAGATCCCGCTGGCCGGCACGATGGCCGACGAGGACTCCGCGCAGGGGCTCGTGCTGCTCTACAAGATCCAAATCGTCTCGCTGGACAACCGGCCGCTCGAGCTGAAGATCGCCAGCCCGGAAAACCCGAGCGAGACAGCGACCGCCGAGCTGGACGTCTAGCCTGGCGGCGAATCGTCGCCCCTGGCGGCGTCCTCGCTCGCTCGCGTACGTAGTACGCCACGCTCGCTGCGTCCTTGCCAGGAACGACGATTCATCCGCCAGGTCGTTCGGCGAGCGCGCTCTCCAGCACTTCGCGGGCGACGGGCGCGGCGGTGGCGCCGCCGGCGCCGTCTTTGACGAGTAGCACGCACACGACGATCCGGGGGTGGACGGCGGGGGCGAAGGCCGCGAACCAAGCGTCGGTGTTGGCCGCTTCGCTTTCGCTGCTGCCGCAGCCTTCCTTGGGGGCTTCGCGCGAGGGATCGGAGCCGCCTTCGGCCGGCGCAGCGGAGCTGCACAGCGTCTTCAGTTCGGCGGTGCCGGTCTTGCCGGCCACGGTCACTCCGGGGATCGCGGCGGCCGTGCCGGTGCCTTCGCGCACGACCGCGATCATCAGGCGCCGCATGGTGCGTGCGATCGAGGCGCCGATCGCGCGGGTGGGGGGCGCCGGGGGCCCCGGCAGGAAGCCCGGCCGCGGCCGGCGGCCGGCGTCGGCGATCGTGGCCGCGACGGTCGCCATCTGGAGCGGGCTGGCGAGCACCTGGCCCTGACCGATCGCGGTCGAGCCGAGGTCCAGTTCGCCCTGGATCTGCGCGGCCGCCGGCAGCGTGCTCTCGGCCGCCCCGGGAATCCCGGGGGAGTGGTTGAAGCCGAAGCGTTCGGCGGTGGCGACCAGACGCGCGGCGCCGAGCTTCACGCCCAGGGGGCTGAAGACCGAGTTGCAGGAGACCGCGAACGCGAGTTCCAGGCTGCCGCCGCATTCCTCGCCGTTGGCGTTGTTCAGCTTGACGCCGTCGAGCGTCGCCGAGGTGGCGTAGGGGAAGGTCGAGTGGAGGCTCACGACGCCCGCGGCGAGCGCGCCGCTGGTGGTGACCATCTTGAAGGTCGAGCCCGGGGGCTGCAGCCCGCTCAGTCCCAGGCCGGCGACGGCCAGGATCTGGCCGGAGGCCGGCGCCATCGCGACGATCCCGCCCAGCTGGCCGCCCAGCGCCGTGACGGCGGCGCGCTGAAGCGCCGGCCAGATCGTCGTGCGCAGCGCCGGCGCGGGGTGCGGGGCGGCGTCTGCCAGCACGCGCCGTCCGGCGAACAGCGCCCCGCCGGGGGTGCCGCGCAGGCGCGCGTCGAAGGCCAGCTCCAGGCCGCTGAGCCCGACGACCGCGTCGCCGGGCACCCCCTGTTCTTCGAGCGCCGGGCGGCTTGCGCTGGGCAGCGCGCCGACGTCGCCGACGACCGCTTCGGCATAGGCGCCCAGCGGTGAGCCGGGGGTGGCTTCGGCGGGCGGGCTCCCGCCCGGCGGGCTGCCGGGAAGCGCTTCGGCGAGCACGCTGCCGTCGCGGGCGAGCAGCGCCGCGCGGCGCGGCAGCGTGGTCTGCCGGCTGAGCAGCTCGCCGGGGCGCAGCCCGGGGAACGTGAGCGAGCGCGTCCAGGCGACGCGCGTGGCGTCGGCGCCGCCGTCGCGGAAGCGGATCGTGAAGGGCAGCGAGAGCGTGCCGAACAGGCGCGTGCGGACGCGCACGGGCACCGTCACGGCGCCGGCTTCGCGTGTCGCCTGTGCCCTGCCGAGGACGCGCGCGCCGCTCGCGGTGGCCGTCACGAGCGCTTCGCGGTAGGCGGCCGCGAACGCTTCGGGCGAGGTGGCGCGGCGGGTCGAGGCGGTGGTCTGGGCGTACATGGCGGCGTACTGCCGCGCGGCCCACTCGTGCACGAAGCGTTCGGCGAGCGCGTATTCGGGTGGCCGGCCGCGGTGCGCCCCGAGCGCCGTGCCGGCGGCGAAGGCCAGCACGGCAAGTCCCAGGAGCGGGCGCGCGCGGCGCAGACGCTGGTTGCGGCTTCTGGTCACTGAGCTTGTAGAACATGACAGGTGACTCAGCTGGACTGGCTGATAGTTGCGTTCGCCTGCATCCTCGCGATTTTCGGCTTCCGCCAGGGCTTCGTCGTGGGCGCCCTGTCGTTCCTCGGGTTCGTCGTCGGCGCCTTCCTCGGGACGCGCCTGGCCGGCCTGCTGCTCAGCCAGGGCTCCTCCTCGCCCTACGCCCCCGCCTTCGGGCTGCTCGGGGCGCTGCTGGGGGGCGCGATCCTCGCCAGCGGCCTGGAGGGGCTCGGCTTCCGGCTGCGCCGGCTGATGATCGTCCCCGGCATGGGCATGCTCGACGGGCTGCTGGGCGCCGTCCTGGGCGTGGCGCTGGCGCTCGGGATCGCGTGGATCGGCGCGGCCGTGGCCAGCCAGACGGCCGGGCCGAGCCAGCTGATCGCCGACATCCAGCGCTCGGCGATCCTGCGGCGCCTCAACCAGCTCTTGCCGCCGTCGGGGCCGGTGCTCGACGTGCTCGCCCGCCTCGACCCGCTGCCGTCGATCACCGGCCCCTCGCCCGACGTCGCGGCGCCCGAACCGGCGATCGCGCGCGCCGCCGGCGTGAGGGCTGCCGCGCGCAGCGTCGTGCGCGTCGACGGCACCGCCTGCGGGCTGGCGATCGAGGGCTCCGGGTGGGTGGCGGCGCCCGACCTGGTGGTGACCAACGCGCACGTCGTCGCGGGCGAGTCGGACACGACCGTCGAGGTCGGCGGCGAACCGCCGAGCCTCGCCGCCGAACCGCTGGCGTTCGACCCGACGCACGACCTGGCCGTGCTGCACGTGCGCGAACTGGGTCTGCCGACGCTGAGCTTCGCCGCGGAAACGCCCACGGGCACCGCCGGCGCGATCCTCGGCTACCCCGAGAACGGCCCCTTCGACGTGCAGCCCGGCAGGATCGGGCGCACCCAGGACGTGCTCACCCAGAACGCCTACGGCGAAGGGCCGGTGACGCGCCTGTTGACGCCGCTGCGCGGGCTCGTGCGGCCGGGCAACTCGGGCGGCCCGCTGGTGGACGAAGCGGGCCGGGTGCTCACGACGGTGTTCGCGGCGACGGTCGGCAGCCAGCCACACGGAGGCTACGGGGTGGCCAACGAATCGGTCGCGACGATCCTGCGCGAAGCCGAGGGTCGCGAGCGCGAAGGCGTGCAGGTCGGCACGGGCCCGTGCACCAGCGGTTGAGCGTCTCGCTACGCTGACCGCCATGTCGAAGACGCTGCTGGTCGCCGAGAAGCCCTCCGTGGGCCAGGACCTAGCGCGGGTGCTGCCCGGGCCGTTCAAGAAGGGCGAGGGTCTGCTGGAGGGCCCCGAGCACGTGATCACGTGGGCAGTCGGGCACCTCGTGCAGCTCGCCGAACCCGAAGCCTACGACGCCAAATACAAGAGCTGGCGGATGGCCGACCTGCCGATCGTGCCGGAGCGCTTCAAGCTCGAGGTGCGCGACGAGCGCTCGCGCAAACAGATGTCGGTCGTCTCCAAGCAGCTCGCCCGCGAGGACGTCGAGGAGGTCGTCAACGCGTGCGACGCCGGACGCGAGGGCGAGCTGATCTTCGCCTACCTCTACGAGAAGGCCAAAGCCAAGAAGCCGGTCAAACGCCTGTGGCTGAACTCGATGACGAGCGCCGCGATGAAGAACGCGCTCGCGTCGCTGCGCCCGGGCGAGGAGTTCGACCTGCTCGAGCAGGCGGCGCGCTCGCGCTCGGAGGCGGACTGGATCGTCGGCATGAACGCCACGCGGGCCGCGACGATCCGGCTGCGCAGCTCCTTCGACGGGGCCGTCTCGCTCGGGCGCGTGCAGACGCCGACGCTCGCGATCGTGGCGCGCCGCGAGGAGGAGATCAAAGCGTTCCAGCCCGAGCCCTACTGGCTGGTGGACGCGACCTTCGCCGGCGAGCCGCTGGCCAACGGCGGCTCCGGTGGCGGCGAGCGCGTGTACGTCGGCCACTACCAGGCCCCGCCGGGCGGGCGGGCGGGGTCCGGATCGACCAAGGGCCCGCGCCTGGGCAGCGAGCAGGAGGCGCTCGCGATCGTCGCCGCCTGCGAGGGGCGCACGGGCACGGTCACCAAGCTGGAGAAGAAGGAGCAGCGCGAGAAAGCGCCGATGCTCTACGACCTGACGACGCTGCAGCGGGAGGGCAACACCCGCTACGGCTTCTCCGCCAAACGCACGCTGGCCGCCGCCCAGCGCCTGTACGAGGAGCACAAGGCGCTCACCTACCCGCGCACCAACTCGCGCTACCTGCCGACCGACATGGTCGAGGAGATCAAGCCGATCGCGGAGCTGGTGGGCGCCAACGCCGACTACCGCAAGGGCGCCGAGTACGTGGCCGGGCTGGACGTGCTGCCGCTCGCGCGGGTGGTCAACGACGAGAAGGTCACCGATCACCACGCGATCATCCCGACCCGCTCCGAGCACGACCTCGAGAAGATGGGCTCGGACGACCGCCGCGTGTACGACCTCGTCGCGCGCCGCTTCCTGGCGGTGTTCCACCCCGAGGCGGTGTTCGAGAACACGCGCGTGGAGACGACGGTCGCCGCCGAGGGCGAGGGCCGGGGCCACGTGTTCCGCACGCGCGGCAAGCTGCTGCTCGTCCCCGGCTGGCGCGGCGTCTACGACGAGGCGTCCGCCGAGGCCAAGGCGGCCGAAGCCGAGGCGCGCGGCGGCGAGGAGGAGGACGAGGCCGCCGACCAGCAGCTGCCGCGGCTGAACGAGGGCGAGCAGGTGCAGACGCGCAAGGTGACGAGCGCGCGCAAGGAAACCAAGCCGCCGCGGCGCTACAGCGACGCCTCGCTGCTCGGCGCGATGGAGACGGCGGGCAAGCTCGTCGACGACGACGAGCTGCGCGAGGCGATGAAGGATTCGGGGATCGGCACGCCGGCGACCCGCGCGGCGATCATCGAGCGGCTGATCACCGTCGGCTACCTCGAGCGCGACGGCCGCGCGCTGGTGGCCACCGAGAAGGGCCTCAACGTGATCCGCCTGCTGCACGAGCACGCCCTCACCTCGCCCAGCCTGACCGGCGACTGGGAGCAGCGGCTGGGGAAGATCGAGCGCGGCGAGGACTCCCGCAGGAAGTTCATGAGCGACATCGCCGGCTTCGCCGGGGAGACCGTCAAACAGCTCGACGAGACGCTCAAAGACGTGCGCATCCCGCGCGCGCGGCTCGGCCCGTGCCCCGTGTGCGGGCACGAGATCGTCGAGAACCGCAAGGGCTACTCGTGCTGGGCGCGCGAGGATCCGGGCTGCGGCTTCGTGATCTGGAAGTCCAAAGCGGGCAAGACGCTGCCGCTGGCCGTCGCCAAGGAGCTGATCAAGCGCGGCTACACCGAGCAGGCGGTCACCGGCTTTCGCGGCCGCAGCGGGCGCAGCTTCCGCGCGCACCTCGCGCTGCAGCAGACCGAGGAGGGCAGATGGCGCGTCGAGTTCGACGAGCTGTGGGCGCGCGAGGGCGCCAAGCCGCCCGACGCCGAGGCTGAGCCCGAGGCCGCGCCGGCGGCCGCCGCCGCGGCTGTCGCCGCCGGCTCCTGACCTCCAAGCGCGCGCACCGCCGGCCGTGCGCTGAGCCCGCGCCCGCGCCGGGGCCGCACGCGAGCGCGCCCACCGGCCTCGTCGGCGGCTTGCGCCAGGATGGGCGGCCATGCCGATCGCGCTGATCACCGGGCCCGCCAACGCCGGCAAGGCGCGCGCCGTGCTGGACGCCGTCGGCCGGCACGTGGCCCACGGCCAGGAGCCGCTGCTGATCGTGCCCACGCGCGCGGACGCCGAGCACTACCAGCGCGAGCTGGCCGGCGAAGCGGCCTCGCTGGGGGTGCGCGTCGAGCGCTTCGCCGGGCTGGTCGAGGAGATCGTGCGCAGGGCGGGCGCGGGCGAGCCGCCGCTCGGGACGCACGCGCGCGAGCGCGTGCTGGCGGCGGTCGCGGACGGCGCGGGCCACCCGAGCTCGCCCGGCCTGGTGGCGGCGCTCGGCGAGCTGTTCGCGCAGCTCGGCGTGCGGCGCGTGAGCAGCGCGCGCCTGGAGCAGGCGCTCGGCGCGTGGCGGGCGGCCGAGCGGCTCGAGGGCGTGGACGGCGGGCCGGCGCTCGAGCTCGGGCGGATGTACCGCGAGTACTGCGCCACGCTCGCGCGGCTCGGGCGCGTGGACGCCGAGCGGCGCGCGGTGCGGGCGCTCGACGCGCTGCGCGAACGCCCGGCGCTGTGGGGCCGCACGCCGGTGCTGTGGTACGGCTTCGACGACCTCACGCGGCTGCAGCTCGACGCGATCGAGACGCTCGGCAGGGTCGTGGGGGCGCCGGTGACCGTCTCGCTCGTCTACGAGCCCGGCCGCGTCGCCTTCGCGGGCCGTGCCGCGAGCGTCCACGAGCTGGCGCCGCTGGCGAGCGAGCACGTCGAGCTGCCGGCGCGCGCGGAGCACTACGCGGCGGGCTCGCGCGAGCCGCTCGCCCACCTCGAGCGCTCGCTGTTCGAGCCGGACGCGAAGCGCGTGGAGCCGGGCGCCGCGGTGCGCCTGCTCGAGGGGGGCGGCGAGCGCGCCGAGCTCGAGCTCGTCGCGGCCGAGATCGCGGCGCTGCTCGACGCCGGCGCCGACGCGGGCGAGATCGCGCTGCTCGCGCGCCCCGGCGGCACCGACCTGGACCTGCTCGAAGAGGTGCTCGCGGCGTACGGCATCCCGTTCGCGCTGCGCCGCCGCCGGCCGTTCGCGAGCACCGCTCTCGGGCGTGCCCTGCTCGGCCTGCTGCGCAGCGTGCCGCGCGAGAGCGCCGAGGAGGACGGCGACCTCGGCGACCTGCTGGCCTGGCTGCGCGCCCCCGGCCGCGCGAGCGCCGCGCCGCGCCGCTCGAGCGAGGACGACCCCGAGCTCGGGGCCTCGCTCGCCGATCGCCTCGAGCTCGCCGCCCGCCGGGAGGGGCTCGCCGGCGCGGCCGCGGCCAGATCCCTGTGGGAGCGGCAGGGCTGGTGGCCGCTGGAGACGCTCGACAGGCTCGCCGACGCGCAGCGCCGCGGCCCGGGCGCGCTGTGCGAGCAGGTCGCGCGGGAGCTGCGGCGGCTGTTCAGCGCCCCCTGGCGGGCTCGCGCGCCCGTGCTCGGCGCCGAGGAGCGCCGCGAGGCGGCGGCGCTGGCCGCCGGCGCCCGCGCGCTCGGCGAGCTGCGCGAGCTGGCACGGGCGGCGCCCGCGCTCGTGCCCGCCACGGCGCTCGAGCTGGCGGGCACGCTGGAGCGGCTCGAGCTCGCCGAGGAGAGCGAGGCGAGCGGGGCGGTGGCCGTGCTCGACCCGCTCGCCCTGCGCGCGCGGCGCGTGCGCGCGCTGTTCGTGTGCGGGCTGCAGGAGGGCGCCTTCCCGGCGCCGGCGCGCGGGCCGATCCTGCTCGGCGAGGACGAGCGCCGGCGGCTGGCCGAGACCACGGGGCTGCGCCTCGGCGAGCCCGACGAGCACTCCCCGGCGGCGCAGCTCGCGGCCGAGCGCTACCTGCTGTACGCGGCCGTCTCGCGACCGTGGGAGCGCCTGTTCCTGAGCTGGCACGCGGCCACCGACGAAGGCGAGCCGGTCTCGCGCTCGCTGTTCGTGGACGACGTCTGCGACCTGTTCGCGCCGCGGCTCTACGACGCGCGCGCGCGCAGGCCGCTGGGGGCGCTCGACGGCGCGCCCGCGGGCCCCGGCCTCGCCGCCGGCGGCGGGCGGCGGGGGTTGCGCCAGGAGCGCGTGCTCGCCGGGCTGCGGGAGCACGTGTGGTCGCCGTCCTCGCTCGAGCGCTGGATCGGCTGCCCGATGGCCTGGTTCGTCGAGCGCATGCTGCGCGCCGGCGAGCCCGAGCCCGACCCCGAGCCGCTCGTCCGCGGCGGCCTCGCGCACGCCGCGCTGAGGGACACGCTCGCGGGCCTGCGCGAGCGGGCCGGCAGCGCCCGCCTCACCACGGCGTCGCTGGCGCTCGCGCGCGAGCTGCTCGAGCGCGCGCTGGCCGAGCACGAGGCCGAGCATCCGCTGTCGGTCGCCCCCGAGCGCCGGCTCGTTGCAAGGCGCCGCCTGCGGGCCGACCTCGACCGCTACCTGGAGCGCGCCGCGGAAGCTGGCTCGCCGCTGGAGCCCCGCGAGCTCGAGCTCGGGTTCGGCTTCGAGGGTGAGCTGGCGGCGCTCGAGCTGGGCGACGGGTTGCGGCTGCGCGGGCGCATCGACCGCGTCGACGTCGACGCGAGCGGCACGGCGGTGGTCTACGACTACAAGGGCGGGCGGGCGCCGGCCGGCGCCCGCTGGATCGCGGACGGCAGCGTGCAGGTCGCGCTGTACATGCGCGCCGTCGAGCAGCTGCTCGGGCTGGAGGTCGCGGGCGGCTTCTACCAGCCGCTGACAGGCGAGGACCTGCGCGCCCGCGGCGCGCTCGACCGCGACGCCGGGCTCGAGCTCGACTGCGTGCGCCAGGACCTGCTCGAGCACGAGCAGCTGCGCGAGCTGCTGGAGCAGGCCACGGCGCTCGCGCGCCGGGCGGCGGCCGAGGCGGCGCGCGGGGAGCTCGAGTCGCGGCCGCAGACGTGCGCGTTCCGCGGCGGCTGCATGTTCCCGTCGATCTGCCGCTGCGAGCGGTGAGCGCGCTCGAGCTCACCGACGAGCAGGCCGAGGCGGTGCGGCGCCGCTCCGAGCCGCTGCTGCTGTCGGCGGCCGCCGGCTCGGGCAAGACCTCGGTGCTGGTGGAGCGCTTCGTCGCGGGCATCCGCGAGGACGGGCTCGCGCCCGCGCAGATCCTCGCGATCACGTTCACCGAGCGGGCCGCGGGCGAGTTGCGCGCGCGCGTGCGCGCGCGCCTGCTCGAGCTCGGCGATCGCGAGGCCGCGCGCGACACCGAGGCGGCCTTCATCGGCACCTTCCACGGCTTCTGCGCGCGCCTGCTGCGCGGCCACGCGCTCGCGGCGGGCCTGGATCCGGAGTTCACGATCCTCGACGAGGGCGTCGCGGCGCGCCTGCGCGAGCACGCCTTCGCGGCCGCCCTGCGCGAGTTCCTGGCGGACGAGCGCGAGGAGGCGGTCGAGCTGCTCGCCGGCTACGGCGTCGACCGGGTGCGGGGGATGCTCGAACAGGTCTTCGCGGAGCTGCGCAGCCAGGGGCGGCGCGCGCCGCGCCTGCCGCCGGCGGGGCCGGCTGCTCTGGAGGATCCCGGCGCGGCGCGGGCCTGCCAGCTGCTCGACGAGCTGCTCGGGGGCTTCGGGGACGCCTACGAGCGGATCAAGCGCGCGCGCGCGGCGGTCGACTTCGACGATCTCGAGCTGATCGCGCGGGAGCTGCTCGACGGCAGCGAGCGACTGCGCGCGGCCTGGTCGGCGCGCTTCGAGCTGCTGATGGTGGACGAGTTCCAGGACACCAACCCGCGCCAGCTCGCGATCCTCGAGGCGCTCGACCGCGGCAACCTGTTCACGGTCGGCGACGAGCTGCAGTCGATCTACGGCTTCCGCCATGCCGACGTGAGCCTCTTCCGGCGCCGCCGCGAGCAGCTCGCAGGGGTCGGCGCGAGCCTGCGGCTGACGCGCAACTTCCGCGGCCACGAGACGCTGCTGGCGGTCGTCAACAGCGTGTTCGCCGAGCGCGTCGCCGACTACAGCCCGCTGGTCGCCGGACGCGCCGTGCGGCTGGCGGAGGTCGAACCGGAGGTCGAGCTGCTGCTGACCGACGTGCGCGGCTGGGAGCGCGACGAGCGCCTGCTCGAGCGGCTGGCGGCGGGCATGCCGCGGACGCAGCCGTGGCGGCAGGCCGAGGCGCTGCTGCTCGCCCAGCGCGTCGCGGAGCTCGTGCGCGCCGGCCTCGCGCGTCCCGGCGAGATCGTCGTGCTCGTGCGCTCGATGGGCGATCTGGGGACGTTCGAGCGCGCGCTGCAGCTGCAGCGGCTGCGCACCGTGGCGGCGTTCGGCGCCTTCTGGGGCCACCAGCAGGTGGCCGACCTGCTCTGCTATCTGCGCGCCCTGTGCAACCCGCTCGACGAGCAGGGCCTGCTCGGCGCGCTCGCCTCGCCGCTCGCGGGCTGCTCGCTGGACTGCCTGGCGCTGCTCGCGCAGGGCGCGCAGCGGCTGGGGCGCGACCTGTGGGGCACGGCGCTCGAGGCCGGCCGGCTCGAGCTGGGCATCTCCGAGCAGGACTCGCTGGCGCTCGCCCGCTTCTGCGCGTGGCTGGGGCAGGAGCGCGCGGACGGCTCGCGCCGCGGGCTGGGCGAGCTGCTCGAGCGGGCGATCGACCTGGGCGGCTACCGCGAGCACGTGCTGGGCCTCGAGCGGGCCGAGCGGCGGCTGGCGAACGTCCACAAGCTGCTGCGCCTCGCGCGAGCCTTCGAGGCGGCCGAGGGGCGCGACCTGCGCGCCTTCCTCGACCACGTCCAGCGGCTGCAGGGCGCCGCCAGGGCCGAGCCGGACGCCCCGGTCGAGGGCGTCGAGCCCGACGCCGTGCGGCTGATGACGGTGCACGCGGCCAAGGGCCTCGAGTTCCCCGTCGTGTGCGTGGCCGACCTGGGGCGCCAGCCCAACGTGCAGACGCCCGACCTGCTCGTCGACGGCGCGCGCATCGGCCTGCGCGTGAAGGGGCTCGACGGCGCCTCCTCGACGCCCGCGCTCGACTACGAGGCGCTCGCCGGCGAGCGGCGCGGGCGCGAAGCCGAAGAGGAGGACCGGATCCTGTACGTGGCGATGACGAGGGCCCGCGAGCGCCTGCTGCTGAGCGGCGCGGTCGACTTCGCGCGCTGGCCGTCCGCCGCCAGCCAGACCGCCGGCGCGATCGCGTGGCTCGCGCCGGCCCTGTGCCGGGAGCTGCCGGCGCGCGCGGGGGCCGGCGGCGAGCCGATCGAGGATCTCGCGATCGAGGATCTCGCGATCGAGGACGCCGGCGCCGGCGCGGGCGCGCACGCGACGGTTCGCTGTCGGCTCAGCCGTCCGGAGACCGTGGGCACGGTGCTGAGCCTGCCGGAGGGCGGCCCGGCGCCGGCGGGCGCCGCGTGCGAGCCGGGGCGCCCGCCGGGCCTCCTCGCGGGGCCGGCCGGAGAGCGCGGGTGGCAGGACGCCGCGGTGGGCGAGCAGCTCTCCCTGGTGCTCGAGCAGGCGACGGCCTCGCGCCCGGGCGAGCGTCGTGCGCCGGGCGGGCGTACCGGCGGGCCCGCCGTGGGCGAGCCGCCGGTCCCGCCGGCCTCGCTCAGCTACACCTCGCTGAGCGAGCTCGAGCGCTGCGGCTATCGCTACTACCTGGAACGCGTGCTGAGGCTGCCGGAGGAGCGGCAGGCACGAGCCGGCGGCGGCCGGCGCGGCGGGCTGGAGGCGCGCGCCCGCGGGATCCTCGTCCACCGGCTGATGGAGACGCGCGACCTGCGGCGCGGCGGCGAGGCGATCGACGCCGGCGAGGTCGAGCTGCGCGCGCGCGAGCTCGGCCTGCGGGTGGGCCGGGGCGAGCGCGAGGAGCTCGCGGAGCTCCTGAGCACGGCCCTGCTGGCGCCGCCCGCCGGGCGCGTGGCGGCCGCCGAGTCGATCTGGCGCGAGCACCCGTTCGCGTTCTCGGCGGGGCCACGGGCGCCGCTGGTGACGGGCGTCATCGACCTGCTCGCGCTGGAGGCGGACGGGACCTACCTGGTCGTCGACTACAAGAGCGACCGCGTCGAGGGGGACGCGAGCCCGCGGTCCGCGGGGCCGGCCCTCGAGGAGCTCGTCGAGCGCGACTACGCGATCCAGCGCGAGCTCTACGCGCTCGCGCTGCTGCGGGGGCCCGCGCGCACCGTCGAGGTGCTCCACTGGTTCCTCGAGCGACCCCGCGAGTGGGTCAGCGCGCGCTTCGAGCGCGGCGAGCGCGAGCAGCTGCAGGAGCGGCTCTCGGGGCGTCTGCGGCGGGTCCGCGAGCGTGGCTTCGCGGTCAGCGACAGGCCCCACCGCGGCCTCTGCCTGACCTGCCCCGGGCGCGGCGGTCTGTGCTCCTGGAGCGAGGCCGAGACGCTTCGGGAAAATCCGGTTCCAGGCCGCTGAGCGCTGATACTCTTTGGGCTCCGCCTCAGGTGCCCGCCTGCCCGTTTGCGTCCTCGCGGGGCGCATCGAGGGTAGGTATGCCCGCAAAGTGGACCCCCCGCGCTTTGTCGGGAAGCATCGTCGAACCGAGCACTTCCATGCACACGCACATCAAGCAGCCGCCACAGGCCGTCGGACTCTACGACCCCCGCTTCGAGCACGACGCGTGCGGGGTGGGGATGGTGGCGCGCCTCGACAACACGCCCACGCACGAGGTCGTCAGCCGCGCGCTCACCGCGCTCGAGAACCTCGAGCATCGCGGCGCCACCGGCGCGGATCCCTGCACCGGCGACGGCGCGGGGATCCTGATGCAGCTCCCCGACGAGCTGCTGCGCGCGACGGTCGACTTCGAGCTGCCGCCGCCAGGCGAATACGGCGTGCTGATGTGCTTCCTGCCCATCGACGAGGCCGCCCGCGCGCGCCTGCAGGGGCTGCTCGAGCGCACCGTCGAGCAGGAGGGCCAGCGCCTGCTGGGCTGGCGCGAGGTGCCGATCGACCCGGAGCAGAGCGGCGAGGTGGCGGCGGCCTGCAGGCCCGTCGTGCGCCAGCTGTTCGTGGGCGCGGCCGCCGGACTGGGCCAGGACGCCTTCGAGCGCAAGCTGTACGTGATCAGGCGCGTGTGCGAGCTGCAAGCGGGCGAGCAAGGCCTGTACGTGGTCTCGAGCTCCTCGCGCACGATCAACTACAAGGGGATGCTGATCAGCTACCAGCTGGCCGGCTTCTACCGCGACCTCTCCGACGAGCGCACCAAGAGCGCGCTGGCGCTCGTGCACTCGCGCTTCTCGACCAACACGTTCCCCAGCTGGGAGCTGGCGCACCCCTACCGGGTGATCTGCCACAACGGCGAGATCAACACGGTGATGGGCAACGTCAACTGGATGCGCGCGCGCGAGTCCGAGCTGCACAGCGAGCTGTTCGGCGACGAGGACCTGCAGAAGATCCTGCCGGTCGTCAGCCCCGGCAACTCGGACTCGGCGACCTTCGACAACGTGCTCGAGCTGCTGATGCTCGCCGGGCGCTCGCTGCCGCACGCGGCGATGATGATGATCCCCGAGGCGTGGCGCGACCGCGACGACCTGCCCGAGCACCTGAAGGGCTTCTACGCCTTCCACTCCTGCCTGATGGAGCCGTGGGACGGCCCCGCGTCGGTGGCGTTCACCGACGGGCGCGTGGTCGGCGCGACGCTCGACCGCAACGGGCTGCGCCCGGGCCGCTGGGTCGAGACGACCGACGGCCACGTGGTGCTCGGGTCGGAGTCGGGCCTGCTCGACATCCCGCCCGAGCAGGTCAAGCGGCTGGGGCGCCTGCAGCCGGGCAAGCTGTTCCTCGTCGACCTCGAGCGCGGGCGCATAGTCGAGGACGAGGAGGTCAAGCGCGAGGTCTCCAGCCAGCATCCGTACGGCGAGTGGTACGCCCGCAACGCGGTGCCGTTCGGCTCGCTGCCGCCGTCCGAGCAGGTGACGCTCTCCAGCCAGCCGCTGCACGTGCGCCAGCGCGCCTTCGGCTACTCGCAGGAGGACCTGCGCGTGCTGCTCGCGCCGATGGCGATCGACGGCGCCGAGCCGGTCGGCTCGATGGGCAACGACATCTCGCTGGCGGTGCTCTCCGACCAGGCGCCGCCGCTGTTCTCATACTTCAAGCAGCTGTTCGCGCAGGTGACGAACCCGCCGATCGACCCGATCCGCGAGGAGATCGTGATGAGCCTCGCGACGAGCCTCGGCAACGAGCGCAACCTGTTCGAGGAGACGCCCGAGCACGCCCACAAGCTGCTGCTCGAGCAGCCGATCCTGCTCAACCGCGAGCTCGAGACGCTGCGGCGGGTCGTCCACGACGTGTACGCGGCGCGCACGATCGACATCACCTGGCCGGTGGCAGAGGGGCCCGAGGGCATGGGCCACGCGCTCGAGCGCATCTGCCGCGAGGCGCACCAGGCGATCACCGAACGCGTCAACATCATCATCCTCTCCGACCGCAACGTCGACCCGCGGCGCGCGCCGATCCCCTCGCTGCTGGCGGCCGCCGCGGTGCACCACCACCTTGTGCTGGAGGGCACGCGCCTGCGCGCGGGCATCATCGTGGAGTCCGCCGAGCCGCGCGAGGTACACCACTTCGCCACGCTGATCGGCTACGGGGTCAGCGCGATCAACCCCTACATGCTGCTGGAGACGCTCGACGAGATGGTCGCCGAAGGGCGCATCGCCAAGGCGGGCGCGAACGGCTCCGAGCCGGTCGCGCTGAGCGCCGAGCAGGCCGCCCAGAACGTCGTCAAAGCGATCGGCAAAGGGCTGCTGAAGACGATCTCCAAGATGGGCATCTCGACGATCCAGTCCTACCGCGGCGCGCAGATCTTCGAGGCCGTGGGGCTGGACAGGGAGCTGATCGACAAGCACTTCACCCACACGGCCTCGCGCGTCGGCGGCGTCGGCGTCGACGTGCTCGCGCGGGAGGCGCTCGAGCGCCACGCGCGCGCCGGGTGGGTGGGTCCGGGTGCTCGCGACGCGCTGCTGCCGGTCGGCGGCGTGTACGCGTGGCGGCGCGACGGCGAGCACCACCAGTGGAACCCCGAGACGATCGCGCTCGTGCAGCACGCGGTGCGGGCCGCAAACGGGGACGTGGCGGCGGCGCTGAAGGGCGACGCGGCCGCGCACGAGGCCGTGCGCTCGAGCGCCGCCTACGAGAAGTACCGCGAGTACGCGCGCACCGTCAACGAGGACGCCGCCCGCAAGGCCACGCTGCGCGGCCTGCTGGAGATCGGCGGCGGCCCCGCCGCCGGCGCGCTCGAAGCGGTGGCGCTGGAGGAGGTCGAGCTCGCGAGCGAGATCGTCAGGCGCTTCTGCACGGGCGCGATGAGCCTCGGCTCGATCTCCCGCGAGGCGCACGAGACGCTGGCGATCGCGATGAACCGCCTCGGCGGACGCTCGAACACGGGCGAGGGCGGCGAGGACCCGGTGCGCTTCACGCCCGACGCCAACGGCGACCGCCGGCGCTCGGCGATCAAGCAGGTCGCCTCGGGGCGCTTCGGCGTGACGATCCACTACCTGGTCAACGCGGACGAGCTGCAGATCAAGATGGCGCAGGGCGCCAAGCCGGGGGAGGGCGGCCAGCTGCCCGGCCACAAGGTCGACGCGTACATCGGCTCGATCCGGCACACGATGCCCGGCGTCGGGCTGATCTCGCCGCCGCCCCACCACGACATCTACTCGATCGAGGACCTCAAGCAGCTGATCTACGACCTGCG
Organism: Solirubrobacteraceae bacterium; assembly: GCA_035939315.1. GTDB lineage: Bacteria > Actinomycetota > Thermoleophilia > Solirubrobacterales > Solirubrobacteraceae > Palsa-744. Next base: position 34,345 of record DASZFZ010000074.1, on the reverse strand, counting down.
CTGCTCGAACCCGGACGCGCAGGTGTCGGTCAAGCTCGTCTCCGAGGTCGGCGTCGGCACGGTCGCGGCCGGCGTCTCGAAGGCCAACGCCGACCGCGTGCTGATCGCCGGTCACGACGGCGGCACGGGCGCTTCGCCGTTGTCCTCGATCCAGGCCGCCGGGGTGCCCTGGGAGATCGGCCTCGCCGAGACCCAGCAGACGCTGCTGCTCAACGACCTGCGCTCGCGCATCGTCGTGCAGACCGACGGCCAGCTGAAGACCGGCCGCGACGTCGTGATCGCCGCGATGCTCGGGGCCGACGAGATGGGCTTCTCGACCGCGCCGCTGATCGCCACCGGCTGCATCATGATGCGCGCCTGCCACCTGAACACCTGCCCGGTTGGCATCGCCACCCAGGACCCCGAGCTGCGCAGGCGCTTCAAGGGCACTCCCGAGCACGTCGTCAACTTCTTCTTCTTCGTGGCCGAGGAGGTGCGCGAGATCCTCGCCTCGCTCGGCCTGCGCTCGCTGGACGAGGCGATCGGCCGCGTCGACCTGCTCGGCGCGGGCCGCGCGATCGAGCACTGGAAGGCGCGCGGGGTGGACCTGACGCACATCCTGACTCACATCGAGCTCGAGGGGGAGGGGTCCGAGTCCCCGCCCCGCCGGCGCGTCGAGAGCCCGCCGAAGGTGCTCGAGGACGCGCTGGACTGGCGGCTCGTGGAGCTCGCCGAGCCGGCCCTGGAGCGGGGCGAGAGCGTGCAGGCGCAGCTCGCGATCCGCAATCGCAACCGCTGCGTCGGCGGGATCCTGTCGAGCCACATCGCGCGGCGCCACGGCGCCGAGGGCCTGCCCGAGGACTCGGTCGTGGTGCGCTTCGAGGGCTCCGCGGGACAGAGCTTCGGCGGCTGGCTCGCGCCGGGGGTGACCTTCACGCTGTACGGCGACGCCCAGGACTACGCGGGCAAGGGGCTCTCCGGCGGGGTGTTCGCGATCCGTCCGCGCGAGGGCATGGGAGCGCACTTCAGGGCCGAGGAGAACGTCGTGGTCGGCAACACCGTGCTGTACGGCGCCACCTCCGGCAGGGCCTTCTTCCGCGGCCTCGCGGGCGAGCGCTTCGCGGTGCGCAACTCCGGCGCGTGGACGGTCGTCGAGGGCGTCGGCGACCACGGCTGCGAGTACATGACGGGCGGGCGCGTGGTCGTGCTGGGGGCGACCGGGCGCAACTTCGCCGCCGGGATGAGCGGCGGCGTCGCCTACGTGCTCGACGAGCACGGCACCTTCCACAAGCGCTGCAACATGGGCATGGTCGGCTTCGACGAGCTCTCCGAGGCGGACACGATCGAGCTGCGCGCGATGATCGAAGAGCACGAGCGACGCACCGACTCGCCGGTCGCCAGGCGCGTGCTCGGCGGCTGGCAGGAGCTGCTGGCGGCGGGCGCGTTCGTGAAGGTGATGCCGCACGACTACAAGCGGGTCTTGGCCGAACAGGCCGAGGAGCAGCTGGCGGTGCCCGCCTGATGGGCAAGCTCGGCGGCTTCCTGCAGATCGAGCGCCACGGCGTCCCCCAGCGGGACCCGGCCGAGCGCGCGCACGACTTTCGCGAGTTCCTGATCACCAGGGCCGAGGGCGAGCTGAGCGCCCAGGGCGCGCGCTGCATGGACTGCGGCGTGCCGTTCTGCCACAACGGCTGCCCGCTGGGCAACCTGATACCCGACTGGAACGACCTGGTCTATCGCGAGCGCTTCGCCGACGCGATCGCGCAGCTGCACGCGACCAACAACTTCCCGGAGTTCACCGGGCGGCTGTGTCCGGCCCCGTGCGAGGCGGCCTGCGTGCTCGAGATCCGCGAGGGCGAAGCGGTGACGATCAAACAGATCGAGAACGCGATCGTCAACCGCGCGTGGCAGGAGGGCTGGGTCAAGCCGCAGCCGCCCCGGCGCGATCGCGAAACCGGCCAGGCCGTGGCGGTCGTCGGCTCCGGCCCCGCGGGCATGGCGGCCGCGCAGCAGCTGCGCCGCGCCGGGCACCGCGTGACGCTGTTCGAGCGCGACGAGGCGGTCGGCGGGCTCGTGCGCTTCGGCGTGCCCGACTTCAAGATCGAGAAGGCGGTCGTGCAGCGGCGCGTCGAGCAGCTCGCCGCCGAGGGCGTGGAGATCCGCTGCGGCGTCGAGGTGGGCGTGGACGTGAGCGTCGAGGATCTGCGCGCGGGCTTCGACGCGATCGTGCTGGCCACCGGCTCGCGCGTGCCGCGCGACCTGCCGGTCACCGGTCGCGAGCTCGAGGGCGTGCACTTCGCGATGGACTACCTCTACCAGCGCAACCGCTGGGCGGCTCGCGAGCTCGGGCCGGCGCCGCCGGTGGCGCAGCCGCCGGCCCCGCGGGAGATCACGGCCGCCGGCAAGGACGTGGTCGTGATCGGCGGCGGCGACACCGGCGCGGACTGCGTCGGCAACGCGCTGCGCGAGGGCGCGCGCTCGATCGTCCAGCTCGAGCTGCTGTCCGAGCCGCCCACGCATCGAGTCGACGAGCTCACGCCGTGGCCGCAGTGGCCGGTCAAGTACCGCCTCAGCTACGCCATGGAGGAGGCCAGGACGCTCGGGCTGGGCGAGCAGGACTACTCGGTCGCGACCACGGCCTTCGTGGGCGACGAGGCCGGCGCGCTCACGGCGCTGCGCATCGCCCAGGCCGAGCCGCGGCCGCCGTTCGCCGCGCTGGCGGGAACCGAGCGCGAGCTGCCCGCGCAGCTGGCGCTGCTGGCGATGGGCTTCCTGCACCCCGAGCAGGGGCTGCTCGACCAGCTCGGCGTGGCCAAGGACCCGCGTGGCAACGTCGCCTCGAGCGCCCCCTACACGACCTCGGTCGAGGGCGTCTTCGCGGCCGGCGACGCGCGCCGCGGCCAGTCGCTGATCGTGTGGGCGATCAACGAGGGGCGCCAGTGCGCGCGCATGGTCGACCGCTACCTCGCGGCTCGGCGCATGGGCCCGCCGGAGCCGGGGGCGCTGCGCATCGAGGACGACGGCTTGGCGGGCCACGCCGACGCCGACGACGGACCCGACGGGCCGCCTCAGCACGTCGGCCCGGGCGTCGGCGCCTCCGAAAGCTGACCGCGCTCGCGCGGAACGGCGGCGCACGCGCGCGCGCCAACCTGTATATCCAGCGGCTGGTGCCGACCTTCTGCCGCCACAACCGCTTCATCGAGCGCTGCCCGATCTGCAGCAAGACGCTGCCCGGGAACGAGCCCGGCGCGGGCGGCTCGGCGGTGCGACCCAGGTCCGGCCCGCGCGCCGGCGCCGCGCGCTCGGAGCGGGCGCGCTCGCGCCAGCGCGAGCCGGCGCTGCGTGTGCACCGCGAGGCGCGGTCGCTCGACGACGGCTACCGCTCGGAGCTCGCGCCCGGCCTGCGCGCGTCGGCCGACGCGCTGCGGCTCGCCGAGGAGATCGCGTTCGCCGGCGGCCGGCTGGAGGTCCTCGCGGAGCAGCCGCCGGGCCTGTACGGCGACGCGCGAGCGCTTGCGCGCGAGGACCTCGAGCGCGCGACCTGGACCTGCTTCCTGATCGCCTATCTGTGTCCGCTCGAGGACGAGGAGCCGTTCGCCGGCGTGCGCATGGCGCTCGCGGCGGCGCCCGATCCGCTCGCCGGCGCCACGCTCGAGCTCGCCGGGATCCCGCTCGGGCCGCGCAGCTCCCACGAGCCCTCGCGTGGCGCCGAGACGCTGCGCGCGTACGGCGAATGGACGCAACGCGCCGCCGCCGCCGCGGGCGCCGCCGCCGCGGGCGCCGGCCCGCAGGCGATCGCCTTCGGCGGCGACCCCGTGTGGAGCCCGGAGCGGCGCTTCGAGCGCGTGTTCGAGCGGCTGGCGCTGCCGGGCTTCGCGCGCTCGGCCCGCTACGAGATGCTCGTGACGCTGGGGGCGCTGGGGCTGTACGAGATGCGCGCCGACTCGCTGCACCTGACGGCCGGCGCGCGCGGGGTGGCCGGCGAGGACCCCACCACGCTGGCCGCCAAGCGCGTGTTCGGGATCGGCGATCCGCTGCTGCTGGAGCGCCGGGCCGCGTCGCTCGCGCAGGCGGCCGCGGTGCCGATCGAGGCGCTCGACCTCGCGCTCGCCAACTGGGCCTCGCCCCAGCCGGCCACGCTCGGGGTGCCCCGCACGAGCAGCGACGACGACGCCTTCGAGCGCGCGGGAGCCGCGCTCGGGCTCTGAGCCGGGCACGCCGAAGCGTCCCCGCGGGCCCCGCGGAGCGCCGCCGGGCGCGCACAAGATGCCGTCCACACGGCCGCCTACAGTGCCCGCAGACAGTTGTTTCGACCACGGGAGTCGCCGATGCCACTCTGCTTCATCGAGCCTCAGGACGCGATCCGCGTGATCGCCGAGTCGGTCGGCCGCGAGGCGCGCCGCCAGCTGGTGGGCGAGGTGGTCCGGGCGTGGGTCGACGACATCCCCGACCAGGAACTGTCGGTGCACTACGCCAAGGCGATCGCCGACCTCGACGAGGACGACCTGCACCTGTTGGCGGCCTGGCACGCCTCGCTGGAGGTGGGGCAGCCGATCCCCAACACCGAGTTCCTGGTGGGGGTCTTCCCGAGCCTCGGCGAGAACCGGCGCGAGGCCCTGAAGATCGCCGCCGGGTTCCGCGGCGAGGAGGCCTTCCAGGCGGGGGTCGCCGAGGACCAGGCGCTGGACACGGTGCTGCCGCGGCTCTCCAACGAGCGCGCGATCGAGCTCGCCAACGAGTGCATCCAGCTGTACATGTGGGATCGCCTCGGCTGCGACAACTAGGACTGCGTATGCCGGCGCGCTCCGGCGTCCTCGCCGGACTTGCGTGCGTAGCACGCGGCGCCGGCTGCGTCCTTGGATCGCTTGGCCTACGCAGCCCTAGTCCTGATTCGGGGATGCGGGCCGACGCCCGGGCGCACGGCTAGACTGGGCTCATGGCCGAGGAGACGCTGGCGCCCACCGAGGAGGACGTGATGGATGCGCTCTCCAACGTGATCGACCCTGAGCTGGGGTTGGACTTCGTCGAGCTCGGTCTGATCTACGGGGTCGAGGTCGCCGAGGGCCACGTCAACGTGACGTTCACGCTGACCACCCCCGGCTGCCCGATCGGGCCGCAGGTCAACGAACAGATCGAAGAGTTCGTCGGCGAACTCGACGGCGTCAAGACGGTCGCGTCGGAGATGGTCTTCACGCCGCCGTGGTCCCCGGAGATGATGTCCGAGGACGCCAAGTTCGCGCTCGGCTACTGACGCCCGCCAGTAGACGCAGCCGGCGCCTACGCCGGCGTCGCCGCCTGCTCCCGCGCGAGCGAGACCAGCGTGGCGAGTTCGTCGGCGATGCTCTCGCCGATCGTGTCGATGTCCGGCAGCGCGTCGAAGTCGCCCAGCAGCCCAAAGTTCATCTGGCCGTTGTAGGACATGATCGCGATCGCCAGCGCGTGGTTCTCGGGCAGGAACGCGACCGGGATCGCGTTCAGCATCTCGCGGCCGAGCACGTACAGCGGGAACTGCGGGCCGGGAACGTTGGTGACGATCAGGTTGAACAGGCGCGTGGAGAAGTTCAGCCGCGAGGCCTGCGCGAGGATCGTCGGCGGCGCGAAGTTCTGGGCGCTGGAGATAACCTCGGCGCCGAGCGCCTGCTTGGACTCCTTGAGGCCGTCCATGGCGTTCGAGACGAAGCGCAGCCGGTTGAGCGGGTCGCTGATGTAGATCGGCAGCGGGCCGCGCATCACCACGATGCGGTTGCCGCCCTGGTGGTGCTCGCCCTCGCTGCGCACCGAGACGGGCACGAGCGCGCGCATCTCGACGCCCGCCGTGTGCCTGCCGCGAGAGATCAGGAACGAGCGCAGAGCGCCCGCGACGACCGCGAGCACGACGTCGTTGACGGTGCCGCCGAAGGCGTTCTTGACGGTCTTGAAGTCCTCCAGCCGGCTCGTGACCCCGACGAACCGCCGATGCGGCCCGATCGGGACGTTCAAGGGCGTTTCCGGCGCCGGGTTCAGGCCCGCCCACACGAGCTCGCCGAGACCCTCGGCGACCTCGCGGGCCCGCGCGAGCGCGCGCTCGGGGTGCGAGAGCGCGTCGAGCGCGCCCTCGGCGAGCGCGACGCCGACGCGCGCCGCCCCGAGCGCCCCGGCCGCCAGCAGCTGGGCGGTGCCGGGTTCGGGGTGCGGGCGCCAGGCCCGGCCCACGTAGGGCTTCTGGGAGGGCTCGGGGGAGAGGTCGAACAGCACGGTCGCCAGGTCGACGCCGGCGATGCCGTCGATCAGCGAGTGGTGGGTCTTGGTGATCAGCGCGAAGCGGTCGTCCTCGAGACCCTCGATCAGCCACATCTCCCACAGCGGCTTGGAGCGGTCCAGCTGCTGGGAGAAGATCCTCGCGGTCAGGTCCTGGAGCTGCTCCCACTGCCCGGGGGCGGGCAGCGCCGTGTGGCGGACGTGGTAGTCGAGGTTGAAGCTGGGGTCGTCGATCCACACCGGGCGGCCGCTGTCGAGCGCGGTGTGCGCGAGCTTGTGGCGGTAGCGCGGCACCAGGTGCAGGCGCCGGCGGATCTGCTCTAGGAACTCCTCCATGCTCGGCGGCGGCCCCTCGACGATCGTCAGGCCGCCGATGTGCATGTGCGAGACGCCGCTCTCCTGATGCAGGAACGAGGCGTCTACCGGCGTCAGCCTGTCGAGGTGGCGTTGTGCCATGGCGGTTAGCGTAGCGAGGCTCCCCCTACAATGGCATCCGTGGAGAACAGCGTCGAGAAACTCGTGCTCGCCGCCCCGCGCGGGTACTGCGCGGGCGTCGATCGCGCCGTTCAGACGGTCGAGCGCGCGCTGTCGATCCATGGAGCGCCGGTGTACGTGCGCAAGGAGATCGTGCACAACAAGCACGTCGTCGCCAAGCTGCGCGAGCGGGGCGCGATCTTCGTGGACGAGCACACGGAGGTGCCGGAGGGCGCGGTGTGCGTGTTCTCCGCCCACGGCGTCGCGCCGAGCGTGCGCGAGGGCGCGCTGGAGCGCCGCCTGCAGACGATCGACGCGACCTGCCCGCTGGTCACCAAGGTCCACCGCGAGGCCGTGCGCTTCGCCGGCGAGGGCTACACGATCGTGCTCGTTGGCCACGACGGCCACGAGGAGGTCGAAGGCACGATGGGCGAGGCTCCCGAGCAGATCGTGCTGGTCGAGAGCGAGCAGGACGTCGACGAGCTCGAGGTCGCCGACCCGCAGCGGATCGCCTACGTCACCCAGACGACGCTCGCGGTCGGCGAAACCAGCGCGATCGTCACGCGGCTGCGCGAGCGCTTCCCGGCGATCGTGGGGCCGCGCACCGACGACATCTGCTACGCGACCACCAACCGCCAGGCCGCCGTGCGCCAGATGGCCGGCAGCTGCGACCTGATGCTGGTGATCGGCTCGCGCAACTCGTCCAACTCGCAGCGCCTGGTGGAGGTGGCGCGTGACTGCGGCACCGCGGCGCACCTGATAGACAACGCCCGCGAGATCGACGAGAGATGGCTCGAGGGCGTGCGCGTCGTCGGCATCTCCTCCGGCGCCAGCGCCCCCGAGGAGCTCGTCAGCGAGCTCGTCGATTTCTTCCGCGGGCGCGGCGTCAGCGACATCTCCGAGTTCGACGTGATCCGCGAGGACGTCCGCTTCATGCTGCCCAAGCCGGTGCGCGACGCGGTCGCGGGCGCGGCGGCGGCGGCCGGCGTGTGAGCGCGGCCAGGCCGCCGGCGGGCGGGTCGCCGGCCACGCTGATCCTCTCCGACCTGCACCTGGGCAGCCGCTCGGGCGCCGACCTGCTGAGGCGCGCGGACGTGCGCGCGCGGCTGCTCGCGGAGCTGGCCGAGGTCGAGCGCGTGGTCCTGCTCGGCGACGCGCTCGAGCTGCGCCACGGGCCGATGCGCGACGCGCTCGCGCTCGCGCGGCCGTTCTTCGAGGAGCTGGGGCGGGCGCTCGCGGGCCGCGAGCTCGTGATCGTCGCCGGCAACCACGACCACGCGCTGGTCGAACCGTGGCTGGCTGCGCGCGGCGAGGAAGGGGCGCCGCCGCCCCTCTCCCTCGAGCAGCTGCTCGAGCCCGGCCAGGTCTCCGGGGCGCTCGAGCGCATCGCCGGCTGGGCGTCTCCGGCCCGCCTGCGCGTGGCCTACCCCGGCCTGTGGGTGCGCGAGGACGTCTATGCCATGCACGGCCACTACCTGGACTGCCACCTGACTGTCCCCACGCTCGAGCGCCTCAGCGTGGGGGCGATGAGCCGGCTGCTGGGACGCCCGGCGAGCACGTTCGCGTGCGTCGGAGACTACGAGGCGGTGAGCGCGCCGATGTTCGCCTGGCGCGACGCCGTCGCGCGGGACGCCGCGACGGGCGCGGCGCTCAACGGCATGGCCACCGTCTCCGCCTGGGACGTGCTGAGCGGCCGCGGCGCGCGCGGCCGCGGCCTGGCGGGGATCGCCCGGCGGGCGCGCCGGCGGCTGCTCGCCGCGGGCTTCCCGGTGGCCGTCGCGGCGCTCAACCGAGCCGGCGTCGGCCCGCTGCGACCCGAGCTCTCGCTCGGCGAGCTGCGTCGCGCGGGCCTGCTGGCGATGGGCGAGGTGGCCGCCCGGCTGGGGCTCGGCGACGCCCACGTGGTCTTCGGCCACACCCACCGCGCCGGGCCGCTCCCCGGTGACCGGCCGGCCGAGTGGCTGGGCAGGGCGGGCGCGCGCCTGGTCAACTGCGGCAGCTGGACCTACTCGTCGATCTTCGTCACCGACACGCCCGGCGAGAGCCCCTACTGGCCCGGCGCGTGCGTGTTCGTGGGGCCCGACGGGCCGCCGCAGCTGCGCCGGCTGCTGCAGGACCGCTCGCGCGAGCAGATCGCCCGCCGCGCCGCCGCGGGCGTCGGCGCCTGATCGGCGAGCCCGACGCGCGGCGCCCCTAGCAGGCCAGGCCGGGCGTGAAGCAGGTGGCGTGGCAGCGCACGCCGCCGGCCAGCTCGAGCTCGAGCGTCCCGGCGCTGTGGCGCCCGTGCTCGATCAGCTGGTAGGCGCCCGCGTGCGAGACGGCGAGCTCCACGCCGCCCGCCGCCGGGCCGCCGTTGACGCGCACGCCGCCAGCGCCCTCGAGCACCGCCCACACGCCCCCCGCTTCATACGGCCCCGAGTAGGCGCCCGGCTGGTCGTCGGTCTGGGCGGCCAGCGGCGCGTCGGGCGCGTCCTCGGCGCGCAGCGGCTCGAGCGGCTCGCGCCGCACGCCCAGGAGCTCCTGGATCGCGAGCTCGGTCTCGGCATAGGCGCCCTCGCCGTAGTGGAACTCGAACAGGCGCGCGCCGCCGTCGAACAGGTAGCGCGCCGGCCAGCCCAGGTTCTCGTACTCCTCCCACAGCTCCAGCTCGCCGTCGATCAGCACCGGGTACTCGATTCCCAGCCGCGCGACCGCGGCGCGCACCGCCTGCTCCTCTCGCGAGGGCTCGAAGCCGGGGCAGTGCACGCCCACGATCCGCAGCCCCTCCCGCGCGTAGCGCTCGTGCCACGCCTTCACGTAGGGCAGCGTGCGCAGCGAACTCGGCCTGCAGAAGTCCCAGAACTCGACCAGCAGCGGCCGCTCGCGCTGGATGATGCTGACCCCGCCCGCCGGCGCATTCACCCACGGCAGCTGCCGCGGGAACAGCGGCGCGACGATGTCGTCTACGGGGACGCGCATCGAAGGCGCGTCCTAGCCGATGCTTCCGACCATCTCCAGCTGGATGAGACGGTTGAGCTCGACGGCGTACTCCATCGGCAGCTCCTTCGTCACCGGCTCGATGAAGCCGTTGACGATCATCGCCGCGGCCTCGTCCTCGGTGAAGCCGCGCGAGCCCATGTAGAAGAGCTGGTCGTCGGAGATGCGCCCGACCGTCGCCTCGTGCGCGACCGTCACGTGCGGGTTCTGGATCTGGATGTCCGGCCACGTGTCGGATTTCGATTCGCCGTCCATCATCAGCCCGTCGCACTGCACCCGCGCTTTCGAGCCAGCCGAGTTGTGGCCCATCTTGACCAGGCCGCGGTAGCCCATGATGCCGCCGTCCTTGGAGATCGACTTGGCGAGGATGTTCGAGGTGGTGTTCGGCGCCAGGTGCACGACCTTCGCGCCCGTGTCCTTGTGCACGCCCCTGCCGGCCACGCCCACGTTCAGGTGGTCGGCGCGCGCGCCCTCGCCCATCAGATAGGAGCCGGGGTAGAGCATCACGTACTTGGCGCCCATCGAGCCGCCGACCCACTCGACAGTCCCCTCGGCGTCGACGACGGCCCGCTTGGTGTTCAGGTTGTAGACGTCCTTGGACCAGTTCTGCACGGTCGTGTAGCGCGCCTTGGCGCCCTCGTGCACGAAGATCTCGACGACCGCCGAGTGCATCGAGTTGACGCTGTAGGTCTGCGCCGTGCAGCCCTCGATGTAGTTCACCTCGGAGCCCTCGTCGGCGACGATCAGCGTGTGCTCGAAGGTGCCCTCGCCGGCGCCCTCCATGCGGAAGTACGATTGCAGCGGCAGGTCGCACTTGACGCCCTTGGGCACGTAGCAGAAGGCTCCGCCCGACCACACCGCGCCATGCAGTGCACTGAACTTGTTGTCCTGCGCCGGCACGCACTTGGTCATGAAGTACTTCTGCACGAGCTCCGGGTACTCGCTGATCGCCGTGTCCATCGAGCAGAAGAGGATGCCCTGCTTGGCGTACTCCTCCTTCAGGCCCTCGTACACGGGCTCCTGGCGCCACACGCCGACCACGCCCGCGAGGTGCTCGCGCTCTGCCTGCGGGATGCCGAGGTCCTCGTAGGTCTGCTTCATCTCCTGCGGAACTTCGTCCCAGCTGTTGAAGCGGCCGGCCGTCGGCGGCGAGTACAGCACGAGGTCGTCGAGGTTCAGCCCCGACAGGTCGACGCCCCAGTCGGGAACGGGCTTGCGTTCGAAGATCTCCAGCGATTTGAGCCGTTTCTCGGCCATCCAGTCGGGCTCGCCCTTGACCTTCGAGAGCTCAGTCACGACCTCCCGCGAGATCCCCTGGCGCGCGCGCAACTGCCCCTGCTCGTCCTCGACGATCGGGCTGGGCTTGGCGATCTTCGTGCGGTCAATCGTTGCCATCTGATCCTCGTTCCAGGGTAGCTCTCAAATCCTGTCCTGCGAAGTAGGAATTGTATCGGGCCGATCAGGCGGGGCCGGAATCGGGCGCGGCTCAAACCACCCGCGGGGTCGGCTCGCCGTGCTCGATTCGCCAGCGCTCCAAGCGCGCCACGCGCTCGTATGAGCCCCTGTTCGGGCCCCACGCGAGCTCGCGCGGGATAGCGCGGCGGGTCAGGCGCAGCGCAGCCACGGCTGCTCCGAAGCCGCGGCGTTGGGCCATCGTGTAGCGCAAGCCGTACATCTCCCGCACCCGCTCCGGCAGGCTTCCCAGAACGATCAGGTCGTGCAGCCGCTTGGCCGGCTGGTAGGAGGCCGCCATCGGGATCTCGAACGCGGTCATGTACCCGGTGCGGTGCGCCTCCTCGCTGAGGAACAGGTCCTCGCCCGCCAGCTGCTCGCGCCAATAGCCGCGGAACTGCGCGTAGCTTCTCGGAGCGGCCGCGCGCGGCATCCCGAACAGCTCGCCGAAGCGGACGTAGTCCTGCCACAGCGCCTCCCGCTCGCCTTCGGACAGCCGGCGCACGAGCAGCTCGAAGAAGCACTGCGCGGAGTCGGCGATCGCCGCCACCGTCCACAGCATCAGCTCGGCGTCGAACGCCGAGTAGGGCGTGCCGGCGGGCGTGGCGCCGGCATCATGGGGCAGCGTGCCGATGACCCGCTCGTGCATCCTCTGCACCCGCACGAGCACGCGGTCGGCTTCGGCGCGCGTCCCGAAGAAGATCGTCTCGAACGCCTTGGCCGTGCTGACCAGGCGCTTGAAGGGGGTCAGCCTGGAGCGCGAGTGTTCGATCGTGCCCACGAAGTTGAGCGGCTTGAGCGCGCCGATGCACAGTGCGCGCTGGCCGTAGAGCAGGCCGACGGCGTGCTCGTCGTGGACCCTGCGCAGCATCGAGCTGCCGCGCGGGAAGTAGCCCCCGTCGTGCTCGTCACGGCGAACGGACGAGGCGGCCATCTCAGCGCCAGGCCTCGCGCGGGAGCTCGGCGTAGCTGGCCCGCCCGTTCCCGAACGACCAGTCCTCGCGCTCGTTCTCGCTCAGCATGACGGTCAGATCCTCCGTGCGCATGCCCGCCCGCTTGGCCAGCAGCTCGCTCAGCCGGGCGTAGAACGCCTGCTTGGTCTCGGTCGAGCGCCCCGACGCCAGCGTGACGCGCACGAGCACGAAGCCGTCGCTGCGCTCGATGTCAAGGTAGCTGCGGTTGAAGTCGAGTCTCCCGGGCTTGTGCTCGGTGACGATCTGGAACCGGTCCCGCTCGGGCACCGCGAGCGTCTGCACCATCGCCTCGTGCACCGCGTCGCCGATCGCTCGCAACTGGTCCTCGGTGCGCCCCTCCAGCAGGTCTATCTGAACGGCCGGCATCGGTTCACTCAGGCCAGGCGTTGTCGCCCGTGACCGCCCCGCGCACGACCTTCAGGTTCAACAGCGCGCACTTGCGCCGCGTCGCCGAGACCGGGATGCCGAGCAGGTCGATCATCCAGTCGGCGTCCAGCTCGCCGACCTGCTCCAGGGTCATGCCTTTCAGCTCCTCGGAGGCGATCGACGCCGCCGCCTGGGAGATCGCGCAGCCGTGGCCGTGGAAGCGCAGGTCCTCGATGCGCTCGTCCTTCACCCGGATCTGCACGCCCAGCTCGTCGCCGCACAGCGGGTTGTGCTCCAGCGCCTCCAGGTCGTGCGGCTCGAGCTCGCCGAAGTTGCGCGGGCGCTTGTAGTGGTCGAGGATGTAGTCGCGGTACAGGTCGTCCATCGGCTTCGAGGGTAGTGGGTCCGTCCGCGGCAGCCCGCCTCGCGGCGCGCACGGCGGCCCACCCCTGGAGCGCGCGGCGTGCTCGGCGCTCGCCTGCTACCGGACCGCGGCCGAGCTGGCGCCGCGCGCGAGCTCCCGCTCGAGCGCCGCTATCTAGCGCTCGAGCTGGCGGATGCTGGCCGTCTCGACGCGATCGACGCCGACCGCGCGGTTGAGCCACGCGTTGATCTCGCGGTGGCTGCGGCCGTCGCGGCGGTGAAGCTCCGCCACCAGCCCGCTGCGCTCCTTGCGCAGCAGCGCGCGGCGCTCGAACGCCGCCGGCGGCTGCGCCTCCGTCGCCGCGGGCGGCGGCTGCGAGCCGGCTGCCCGCGGTCCCGGCGTGGCCGCGGCCGGGAGGGGCGCTCGCTGCGGCCCGCCGAACAGCGTCATCTGCGCGGCGAACTCCGCGCTCAGCGGCTCGAACTCCGCGCCCGCCGAGCGCTCGCTCGCGCGCCGCTCGCGCGGCTCGTCGAAGCCCTCCTGCGGCTCCTCGCGCCGCAGCGCCTGGCGCAGCTCGCCCTCGACCTCCGCCGCGTGCACGCGCAGCGCGCGCTCGGCCGGCAGGTACACCCAGCTCAGCTCCGGCGGCCGGCCGGGGATCGTGCGCACGAACCGCCCCACGATCTGGCGGAAGATCAGCGGCGTTTTCGCGGCCGTCGCGTACACGCCGACGCGCAGCCGCGGGATGTCGACGCCCTCGGAGACCATGTTGACCGCCACGATCCACGGGTCGCGCGAGTCGCGGAAGGCGCGCAGCTTGCGCGCCGCCTGCGCCTCGGTGTGCAGCACCACCACCGGCGGGCGCCCGCTCGCCTCGGACACCAGCTTCGCGATCGCCCGCGCGTGCTTGGCGTTCGCCGCCACCGCCAGCGCGCCCGCGTCGCGGTGGCCCTGCCGGCGCAGCTCGCGCAGCTTCGCGTCGGCTTCGCGCACGATCCGCGGCAGGCCCTCCGGCAGCTCCGTCGAGATCGCCGTGCGGTAGCGCCGGCTCGCCTCGCGCGCGCTCAGCACCGTCTCGAAGGACGACTCGATCACGTCCTCGCCGCTGCGCCACGACAGCGCCCCGTCGAACGTCACGAACGCCACCGGCCGGCAGATGCCCTCGGCGACCGCCTGCGCGTACGTGTAGGACACGTCCGGCACCGCCAGCCCCTCCGCGTCGTAGCGGACGCCCGGGATCGCCGTCGCGTCCGAGCGAAACGGCGTGCCCGACAGCAGCAGCCAGCGCGGCGCCGCCGCGAACGCCCGGCGGAAGCTCGTGCCCCACGTCAGGTCCTCGCCCAGATGGTGCGCCTCGTCGACCACCACGAGCGTGCTCGGCGAGACCTTCGCGGCCCAGCCGCGCGGGTCGCTGGCGACGCGCGCGTACGTGACCGCCACGCCGTCGAAGTCGCGCGGCGGCGCGGGCCCCGAGGCGTCCGGCGCCAGCTGCACGCCGAGCGCCGCCGCCGCGCTCGCCCACTGGCGCGTCAGCGGCGTCGTCGGGCACAGCACCGCCACGCGCGCCACCGCCCGCCTGGCCAGCAGGTCGCGCGCGAGCTCCAGCGCCGGACGCGTCTTGCCCGCCCCCGGCGCCGCCGAGATCAGGAACGGCCCGTCGTGCCAGCCGGCCAAACGGTCGAGCGCGTGGACCTGCCACGCGCGCAGCGATGTCGATGATGGACGCGCCAAAGAGTCCGGCATCGTGCGCCACTGCGCGGACGGACCTTCCGGGCCCGCTTGGTTGAGCGACTTCGCGATCGCCCGCGGAGAGGGGAGCGCCGCGCACGAGAGGGCTCGGAGCCCGGCGAGCGCGACGGCCTACAGCCCGAAGACCTCGCGGCCGGCCTGCAGCGCGTCCACGAGCGCGTCGACGTCGCTCGCGTCGTTGTAGACGCCCACGCTCGCCCGCGCCGTCGCGCCCACGCCCAGGCAGCGCATCAGCGGCTGCGCGCAGTGGTGGCCGGCGCGGATGCACACGCCCGCCCGGTCGCACAGCTCGGCCACGTCGTGCGGGTGCATGCCCTCGACCGTGAACGACGCCAGCGCGCCGCGGCGCTCGGCGGTGGGCGGGCCGACCACGCGCAGCCCCGGCACCTCCGCGAGCCGTCGCAGCATGTAGGCGGTGAGCGCGCGCTCGTGCTCGCGCACCCGCTCCATGCCGAGCCCCCGCAGGTAGTCGACCGCCGCGCCCAGCCCGACCGCCTCGGCGATCGGCGGCGTGCCCGCCTCGAACTTGTACGGCAGCTCGTTCCAGCTCGCCGACTCGAAGTCGACCGAGGCGATCATGTCGCCGCCCGTCAGGAACGGCGGCATCTCCTCCAGCAGCTCGCGGCGTCCGTGCAGCACGCCGACGCCCGTCGGCCCGAGCGCCTTGTGGCCCGTCCACGCGTAGAAGTCCGCGCCGATCGCCGCCACGTCCACGGGCATCTGCGGCACCGCCTGGGCGCCGTCGATCAGCGTCACCGCGCCCGCCGCCCGCGCCCGGCGGACCATCTCGGCCACCGGGTTGATCGTGCCGAGCACGTTCGAGACGTGCGCGAAGGCCACCAGCCGCACGTCGCCGCGTTCGAGCTCGCGGTCGAGCTGCTCGAGCGAGAGCTCGCCGTGCTCGTCCAGCTCCAGGTAGCGCAGCCGCGCGCCGCGCTCGGCGCACAGCACCTGCCAGGGCACGAGGTTCGCGTGGTGCTCCATCTGCGTGATCAGCACCGCCTCGCCGGGCTGCAAGCTCGTGCGCCCCCACGAGTAGGCCACGAGGTTGATCGCCTCCGTCACGTTCTTCGTGAAGACCGTCGTCGCGCGCTCGGCGCCCACGAACTCCGCGATGCGCCCGCGCGCGCCATCGTAGGCCGCGTCGGCCTCCCGCGCGAGCTCGTAGACCCCCCGGTGCACGTTCGCGTTGTGGGCGCGCAGGTGCTCGGCCAGCGCCTCGATCACGACCGCCGGCTTCTGCGCCGTCGCGCCCGAGTCGAGATATACGAGCGGCCTGCCGCCGGGCTTGCTCGCGAAGATCGGGAAGTCACTGCGCAAACCCGCGAGACCCCCGGAGGGGGTCCCCTTAATTCCCTCCCTCTCAGCGACTGGTGGCATACGCCTCGATGTCCTCGCGGGCCGCCGCGAGCTTCTCGGCGATCCGTTCGCGCACGAGCTCCGCCAGCGGCTCGTCCTGCAGCTCGCTGACGAGCGGCTCGAAGAAGCCCTCGACGATCACCCGCACCGCCGCCGCCCGGTCGAGGCCGCGCGTCTGCATGTAGAAGATCGCGCTCTCGTCGAGCTCTCCAACCGTGCCGCCGTGCGAGGCCGAGACGTCGTCGGCCGACACCAGCACCGAGGGGATCGCGTCGACGCGCGCCTTCGGCGAGAGCATCATCGTGTGGATCTGCAGGTAGGTGTGCGTCTGCTGCGAGCCCGGGTCGATCTGGATCAGCCCCTCGAAGCTCGCGCGGCTCTCGCCGGTCGCCGTGCCCCGCCAGTGCACGTCCCCGCCCGACGGCCCCGTCTCGTGCAGGTCGACCGCGAACACGTCCAGGTGCTCGCGCTCCTCGGCGAAGAACATCCCGCGGAAGGCCATGTCGCCGCCCGGCTCCATCACCGCGAGCTCCAGGTGCTGGCGCACCAGGTGCCCGCCGAGCAGCGCCGGCAGCCAGTGGCAGTACGCGTCGCGCCCGACGCCGACGAAGCGCGTGGACACGTCGTAGACCTCGCCCGCGCCCCAATCCTGGAACTGGGCCAGCCGGCAGCGCGCGCCCTCCTGCAGGTACAGCTCGAACGCGCCCGCGTGCAGCGCCACACCGTCGAAATCCTCGGCCAGCTCGTACTCGTGCACGCGGAACTCGCTCGTCGGCGCGCCCACCACCAGCGTGCGCCCGTACTGCGCCACGCCCGGCTCCTCGATCGCGTAGACGATCTCGAAAGGGTCCTCGACGACCACGCCCTGAGGCACGTACAGGAACGCCCCGCCCGTCCAGAAGGCCGCGTTGGCCGCCTCCAGCTTGTCGCGGTCGAGCGTCAGGCGCTTGGAGTACCACTGCGCAGCCAGCTCCCCGTGCTGCGCGAACGCCTGCTCCAGCGAGCACAGGATCACGCCGCGCTCGGCCAGCGCCTCGTCGAGCTCCACGTGCACGACCGAGCCGCCGCTCTGCACGATCCGGCCCGCCCGCGCGCGCTCGGGCAGCGTGCGCGCCACGACCTCCGGCACCGCGCTCGCGCTCAAGCCGTTGGCCAGTGCGTCGAGCTCGAGGCCCTGCAGGCTCGTCGTCCAGAAGCCCGAGCGCCGCCACACCGGCAGCTCCAAGCGCTCGTAGGCGGCCAGCGCCGCCTCGCGCAGCTGCGCGAGCGAACGGCCGTCGCCGGCGCCCGCTCCGTGCAGCGCGCGGTAGAGGCTCGCCTCGCGGTGGCGCCCGGCCTTGACCGCGACGCCGCCCTCCACGCGTCGCGCGGGAGCCGCGGCGTCCGCCGTGTCCTCGCCGTCCGCAGACGACCCGTTGGCGGCTGGCGATGCGCCGTTGCCGGCTGGCGATGCGCCGTTGCCGGCGCTCATACCGCCACCGCTCCCTGCCCGCCGTATTCCCGGCGGATCTCGTCGTAGCCTTCGCGCTCCAGGCGCTCGACCAGCTCCACGCCGCCCTCCAGCACGATCCGCCCGTCCATCAGGATGTGCACGAACTCGGGCTTGACGTAGTGCAGGATGCGCTGGTAGTGCGTGATGATCAGCGCGCCCAGCCCCTGCTCGTCGTGCAGCTTCTGCACGCCCTCGGCGACCGTGCGCAGCGCGTCGATGTCCAGGCCCGAGTCGGTCTCGTCGAGGATCGCCACGTCGGGTTTGAGCATCGCCATCTGCAGGATCTCCGCGCGCTTCTTCTCGCCGCCCGAGAAGCCGTCGTTGAGGTGGCGCGAGGTGAACGCGCGGTCCACGTCGAGCAGCTCGATCGCGTGCTGGAGCTCCGTGCGGAACTGCTTCACCTGGATCGCCTCGCCGCCCTCCCCGGCGCGCTTGGCGTTGATCGCCATGCGCAGGAAGTTCGCCACCGACACCCCCGGGATCGACACCGGGTACTGGAACGCCAGGAACAGCCCCGCCTTGGCGCGCTCGTGGGGCTCGGCCTCCGTGATGTCCTCGCCCTTGAACACGATCGTGCCCTCGGTGATCTCGTAGGAGGGGTGCCCCAGCAGCGTGTTCGCGAGCGTCGACTTGCCCGAGCCGTTGGGCCCCATCAGCGCGTGCACCTCGCCGCGGCTGATCTCCAGGTCCACGCCGCGCAGGATCTCGCGCTCCTCCGTGCGTACGTGCAGGTTCTTGATCTCCAGGTCGGCCATCTTGTTCGCTCAGGCTCCAGTCGTAAGGGTTTGCATTTCCAGCGAGGCGCCGCGCCCGAAGGGCGTGGGCAGCGTCGCGCCCGCCGGGATCACGGGAGCGGGGCTCGGCAGCGCCGGCCCCCTCAGCAGGTCCGCGAGCGTCGTCTCGCGCAGCGTGCTCACGATCGACATCCGCACCCGCGTCCACAGGAGCTTCGTGGGGCACACGTGGTCCGGGCTCGACTCGCGCGAGCACACGATCGAGCCGTCCGCCGCCTCCGAGATGCACTCGATCGGCGCGATCGCCCCCTCCAGCGCCGCCACCACCTCGGCCATCGTGATCTCCGCCGCCGGCCGCGCGAGCATGTAGCCGCCGCGCGACCCGCGCCTGGAGTCCACCAGCCCGGCCTTGCGCAGCCGCGCCACCAGGTGCTCCAGGTAGGCGAGCGGCAGCCCGTCATGCGCGGCTATCTCCGCCAGCGGCACCGGGTCTTCGCCCGCACGGCGCGCCAGCTCCACCATCACGCGCACGCCGTACTCGGCCTTGGTCGAGAACATCATCGCATTTCCTACCTCGCAGCTAGGGTATCAGCAGCGCCGTGAGCGCCCGGGGCGCGACGGCTGCTCGCGCGCCGCCGCCGGCACGCCGTCAGCCCGCCTCCAGCCGCGCGATTTCGCGGCTGATCCCTTCCGGCGTCAGCTGTTCTGACTGGAACAGCACGCGCTCGCGGCCGCGGCCGTCGATCAGCAGCACCGAGGCGTATTCGGCGAACGCCCCGCGTCCCGCGCTCGCCGGGCGCACGCGATAGGCGCGCCACACCGCCCGCAGCCGCGCGGCGCTGCCCGTCAGGTACTGCGCCCGCCCGGCCAGCGACGTTTCCCTCAAGAAGCGCGCGATCCGCCGCGGCGTGTCCGTCGCCGGGTCGGCGCTCACGATCAGCACGACCGGCGCGCGCGCGCGTTCGGCCGCCAGTTCGTCGAGCGCCCCCCGCATCTGCTGGGCGATCAGGAAGCACGGCCCGCCGCAGGTCGTGTACAGGAACGTCAGCGCCACCACCCGGCCGCGGTACTGGGCCAGCGACACGCTCTGCCCCCGCTGCCCGGCGAGCGTGAACGGCGGCGCCACCGTCGTGCCCGGCAGCGCCGCGCCATAGGACCCCGTCTCCGCGCCGCCCACCGACGGCGTACGCGGTGCCCCGCCACACCCGCCGAGCACCGCCGCGCACGTCCCCGCGGCGAGCAGCGTGCGCACTCTCGCGCGTTGGGGGGAGGTCGTCTCGCTTGGGAGCACCGCCCCCATGAGGTTATGGCAGGGGCCGAGCTCGCCTTTTGTGGATGACACCGATCACTGCGCCTATCGCGGCGCCCGCACCGCCCGATGCCCCCACCGATAGGACCCTCCCGAGGGTCAGCGGGGCTTCCCTCAGCGCCAGCGTCACGGCGCCGCCTACGACGAAGATGGCGGCCACGTGAATCGCGAGTGAACCGGCCAGGGCAAGCGGCGGCACGTCTACCCGAGTCGGCGGCCCACCCGGCACATAGGGAGCGCCCGAGCGACGCAGGTATTCCCGATTGGCCTGCTCGGCGGCCTCGACGTTTATCGCCGCCTGCCACGTGCGCCAACTGCTGGCCACCAGCACGGCTCCCAGCGCGGCCAACACAGCCGCCCGCGCGTCCGCGGCCCGGCTGAGGAAGTAGATCGCCAGCCCGATCCCCGCAAGGCCGGACGCTGCGCCGAGCGCAAGCCCGAAGGTGAACGAGGATCGCTCGAGGCGGCGCCTGCGCTCTCGCGCGTAGGCAACCGCGTAGCGCGCGACGAGCACGTCCTCGGCGGGTTCGCCGCGCCGCACCAGCCGTCTCGCGTGTCGCCTTTCTGGGGCGTTCAGGCTCGCGATCGTGGCCGCCAGCTCTTGGGAGATCAGCTCCCCCATACCCGCCCCGAGCCAGACTCGCCATTTGTTCACGGACACGGCTCCAGCGTCGACACCGCCTCATGCGTGCCGGCAGGCCGTAAGGCGCAGGGATCAGTTTGGCTCGGCCGATCCATCACTGTGAGCGCGCCCGCCGGATGCGATAGCTGAGACTCGCGACGTTCCCAAGACCCAGGATGGTGCTGACGCCCACGACGATCAGAAGCCAGCCGGGGAAGTGCCCGAACCCAAGCGCCACAACCCACACCAGCGCCACGGAAGGCAGCGAGAGCAAGGCGCATCGGCGGACATACAGCAGGCGTTCCTCGCGCGAGGCGCCGGGTGCTGGCGGAACCCCGAGGAATCTGCGCAGTATGCGCGATGAGGCGCTGGGCTCCAGTCGGCGCCGCCGGGCCATGCTCCGAGCGTAGCTCAGGCGCGGAGCCTGCGACACTAAGTCGGTCTTGTCCGGGACGCCCATCCATACGGGCCTCCGCCGCACCGACACCTAAGCTTCGATGCCATGCGGGGAGCCGATACGCGAAGGGGGTCGCGAGTTGTGGTGTCGCGGCTGCTCGCATCGGCGCTCGCGCTCGCGTTTGCGCTGGCGGGCGTAACGGCGCTCGCCGCCAGCGCGTCAGGTGAAGAAGTCACCACGTCCGCCCCCAAGGGCCCGCCCCCGCCGGCCAACGACGCGCTGGCGGGCGCCCAGCAGGTCCACACGCTGCCGGCCTCGCTGAACGGCACCACCGTTGGCGCCACCACCGAAGCCGCGGAAGTCGAATCGGGTTGCCACGTGCCGACCAAGAGCTCCGTCTGGTACAGCGTGCGCCTGAGCGCCGCGCACCGCGTCGCGCTCCAGCTTGCCGCCGCCGGCGCGCTCGACGCGACCGTCGACGTCTACCACGCGGTGCGCTCCCAGCTGACGCCCGTCGCCTGCCAGCAGACCGAAGGCGAAGGCAAGGCCTCGCTGTCCTTCGAGGCCTCCAAGAACGGCCTCTACGACATTCGGGTGGCGGCCCTTGCGAGCTCGCAGCTCGCCGCCTTCAGCCTCGAAGTCTTCCTGCCCACGCCGTCGGTCGGCCCGCCCGGCCCGCCGCTGCCCGCCGGCGGCGTCAGCGGCCAGGTGGACCGCATCCAGAACGTCAACGCCGCCTACTCCTTCGTCATGCGCTCAGGCGTCAGCTACATGATCAACCTGGCCAACGAGACCAAAGGCGGGTGCGT
The DNA here is from genome assembly GCA_035939315.1 of Solirubrobacteraceae bacterium. Taxonomy (GTDB): domain Bacteria; phylum Actinomycetota; class Thermoleophilia; order Solirubrobacterales; family Solirubrobacteraceae; genus Palsa-744. Next base: position 13,052 of record DASZFZ010000074.1, on the reverse strand, counting down.
GACCGGCTCGTTGTTCGCGCCCGGCACGCGCTCGTTCGGCAGCGAAGGCGAAGAATCCGAAGAAGGCAGCTCCGCGGCGGTGCTGCGCATCCACTGCAGCGGCTTTCGCCTGTTCACCCCCGGCCCCGGCGAAGGCGGCCTGTACAGCCTCGAGCTGACCCCGCGCTTCTCCCGCCGCGGCGTGCAGCGCTTCCGCGTGCAGGTGGCCCAGGCCGGTCCCGCCGAAACCTCCCCGGGGATCGCGCTCGGCAACTACGGCGTCGCCCGCGGCCACCTCAACGGCGACGGCCTGCCCGTGCTGCGCTTGTACCGCATGGAAATCACGAGCCACTCCAACCTCACGCTGAAGCTCACCGCGCCCGCCTCCGCCGAATTCAAGCTGCAGCTGCGAGACGCCAACGGCAACCTGATCGAATGCGCGTGCGAAGGCGGCGGCTCGGAGAAGCTTGCCCACCGCCTCTCGCCCGGCACCTACTACGCCTCCGTCTCCGCCCGCGCGCACAGCTCGGGCAACTTCAGCCTGCTGCGCGAGTCGCGCACGATCACCTCGACCGCGATCTCCTTCACCAGCCACAAGGTCAGCGCCGGCCAGCCGCTCGCGATCGACGTCACGCTCACGCCCGGCGTGTCCGGCCCCGTGAGCGTGCTGATCGAACGCTTCGACCCCGTCTTCGGCTGGCAGTACTACCGCGAGGAACACGCCTTCGCGAGCGCCGGCCTGGCGAGCGTGCCCTTCACGCCGCCCGCCCTCGGCATGTGGCGCGCCAAGGCCAACTTCGAGGGCTCGCGCACGGCGAGCCCGAGCGCGGTCGGCTTCACGTATCTGCACGTGGGCTGAGGGGATGCCGATTCCCGACTCGATCGCCGCCTTCGTCGAAGCTCAGGCCAAGCGCTCGCCCGTTCGCTACGAGGATCTGCGTGTCGTCGTCTTCAACGGCACCACCAAGCGCTCGCCCGAGCCGAGCCACACGGACGGGCTGCTCGCGATCCCCCGCGCGATCTTCTCGACCCTCGGCGTGCGCTGCGAGGAGGTGCGTACGGTCGATCGAAAGATCCCCCCCGGCCTGTGGCCCGACATGCGCGAGCACGGCTACGACGAGGACGAGTTCCCGGAGATCTATCGCTCGCTCGTTGAGCCCGCCGACATCCTCCTGCTGGCCGGCCCGATCTGGCTGGGAGATCAGAGCTCGCAGACACGCATGATCATCGAGCGCCTGTACGCCTACTCCAGCGAGGTCAACGATCGCGGGCAGTGGGCATACTACGGCAAGGTCGGCGGCGTGCTGACGACCGGCAACGAGGACGGCGGCAAGCACGTCAGCGCCCAGGTCCTGTACGCCCTCCAGCACATCGGCCTGACGATCCCGCCGCAGTCGGACAGCTACTGGGTGGGGGAGGCCGGCCCGGGCCCGTCATATCTCGACGAGCACGGCGGCGGGCAGCAGAACGCCTGGACGACCCGCAACACCGTGTTCATGACGTGGAACACGTTGCATCTGGCTCGGATGCTCAAGGACGCCGGCGGGATCCCCGCCTACGGCAACTCCACGCGCGACTGGAACCTCGAGCGCGGCGAGCACCCGAACCCCGAGTACCGCTGATCGGCCGGCCCCGCGATCGGCGAGCTGCGCGCCCAATCCGCGCCCGGGAGACGACGACCGACCATCCCGGCAACGGCCCCGCCAGGCGCTACACTTTCTGAAGTCCCTGAATCCCGACCCTGGTTTAGGAGTTTTCGATGAGCACCTCAGGCGCGGAGCTGCTCCGCCGAGTCAAGAGCGAGATCCAAGAGGTCGATCCCTCCGAGGTCAAGGAGCTGATCGACGAGGGCGTGGCCATCATCGACGTGCGCGAGACCGACGAGTTCGCGACCGGGCACCTGCCCGGCGCCAAGCACGTGCCGCGCAGCTACCTGGAGGCCCGTATCGAGGGCATCGTGCCCGATCGCTCGACGCAGGTGATCCTCTACTGCCAGTCGGGCAACCGCTCGGCCTACGGCACGCGCACGCTGACCCAGGAGCTGGGCTACGAGCACGTGCGCTCGATGACCGGCGGCATCACGCTGTGGAAGGACCGCGGCTACGAGGTGGTGGTGCCGCGCGCGCTGAGCGCCGAGCAGCGCGATCGCTACTCCCGCCACCTGCTGATCCCCGAGATCGGCGCCGAGGGCCAGCAGAAGCTGCTGGACGCGAAGGTGCTGCTGCTCGGCGCCGGCGGCCTCGGCTCGCCGACCGCCCTGTACCTGGCGGCCGCCGGCGTCGGCACGCTGGGCATCGTCGACGACGACGAGGTCGACCTGTCCAACCTGCAGCGCCAGGTGATCCACTCCACGCAGCGGGTCGGCATCCCCAAGGTCGACTCGGCCGAGGAGTCGATCCACGCGCTCAACCCCGACGTGGACGTCGTCAAGTACAAGACCCGCATCGACGCCTCCAACATCATGGAGATCATCGAGGGCTACGACGTGATCGTCGACGGCGTCGACAACTTCCCCACGCGCTACCTGCTCAACGACGCCAGCGTGCGCCTGCGCATCCCCGTCGTGTCCGCCTCGATCCTCGGCTTCGACGGCCAGCTGTCGGTGTTCAAGCCCTACGACGGGCCGTGCTACCGCTGCCTGTTCCGCGAGCCGCCGCCGGCCGAGCTAGCGCCCTCGTGCGGCGCCAACGGCGTGCTCGGGGTGCTGCCGGGGACGATGGGCCTGCTGCAGGCCACCGAGGTCGTGAAGCTGGTCCTCGGCATCGGCGAGCCCGCGATCGGGCGCCTGCTGCTCTACGACGCCCTCGGCGCGACGCTCACCGAGGTCAAGGTCCACCGCGACCCCGAGTGCCCGATCTGCTCGCGCGATCCGGGTGAGATCGCCGACGAGGAGATGGGCGTGTTCCCCGACTACGAGGCATTCTGCGCGGCCGCAGGCTAGGCTCCCGGCCGACATGGCAACGATCAAGATTCCACCAGTGCTGCGCGCGTCGGTCGGCGGCGAGAAGGAGGTCGGCGCTAGCGGCGCCAACGTCGGCGAGGTGCTGCGCGACCTGGCCAGCAGCCACCCGGCCACCGAGAGCCAGCTGTTCGGGGCCGACGGCCAGCTCAACCGCTACGTCAACGTGTACCTGAACGACGAGGACGTACGCGTGCTCGACGGCCTCGACACCTCCGTCGCCGACGCCGACACGCTCGTGATCCTGCCGGCGATGGCCGGCGGCGCGCGCTAGCCGGATCGCGGCGCGGGCGAGGGCGCGCGGGCGCCCGGCGAGCCGGCGCCCGGCGAGCTGCCCGGGCGGCGCGGCGGGGTGCGGCGATCAGCGGGGCAGGCCTGTGGGATAACCACATCGACGGGCCGTATCGGGGCGTCGATACGAGGGCATGCCCCCGGCGTCCGAGGCCAAGCCCGTCAAGCGGTCGAAGCTCGCCAAGCCCTCGGCGCTCCAGGTCCGCTCGCTGTGGCAGCAGTACAAGCGCACGGGCGACCGCGCGGCGCGCGACCGCCTGATCTTCGCGCTGACGCCGATGGTGCGCCACATCGTGCGCCGCACCGTGCGCGCGCTCCCGCCCAGCTGCGATCTCGAGGACTTCCTGTCGGCCGGCATCGAGGCGCTGATCCAGACGATCGAGCGCTATGACCCCGGCAAGGGGGCCTCGCTGGAACAGTATGCGTGGACGCGCGTCCAGGGCGCCGTGATCGACGAGCTGCGTCGCCACGACTGGGCGCCCCGCTCGCTGCGACGCGACGAGCGCGCGATCAACAACGCGCGCACCGCGTTCGCCTCCGAGCACGAGCGCCAGCCCGACCGCCGCGAGCTCGCCGCCCGGCTCGGCATGACGGCGGAGGAGCTGCGCCGGCGACTCGACCAGGTGGCGCTGGCCGAAGTCGGCTCGCTCAACGCGCTGATCCAGTCGGACGAAGGCGGCGCGATCGAGCGCATCGACATGCTGCCGAGCGCCGACAGGGACGCCGACCCCGAGATCATGGCCGAGCGCGGCGCAGCCAAGGAGCGCTTCCGTGCGGCCTTCGCGCAGCTCGGCGAGCAGCAGCGCGAAGTCGCGGTGCTGCTGTACGCGCGCGGGCTGAACCTGCGCGAGGCCGGGGAGCGACTCGGCGTGTCCGAGAGCCGCATCTGCCAGGTCCACACCCAGCTCCGCAGCCGTCTCTACGAGAAGCTGTCCGGGGAGGCTCAGCTGTTCGCCGAGATCGGCTGAGCGGGCGATGGCCGTCCTCAGCACCCGAGCGCGCGGCGCCAGGGCGTTCGTCGAGGCGACCCGCGAAAGCATCCAGGTGCTCCAGGAGGTGCTGAGCGCCCACAACCAGGGGCTCGTGCACGACGCGCTGCGGACCGCCAAGCTGGCCAGGGAGGTCGCGTTGCACATGGGCCTCGGCGAGGACGCCGCGGTGCGCATCGAGCTGGCCGCCAGGCTGCACGACATCGGCAAGATCGGCATCCCCGACGAGATCCTGCGCAAGCCCGGCGCGCTGACCGCGAAGGAGTGGGAGCTGATGCGCACGCACACGGAGATCGGCGCGCGGATCATCGGCGCCGCCCCTGCCCTGCGGGACGTCGCCGAGCTGGTGCGCTGTCACCACGAGCGCCATGACGGCAGCGGCTACCCGGACGGGCTGCGCGGCGATCGCATCCCGATCGGCGCGAGCATCCTCGGCGTGTGCGACTCGTTCGTGGCGATGATGCGCAACCGGCCCTTCATCGACGGGATCACCGTGGTGGAGGCGCTGGCCGAACTGCGACGCTGCTCGGGCACGCAGTTTCACCCGCGCGTCGTGGAGGCCTTCGCGGAGGTCTTCAACGAGATGTTCGGGTAGCGGCGCGCCGCACGCGCGCGGCCGGGCTGCCGGCGCGGCTCGACTGCGCGTGCAAGATCGCTTGCAAGATTTGAGGTCCGGGGCGATGCGTACGATTGGGCCCGCGATCGTCATGCGTAGCTGCGCCGGCCCTCGGAAGTCGTTCCTCTCGCGCATACGCGCTGGTGTGCCGCTCCGCGCGGCGGCCCGCGCCCTGGCGCCGTTCCTGGCGATCGCCGGGGCGGGGAGCGTGCTCGCCGCGCCCGCGTTTGGCCACGAACCGCCCAAGTACTCGCTGAAGATCGTGCAGGGCGAGACCACACAGCCCGAAGACTCGGTCGCCGGCGTCAGCGCGAACGCGTCGAACCGCGCGGTGACACGGGTGCGCATCATCCAGGCGGGAACGATCGTCCACGAAAGCACCAGCAGGGAAGGCGAATGGGGCACCGGGCTCTCGCAGGTGCCCCTGGTGGGCGACGAGGTGACGGTCGAATCGCCGCTGGGGACGGTCGTCGGCTCGGTCGACTACGACGGCCTGCCGACGATCGACGCGACCGTGTGCGCCGGCTCGACGAACTTCTCCGGCCAGCGCTCCGGCGCGGAGACCGTCGAAGGCGGCTACTTCACGGAGGCGGCCGTCACCAACCCCTACGGTCAGGTCGAGGGCTACGAACAGGAGAACCGCGGCCAGGCGCAGGTGACGCTGCTCTCCGGCCCCACGTTCGGCGGCGTCTTCCTGGCGCCGCTGTCGTTCGGCGAGACCGTGTACGCCTCCGAGGCGATCGAAGTGCCGCTCGCCGGGGGCGCGGTCTTCACCTACGAAAGCGAAACGATCCGGCCCGTCGGCGGCTGTCCGCTGCCCCCGGCGCCGCCCCCGCCCCCGCCCGCGCCCGTGGTGATACCGCTGAAGGCGTCGATCGCCAGGGTGACGACAAGGACGATCAAGGCGCTGCTCAAGCACGGGCTCGCCGACAGCGTCTATGTCAACCAGGCCGGCGAGGTCACCCAGGGCCTGTACCTGGAAGACGGCGCGCTGCCCGCGTACGTGGCCTCCGCGCGCCACCGGCACAAGAAGCCGCCGGCGCTGCTGCTCGCGCGCGGCGCGAGCAGCGCCAAGGGCGCGGGCGACGTGACAGTGACGCTGCACCTGACGGCTCGCGGTCGCGCGTGGCTGCGCTCGGCCAAGCGGATGCGCGCGGTGCTGATAACGACCGTCACCGACGCCTCGGGCGCGCGCGTCACGCTCGCCCACCACACTGTCTCGCTTCCCCGCTAGCCGGCTCGTCGCCCGCGCCGCCCGCGCCGGCAGGCTCTCGCTGGTTGCGCTCGTCTGGCTGCTGCCGCCGCCCGTGCTCCAGTCGCCCTCGCGCACCGGCCCGGAAGGTCCGCCGCGGCCATTCGGGGCCGCGCCCGCGCCCGGGCCGGCGTCGCCGCCCACCAGCCCCCGGTGGGTCCGCGAGCAGGACCACGCGCTGCTGTATGGCCCCTTCCCCAGCGGCGCCCTCGCGCGGGGGATCTCCGACCCCACGCTGATCCTCAGCGACGACGCCGAAGTCCGCGAGCAGGCGCTCGCGCGGATTCGCGCCAGCGGCGCGACCGTCGTGCGGATCCCGGTCGAATGGCGCTATGTCCTCAGCCCGCAGGCCCCGGCCCCGGCCGAAGCGAGCAGCCCGTCGAGCCCCGCCTACGATTTCACGCCGGTCGACGCGGCCGTGCGCGACACCGTCGCGGCCGGCCTGACGCCGCTGCTGGTCGTAACGCGCGCGCCGGCCGCGGCGGAAGCGCCGGACCGCTGGCGCTATGCCTACCCCGGCAGCTGGGCGCCAGATCCACAGGCCTTCGGCCAGTTCGCGACGGCCGTCGCGCGTCGCTACGACGGAGCCTTCCCGGATCCGCTGGAGCCCGGACGCCCGCTGCCGCGGGTGCGCCTCTACGAAGCGTGGAACGAGCCCAACCTGGCGCGCTACCTGGGCCCGCAATGGGTGGCCGAAGACGGACGCTGGATCGCCTTCTCGCCGCTGGTCTACCGCCAGCTGCTCAACGCCTTCTACGCGGCGGTCAAGGCGGTGGACCCGGGGGACGTCGTGATCGCCGGAGGTCTCGCCCCGAACGGCGAACCGGCCGGCGACGGGCGGATGACCCCGGTGCGCTTCCTGAGCTCGCTGCTGTGCCTGGAAGGCGCCCGCGCGTCGTGCCCCGACCCGCCCCACTTCGACGTGCTCTCCTTTCACCCGCTGTCGTTCGAAAGCCCCGACCGGCCTGCCGCGTCCTCGCAGGACGTCGCGATCCCGGACATCGGCAAGGTGACCGCGCTGCTCGCGCGAGCCGAACGTCGCGGCACGGCGCTGCCGCGAGGACACAAGCCGCTGTGGGTGACCGAGCTCAACTGGGAAAGCGCCCCGGCCTCGCCCACGGGCGTGCCCGCCGCCCTGCAGGCCCAGTGGGTCTCGCGCGCGCTGCACCGCCTGTGGATAGCCGGCGTCGGGCTCGCTGAGTGGCAGTTCCTGGTCGATCCCTACCCGGGCGTGCAGCTCGCCACGCCCACCGGCGGGCTCGTGCTGGTGCCGCGTCCGGCGGGGCTCTACAGCGCCGGGCCCGGCGGCCAGCTCGCGCTGGCGCAGCCGAAGCCCTTCCTGACGGGCTTTCGGCTGCCGTTCGACCCGCTGCGCGTGAACGCGAAGGCCGTGCGCGTGTGGGCGCTGCTCGAGCGCCCGGGGGAGCGGGCGCTGCTCGAAAGCCAGACGCGCCGCGGCTCGTGGCGGGCGCTCGCGAGGCTGCGCGCCGACGGCGCCGGCGTGCTCAACGCGCTCGTGCGGGCGCACGGGCCGCTGGCGCTGAGGCTGCGGGCGGGGTCGCTCGTCTCGGCGGTGACAAGGGTGGGGGCGGGGCGCAGCCGGCTTTGACGATCGCAGCCGGCTTTGACGATGATATATTTATATATATTGACGATCTAGGTGGCATCATTCGCGAGCGGCGTGAGCACCACGGTCTCAGCCAGCGTACCCTTGCCCGCCGTGCAGGCACCACGCAGGCCGCTGTGAGTCGGATCGAGCGGGGCCTGACCTCGCCGAACTGGGAGACGGTGCGCTCGCTGCTGCTCGCGATGGGCTATGAGCCGAATCTGCAGGCGCGGCCGCTCTCCGGGCGCTTCGACATGGCGCATCTGCTGGCCTCACGGCGACGCCCGCCGGCGGAGCGCCTGCAGCTGGCGATCTCGGCGAATCGCCTGGCTGGGCAGCTGCGTGTCGCCGGCGCAAAGGCTCGCGATGGACGCTGATGCCCCGCTGGACGCCGGGGAGATCCTGCGGGTTCTGGCCAAGCACGACGTCGACTACGTGATCGTCGGCGGGCTGGCCGTGCAGACCTACGGCCACGTGCGCACGACCGTGGACATCGACATCTATCCGCGTCCCGAGCGAGCGAACCTCGTGCGCCTGGCGGCCGCCCTCCAGGATCTCCGGGCCGAGGTCTTGAACGCCGGAGCCGAGGGCACGGCGATCGATGCGAGCATGCTGCCGCGCGCCACGCTCTGGCAGTTCGCCACCAGGCATGGCGCGCTGGACGTCCTGCGCGACGCGCCGGGGGCGCCCGCCTACGAGCAGCTACGCGCGCGCTCGCTGGAGCTCCAGCTCGGCGATGTGAGGGTGGCTGTCGCAGGCCTCGACGACCTGATCGGCATGAAGCGGGCGAGCGGGCGCGCGATCGACCTCGAAGACCTGGCGGCCCTGCGCGAGCTCGGCTCCTCCGGGCCCTGAGCGCGAAGGCCTCAGGCCGCGAGCCCGTCGGCCGCGACCGCGCCTGGCGTCCCGTTCACGGCGCTGGCGGCGGGAGCCTGCGCGGCCGTTGCCTTCGCCGGCACGTGGCTCATCGCGTGCTCGGCCAGCGCGGTGATCGTCAGCGACGGGTTCACACCGACGTTCGCGGGCACCGCCGAGCCGTCGCACACCATCAGGTTCTCGTAGCCGAAGACGCGCTGGTGGGCATCGATGACGCCGCGCCGGGCGTCGGGCGCGATCACCGCGCCGCCGAGGATGTGCGCCGTCGTGGGGATGTTGAACAGAGCCTCGGTGATCGAGCTCTGGGCGATCCCGCCGGTGCGCTCGGCGAACCATTCGGCGGCCTTGTTGGCGATCGGGATGAACGTCGGGTTGGGCCGCTCGGGGTCCTGTTCGGTCTTCAGCCAGAAGGTCCCCAGCGGGCCCCTGTGCGGGCGCAGCGCGATCGCGTTGTCGAGCGTCTGCATCACGAGCAGGATGATCGTGCGCCGCGAGTAGTGCTTGGGGAACAGCACCTGCGCCAGGCGCTTGGGGTGCAGCAGGATCTGCCAGAGCAGCTTCAACGGGCGCGTCACGCGCGTGCCGTCGCCGGTCAGCAGCGTGTTCAGGCGATGCATCGAGTTGCCGTCGTCGCCGTAGGTGACGGTCTCGATGTGCGTGTTCGCGTCGGGGTAGATCGAGGAGGTGATCGCGACGCGTTTGATCAGGTCCTCGGGGTAGTCCTCCGGGACGGTGACCGCGAGGATCGACTCGGAGTTCGTGCGCACCAGCTCGCCCAGGCGCGCCGAGATGCGCGGCAGCGAGCCCTTCACGCGGCACTGCTGCAGCAGCCTGTTCGTCCCCAACGGGCCGGCCGAGACGACCACGCCGCGCGCCCGCTGCACGCGGCGTTCCTTGACGAACCAGGCGCCCGAGCGAACGCTTTCGACCTCGTAGCCCTCGCTCCCGTCGCCCGCGCCGAGCGGCCGGATGTCGATGACGGTGCGTTCGGGCATCACCCTGGCGCCCAGCTTCTCCGCGAAGTACAGGTAGTTCTTGACCAGCGTGTTCTTGGCGCCGTGCGTGCAGCCGACCATGCAGCGCCCGCACAGGTGGCAGCCCGTCCGCTCCGGCCCCTCGCCGCCGAAGAACGGGTCCGGGACGGTCTTGCCGGGTTCGCCGAAGAAGATCCCGACAGGCGTGCGTTTGTAGGTCTCGCCCACGCCGAGCTCCTCGCCGAGCTCGCGCAGCAGCTGGTCGGCGGGGTCCTCGTGGGGGTTTTCGACGACCCCGAGCATCCGCTGGGCCTCCGCGTAGTGGGGCGCGAGCGCGCTCTCCCAGTCGGTCATCTCGGCCCACTGGGCGTCCTCGAAGAATTTCTTCGGCGGGACGTACAGCGTGCAGGCGTAGCCGAGGCTGCCGCCGCCCACGCCGCAGCCAGAGACGACCGAGACGTCTTTGAAGATCGTCAGCCGGAAGATCCCCTTCATGCCCAGCCTCGGGTTCCAGGAGTAGCGCTTCATGTCGCCCGTTTCGCGCGCGAACTCGTGGTCGGCGAAGCGCCGGCCGCACTCGAGCACGCCCACCGAGTAGCCCTTCTCGGCCAGGCGCAGCGCCGAGACGCTGCCGCCGAAGCCCGAGCCGATCACCAGCCAGTCGTAGTCGAACCCACCTCCCGACGCGCTCATCGGCTGGATCTTAGTGGTGCTTGGCCGCCTGGCCAACCGTGAGCGCCAGGATGCGGTTCCGGGGGACTCGCGGCCTCGCTATATTCCGTGAAGTAATGGCGGCGGAGAGGCTCAGGAACCGGCCGTGCGGCGGTCGCTACGGCGACATCGTCCAGTCGATCGGCCACACGCCGCTGGTGGAGCTGCCGCGCCTGTCGCCCAAGCCCGGCGTGCGCGTCTGGGCCAAGCTCGAGTCGCGCAACCCGACCGGCTCGGTCAAGGACCGCGTCGCGCGGGCGCTGATCGAGGACGCCGAGGAGAAGGGCGCGCTCGGGCCCGGCCAGGCGATCCTCGAACCGACGTCGGGCAACACGGGCATCTCGCTGGCGATGATCTGCTCGCGCAAGGGCTACCGGCTGAAGGTCGTGATGCCCGAGAACGTCACCCCGGAGCGCACCCAGCTGCTGCGCATGTACGGGGCGGAGATCGTCTACTCGCCCGGCGACCAGGGGTCCAACGGGGCGGTGGCCAAGGCACTTGAGATGGCCGCCGAAGACTCCTCCTACTACATGCCCTACCAGTATGGAAATCAGGCCAACCCGAACGCCCACTACAACGGCACCGCGCTGGAGATCCTCGAAGAGCTCGACGAGGTGACCGCCTTCGTCGCCGGCCTGGGCACGGGCGGCACGCTGATGGGCAACGGCCGGCGCCTGAAGGAGGCCTTCGGCGACGCCGTCAAGATCGTCGCCGCGGAGCCGATGCAGGGCGAGCCCGTGCAGGGGCTGCGCTCGCTCGACGACGGCTTCATCCCGCCGATCATCGACATCTCGCTGCTGGACCGCAAGATCTTCGTTACCAACCGCGACGCGATCGTGTGGACGCGCAAGCTGCTCGACGAGGAGTGCCTGTTCGCGGGCGTCTCCAGCGGCGCGATCGCCAGCATCGCCGTGCGCATCGCCGGTGAGCTGGACGAGGGCAACGTCGTGTTCGTGGTCGCCGACGACGGCTGGAAGTACCTTTCGAGCGGCATCTACACGCTGCCGGTCGAGGAGGTCGAGAACCTCGAGTCGACCGTCTGGTGGTAGGCCGCCGCGCCCGGCCCGCGAGCCGCCGATGCTGATCGAGAGGGCGCTGCTGGAGGAGCTGATCGCGCACGCGCGCGAGGAGTACGACGCCGAGTGCTGCGGCCTGGTCGCCTACCCCGACGAGGACGACGCCGCCGACGCCGACGGCGATGCGGGCGGTCGGGCGGTGCTCGTGCGACGCGCCACCAACGTGTTCGCCAGCCGCAAGCGCTTTGAAATCGACGGCAAGGAGCTGCTCGCCGCGATCAACGAGTTCGACGAGCAGGGCCTGCGGATCGGCGCGATCTACCACTCTCACACGCACACCGCGCCATACCCCTCGCAGACCGACGTCAACTTCGCGGCCAACTGGCCGGGCCTGGAGTGGGTGATCGTCGGCCTGGCCGGCGAGGAGCCGGAGGTGCGCAGCTACCTGATCGAGGGCGGCGAGGTCCAAGAGGTGGCGGTCGAGGTGCGCTGATGGACCCCGGACAGCTCGAATGCCCCTCCTGCGAGCGCCTTCACCCGGCCAGCGAGCGCTTCTGCGCGAAGTGCGGGATGCCGCTCGTGCACCCCGACGGCGGCGAGCTCGACGCCGACGAGCGCCAGCAGCGGGCCCGCAAGATCAAGCCGCAGTACACCGAGGGGGCGCTCGTCAAGGTGGCGCAGGCCGGCGATCAGCCGCAGGCCGCCTTCATCGCCAACCTGCTGCTGGAGGAGGGCATCCCGTGCGTGCTGCAGAACGTGATCGGCGGCTACTCGGACATGATCGGCCCGCGCGCCGTGATGGTGCCCGAGTCGGCGGCCGAGGCGGCGCGCGAAGCGCTCGCCTACCAGCACCCCTCGTAAGGGCTGTTCGCTAGACCAGGACCGGCTGGCGCGACGCTTCGCCGGCGATCGCGCGGATCTCTTCGGAGGCGCGCTCGAACTCGCTGTCGGCGAGCACCGGGGTGCCCTCGAAGGGCAGTTCGCGCTGAAGCTCGAGCCACGGGCTCGCGCCGACGTACTCGTCCTTGACCTTCACGGTCACGGGGCGGGGGATGCGGTAGGTGCGCAGCAGCAGCACGTGCAGCGGCTGGCGCCCGCGCCAGCCCAGGCGCTTTTCGGCGTAGTCGGGCGTCCACACGTAGAACGGCGAGAGCGCGTCGACGCAGCGCGGGTCCATGATCGTGAAGTGATCGGTGACTTCCGCCCAGGCGCGGATCCGCACGCGGTCGGGCTGCTGTAGCGGGGCGCCCGCGACGAACGTGTGCAGCGGCGGCTCGCCGTCGCTCCAGACGCCCTCCTCCAGCGCGCGGCGCAGCTCCGGCTGGTGGGACTCGCGCACGAGGTCCCCGGGCTGGTGGTCGAACGTCGGATACAGGAAGAAGCGCTCGTGGGCGAGCTTGAACGGCTTGCCCGGCCTCGGCAGGCTGCCCTTGCGCAGCGTCAGCAGCTGCTCGCCTTCGGCCAGCGCGCGGACGGTGACCGCCCATTCTTTGAAAGCAATTGGCATCGAAAAGAGAAACGAACGAGATTTGGCGAAACCTGGGACTTGACAGCAGCGATGCCTGAGGGAGGCGTCGCGGCGACGTTAAAGATACGAAACCTGAGCAGAAATCCCAAATCGCCTGCAAATACGGGGTTTTTTGTAAGCGTTCAGTGGGTCTGCTCAGGTGAGTAGCGGCACGGGTTCGCCGCGAGCGTGGGTGGCGATGGCGTCGCTTAGGTAGGCGAACAGCGAGCGGCGTTGTAGTCGGCAGGTGGTATGCGCCGAGAGCAGCCGGGCCGT
>DASZFZ010000073.1:0-40417 GCA_035939315.1 Solirubrobacteraceae bacterium | reverse complement strand
ACAGCGGCGGGTTCAGCCAGTCGGTGCCCTCGAAGTCGTAGTAGCCGTCGTCGACCCCGTTCTGCCTGTAGACGACCACGTAGGCGTGGTGCTTGATGTTCTGCTGGTTGCGCAGCGGGTAGGCTCGCACCTGCTGCTGTTCGGCGGCCTCGGTCTGGTAGGCGGGATAGAGCACGGGGAAGGGCACGTTGACGGCTTCTTTGACGAGTTCTTCTTCGCCGGTCGGGGAGGCCGCGACGAGCCCGAAGGCGGCCGGCGAGAAGCTCGCGTGCGCGTGGTGGGCGTGGTGACGACGGGTGCGCACGGGCCGGCGCGCGGGCGAGGGGGCCGGCAGCCGCAGCCGTTCGTGGCCGTAGAGGAAGTCCTCGAGCGTCTGCTTCTCCAGTTCCGGCGTCGAGGTCACGTAGTCGCCGCCGTTGAACTGGTAGTCGACGTTCGCGGCCAGGAACTTCACCTGGCGCAGCGGCTTGGATTGCGAGAAGGCGATCAGCTTCGTCAGCAGGATCAGCTCCTGCGGCGTGGCGGGGAAGTTCGTCCTGATCGCGTGACCGACCGCTTTGGCGACCTTGTCGATCTGGCCGAGCTCGTCGGTCGGGTCGACCTGCCCGCGCAGGTCGCGCAGGAAGTCCTGCTGGCGGGCGACGCGCACGAAGTCCGAGTCGTCGTGGCGGTAGCGCACGTAGTCGAGCGCGTTTTCGTAACACAGCCGCTGATAGCCCGGCTCGATGTCGATCGTCGTATATTCTTCACCGTTTTCACCTTTTTCATGAAGGTAACGGTGGTCGACGTTCACATACGCGCAGCCGAGCGTGTCGACGAGTTCGATGAACCCCTTGAAGTTCACGTCGATGATCCCGTTGAGCGTCAGTTCGGGGAAGACTTCGCGTTTGATCGTCTCCGCGGCCAGGTCGCTCGCCCCGCTGGCGCCGCCGATCTCGCTGCCGATCGTGTAGGCGGCGTTGATCTTTTCGCTCGGGTAGACCTGCCCGGCCGGCGTCGTGATGTTGACCATCAGGTCGCGCGGGATCGAGAGCACCGAGGTCTGCCCCTGTTCGGGATCGAAGCGCACCAGCAGGATCGTGTCGCTGTGCGGCGCGCCTTCGCGTTCTTCGGCGTTCTTGGAGCCCGAGCGGCGGTCCGAGCCGAGGATCAGGAAGGTCTGCGGGCCGCCGCCGTATTCGGGCGTCACGAGCCCTTTGGGCGCGGCGATGTGGCTGACCTTGGGGAAGATCTCGTCGGCCAGCGTCGTGATCTTGTTCAACGCGACCGTCGCGGTCGCGCCGGCGCTGAGTGCCACGATCAGCACGCCGGCCAGCAGGAAGCGCTTCCACATCTACCAGCAGCGTAGTGGGCCGATCGGAGCGCTACTGCCGGCCCGGCGGCTAGGCTCGACCGCAGTGATCTTCGGCGAGATGGCTCAGTTGCCGGCGGGCCGCCCGCGCGCGGGAGCGCCGCCGCGGTGAGGTCGCTGCTCGGCCCGCGCAACCGCGAGCTGCTCGCGCTCGTGCCCTCGGCGCTGCTGGTGGTCGCCGGCTTCACCGCGATCTTCATCCAGCAGCAGCGCAACTCGCCGACGGCCTCGACCAACCTGACGCTCAACCACGCCTCGGGCGTGTCGCTGACCTACGGCCTCCTGTTCCTCGCGCTGTGCCTGGCCGCGCACCTGGTGATCCGCTACGCGCTGCCCGACGCCGACCCGTACCTGTTCCCGATCACGGCGGTGCTGGCGAGCGTCGGGATCGTGATGGTCTACCGCATCGAACCGACGCTCGCGCGCCAGCAGGCGCAGTGGATGGTCCTCGGGCTCGTGCTGTTCGCCGCCACGATCCTGGCCCTGCGCCGCCGCGGCGTGGGCATGCTCGAGCGCTACCGCTACACGATCGCCGCGGCCGGCATCGTCCTGACGATCCTGCCGCGCTTGCCGGGCATCGGCGAGCAGGTCAACGGCGCCTACCTGGACATCCACGTCGGCAGCGTCTCCTTCCAGCCGGCCGAGCTCGCGAAGATCGCGATCGTCGTGTTCCTCGCCAGCTACCTGCGCGACAACCGCCAGATCCTCGTCACCGCCGGCCGGCGCGTGCTCGGCCTGACGATCCCGCCGATGAAGCAGTTCGGGCCGATGCTGATCGTGTGGGGCGCCGCGATGGGCACGCTCCTGGTCACCCGCGAGCTCGGCACCTCGCTGATGTTCTACGGCGCCTTCCTGGCGCTGCTGTACGTGGCCACGGGGCGCTTCTCGTTCCCGTTGATCGGGCTCGTGCTGTTCGCGGTGGGGGCCTGGTACGTGAGCACCCACGTAAGCCACGTGCACGCCCGCGTGCTCGCCTGGGAACACCCCTTCGAGAAAGCCCTCTACGAAAAAGAAGAAGGGGGCAGCTACCAGCTCGCCCAGTCGCTGTTCGCGCAGGCCGACGGGGGGCTGCTGGGCACCGGCTTCGACCGCTCGCTGCTGCGCCTGAGCCCGCACGGCTCGCCGATCCTGCCCGTCCCCGAAAGCGACATGATCTACGCGGTCATCGTCAACGAGCTGGGGCTCGCCGGCGCGGCGGCGCTGCTCGGCGTCTACCTGCTGCTGATCGCGCGCGGCCTGAAGACCGCGGTGCTGGCCCGCGACTCCTTCTCCAAGCTGCTCGCCACCGGCCTGTCGTTCGTGCTGGCGCTACAGGTGTTCGTGATCGTCGGCGGCGTCACCCGCGTGATCCCGCTCACCGGCGTGACGCTGCCGTTCGTCGCCTACGGCGGCTCCTCGGTGGTGATGAACTTCGTGCTGGTCGCGCTGCTGCTGGTGATCTCCGACAGGGCGCGCCGACCCTACTCGCCGCGCACGCGGCGCTGAACGAGCGCGCCCGCGCGCAGGTGCGCCTGCGGCGCCGTCGAAACTGCCAGACGGAGATGCCGAGCTCGATCGCACACGGGCCCGTCGCAGGGACGCTCCGGCACGAGGCGCAGCACGCTCGTGCCCACACGCCCGCCGGCGCCGACCCGCAGGCCCTGAGCGCCGGGCTCGCGCGCCTGCGCCATGCCATCGAGCACGGGCTGTTCGTGCTGCACTTCCAGCCGATCGTGTCCGTCAGCGACCGGCGCGTGTGCCACTACGAGGCGCTGCTGCGCCTCGCCGACGAACCCGACGGCGCTCTGATCGCGCCCGCGCGGTTCCTGCCGGCGGCAGAGCGCTACGGGCTGATCGGCGACATCGACCGCCTCGTGCTCGACCGCGTGCTCGCGCTGCTGAGCGAGCACACCCCCTGCCGGATCGCCGTCAACGTGTCGGCGCTGTCGGTCACCGATCCGACCATGCTCTCCTTCGTCGAGCGTCGCCTGCGCCACTACGGCGTCGCGCCCTCGCGCCTGTCGATCGAGATCACCGAGACGGCCGCGATCCCGGACATGGACCGCGCCCGCGAGTTCTGCCGCGGCGCGCTCGTGCTGGGCTGCGGCGTCGCGCTGGACGACTTCGGCGCGGGCTTCGGCTCCTTCCAGTACCTCAAGCGCCTTCCCTTCAGCCACCTGAAGCTCGACGGCGAGTTCATCCGCCGGCTGCCGGCCTCGCCGATCGACCAGCTGCTTGTCAGCGCCCTCACGAACGTCGCGCACGGCATGGGCGCCAAGACCGTCGCCGAGTTCGTCGGCGACGAGCAGACGATGCAGCTGCTGGGCCGCTACGGCGTGGACTACGCGCAGGGCTTCGCCGTCGGGCGGCCGCAGGCGTGGCTGCCGGGCCTGGTGTGAGGCCGCGGAGGTCCGCCGCTACCCGGGCGCCGGGAACTGCCGGCGCATCATCGCGTCCCAGGCGCCGTCGGGCAGCAGCCGCCGGGTCGCGATCATCAGCTTCGCCGACGGCGTGATCGTGACGCGCGCCGGCGGATGGCGGCGGGCGATCGTCCGCTCGATCACCTTCGCCACGCGCTCGGGCCCCGCGCCGAGCAGCCGCATCGGGCCCTCGTAGGCGCCCGCCGTGAGCGCGCCGACGCTCGCGTTGAAGCCTTCGTAGGGGTCCCCGTCGCGCTCGCCCGCGACACCCAGCTCGGCCATGCTGGCCGTCGCCGCGTGCCCGAACTCGGTCGTGATCAGGCCCGGCTCGAGCAGCGTCACGCCGACGCCGAAGCCGCGCACCTCGAAGCGCAGCGCGTCGGAGATCGCCTCCAGCGCGTACTTGGTGGCGTGGTAGTAGCCGCCGCCGGGGAACGTCAGGCGCCCGCCCATCGAGCCCACGTTGACGATCCGCCCCCAGCGCTGTGCGCGCATGCCCGGCAGCACGAGCTGGGTGAGGCGCACGAGGCCCAGCACGTTGGTCTCGAACTGGCGGCGCACGTCCTCGATCGCCACCGTCTCGATCGCGCCGCTCTGGCTGTAGCCGGCGTTGTTGACGAGCACCCCGACGGCGCCCTCGGCCTGCTCGACGTGCGCCACGGCGGCGCGCAGCGAGTCCTCGTCGGTGACGTCGAGCGCGAGCGTGCGGCATCCCGCCTGCGCGAGCTCCTCGAGCGTCTCGGGGCGCCGCGCGGTCGCGTACACCGTCCTGCCGGCGCGCGCGAGGCGCAGCGCGCTCGCGCGCCCGATCCCCGAGGAGCAGCCGGTCAGGAGCACCGCCTCCGAGCGCTCTGCCATCCACCCAGCATATGCGCCTGCGCCGCGAGGTACGCTGCCGTCATGACCACTATCTCCGCAGACACCCTTCCCGACGCGCTGAGCGGCCCGGCGCGCGAGTTCGTCTCCCAGCCGCACCGCCTGCTGATCGGCGGCGAGCGGCTCGACGCCGCCGACGGACGCACCTTCCAGACGCTCGACCCCGCGACGGGCCGCGAGATCGCCGAGGTCGCCCTCGGCGGGGCCGAGGACGTCGCGCGCGCGGTCGCCGCGGCGCGCGCCGCGCTCACGGACGGCCCCTGGGCCTCGATGCCGGCCGCCGGGCGCGAGCGCCTGATGCTCGCGCTCGCCCAGGCGCTCGAAGACCGCGCCGAGGAGATCGCCCAGATCGAGTCGCTCGACAACGGCAAGCCGGCTGGCATCGCCCAGTACGTCGACGTGGGCGGCGCGATCGGGCACATCCGCTACTTCGCCGGCTGGCCGACGAAGATCGAGGGCGGCGTGCTGCCGGTGAGCGCGCCCAACATGCACTGCTACACGCGCCGCGAGCCGGTCGGCGTGTGCGCCCAGATCATCCCCTGGAACTTCCCGCTGCTGATGGCCGCCTGGAAGCTCGGCCCGGCGCTCGCGGCGGGCTGCACGGTCGTGCTCAAGCCCGCCGAGCAGACGCCGCTGTCGGCGCTGCGCGTCGGCGAGCTGGCGCTGGAGGTCGGCTTCCCGCCCGGCGTCGTCAACGTGCTCACCGGCGACGGCAGCACCGGCGCCGCGCTCGTCGACCACCCCGGCGTGGACAAGATCGCGTTCACCGGCTCCACCGCCGTCGGCCGCGAGATCGGCGCCAAGGCGGGCAGGGCGCTCAAGCGCGTGACGCTCGAGCTCGGCGGCAAGTCGCCGAACATCATCCTCCCCGACGCCGACCTGGAGGCCGCGATCAAGGGCTCCTTCCAGGCGATCTACTTCAACTCGGGGCAGGCCTGCAACGCCGGCTCGCGCCTGTTCGCCCCGCGCGAGCGCTTCGACGAGGTGATGAGCGCGCTGGCCGAGGCGGCGGGCTCGGCGCAGCTCGGCCCCGGCCTCGAGCCCGGCACGCAGCTCGGCCCGCTGGTCTCCGCCGAGCAGCAGGAACGGGTGCTCGGCTACATCGAGGCGGGCCGCGCCGAGGGCGCCGAGGTGCTCGCCGGCGGCGGCGCGGCGCTCAGCGACAGCGGCGGCTACTTCGTCGAGCCGACGCTGTTCGCGACCGACTCCGACGAGCTCAGCATCGCGCGCGAGGAGATCTTCGGGCCGGTGCTCGTGGCCTCCCCCTACGACAGCCTGGAGGAGGTCGCCGCGCGCGCCAACGACGGCGAGTACGGGCTGGCCGCGGGGGTGTGGACGCGCGACGTCTCCAACGCCCACCGGCTCGCGGCGATGCTGCACGCCGGCATGGTCTACATCAACACCTGGGGCGTCGTCGACCCGTCCGCGCCGTTCGGCGGCTTCAAGGCCTCGGGAATCGGCCGCGAGCACGGCCACGACGGCCTGGACGCGTACCTGGAGACCAAGACCGTGTGGACGGCTCTGTGAGGCTGAGGGCGCCCGCCGCTTCGTGAGCGTCGCCGCGCACAGCGAGCGGCCGGGCCTGATCGACGTCCGCTCCGAACGCTGGGCGCCGGCGCTCGCGACGGCGCTCGCGCTGGCGCTGCTCGCGGCCGCCGTCGAGATCGTGCTCGACGGCGCCGCCGGGCGCTCGCCGCTGATCCCGCTCTCGCCGGACATCTCCGGCTGGCTCGCGGGCGCCGGCGAGCGCCTCGGCTTCCGCGTGTTCCTGATCGCGCTGCTCGTCTCGAGCTGCGCCTACGCGGGGCTGCTGGTCCTGATCGGGCGCGTGCGGGCGCTGCCGGCGCGCTGGGCGATCGCGCTCGTCGCGGCGCTGCAGGTGGTCGTGTTCGCCGGGCCGGTGCTGCTCTCGACCGACGTCTTCAGCTACATCGCCTACGCGCGCATGGGCGTCGAGCACGGCCTGAACCCCTACCTGAACGGGCCGCTCGCGATCGCCCACGACCCCGTGTTCAAGTACGTGGGCACCGACTGGGTTCACGTCGCCACCGCCTACGGGCCGCTGTACACGCTGCTCTCCTACCCGCTCGCGCCGCTCGGCGTGGTCGGCGCGCTGTGGGGGATGAAGCTCGAGGCGCTGCTCGCGAGCGCCGGCACGCTCGCGCTGACCTGGCGCTGCGCGCGCGCCCGCGGCTTCGACCCGGTGCTCGCGCTGGTGGCCGTCGGCGCCAACCCGCTGTATGTGATCTACGGGCTCGGCGGCGCCCACAACGACCTGATCATGATGCTCGCGATGATGGCCGCCGTGTGGCTCACGATCGCCGGCGCCCCGACCGGTGGCGCCCGGCGCGGACGGCCCGGTCGCGAAGCGGCGGCCGCCGCGTGGGTGGTCGCGGGCGCCCTGATCAAGGCGACGGTCGCGGTGCTGCTGCCGTTCATGGTCCTCTCGCGCCGGCGCCCGGCCCCCGTGCTCGGCGCGCTCGCCGCGATCGTGCTCGGCGCGCTCGTCGGCTACGCCGCCTTCGGCATCCACGGCATCGACCTCGTCTCGGCGCTCAACCGCGACGCGGCCTTCGTCTCGACCGACAGCTTCGCCAACGAGATCGCGCACCTGCTCGGCAAGCCCGGCGTGTTCCCGATCGACCACGACCTGCTCAAGGCGGGGCTCGTGCTCATCGTCGTGCACCTGCTGTGGCGGACCTGGCGCGGCTATGACTGGGTCGCCGCCTCCGGCTGGGCGCTGCTCGCGATCTCGGTCACGAGCACGTGGCTGCTGGCCTGGTACATCCTGTGGCCGCTGCCGCTCGCCGTGGTCACGCGCGACCGGCGGCTGCTGTACGCCACGCTGGCCGTGCAGGCGCTGTTCGTGATCCACCAGACCTCGCCGCTGCTGGCGCCGGTGCAGTGATCCTGGGCACGCATGACGGCGCTGGATCTGCGTCCTCGATCGCTCGTGTGCCAAGCACACTTCGCTCACTGCGTCCTTGTCCAGCTTGCCCTGCGTGCCCAGGATGGCAGCTGACATGAGCTGGGCACCCGCGTGGCTGCGCCCGCGCTCGGAGGAGCGACGCGGGCGCGGCGAGCTGCGGCTGATCGAGACGACGCTGCTGGTGCTCGTGGGCGTGTTCCTCGCGGTCGCCACCGTCAACGACCTCGGCCGCGACGTCGACACCAACCACCGCCTGATCGCCGACCTCGCGACGTGGCGGCACTACACCCGCCACGACTACCGCAACGTCTCGATCGACCAGGAAACGCTCGGCCTGGCCAGCGGGCGCGAGGTGCTGTGCGGCAACACGAGCGCCGGCGCGCCGGGCGCGCGCACCCAGGTCTGCCTGGCGATCTGGGGGCCCGTGGTCGACGGCCGGCGCAGCGTGCACGGCGGCTGGTATTTGCCGCCCTACCGTCCCGACACGCCCGCCAGCCGCTACGGCTGCTTCGGCGAGGCGGGGCGGGGGAGATGCCCGGGATGAGCGCGCGGGGACACGCAGGCGGGCGCGGATGAGCGCCACGGGGCAGGCCGGCGTGGCCGCGCCCGCGGCGGCGGCGGCCGAGCGCGCGGGCGCGCGGGCGGGCCTGCCCGGCTGGTGGCCGCTCGCGGCGCTGACGCTGCTGGCGGCCGCGCTGCGCCTGTCCACGCTCGACCTGCAGAGCTTCTGGTACGACGAGGCGTTCACGCCCGTGCACGTGCTGCACCCGAGCCTGTGGGAGACACTGCGCTCGGTCGTGCACTCGGAGAACACGCCGCCCCTGTGGTACGTGATCGCGTGGGCCGACTCGCGCGTGCTCGGCACCGGCGAGGTGGCGTTGCGGCTGCCCTCGGCGCTCGCCGGGATCGCGCTCGTGCCGGTCGCCTGGGCGATCGGGCGCGAGCTCGAAGGCCCGCCCGCGCGGCGCGCCGCGATCGTCTGCGCGCTGATCACGGCCGTCGACCCGCTGTTCGTGTGGTACTCGCAGGAGGCCCGCGCGTACGGGCTGTTCGTGCTCACCGGGGCGCTGGCGCTGCTCTGCTTCCTGCGCGCCGAGCGCGAGCCCACGCGCGCGCGCATGGCGCTGTTCGCGGCGTGCGGCGCGCTCGCGCTGCTGAGCCACTACTTCGCCGTGTTCCTGCTGATCCCGATGGCGCTGTGGCTGCTGTGGCAGCCGCGCACGCGCCGCGGCGCGCTTCCGGCGCTCGGCGCGCTCGCGCTCGTGGGGCTCGCGCTGCTGGCGCTGATCCCCGCGCAGGGCGGCCACGGCACCCAGTGGATCGGGCGCTGGCCGCTCGTCGAACGGCTCGAAGCGATCCCCGGCTACTACCTGACGGGCTACACCGGGTCGGCGCTCGGCCACGGCGTCGAGGCGCTCGTGGCGCTGCCGATCCTCGCCGGGCTCGGGCTCGGCCTGTGGCGGATCGCCGAAGGCGCGCCCGGGAGCCTGCGGCGGCTGTGGCTGGTGCTGTCGGTCGCGGCCTGCGGCGTGCTGATCCCGGTCGTGCTGGTGGCGCTCGGCGCCGACTACCTGGCGCCGCGCAACCTGGTCGCCGCGATGGTGCCGGTGACGGCCGTGATCGCGGCGATGACCGTGTGGCCGGCCCCTCGCGGGCGCGGCTCGCCGCTGCCGGGCGTGGCGCTGGCGGGCCTGATCGCGCTGGCGCTGCTGGCGATCACGCTCGACGTGGACCTCAGCCCGCGCCTGCAGCGCGGCGACTGGCGCGGGCTCGCGCGCCGGCTCGCCCACCCCGTCGGCGGCGCGGCCGAGCGCGCGATCGCCACGGTGGAGCTCGGGACCACGCCGTTCGAGTACTACCTGCCGGGGCTGCGCGGCCTGCGCGAGGGGCATAGCGTGCTCGTGCGCGAGATCGACGAGACGGGCTACGCGCCGCTGCGCGCCGACGCCGGCTCGCCGCCGGCCCCGGGCTTCAGATTGCTGGAAAAGCTGGACGTGGACGGGCTGATCGCCTACCGCTTCGTCTCGCCCGTCCCGAGGCTCGTCAGCGAGTCCGACCTGCGCCGCCACGCGGTCACCGCGCAAGCCACCCCGGAGGTGCTCGCGCCGCAGGATTCGCGGCAAACGGGCTAGGGATCGTCGCCCGGGTTGGTAACACTGACCGGGCAATTGAGTACCTGAGCGTGCGAGCGCGCGTGCGCCACTGCCGTTCCGGAACGAAAAGATTTAGGTTTCCGACATGCCGCAGCTGACAACGGAGGCACAAACCGAGGCTCAGGCGGCCCTCGGGCTGGCCTGCGAGCACCTGCTCGCGCTGCAGGACGGCGCCGGCTGGTGGCGCGGGGAGCTGCAAACCAACGTCACGATGGACGCCGAGGACATGCTCCTGCGCGAGTTCCTGGGTGTGCGCCGCGCCGACGAGACCGCGCGCTCGGCCGCCTGGATCCGCTCGCAGCAGCGCGAGGACGGCACCTGGGCGAACTTCCACGGCGGCCCCGGGGAGCTCTCGACGACGGTCGAGGCCTACTGGGCGCTGCGGCTCGCCGGCGACCCGGCCGAAGCCGAGCACATGCGCAGGGCGGCGACGTTCGTCCGCGCGGGCGGGGGGGTCGAGGGCGCGCGCGTGTTCACGCACGTGTGGCTGGCGCTGTTCGGGCTGTGGTCGTGGGACCGGGTGCCCTCGCTGCCGGCCGAGGTGATCATGCTGCCGGCCTGGACGCCGCTGAACATCTTCGACTTCGCGTGCTGGGCGCGCCAGACGATCGTCGCGCTGTCGATCGTCAAAGCGTACCGTCCGCTGCGCGAGCTGCCGTTCCGCCTCGACGAGCTCTACGCCGACGGCTCGGACCCCGAGCAGCCAGCCGCGAAGGCGGCCAAGGCGAGCGGCAGGGGCGCGTGGCTGCAACGCCTGGACGGCGTCCTGCGCGCCTACGAGCGCCGCCCGATCCGCCCCTTTCGGCGGCTCGCGCTGTCCGAGGCCGAGCGCTGGATCGTGCGCCGCCAGGAGGCCGACGGCTCGTGGGGCGGGATCCAGCCGCCCTGGGTCTACTCGCTGATCGCGCTGCACCTGCGCGGCTATCCGCTCGATCACCCGGTGATGCGCCGCGGCCTGCGCGGCATCGACGGCTTCATGGTGGAGGACGACGGCGGGCAGCGGGGCGCCTCGCGCCCGCCGGGCACGCCGTCCGTCCCCAGCCGGCGCCTGGAAGCGTGCCAGTCGCCGGTGTGGGACACGGCGCTCGCGATGGTCGCGCTCGGCGACGCCGGTCTCGCCGAGGAGCATCCGGCGATGCAGGCCGCGACCCGGTGGCTGCTCGGCGAGGAGGTGCGCGTGCGCGGCGACTGGGCCGTCAGGCGGCCCACCCTCGAGCCGGGCGGCTGGGCCTTCGAGTTCGCCAACGTCAACTACCCCGACGTCGACGACACCGCCGAGGTCGTGCTGGCGTTGCTGCGGGTCGCCGGCCGCGGCTCCCTGCGCGCACAGATCGACGGCGCGATCGGCAGGGCGCTGCGGTGGGTGCAGGGCATGCAGAGCGCCGACGGCGGCTGGGGCGCCTTCGACGCCGACAACACCCGGGCGCTCGTGCGCGAGCTCCCGTTCCTGGACTTCGGCGAGGTGATCGACGAGCCCAGCGCCGACGTCACCGCCCACACCGTCGAGATGCTCGGCGCGCTCGGCCTGCAGGCCACGCCGGCTGCGCGCGAGGGCGTGCGCTGGCTGCTCGAGAACCAGGAGGCCGACGGCTCCTGGTTCGGGCGCTGGGGCATCAACCACGTGTACGGCACCGGCGCGGTCGTGCCGGGGCTCATCGCCGCCGGGCTCGAGCCCGCGCACCCGAGCATCCGCCGCGCGGTCGCCTGGCTCGAGTGCCACCAGAACGAAGACGGCGGCTGGGGCGAGGACCCGCGCTCCTACGACGACCCCAAATGGGTCGGGCGCGGCCCCAGCACCGCCTCGCAGACCGCCTGGGCGCTGCTCGCGCTGCACGCCGCCGGCGAGCGCTCCGAGGCGCTCGCGCGCGGGATCGCCTGGCTGGTCTCCACGCAGCGCCCCGACGGCGGCTGGGACGAGCCGCAGTACACGGGCACGGGCTTCCCGAGCGACTACTACATCAACTACCACCTCTACCGGCTGACGTTCCCGATCATGGCCCTCGGTCGCTGCCTGGCCCAGGACGCGACACACGCCAACGGCAACGGCAACGGACACGCCGCCGCGCCGAGGGGGTGAGCCCGGTAGCCGAGGCGCCCGCGAACGCCCCCAGCGCGGAGGCGGTGATGGCGCGCGCGGCCGGCGAGAACTTCCCGGTCGCCAGCCGCCTGCTGCCGGCGCGCACGCGCGGGCACCTGCTCGCCCTGTACGGGTTCGCGCGCCTGGTCGACGAGCTCGGCGACTCGCCGGCGCTCGCGCATGAGGAACGTCTGGCAGCGCTCGACTGGCTCGAAGGCGAGCTCGACCGGGCGCTCGACGGGACGGCCACGCACCCGCTGCTCGTGCGCCTCGGCGCGAGCGCCCGCGCCTGCGGCCTGGCGCGCGAGCCGTTCGTGCGGCTGATCGAGGCCAACCGCGCCGACCAGCGCGTCGCGCGCTATGAGAGCTGGGAGCAGCTGCGCGGCTACTGCGCGCTGTCGGCCGACCCCGTCGGCGAGCTCGTGCTCGGCGTGCTCGGTCTCGCCACGCCGGCGCGGGTCGCCCTGTCGGATGAGATCTGCACGGCGCTGCAGCTGACCGAGCACTGCCAGGACGTCGCCGAGGACCTGGCGGCCGGGCGCATCTACCTGCCGGCCGAGGACATGCGCGCCTTCGGGTGCACCGAGGACGATCTCGCCGGCGCCCACGCGAACGCGGCGGTGCGCGAGCTGCTGGCCTTCGAGGTGCGCCGCGCACGCGCCCTGCTCGACTCCGGCGCGCCGCTGCTCGCGCAGCTGCGCGGGCGCCCGCGGCTGGCGATCGCGGCCTTCCTCGGCGGCGGGCGCGCCGCGCTGGAGGCGATCGAACGGGCGGGCTTCGACGTGCTCGCGGGGGCCCCGCGGGCGGGGCGCGCGCGCCGCCTGCTGGCGACGCTCGCCGCGCTGCGCGGCTCCTCCTCGGCCGGAGCGGCCGCGGCCGAGCAGGCGCTGGGGGCGCCCGCCGGGAGCCCGCGGCGATGAGCGCGCGGCTCGGCGTCGACGCGGCCTACCGGCACTGCGAAGCGATCACCCGCGGGCGGGCCGCGAACTTCTACTACGGCATCCGCCTGCTGCCGGGCGAGCGGCGCCGGGCGATGAGCGCGGTGTACGCGTTCGCGCGGCGCATCGACGACATCGGCGACGGCGGCCTCACGCCCGCGCAGAAGCTCGAGGGGCTGGATCGTCAGGCCGCCGCGCTCGCCCACGGCGACGGCGCCGACCCGGTGATGGCGGCGCTCGCCGACGCGCGCGCACGCTTCCCGCTGCCGGCCGACGCGCTCGGCGAGCTGATCGAGGGGGTGCGGATGGACGTCGAGGGCGCCGTCTACGAGGAGTTCGACGAGCTGGTCGTCTACTGCCGGCGCGTGGCCGGGGGGATCGGGCGGCTGTGCCTGGCGGTGTTCGGGCTGCGCGCCGACGCGCGCCTGGACAGGGGCCTCGCGGAAGTGCGCGCCGACGAGCTCGGCGTGGCGCTGCAGCTGACGAACATCCTGCGCGACGTACGCGAGGACGCCCAGGGCGGGCGCGTGTACCTGCCCGCCGCGGAGCTGCGCCGCTTCGAGCTGCCAGACACGCCCGCCGCGCTGCTCGCGGCGCTCGACGATCCCGGCCGGGGAGAGCGGCTGGCCGCGCTCGTGCGCTTCCAGTCCGAGCGCGCGCGCGAGTGGTTCGACCGCGGGCTCGCGCTCGCCGGCATGCTCGACCGGCGCAGCGCCGCGTGCCTGCTCGCGATGGCCGGCATCTACCGGCGGCTGCTCGCGCGCATCGAGCTGCACCCCGAGCAGGCGGCGCGCCAGCGCCTGTCGCTGCCCGCGCGCGAGAAGGCGCTCGTGGCCGCCCGCGGGATCCTGGGGGTGGGGGTGTGAGCGCCCCGCCTTCGCCTTCGCCTCCGCCTCCGCCGCCGTCGCCGTCGAGCGGGCCGCGGGTGGTCGTGATCGGCGGCGGGCTCGCCGGGATCACGGCGGCGCTCGACTGCGCCGACGCGGGCGCCCGGGTGACGCTGCTGGAGGTGCGCCGGCGCCTCGGCGGCGCCGCCTACAGCTTCGAGCGCGACGGGCTCACGCTCGACAACGGCCAGCACGTGTTCCTGCGCTGCTGCCACGGCTACCGCGCGCTGCTCGCGCGGCTCGGCAGCGAGTCGCTGACGAGGGTGCAGCCGCAGCTGGCGATCCCGGTGCTGCGGCCCGGCCACCCGCCGGCGCTGCTGCGCCGCGGATCGCTGCCGGCGCCCGCCCAGCTGGCCGGCGCGCTCGCGCGCTACCCGCACCTGACGGCGCTCGAGCGCCTCGGCGCGGCGCGCGCGTCGCTCGAGCTGACGCGGGTGCGCCCCGAGGACCCGGCGAGCGACGGCGTCGCCTTCGGCGAGTGGCTGGCGCGGCGCGGGCAGGGCAGCGGCGCCGTCGCGGCGCTGTGGGACCTGATCGCGCTGCCCGCGCTCAACCTACCGGCGGCGCAGGCGTCGCTGGGGCTCGCCGCGTTCGTGTTCCGCACGGGCCTGCTGTCCCGCGCCGACGCGGGCGACATCGGCTTTCACGAGGGCACGCTCGGGCAGACGATCGGCGAGCCCGCCGCGCGCGCGCTGGAGCGGGCGGGCGTGAGCGTGCGCCTGGGCTGGCGGGCGACGGGGCTCGAGCGGACCGGCGAGGGCCTCGAGGTGCAGGGCCACGGCGCGCGCGAGGGGGCGGGGGTGGGGCCCGACGGGCTGAGCGCCGAGGCGGTCGTGCTCGCGCTCGCGCACACGCGCGCCGCGAGCCTGCTGGAGCCGCTGGCGCCCGACACCGCCGGCGCCCTGCGGCGCCTCGGCGTCTCGCCGATCGTGAACCTGCACGTCGTCTACGACCGCCGCGTGTGCGACCAGGAGTTCGCGGCCGGCGTGGGCACGCCCGTGCAGTACGTGTTCGACCGCACGCGCGCGGGCGGCGCGCCTGCCGGCTGCCAGTATCTGGCGGTGTCGCTGTCGGCGGCCGAGCGCGAGATGGGCATGAGCCTCGAGGCGCTGCGCGAGCGCTACCTGCCGGCGCTCGCCGAGCTGTTCCCGCGCGCGCGCCAGGCGCGCGTCGAGCGCTTCCTGATCACCCGCGAGCACGCCGCGACGTTCCGCGCGGTCCCGGGCAGCGCGGCGCTGCGCCCCGGGCCCGCCACGGCGATTCCGGGGCTCGCGCTCGCCGGCGCGTACACGGCGACCGGCTGGCCGGCGACGCTCGAGGGCGCGGTCATCAGCGGCCACGCGGCCGCGCGGCGGGTGCTCGGCGGGCTGGGCCTGCCTCGGTGGGGCGAGCGCGAGGCGGCGGCGGCGCGAGACGGCGGGGGCACTATGCCGGCTGGCGTGGCCGGCCCGGGCGGCGGCGGGCAGGCGCTGCCGGGGGCGCTCGCGCGATGAGCGATCTGCTGCTGGCCGCGCCGATGCGCATCGAGGCGGCGCTGATCTCCTCCGCCGGGCACGGGCGGCTGGTACGCAAGACCGGCATGGGCCCCGGGCGCTCCAGGGCGGCGGTCGCGGAGCTCACGGGCGCGCCGGCGAGCGCGATGCTGGTGCTCGGCTTCTGCGGCGGGCTCGACGAGGACTCGGTGCCCGGCGAAGTGATCGTCGCCGAGGAGGTCTACTCGGCCGAGGACGAAGGTCACCCGCCCGAGCGGGTGCGCTGCGAGCTGGCCGGTGCGCTCGTGCAGCGGCTGGCCGGGCGCGGCATGAAGGTGTGCGCCGGCGAGGTCGTGTGCGTCTCGCGCCTGGCGCTCGGCGAGCGCCGCGCGCAGCTGCACGAGCGGGGCGCGATCGCGGTCGACATGGAGTCGGTGTGGCTGGCGGCCGGGGCGGGCGAGCGGCCGTTCGGCGTCGTGCGGATCGTGCTCGACAGCCCGCGGCACGAGCTGCTGCGGGTGCAGGCGCTCGGCGGGGCGCTGCGGGCGGCGCTCGCGCTGCGGCGCGTGGCCGGGGCACTTCACGGCTGGGCCCCGGGGGTCTAAGGTAGCTGCCATGGGCGTCCGCCTGAAACAGAGCACGCGCATGGGCATGTACCTGATGCGCCAGCGGCTCGCCAAAAACGACAAGTTCCCGTTGATCGTCGAGCTGGAGCCGCTGTTCCAGTGCAACCTGGCGTGCTCGGGCTGCGGCAAGATCCAGCACCCCGAGCACGAGCTGCGCCGGCGCATGCCGGTCGAGCAGGCCGTCGGGGCCGTCGAGGAGTGCGGCGCGCCGATGGTCTCGATCGCCGGCGGCGAGCCGCTGATCCACCCCGAGATCCACGTGATCGCCGACGAGCTGGTCAAACGCAAGCGCTTCGTGTACCTGTGCACGAACGCGCTGCTGCTGGAGAAGAAGCTCGGGAACTTCGAGCCGAGCCCGTACTTCGCCTGGGCGGTGCACATGGACGGCCTGCGCGAGCGCCACGACGCGTCGGTCGAGCGCGAGGGCGTCTTCGACAAGGCGGTGGCCGCGATCAAGGCCGCCAAGGCGGCCGGCTTCAGGGTCACCACCAACACCACCTTCTTCACCCACGACTCGCCCAAGACGGTGCGCGAGGTGCTCGACTTCCTCAACGACGACCTCGAAGTCGACGAGATGATGATCTCGCCCGCCTACGCCTACGAGAAAGCCCCAGACCAGGAGCACTTCCTCGGCGTGCAGCAGACGCGAGCGCTGTTCTCGGAGGCCTTCGCCGACGGCCGTCGCAAGAAGTGGCGCCTGAACCACAGCCCGCTGTTCCTCGACTTCCTCGAGGGCAAGGCCGACTTCGCGTGCACCGCCTGGGGGATCCCGAGCTACTCGCTGTTCGGCTGGCAGAAGCCCTGCTACCTGATGTCCGACGGCTACACGAAGACCTACAAAGAGCTGATCGAGACGACCGACTGGGACGCTTACGGTCGTGGCAAGGACCCGCGCTGCGACAACTGCATGGCCCACTGCGGCTACGAGCCCACGGCGGTGCTGCAGACGACGACGTCGCTGCGCCAGTCCCTACGCGCCCTCGCTGGCTGACTCCTCGAGCTGGCGGCTCGCGCGGATGTCGCTCCAGGACAGGCCCTCGCGCAGCAGCGCCGGCACGCCCAGGGCCAGCGCGGTGACGACCTCGACGGCCTGCAGGATGATCCCGTAGGCCAGGCCCGTGCCGGCGCCGACGCCGTAGGCGGCGAGCACGACCAGGCAGGCCGCCTGGAAGACGCCGACGTTCGAGGGGGTCGCGGGCAGCACCGCGCTGAGGTTGACGGCCAGCAGGATCGCCGCGGCGGCGACCAGGCCGCCGTGGGACTGGAGGCTCAGCGACAGCAGCACGGCGTAGCAGGCGAGCCATTGCAGCGCCCAGGCCAGCAGCTGGAAGCCGACGGCGGTGCTGCCGTAGCGGGGGCGGGCGAACACGACGAGGCCCTGGCGGGCGAGGTGCAGCAGGCGTCTGAGGCGCTCCGCGGCGTGCGCCACGCGCGGCGAGCGCGCGCGGCTCGCGCGGGCCAGCAGCCGCGGGCCGACGATCACGAGCAGGCACACGACCAGGGGCACGATCAGCGCGCCGGCGATGCCGCCGAGGTGGCCGTGCAGCAGCGGCACGCTCGTGAACGTGATCGCCAGCAGGATCGCGAGCGCGAGCAGGTTGACGAGGGTCTGCGAGAAGACCGTGCCGGCGACGACCGGCACCAGGCGGGCCGTGCGGCCCTCCAGGCGGCGCGAGAGCACGATCACGCGAGCGGGCTCGCCGAGGCGGCCGGGGAACACGGCCGAGCCCATCACGCCGATCATCGTCGCGCGCACGATCGGCGGCCAGCGCAGCGGCGTCTCGGGCAGCGCGGCTCGCAGCACCTGATGCCAGGAGATCGAGCGCATCACCAGCGAGCTGCCCATCAGCACGAGCGCCAGCGCGATCCAGCCGGGCGTGGCGGTGATCAGCGCGTGCCCGACGCGCGGCAGGTTCAGCTGCGAGAGCGCGAACACGACGACGCCGGCGAGCGCGAGCGCGGCGAGCAGCAGCGCCCAGCGCCTGAGGCCGGGGATGCGCCTGCGTGTCGATGTGCTCTGAGGCGAACCCACCGAGCCGGGGTCTATCACGTCCGCTCGCTATTCTCGGGCGCGCAGCGATGAGGCCCGCCCCATAACGCGTATGACGCGACCGCGCCTGGACCGCCAGGAGCTGGCGGCGATCTTCGTGGGAGGCTTTATGGGAGCGATCGCGCGGGCCGCACTCGCCCGTGGTCTCGTAACCGGGCCGGGTGGCTGGCCATGGGCGACGTTCGCCGTGAACCTCGCCGGCGCCGCGCTGCTCGGCTACTTCGTCACGCGCCTGCAGGAGCGCCTGCCGCCGACGCTGTACGCGCGCGCGTTTCTCGGCACGGGGGTGTGCGGCGCGCTGACGACCTTCTCGACGGTGATGGTCGAGCTCGTGGGGATGCTCGAAGGCGGCCATGTCCTGCTCGCCCTCGGCTACGGCGCCGCGACGCTCGCGGGCGGCCTGGCGATGGCGTTCGCGGCGACCAAGCTCGTGCGCCGGGCGCGCCCGATCTGATGGGCTTCCTCGCGCTGTGGCTCGCGGTCGGGGCGCTCGGCGGGCTCGGCGCGATCGCGCGCTTCCTGCTCGACGGGCTCGTCTCGGCCAACACGGGGGGGAGCTTCCCGCTCGGCACGCTGCTCGTCAACCTCTCGGGGGCGCTCGTGCTGGGCGTGCTCGCCGGGCTCGCGCTCGGCACCGACGCCTACCTGCTCACGGGCACGGCCGTGATCGGCTCCTACACGACGTTCTCAACGTGGATGCTCGAGTCCCACCGTCTGGCCGAGGACGGGCGCGCGCGGCTGCTCGCGGCGAACGTGATCGGCAGCCTCGCGCTCGGCCTCGGCGCGGCCGCGCTCGGGCGCCTGCTGGGGGGCGGCTAGGTGGTCGCCGAGGCGCTGCGCCTGAGCGTGTACTTCGGCGAGCGCGACCGCGCCGGCGGGCGGCTGCTCGCCGAGCGGCTGATCGAGCTGTACGCAGCTCGCGGGGCGCGCACGAGCGTGTTGCTGCGCGGCATCGAGGGCTTCGGCCTGGAGCACCAGCTCGCCAGCGAGCGCCTGCTGACGCTCTCCGAAGACCTGCCGCTGCTCGCGCTCGCGGTCGACGAGCCGGCGCGCATCGGCGAGCTAGCGGGCGAGGCGCAGGCGCTCTGCCCGCGCGGGCTGGTCACGCTCGAGCGCGCCCGCACCGTCCATGCGCCGCTGCGGCCCGCCGAGCTCTCGGCG
This sequence comes from Solirubrobacteraceae bacterium, assembly GCA_035939315.1. Classification (GTDB taxonomy): domain Bacteria; phylum Actinomycetota; class Thermoleophilia; order Solirubrobacterales; family Solirubrobacteraceae; genus Palsa-744. The sequence goes on along the minus strand of DASZFZ010000073.1, from coordinate 21,498 downwards.
GGCTCGCACGACGTCAAGCTGACGGTCTACGTGGGGCGCCAGGAGCGGGTCGACGGGCGCCCGGCCCACCTGGCGATCGTCGAGTGCCTGCACCGTCACGGCGTCGCCGGCGCGAGCGTGCAGCTGGGCCTCGACGGCACGCTCGCGGGCGTGCGCCGGCGCGCCCGCTTCCTCGCCCGCAACGCCCAGGTGCCGCTGATGATCCAGAGCGTAGGGGAGGGCTCCGCGATCCTCGCCGCGCTCGAGCGGATCGCGGCGTTCGCGGGCGAGCCCGCGGTCACGCTCGAGCGCGTGCGCGTGTGCAAGCGCGACGGCGAGCTGCTGGCCGAGCCCGGGCCGGCGCCGCGCGCGGACGCCGGCGGCCTCGACTACTGGCAGAAGCTCGTCGTCTACACGAGCGAGCGCTCCCGCCACGACGGGCGGCCGCTGCACAGCCAGCTCGTGCGCCGGCTGCGCCGCGAGGGCGCCGCCGGCGTGACCGTGCTGCGCGGCCTGTGGGGCTACCACGGCGCCCACGAGCCGCACGGCGAAGCCTTCTGGTCGCTGGACCGCCACGTCCCGGTGCTGACGGTGCTGCTCGACACCCCCGCGAACATGCGCCGCTGGTTCGCGATCGTCGACGAGCTGACGCGCGAGACGGGCCTCGTCACCAGCGAGCTCGTGCCCGCCCTGCGGGCCGGCGCGGCCGGCGTGCAGCGCGGCGGCCTGGCGCTGGCCGAGCGGCATGGGGAGTCGCCGGGGTGAGGGCCGCCGCTCTGCCGCGGGCATAGCCGGCGGGCGTCTACGCTGTGCCCAGCAGTCAACCGCGACGAGGAGCGAGCATGAAGGCAACCTGGAACGGCGCGACACTGGCCGAGAGCGAGGACACGGTCGTCGTCGAGAACAACCACTACTTCTCAGCCGAGAGCATCCGCGCGGAGTACTTCACCGACAGCGACACGCACTCGACCTGCCCGTGGAAGGGCGAGGCGAGCTACAAGACGATCGAGGTCAACGGCGAGCGGAACGTCGACGCCGCCTGGTTCTACCCGGAGCCCAAGGACGCCGCCGCCGAGATCAAGGACCGCTTCGCCTTCTGGAAGGGCGTCACGGTCGAGGCCTAAGCTCGGCGCGCGCGGCGCAGCCGCCAGACCAGATAGGCGACGACGGCGACGTTGACCGCGAGCGCGCCGAGCTTCAGCGCGGTCGTGCTCTTGGTCAGCTCCCACACCTCGGGGACGATCAGCACCGAGGTGGCGAACACGGTCAGCCACTCGCCCCACGCGCGACGGCGGAACAGGCCGTAGGCCTCGGTCGCCTCGAGCGCGCCGTAGGCGAGCGCGGCGACGCCGAAGACGACGTCTTCGTGCGCGTGGATCTTCTTGATCTTGTCGATCAGCCGCTGGATCCAGTTGTCTTTCGGGTTCAGCCCCAGGCGCTGTGCCAGGCGCGAGATTTCGCTGGCCCAGTCGGAGTGCGGGTGGGTTACGAGCACCAGCCCGGCGGCCAGCAGGACGACGGCCCGCAGCGTGCGCTCGGCGGCGATCCAGGGCAGCAGGCGGTCGCTGTGCCCGCCGTGCCCGCGCTCGCCGGCCCGCGGGCGCGCAGTCCCCCCGGTTCCCATGTGCAAAGCATCGCCGATCGGCAGCTCGGGCTCAGCCCTCCGGCGCGGCGCTCGGCGGGATCTCCAGCATCACCGTCACCGGCCCGTCGTTCACCAGCTCGACCTCCATGTGCGCGCCGAACACCCCGCGCCGCGCGCCGGTGAGCTCGCAAAAGCGCTGATAGAGCGGCTCGGCCTGCTCGCCGGGCGCCGCCGCCACGAAGCTCGGGCGGTTGCCGCGCCTGGTGTCTCCATACAGCGTGAACTGGCTCACGCACAGGATCTCGCGCGCGCGGAGCGGCTCGTTCATGTTGCCGGCGGCGTCGGCGAACACGCGCAGCGCCAGCACCTTCTCGGCCAGCCGCGCGACGGCGGCCTCCTCGTCGCCGCGCGCGATGCCGAGCAGGACCAGCAGGCCCGCGCCGATCTCGCCCACGACGCGGCCTTCGACGCGCACGGAGGCCCGGCTGACCCGCTGTACGAGCGCGCGCACGCCCGCGAGTATCGCAGCGCCCACGCGACGCGGCCTCCGTAAATGAGGCATCTGCGCCTAGACGTCCAATCCGGGGGCGAAAGGTTCGAGTGTTCGGTCCCCGCGCTCGAAATCTCTGGCATGCGCGCACGCCTCGCTGGACTGGGACGCCTGAGCCTGACCCGGCAGGTCGCCCTACTGAGCCTCGTGCCGATGGTCGTGCTGGGCTTCGTGCTGGCGAGCGTCCTGCAGGCGCAGATGGTCTCGCGCGCGCTCGCCGACGCCAGCGAGTCGGCCCGCGTGATCGCGCACCTGGCGATCCAGCCCGACCTCGACGCCAAGGACCTTCGCACCGGCCTGTCGGCCAAGGGCGTGCGCGAGCTCGACCAGCAGCTGAGCGGGCGCTCGGTGACCGAGGACCTCGCGCGCATCAAGATCTGGAACGCGCGCTACCGCGTGATCTACTCCGACGACCACGGCCTGATCGGGCGCACGCTGAAACCCAGCGACGACCTGCTCAACGCGCTCGCGGGCCGGCCCGACGACGCCGAGGTCGTGACGCCGCAGCCGGGCACCGAGACCGCCAGCGAGGTCGGCCTCGGCCAGCTCGTCGAGGTCTACGTGCCACTGCGCTTCGCCTCCGCCGGGCCGCCCGAAGGCGCGTTCGAGATCTACCTGAGCTATCGGCCGATCGCCGCCGCGATCGCGCACGACGAGCGCACGATCGCGCTGCTGGTGGCGATCGGGCTGGCGCTCCTGTGGGCGCTGCTGTACCGGATCGTCGTGGCCGCCTCGCGCAGGCTGCGACTGCAGGTGGAGGAGAACAACCGCCTCGCGCGCTACGACCGGCTCACGGGACTGCCCAACCGCACGCGCTTCATCGAGGCGACCGGCCAGACCCTGCGGCGCGCCCGGGAGCGCCCCGGCAACGTCGCGGTGCTCCTGATCGACATCGAGCGCTTCACCGAGGTCAACAACACGCTCGGCCAGGCCAACGGCGATCGGCTGCTGCGCGAGGTCGCACGGCGCCTGCGCGCGAGCTTCCACGCGGACGTGCACGTGGCGCGTCTCGGCGCCGACGAGTTCGCGGTCCTCTGTCCCCAGGTCGAGGACGAAGACGACGCCCGCGCCGCGGCCGGCGCCGTGCAGTCGAGCCTCGAGCCGGCGGTCGTCGTCGACGGCGTAGCCGTGAACGTCGAGACGAGCATCGGCATCGCCCTCTCGGCCGAGCACGAGGACGGCCCCGAGCTGCTGCTCCAGCGCGCCGACACGGCGCTCGCGCGCGCCCGTTCGCGGATGAGCGGCGTGCACGTCCACTCCCCCCGCTGCGAGTACTTCGACGCGGAGGGCCTGATGCTGCTCGGCCAGGTGCGCCGGGCGCTCGAGCAGGACGAGCTCGTGCTCTACTACCAGCCCAAGGTGGACCTGCGCGAGGGGCGCATCGAGGGCGTCGAGGCGCTCGTGCGCTGGCAACACCCCGAGCTCGGGCTGCTCGGCCCCGGCCAGTTCGTGCCGTTGATCGAGCCGACGGCGCTCGTCGGCCCCTTCACGCTGCACCTGATCGAGCGCGCGCTCGTGCAGATGGTCGCCTGGCGCCGGCGCGGCATCGACCTGGAGATGTCGGTCAACCTCTCCGCGCGCAACCTGCTCGACCCGGAGCTCCCCGCGCAGGTCGCCGAGATGCTCGCGCGCCACGCGATCCCCGCCGCGCGGTTGACGTTGGAGGTCACCGAGAGCGCCGCGCTCGTCGACCAGGAGCGCGCGATCGCCGTCCTTGGGGCGCTGCGCGCGAACGGGATCGGCGTCTCGGTCGACGACTTCGGCACCGGCAACGCCTCGATCGAGTACCTCGCGAAGCTGCCCGCCAGCGAGCTGAAGATCGACCGCTCGTTCATCACCGACGTGCTCGACGACCCGCGCGCCGGCGCGATCGTACGCTCGATCGTCGATCTCGCGCGCAACCTCGAGCTGACGCTCGTCGCCGAGGGCATCGAGACGCAGGAGGTCGCCGAGCACCTCGCCGCGCTCGGCGCCCAGACCGGCCAGGGCTATCTCTTCGCCCGCCCGATGCCAGCCGCCGAGCTGACCGAGCACCTCGGCGCCGCCTTCCGGCTGGTGCCCGCCGCGCCCGTCTCGGTCTAGCGGCGCTCCCGCCCCTCGGCCGGGCCGTCGGTATCGCTCGCAGGCGCTCCGCTCGCGGGCGGCCTCGCGGATCCGCGAGACGCCGCCGATCTGCTAATAGTTAAGTAGATGCTTCAGTATCAGTCTCCCAGTCAGCCGGAGCTGCCGGTCGAGCTGCTGTTCGGCGCGCTCGCGGACCCGAGCCGCCGCGCGATGGTCGACCGGCTGATCGAGGGGCCCGCGTCGGTCAGCGAGCTCGCCAAGCCGCTTGCGATGTCGCTGCCGGCGGTCGTGCAGCACCTGCACGTCCTCGAAGACAGCGGCCTCGTGCGCTCGCGCAAGCTCGGGCGGGTACGCACCTGCACGATCGAGCCGGCCGCGCTCGGCACGGCCGAGCGGTGGATCGCGCAGCGGCGGCGCACCTGGGAGGAACGCCTGGACCGCCTCGGCGAGTTCCTGGCCGAGCACCCCGACGACCCCGAGACGAGGAGCGAGCAATGAGCGACAGATCGACCAACCACGCGACGTTCGTGATCGAGCGCGCCTACGAGGCCCCGCCGGAGCGCGTGTGGCGGGCCTGGAGCGAGCCCGAGCAGAAGCGGCGCTGGTTCGGCCCGCGCGAGCTGGACAAGCCCGACCACGAGCTCGACTTCCGCGTCGGCGGGCACGAGCGCATGACCGTGCGCACCCCCGACGGCGCGCTCTACACCTTCTCGGCGCGCTTCCAGGACATCGTCGAGCACGAGCGCTTCGTGCACACTTACGAGATGTACCGCGACGAGGACCGCATCTCGGTGTCGGTCGCCACCGTCGAGCTCGAGCCGGCGGGCGCCGGCACGAAGCTGACGCTCACCGAGCAGGGCGTGTTCCTCGACGCGCTCGACACGCCGGCCGAGCGCGAGCACGGCACGCGCGAGCTGCTGGAGACGCTCGCGGAGGCGCTCTCATGAGCGCCGCGAGCAGCGAGCGCTCGCGCTGGATCGCCCTGTACGTGCTGTGCGCGGGCATGCTGATGATCGTGCTTGATGTGACAATAGTAAACGTTGCTCTGCCGTCGATTCAGAGCGACCTCGGCTTCTCCAGCACCGACCTCGCGTGGGTCGTGAACGCCTATCTGATCGCCTTCGGCGGCCTGCTGCTGCTCGCGGGCCGGCTCGGCGACCTGCTCGGGCGCCGCAGGGTGTTCCTCGCCGGCGTCAGCCTGTTCACCTGCGCCTCGCTCGCGTGCGGGCTGGCCGGCAGCCAATGGCTGCTGGTGGCGGCGCGCTTCGTCCAGGGCGTCGGCGGGGCGATGACCTCGGCGGTGATCCTCGGCGTGATCGTGACGATGTTCCGCGACCCGCGCGAGCAGGCCAAGGCGATCGGCGTCTACGCGTTCGTGGCCTCCGCCGGCGGCGCCGTCGGGCTGCTCGCCGGCGGCGTGCTCACGCAGACGCTCGACTGGCACTGGATCTTCTTCGTCAACGTGCCGATTGGAATCGCCACGGTGGCGCTCGCCAGCCGGCTGCTGGAGCGCGACCCCGGGATCGGCCTGAGCGAGGGCGCCGACGTGCCCGGCGCGGCGCTGATCACCGCCGCGCTGATGCTGGGCGTATACGCGATCGTCGGGCCGGCCGCCGAACACGGCTGGGGCGCGTCCTCGACGCTCGCGTTCGCCGGCGGCTCGCTCGCGCTGCTGGTCGGCTTCGTGGTCCGCGAGGCGACCGCCAGCCGGCCGCTGGTGCCGCTCGGCATCCTGCGCTCGCGCACGCTGGCGGCGGCCAACGCGATCCAGATCCTGTCGGTGCCGGCGATGTTCGGCATGTTCTTCCTCGGCGCCCTGTACCTGCGGCGGGTGCTCGGCTACGACGCCCTGCAGATCGGGCTCGCGTTCCTGCCCGTCACGGTCTCGATGGGGCTGCTCTCGATCCGCTACGCCGAGCGCCTGGCGACGAGCCTCGGCGCGCGCGCGACGATGCTGCCCGGCCTCGCGCTGATCACCGTCGGGCTCGTGCTGTTCGCGCTCGCGCCCGTGCGCAGCCACTACCTGACGAACCTGCTGCCGACGATGCTGCTGCTGGGCGTCGGCGCCGGCATGTGCTTCCCGGCGCTGATGAACGTCGCGATGTCGGGCACGGCGCCGCAGGACGCCGGGCTCGCCTCGGGCCTGGTCAACACGACGGCCCAGGTCGGCGGCGCGCTCGGCCTGGCGGTGCTCGCGACGCTCTCCAGCTCGCGCACCGCGCACCTGCTGGCGGGCGGGCGCCAGCACGCGGCGGCGCTCACCGGCGGCTACCAGCTGGCGTTCTGGATCGCCGCCGGCCTCGCCCTCGCCGCGATCGCGGTCGTGCTCACGCTCCCGCGCGTGCGGCAGGCGGCCGCCCAGCCCGCGCGTGAGGCCCCCGGCGAGCGGGCCGAGGCGGCGCGGGTGAGCTACGAGTCGATCTAGAGCTCAGGGCGCGGCGCAGGCGCCGGCGCGATCGCGTGTCGCGCGCCGGCCGCGGCCCGGGGCGGGCGGGCGCACATAGGCGGCGAGCTGCCCGAGCGTGACGCGCGGCGGCGGCTGCACGACCTCGTGGGCGCCGTCGTCGAACACGATCACGCCGCCGTGGGCCAGCCACGCGCGCGCGCCGCGGGGACCGCTCAGCAGCGCCGCCTTGGCTTTGATCTCGGCTCCGAGCGCGCTCGGCGCGAGCGCCGTGACCTGCACGACGCCCGTGAAGGCCGGCCTGCCGGTGGCGGGATCGAGCAGGTGGTGCGCGGGCATGCCCGCGCCGTCCAGCCAGCTGCGCCGGCCGATGCCGCTCGTCGCCACGCCGCCCCGTTCGAGCTCGAAGGTGTGGATCGTGCTCGCGTCGAAGGGGCTCTGGACCTTCACGGCGCGCGGGCTCTCGGCGCTGCCGCCGAGCAGCAGGTCGCCGGCGCAGTTGACGGCGAAGCTCGCATGGCTCGCGAGCGTCGCCCCGAGCACGTCCGCGAACAGTCCCTTGGCCAGCCCGCCGCTGTCGAGCTTGACGCCCGGCGGGCGGCCGACGGTGCCGGCGGCGAGGTCCACCTCGAGCTCCCGCCAGCGCGTCGCCGGCGAGGCGCCCGCGGGCGCGCGCGGCGGCGCCAGCGCGAGCGCCCGCGCCAGCGCGAGCGGCTCGCCGAGCTCGCCGCCGTAGCCGGCGCTCACGAGCTCGTGCACGAGCGTCGCGTCGACCAGGCCGCCGGTGAGGGCGCCGGCGCTCTGCACGGCCTGCGCGAAGCGCGCCATCAGCGGACGCACCGGCACCGTGCGGCGAGGATCGGCGTTCAGCCGCGAGAGCTCGCTGCCCGGCAGGAAGCGCGAGAAGCGGGCGTGCCAGGCCAGCAGCGTGCGCTTGACGAGCGCGGCGCTCTCGCGCGCGGAGCTCGAACGGCCCGGGCCGCTGACCAGCGCCAGGCACTCCGAGCCGAAGCACTCGAACTCCTCGATCGCCTCGTGCTCCCTGCTCAGGACTGGGATGTCGTCACCGCCGACGAGCTCGAGGCTTCGCCCGGGGAGCCGCCTTCGCCGGAGCCTCCCGAGGCGCTCGTTTCGACGCCGCTCGCTTCCGAGTCGCTCGATCCGGTCGAGCCGCTCTCGGTCTCGGAGCCCGTCGAGGTGGTCGTGCCCTGTGCGGCGGCGCTGTGGCGCGTCGTCTCGGTCGAGGTCGAGCGCCGGCGGGCGGCGGCGAGCAGCGCGGGGTCGTGGCCGGAGGCGAGCTGCGCCGAGACGATCAGGAAGGTGAGCGCGAACAGCCCCACCGCGAGCGCCGCGACCCGGCGCCTGATCGCGCGGGTGCGGGCGCGCAGCGCCTCGCGGCGCGCCCGCGCGAGCGCCTTCGCGTCCATCGCCGGGGGCCGTCGGGACTCGCTCATCGTGCCGCCCCGGCCGGCGTGGGAGGGGCCTGCGCGCGCGGGCGCGCGCTGCGCTGACCGCGCGCGAGCGAGTCGAGCGCCCGCGCCGCCAGCAGCGCGAGCGCGGGCACCACGGCCAGCGCGACCATCGCCAGGAACCACGTCTGGCCTGCATCCGTGCCCTCGCCGAGGGAGTGCGCGAGGCCGAGCAGCCAGGCGAGCGCCGCGAGGCGATGCAGGCGCCGCCAGCGCGCCACGCCGATGCGTGTCCGCGCGTAGTAGGAGAGGCCGAGCACGAGCAGCGCCCAGAAAGCGACGATGCCGGCCGACGTCCACAGCGTCTCGTAGCCGCTGACGAACGGCACCGAGACGTCGGCGAGGCTGGGGTGCAGGAAGCCGTCGCCGAGCAGCGTGAGGCCGTGCACGGCGATCGCCGCGAGCGCGGCCAGCGACAGCGCCTCGTGCGCCGCCCGCAGCTCGGCGCGGCGCCCTGCGAGCGTCCTTGCGCCGATCAGCAGGCCCGCGCACACGGTGGCGCTGGAGAGCAGCAGCGCCGCCGTGCCCGCGGCGCGGCTCGCGATCCAGAACAGATGGGGCCCGAGCGCGGTGGCGAACATGGGCACATCGTGGTCGGCAGCGGTCAACGATCGCTAACCCGAGGGTAAGGCTGCTCTAAGAGCGGCCGCGCCTGGGCGCGCGCCAGACTGCGACCGGGGGCGCGCATGCTGCTCTAGGATTGATCGCGAGGATGATGGGCGTCTCGCTATGGGCAAGCAGGAGGGTGGCGGGGCTGGCCGGCGCGCTGGCGGCGCTCGCGCTGCTGGTCGCCGCCGCGGGCGCGCAGGCCAGCTGGTGGACGCCCCCGGCGCGTCCCACCTGGTACTGGCAATTGACCGGCAAGGTGCGTGCCGACGAGCCGGTCGAGATCTATGACATCGACGGCTTCGAAAACAGCGCGGCGACCGTCGCCGCGCTGCACGCGCAGGGCAAGCACGTCGTCTGCTACATCGACGCGGGCACGGCCGAGGACTTCCGCCCCGACTTCAAGGAGTTCCCCAAGTCGGTGCTCGGCAAGCCCAACGGCTGGCCGGGCGAGCACTGGCTCGACATCCGCCAGCTGAGCGTGCTCGAGCCGATCATGGCGGCGCGCTTTCGCATGTGCCGGGAAAAGGGCTTCGACGCCGTCGAGCCGGACAACATCGAAGGCTATTCCAACGACACGGGCTTCCCGCTGACCGCGCAGGAGCAGCTCGCCTACAACGAGTGGATCGCCGAAGAGGTCCACTCGCTGGGCATGGCGGTGCTGCAGAAGAACGACGCCGAACAGACCCCCGAACTCGAGCCGTTCTTCGACGGGGCGCTCACCGAGGAATGCAACCAGTTCCACGAATGCGCGGAGTTCGAGCCCTACCTCGCCGCCGGCAAGCCGGTGCTGAACGCCGAGTACAAGCTGCCCAAGCGGCGCTTCTGCGCGGCCGACGAAGCCGCCGGGATCATGGGCGCGCGCTTCGACCTCGCGCTCAACGGCCGCCGCTACGAACCCTGCTTCTGAAGCGCCTGTCGCCGGCTTGCGGGACAGATCGACCGGAGACGCAAAGCGACGCGGTCCAGAGCCGCTCGAGGAACCCTTCCCTTCCGGCCCGAGGGCCTTCCGGTTCAGGTGGCGCGGCCTCACACCTCAGTGGCCTCGCTCTTTACGGCTCCAAACCGCGTCTGTCTCCAACCTAGGCGCTGCGCTCTTCGATTGCAATGGGCGCCGCGGCGCGATCCCGCATCCTCCGAGAAAATCCGCTGCGCAGGCTCGCCACGCCGTACCAGCTGCGCGCGACGAAGCCGGCGAACAGCGCCACGTACAGCCCGCCCCAGTAGACCATCGGGATCAGCGTCTCGAGGCGCGGCAGGGTGCCGTTGCGCAGCCCGTAGACCAGCGTGAACAGGACCGTCATGAGCACGGTCGTCTGCGGCAGCGTGTGCCCCCAGTGCCAGCGCGGGTCGGTCGTCTTGCGCGTGACCTTGTAGACGGGCTTGCGGTCGGGGCCGCCGAGGATCGCCTGGATCGAGGCCTTGATGAACACCGGCGCCATGCCGCTCCAGATGATGCGCACGCGCCACAGCTCGCGCACCGGGTGGCGCTGGCGGCGGCGCCGGTCGTTGTAGGGGCGGTTGATCGCCAGCAGCCACGCCTCGGTCGCGAGCACGATCGGCAGCATGTGCTCGACGAAGCTCCGGGCGCTGGCGCTGAAGGGCACGTAGCCGAGCAGCGCGAGCACGATCGCCGGCAGGTACACGAGCACCGTGAACGCCTGCAGGTAGTAGCACAGCAGCTCGTAGAACTGGGCGCGCTGGCGCAGGCCGAGACCACTCAAATCGCCCCAGATCATCAGCCGCACGGTGTCGATCGCCCACGTGCCCCGCTGCTTGTAGACGTTGGGGACGTCCTCGGGCGAGTGCTGGCCCATCGCGCCCACGATCGGCAGGTAGCAGCTGCGCCAGCCGCGGCGCAGCGCCTCCACGCCCGATTGCAGGTCCTCGACCAGGTTCCACGTCGGGAACAGGCCGATGTCTTCGAGCGCGGCCCGCCGCCACACCAGCCCGGAGCCGCACGGGAAGGCCGCGTTGGCGGCGCCCCGCGCGAGCATCTGCCCGCGGTAGAACATCGCCTCGCGGTTGTTGAACGGGTCGCCGGCGCTGACCTGGGTTTCCTTGATCGTCTGCACGTATGCCAGCCGCGGGTCGTGCTCGAGCTGGCCCACGGCCTGGCGCAGGAACGCGTTCGAGCCGAGCTCGTCGTCGCAGTCGCGCGTCTCGACGTAGCGCAGGTCGGGGTGGCGGGCGAGCAGCATCCGCAGCGCCGAGTTGAGGTTGCCGGCCTTCGCGGCGCCGTCGCGTCCGGGGGCGTCGCGGGGCGGCGGGGAGTGGTAGAGCACCGGCCAGCCGGCGAGCGCCCGGGCGAGCGCCGGGTCGTGCCCGTCGTCGCTGACGACGATCGCCATCCGCTCGCGCGGCCAGTCCTGCTCCAGCACCGAGGTCAGGGTGCGCAGGATCATCGGCACGGGCTCGCCGCAGCAGGGGACGATGATCCCGACGGTCGGCTCGCCCCCGTGGGGCAGCGGGCGCCGCTCGGGCACGACCCGCCACCAGTGGTTGAAGATGCTCAGCATCGTCGTCGCCAGCGTGAAGGCGTTCGCTGCGAGGAACGGCCAGCACAGCCACGGCAGATCGCGGTCGAGCACGCTCAGCAGCCACGGCATGTAGATGGCCGCGGACACGAGGTAGGCGATGCCCGCGCCGCGCACGAGCCAGTGCCCGCCGATCGGCGGGTAGTCATCGCCGAAGGCCCTGGCCGCCACCGCCATCGGCGACGACGGCGCGATCGCGCCTTGCACGTCGGCGGCAGCGCACGTGCCGGCGACCGGCGCCGCGGGCGCCGGCTGTGCCGGGTCCGGGCCGGGCGAGATGGGGGTGGAGATGCTCGACACCACTTCGACATCGGCATCGCCGCGGGCGCCCCTTGAGTCGAATGTCCACGCTCCGGGGCCGGATCCCCGCCGCGCGGCGCCGGGCTCAGCGTCTACGTCGCGAGCGCCGCCAGGCCGCGGGGGCGCCCGATCCCACCAGGCGCAGATGCGGGGGCCGCTCGCTCGAGAGCGTCTGGGGCTCGCGCTGCGGCAGCCGCAGGCCCTCGCGCAGCAGGTCCTCGACGCTCACGCGCCGCAGCTTGGCCATCTCGGCGAGCAGGCGCCACTCCTCGCTGGTCAGGCGCAGCTGGACCACGTGCACGTAGTTCGGCGGCATCTCCACAGACAGTTGTATACCATCCATGGTCAACAATGGGCAGCGAACAGCATGGACCTAGGCGCGTATGGCGTGGAATGTTTGGCTGGTGCCGCGCACGCTTGCGCCCGATCCAGCCCTCGCTGCCGTTCTGCGGCGGCTCCGCCTCGAGCGCGGCACCACTCAGGAAGCACTCGCCTACCGTTCAGGGCTCACGACCGGCTCGCTCGCTCGGATCGAGCTCGGTCAGTCGAGCCCGGCGTGGACGACCGTGCGCGAGATCGCCAAGGCGCTCGACGTGAGCATGGTCGAGATCTCCAGCGCCGTCGAAGACGTCTGAGCGGACGCCCCGCCCGCCACCCGCCAGCGCGCCGGCGGCGGCGCGCAGGTCCGGCGTCGGCGGGCGCCGGTGCTGCCTGGCCGCTCGCCGGCGGGGGCCGGCAGCTAGCCATCTGTTCGATCTTATTCCGCTGAGTCGATTTTCGGGTAATCACGGACCGAGTGGCTATATGTCAAATCATCTCAAGGAGTGAGTCCATGCACGCACCATCCATTTGGCGTTTGGCGGCATCGTCGCGGGGGACCCGTCGAATGGCGGCAAGCATCGCGGCCGCATCCCCGTTCGTGTTCCTGGCGGCCCTGGCCGTGCCTCCGTTAGCGACCGCGTCCCTGACCCCGCCGGTGACCGTATCCCAGCTCTCACCCGCACAGCTCGAATCGGCGCTGGCGACGATCCCCGTGGGCGACATCTCGAGCGTCCAGCTGGAAGAAGCGCTCTCGCGGCTGCCCGGCCTGGAAGCGCTGCCGGCCGGCGCCGTCAAGGCCGCGGTGGCCAAGGCGCTCGCTTCGCTGACCGCGCACGAAGGCAAGCTCGGACAGCTCCCCACCGACCTGAGCTCGGAACTGGCGAAGGACCTCGAAAAGGAACTGCTGCCGCTCGAACTGCTCTCGCTGCTCGGGAGCGGCCAGACGCTCTCCGAGCTGCTGAACGAAGCGGTCGGCTCGCTCGACGATCGCCAGCTGGTCGGCGGCCTGCTGGAATCGACCACCGAACCGGGCCACGCGATCACTCCCGAACAGCTGCTCGAAGAGATCCTCTCGGCGCTCGGGCCGGAAAAGCTCAACGGGCTTCTCGGCGGATCGCTCACGGGCGAACCCGTTACGAAGAGCACCGTCGAAGAACTGGCCAAGAGCGCCGGCATGACGACGAGCGGCCTTGCCGAAGCGTTCGACCCGACCGCCCCGAAAACGCTCGAAGGCACGGCGATGGCGCTGACGGCGCCGCTCACCAACGGCAAGACGCTCGGCGTGCTCGACGACGCGCTGGAAGGCATCGACCTGGGCACGCTCGCGCACGAACCGACCGGCGGCTCCGGAGGGCCCGGCGGCAGCGGCGGGAGCGGCGCCGGCGCGGGCGCGGGCGGATCGTCCGGGACGCCGACGAGCACGACGATCGTCAACGAGCTGCCCGGCACGCCGGCCTCGACCGCCACGGCCGGGAAGGGCGCGGCGGCCAAGGTGAAGATCCTCGCTCGCAGGGTCAGGGGCGACCAGATCACGCTCGTGGTCCAGGTGCCGGCAGCCGGCAGGCTGAGCGTGTCGGGGAAGGGCATGAAGTCCGCGAGCAAGCAGGCCGACCGGGGTGAGCGTCTGAGCGTCAGCACGGCGCTCACGAAGGCGGCGGCCTCGGGTTTGCGCGCGCATCGCCGACGCCTGCGGGTCAAGCTCGAGGTCACATTCACCACGGTCGGCGGGGCGGGCTCCAAGGCGAGCACCACGGTCGAGCTCGGCTGACGAGGGCGCAAGGCCGGCCGGCGCCGTGACCGGCCGCCCTCGCTCGCGACCCGTAGAACATGCGTCCGGCGTGTTCTACGGGCAGCGGGCCGGGGGTAGCGCGGTTGATGCGCACGTGTCACGCACGCCGAGCAGCCCCGGTCGCGACGTGGATCCGGCAGCCGCTGCTGCCGGGCGAAAATCCCGAGGATTGGATGACCACATGGCAATCAGAAGCGCACCGGCACCCGCGTTTCGGGTGACGCGCGAAGAAACGACCCACGACGGTGTGACCGTGATGACGATGCAGGGAGAGATCGACTACGTCGCCAGCCCGCAGCTCAGGGAGCGGATCTTCGGGCACATCAACGCGGGCAGGCGGCGCTTGGTGCTGGACCTCTCGGCGGTGACGTTCATCGACACGATGGCGCTCGGCGTGATCGTCGCGGCCGTGATGAGGCTGCGCGCCCGCGAGGCGAACGGCTCGCTGTCGGTGGTCTGCCCCGAGGGCGACGGCTCGCTGTCGGTCGTATGCCAGGACGAGCGCGTGCGGCGCACGTTCAGGATCAGCGGTCTGGACGCGGGCGTGGGTTTCTACGGCTCGCGTGAGCAGGCCGTCTCGGAGCTGGCCCACGCCGCCTGCTGAGCGCGCGCGCCGCGACCGGCCCGGCGTCGCGGGCGAACTTATACTGGCTGCGTGCGCGCGCATGGGGACCTCGCCGGCGGCGACGGCATCGACGTCGGCGGTCACGTGTGCTGGGGCTTCGACGCGATCGCGAGCTTCGAGCAGGCGACGCTCGAGTTCCTCGGCGACGGTCAGCGGCTGGGCGAGCGCCTCGCCTACGTGACGTGCGAGCCGCCAGAGCTCCAGCGCGAGCGGCTCGCGCCGCTCGGGAACATCGACCGGCTGCTCGGGCAGGGCGCGCTCGAGCTGCACTCGGCCTTCGACGCATACGCGCCGCGCACGCCGAGCGAGGCGGCGGCGCGCATCGGCGACTACGTCGCCGCGACCGCGCGCGCTCTCGCCGACGGCTACAGCGGCCTGCGCGTCGCGGCGCAGGCCAGCGAGCTGCTTCTCGACCCCGCGGCCTGGGAGCGCCAGCTGCGCTGGGAGAGCGCGGCCGACCGGCACATGGCCTCACAGCCGATGACGGCGCTGTGCGGATATGACCGCCAGAGGATCGCCCCGGAGCTGCTGAGCGACCTGCAATGCGTGCATCCGGCGAGCCGCGTGGGGCCGGTGCGAGCGCCGTTTCACATCTTTCACGGCGACGCGGACACGCTGGTCGTGTGCGGCGAAGTCGACGTCTTCTCGGTCGCCTCCTTCGACCGGCTGCTGGGCGTGGCGTTCGGCAAGCGGGGCGTGAGCCGTCTGGACCTGGGCGAGCTCGAGTTCATCGACCACCACGGCCTGCGCACGCTCGCCGATCACAGGCGGCGGCTGGCAGAACAGGGCCGCGCGCTCTCGCTCGTGCGCATGCCGAGGGCCGCCCGCCGGCTCGGCGCGCTGCTCGAGATCGAGCTCTGAGCCGGCTCACCCGTCTCCGCCGGCGCCGCCCGGCAGCTCATACGCAATTTCACAGCATGTCCTGAAAAGGTTAATGACGTTCGTCTGCGCTCCCGGGCCACATCCGCAAGGGCCGTCGTTTGCCATCACGAGCCCATGGGTAGAGCAGGGGACATCACAGACGAGGAAAGGGGACCAGCCAAATGACGCCTGCACTACTCGAAGGACAGACGATCGCTTTCCTCACAGCTCAGGAGGGCGTCGAGGAGGTCGAGCTCAGCGAGCCCTGGAGGGCCGTCCAGGAGGCGGGCGGAACCCCGCGGCTGATCGCCCCCGAAGGGGGCGAGGTCCAGGCGTTCAAGCACCTCGACAAGAGCTCGAAGTACCCCGTCGATCAGGCGGTCGCGGACGCGGATCCCGAAAGCTACGACGCCTTGGTGCTGCCTGGCGGCGTCGCGAACCCCGACCAGCTGCGTACGAACGAGCGCGCGATCGCGTTCATACGGGCGATCTTCGCCGCCGGCAAGCCCGTCGCCGTGATCTGCCACGGGCCGTGGACGCTCGTCGAGGCGGATCTCGTGCGCGACCGCAAGCTCACCTCCTGGCCGTCTCTGAAAGCCGACATCCGCAACGCCGGCGGAGAATGGGTCGACGAGGAGGTCGTGGTCGACATGGGCTTGGTCTCCAGCCGCAAGCCGGACGACCTGCCGGCGTTCTGCGCAAAGCTCGTCGAGGAGTTCGCCGAGGGCAACCACTCGGTCGCTCGCGCCGGTGCGACCGCGTCTGCGACCGACTGACAGCTCACGGGCGGCTTAACACATTCACCCGGTTTGTGGCGCTCGGCCGCCGGGTAAGTAAGTGAACGTCAACTTTTCTGGAGGGAGAAAGTAAATGGTTGCACTGGTCGTATTGATACTGCTGCTGGCGATATTCGGCGGGCTCGGTTTCGCCGCGCACGTGCTCTGGTTCCTGCTCGTGTTCGCCCTGCTGCTCTGGCTGGTCGGGTTCTTCATCGGAGGCGCTCCGGTCGGCGGGGGCCGCAGGCGCTGGTACGGACGCTGGTGATGGCGGCCGCGGACGAGGCCCGTTCGGGCGAGAGCAGCGAAGGACGGAACGCGTTCTTGAGCGCCGCGACCGCAGCGGCGGCGTCGGCTGGGCCCGGGGGGCGAGGTCTGCCGCTCGGGCGGGCCCTCGCCGTTCCCGCCGGCCGCCGCCAGGTCTTTGCCGTCGCGCTCTACCGCAAGGCCGCCGGGAACGAGACAGCGGCCCGTTTGCCGAGCAGGATCTGCGCGCCCCCTTCCGGGCTCGCCGTCGGGGCCGCTGAGCGCCGGCGACCTGGCGGGCCGGCGGGAACGTAGGGCCGCCGGGTTCCGCGGACGCCGGAAGGGGTAGAGGGTTCAGGAGGCAGATGAACCGCGCCCTGGAAACGCAGGTCGACGCAGAGAGGCCAGAGGCCACGACCACCCCTGAGCAACCCACGCTCGATTCCTCGACGCCCGAGAGGCCGCCCGGCCATCAGGCCACCGTCTCCGATTGCGTCGTCGGATACACGTCGCTGGAGGACATGCTCTGCGCGCTGCTGGAGCGCATCCACGACTCTCTCGACTTCGACACGGCAGCGGTGCTGCTGCTCGACGAGGATCGTGGCGTGCTGCTCGCGCGCGCCGCGCGGGGACTCGAGGAGGAGGTCCGCCAGGGCGTCCAGGTGCCGCTCGCCCGCGGCTTTGCGGGCCGCGTTGCCGCCGAGGGGCGTCCGATCGTCATCGAGGACCTCGACCACGCCGAGGTCGTGAACCCGATCCTCCGGCAGAAGGGGATCCGCTCGATGCTCGGTGTGCCCGTGCACGTCGAAGGCCGCGTCATCGGCGTGATGCACATCGGCACGCTCGCTCAGCGCTTCTTCGACGAGGACGACGTCGCGCTGCTGCAGCTCGCCGCCGACCGCGCCGCGCTCGCGATCGACAACGCCCGGCTCTCAGAGCAGCGAGCCGTCACCGCGATCATGCAGCGCACCCTGCTTCCCGACGCCCTGCCCCAGATACCGGGTGTGCAGTTGAGCGCGAAGTATCTGCCGGCCGGCTCGGGGGTGAAGATCGGGGGGGACTGGTACGACGTGTTCCAGCTCGCCAGCGGACGTGTCGTGTTCGTGATCGGCGACGTCGTCGGCCGCGGTGTGCTCGCCGCGTCGGTGATGGCCGAGATCCGCATCGCGCTGCGGGCATACCTCATGCAGGAGCAGGATCTCCCCAGGGTCGTCGCGCTGCTGAACGAACTGCTCGTCACGATGGGACGCAACCGCAGCGCGACGCTGTCGATCGTCCAGTTCGACCCCGATGCGCAGGAGATCGAAGTCCTCACCGCGGGGCATCTGCCGCCGCTGCTGGTGGACCGAGCCGGCCGCGCGGTCCTGCTCGAGCAGCCCCACGGCCTGCCGGTCGGGGTCGGCGCGTGCCAGCACTACAGCGCGCGGCGCTATCCCTTCCCGACAGGCACCAGGCTGCTGCTCTACACCGACGGGCTGATCGAGCGGCGCGGCGAGTCGATCGACGCCGGCTTCGGGCGGCTGAAGCGAGCCGCCGGCGAGGCCGCACAGCGAACGGACGCGTCCTTCGCCGACCGGGTGTACCGAGTGCTGCTCGACGAGACGCCGCTGGAAGACGACATGGCGTTGCTCGCGATCGAGACCCAGCCTCTCGAAGACGCGCTCGATCTGACCCTCCACGCTCGCCCGGACGTGCTCGCCGGGCTGCGCGGCACCCTCGGACGCTGGCTCGCCGCCGCCGGCGCGGACGAAGGCGAGCTGTTCGACATCACCCTGTCGACGTCGGAGGCGGCCGCCAACGCGGTCGAGCACGCCTACGGTGCCAGGGAGGCGACGTTCACGGTCCGCTGCGAGCACGACGGCGAAGTGGTGAGGGTGATCGTCGCCGACCACGGCCGCTGGCGCGCGCTGCGGCCTCACGGAGGCGGCAGGGGCGTCGAGATCATGCGCTCGCTGATGGACTCCGTGGCGGTTGACAGCAACGACGACGGCACCGTCGTGACGATGGCCAGGAAGCTCTCGGCCGGCGCATGAGCGGCGCGGTGACGATCGAGCGCGTCGACGGCGTCCCGGTGGCGCGCGTCAACAAGGACATCGACGCCGCGAGCGCCGGAGCCGTGCGAGAGCAGCTCGGCGAAGCGCTGGGGCCCGACACGCACAGCCTGATCGTCGACCTCAGCGAGACCCGCTACGTCGACAGCGGAGGATTGGACATGCTGCTGCGCCTCAGCGACCGTCTCAAACACCGCCGTGCGATGCTGATACTCGTGATCCCCGAGGCATCGCAGCTCAACCGGCTCGCCGCGATCGTCGGGCTGCCGCAGGCGATGCCGGTGCGTCCGACGCTCGCCGCGGCTCAGCAGGCCGCCGCGCAGCTGCCGACGCTCGAAAGCGGCACGCCGCTGCCATAGGCTGTCGTGGCAGCCGACGGGGCGAGAGGGCGCCTCGTTCGGTAGCGATCGATCTCGTGATCGCGCCGCCGGCACACCGTCGTCCTCGCCGGCGAACTGGACATGGCCAGCGTGCCCAGACTGTCGTTCGTCGACGCCGTCGCGGGGCGCATCGACGAGATGTAAGCCAGGCGGCCGTTCAGCAAAGACCACTAAGACCACAATGATGGTCTATGATGGTCTTCTGGTCAACGATGGAGGCGCGATGCCGACGCTGGAACTCAAGATCACCGTACCGGAGGGCACGACGATCAACATTGTTGGGCTGGAGGATGCGACCACGCTGGAGATGAGCACGACGCCAGGGGATGCCGCCGAGCGCTATTGGCGGGTGTATCTGAGGGACAACACACGGAAGCTGCTCGCCTCCGCCGCTCGTCTTCAGGAAGACAGGAGGGATGGCTTTACGCTGGAAGACGTCGCCGCCAACCTCAGCATGACCTACGAGAGCGTCCGCAGCTACAAGCAGACCCTTGGGCGTCCTGAGCGAAGGTGGCAGGAAGACACCGGCACGCGACCGCCGATTCAACTGCACTGGAACGATTACCACCTAGCCGGCGGTGGGATGCGCACGGTCTACTTTCTGCCAGAGGGCATGGCCGAGACGATCTCGACCCTCGCAGCGAGCTTCATGGTCGCACCAGCTGGGCGGGTGGCAGCATGAACACCCCGCCCGAAGTAGCGATGAACGAGCTTGCTCTAATCCCGAAAGGATCGCGTCCTCAGAACATCCTACGCAGCGCACACCTCACATCGAGCTGACCGCTGCGGTGGAAGCCCTACGCCGCTTGCGCTAGATGAAGGGGTAGGGAGACTGTGCTCGGACTGACAGTGTGCTCGGCGGCAGGTGGGGATCAACCTCGCCGGTGGACCGAGGTCGTAGTCGCAGCCGTAGAATCGGCGTACCGCTGCGGGCGCATTCGCAGGCGAGAACTTCCTATCCGGGACTGCGGCGTTGAACAACTGCAATCGCACGAATGGCGGCTTCGCAAACGCCTGCGTCCTCGGCGTTCTGGTATTCGCTCGGCCAAGCGATCTCCCGCTCGAAGTTGTCGGAGATACCCATCCTGAACGGGAGCCGAAGCGCGAACGTGTAGACAAAAGCGCCCGTCTCAGCGGGATCACCTCGCCAATCGGGACGATGCGGACCAGCTTTGACCTTCTCCTTCTTCCATCGATGCGAGCGTTTGCGAACTCGCTGTTAGGTGGGCCGGTAGGCCGGCTTCTTCATCTGCGTATGAGAGCCGCCCGCTGCGGTGGCACTCGTCGAACTCGTCGCTTTCTGCTCGACGCGGACAGGCGTCCCGTCTGGGCGGACGAACGAGATGTCGACTCCGAGCCGCATAGCATTGGCGATGTTGGCCAGCTGAGCGAGCGTAAGATTGCGACGGCCGGCTTCGATGGCGGAGACGTAGGACGGGGAAACGCCGAGACGCTCGGCGACCTCGGCTTGGGTGAGGCCGAGCGCTAGGCGTGTGTCTTTGATCTCGCGGCCGACGATCTTCGCGTGGATCTCGGATACCGCGGTTCGCGGCATGGGGTCAGGCGATGGTGGAGTAGTCGAAGCTCGCGGCCGCCGGGTCAGCTAGGGCGATCTCGGCCACGGCGACCCGCAGGTCTCCGCCGCGATAGCCGAAGGGAAGCAGCCGCGCCCAGCGCTCTGCGCCATCAGCCCGAGTCACGCGCTCTGCGGTCTCAGGATCGACGATCGCGAGGTCGGGGTTGATCCAGTCGGCGTGCGGCCCGCTGATGCTCACGTCGTCGCCATTTGCGAGCAGCTGCGCGACAGGCAGCTCGATCCACTCTTCGGTGTCTGAGTCGCGCTCAAAGGTCGTGAAGGTGACTTGGATCATGAGAAGGTTACCCTTCGATATCGGGTGCGATGGTTGACCTCTTGAGTTATTATGCTACCACGGGCGTACAGAAGGTATGGCAGGCGCCTCAGAACTCGCCGGGACGCAGGATCTCGCCTCTTTGCAGCATGAGCCGTGCCCTGTCCGCCAGTGCGTGCGCGCGGTCGGGCAGCAAGAACCGCACCATTCCGAGCAGGTCGGAGTCGCTCAGCAGGCGGGTGAGCGCGTCGCGCTCCGCGGCGAGCAGACCCGCGGCGCCGTGCCTGTGGCGAGCAGCCACGAAGTCGGAGTAGTTGAGGATGGCTCGCGGCAGCGCAAAGGCATAGCCATGATCGATCAACGTCAGCCGTTCGCCATCCCAGCGCCAGTTCCCGTCGTGACGGTCCTGCTGGGCGATCAGCGAGTCGAAGAATGCTGCCGGCAGGCACCAAGTCGGGTTCGACATCGGCGCCGTGTCCCGCGGCCATCCAATCGCTCGTAGCGAGAGCGAGCCATCCTCGCCTGCGTACTCACGCAGCACGCACGGCACGACGATCTCATCCCACGGCGACCCGAGCGCCACGGCGAGCCGCCAGCTGACCGCCTCGTGCAGCGGCGGCGTCTCGTCGGTCTGTCCGTAGGCGATCGCGTTGGCGACATGCACGCCGGAGAACGGCTTGTGGAACACGATCGCGCCACCGGCGAGCTCCAGCTGCTTCGTCGCATTCACGCCGGGAGAGGTCGTGGGGGCGGGAGGGCCGGCGAACGCCTCGCTGAGCATCTGCCGCTCAACCGCGCGAGCTCCCTGGCTCGCCCGAATGGCCATTATCTGCGCGTCGATCTTCACGCGTCCAAGTGTGCCCGTGCATTAGGACGCTCTGGTCGGTGTCCTTCCGACGCCCCACAGGGAAATCCCTGGGGAAATCCACCGCCGCCGTGATTCTCTGCAAACCAGTAAGCGTTTAGTGGGGTCTGCTCAGGTGAGTAGCGGCACGGGTTCGCCGCGAGCGTGGGTGGCGATGGCGTCGCTTAGGTAGGCGAACAGCGAGCGGCGTTGTAGTCGGCAGGTGGTATGCGCCGAGAGCAGCCGGGCCGTGCGGAGCTC
>DASZFZ010000072.1:0-62039 GCA_035939315.1 Solirubrobacteraceae bacterium | reverse complement strand
TCGAGAGCCCGCAGCAGCTCGCGGCGCAGGCGGCCGAGGCCGGCGCGCGCACCCTGCTTGTGAAGGCGGGCGACGGCTCGACGCCCGAGTTGCAGTTCGCTCCGGCGCTGGTCGCCGGCCTGCGCGCGGCGGGCGTGACGGTGTGCGCGTGGACGTTCGCCTACGGCGAAGACCCGGCCGGCGAGGCGGCGGTGGCGCTGGCGGCCGTGCGCGCGGGCGCGCAGTGCCTGGTGGTCGACGCCGAGGGCCAGTACGACTGCCGCTACGGCGCCGCCCAGGCGTTCGTGCACATGCTGCGCGCTCAGCTGGGCGCGGCCTTCCCGATCGGGCTGGCGGGCCAGGCGGAGGTGCTAGAGCACCCGACCTTCCCCTACTCGGTGTTCCTCGGTCCGGGCGCCTTCCAGTTCGACCTGCCGCAGATGTACTGGCTGGAACTGGGGGTGAGCGTGCAGGCGGCCTACGCCGCGAGCCTGCCTGCGAACGCGATCTACGGCCGCCCGATCGTGCCGGTGGGCCAGCTCGCGGGCAGCCCGGCGCCCACCGAACTGGAGAGCTTCCGCGCGCTCGCGCGCGCCTACGGCTCGCCCGGCGCGAGCTTCTTCGACCTCGACTCGGCCACGCCCGATGGCCTCGCGGCGCTGGCTGTGACGCCTGGCCCGCTCCCGCGCAGCGCGCTGCCGCTGCCGACGCTGCGCCCCGGCGCGGACGGCGACGAGATCGTGCAGGCGCAGGAGCTGCTGAACGCGGCCGGCGCGCACCTGCCGGTGGGCGGATTCTACGGCGCGCAGACCGAGCGCGCGCTCGCGCGCTTCCAAGCTCGCCACCGGCTGCCCGTCACGGGCATCCTCGGGCCGGCGAGCTGGCGGGCGCTTACGCGGCTGCGCCCGCGCGTGCCGAGCTGGAAGCAGCCGCCGCCGGACTGCCCGACCGTGTGACTGTGGAACTGTGGAACTGTGGAACTGTGGGCGCGCGCTACAGCCTGCAGAGCCGGTCGCTCAGCTCGCGCAGGCGCCGGCGGGCGTCGGGGTCGAGCGCCTGATGGTCGGGCTGGGCCTCGCGCAGGCCGTTGAAGTAGACGCCGCTGACGCCCTCGAGGCGCTCGTCGGCGATCAGGCGCAGGGTCGCCTCGACGCCCTGCTCGAGCGTGCTCGCCGGAGCGATGCCGCCTTCGAGCACCATTTTCGTGGGCATGAAGGTGGCGGGGTGCAGGCAGGTGGCGCTCACGCCGCGCCCGTCCAGCTCCTCGGCGAGGTCGATCGTGAACATGATCTGGGCGAGCTTGCTCTGGCAGTAGGCCTGGACGCCGCTGTAGCGGCGCTCGAGCATCACGTCGTCGAAGTCGATCGGGGCCTGGCCGGCGGAGCTGACGTTGACGATGCGCGCCGGGGCGGAGGCCCGCAGGAGCTCGAGCAGCAGGCGCGTGAGCAGGTAGCCGGACAGGTAGTTGACGGCGAAGCGCAGCTCGTGGCCGTCGCGGCTCTCCATGCGCTCGCCGCCGCCCGGCACGCTCGTGCCGATGCCGGCGTTGTTGACGAGCACGTCAAGGCGCTCGGCCTGCTCGAGCGTCTCCGCGGCCAGCCTGCGCACCTCCTCCAGCGAAGCGAGGTCGGCGCACAGCCAGCGCAGCCGCTCGTTGCCGGTGGCGTCGCGGATCTCCGCGAGCGTCTCGGCTCCCCGCTGCTCGTCGCGCCCGTGCAGCAACAGCGTCGCGCCGGCGCCGGCGAGCTGATGGGCGAGCGCGCGGCCGAGGCCGTCGGTCGCGCCGGTGATCATGATCGTCTGCTCGGAGAGGGGTCGCATGGGATGGACTCTAGGTGGACGCTGAGCGCTCGTGCGCCTCTACGCCGCCGCCCGGAACCGCAGCCCCCCATCGACGGTCACCACGGTGCCGGTGATGAACCCGTTGCAGATCACCGAGAGGATCGCCTGGGCGACCTCGCCGGCCTGGCCGACGCGCCCGACGGGGGCGGCGCCGCCGTACTGGGCAAAGGCGGCCTGGCGTTCGGCCTCGGGCATGCCGTGCCACCAGGGCGTGTCGATCACGCCCGGCGAGACGGCGTTGACGCGGATCGGGGCGAGCTCCACGGCGAGCGCCGGGACCATCGCCTCGAGCGCCCCGTTGATGGCGGCCAGGCCGGCGACGCCCGCGTAGGGCGCGCCGGCGCTCGCGGCGCTCACGAACGTGACGGAGGCGGCCGGCGCGAGCTGCGGCAGGGCTAGCTGCAGCGCGCTGAGGTGGGCGAGCGGCTTGCCCTCGAAGCCGGCGCGCAGGTCGGCGAGCTCGAGCGAGGCGATCGGGCCGGCGCCGGCGCCGCCGCCGAGCGCGAGCACGAGGTGGTCGATCCGGCCGGTGCGCTCGAGGAAGCCGGCGAGCTGCTCGCGCCTGCCGGCATCGACGCTCGCGGCGCTGGCTCGCTCGCCGAGCTGCGCGAGCGCCGCGTCGAGCTTGCGCTGGTCGCGGCCGGTGATCGTGACGCGGGCGCCGAGCGCGAGCGCCGCGTGGGCGCTCGCGAGGCCGATCCCGGAGCTGCCGCCCATCACGAGCACGCGCTGCTCATCCAAGTTCAGGTTCATCATCGTGATCCTCCTAATAACGAGACGGTGTGTCCATGATCATAACAGGACGGAGCGTCTAGTAATCTGGATGGGGCATGGGACGGCCCCGCAGCGAGCAGGTGCACCGCGCGATCCTCGGGGCAGCGCTCGAGCTGCTCGCGACCGACGGCTACGGGCGGGTGACGATGGAGGGCGTCGCCGAGCGGGCGGGCGTGAGCAAGCAGACGATCTACCGCTGGTGGCGCTCGCCGGCGGAGGTGTTGATGGAGGCGCTGAACGAGCGCGCAGCCGAGCTGGTGGCCGGTCGCGACCTCGGCTCGCTGGAGCGCAACCTGCGCGGCTTCCTGCGCCGCACGGTGGCGGCGCTGCACGGGGGTCTCGCGCCGCTGGTCGGCGGGCTGATGGCCGAGTCCCAGCGCGATCCCCAGTTCGCGGGCGTGTTCCGCGAGCAGTTCCTGGCGCGCAGGCGGGCCGCTCTGCGCGAGCTGCTCGAGCAGGGCGTGGAGCGCGGCGAGGTTGCGGCGGGTGTCGACCTGGAGCTGCTCGTGGACGTCGCCTTCGGGACGGTCTGGTACCGGCTGCTCTCCGGCCACGCGCCGCTCAGCCGGCGCTTTGCCGATCGGCTGGCCGACGCGCTGCTGGCGCTCGCGGCGGGCTCCTGATCTCGCGCTCGTGTGCGCGGCGTTCGCGACACGCGCCTTCGGCGCCTACCAGCGCTCGCTATAGGCGCGCGGCGGCGTCCTCGAGGCGGTCGTCGCCCCAGAACAGCTCGCGCCCGCATCGTCCCCGGAGGGGGACGGCGACGGTGGGCACGCCGATCACGCCGAGCTCGCGGGCGGCGTCGGTGGCCTCGCGCAGCGCCAGCTTAACTGCCGGGTCCTGCGTGGCGGCCTGTGTCTCGGCCGGGTCCAGGCCGGCGCTGGCGGCGGCGTCGAGGACGTGCGCGGGGATGCTCAGGTCGCGGCCGCGCTGGAAGGCGTCGCGCAGGGCCTGCATCGTGAACTGCTGGCCGCGGCCGGCGGCGAAGGCGTGGGTGGCGGCGCGCATCGCCATCAGGTAGTTGGTGGGCCACGGGTCGGGCCAGTGGATCGGCGGCAGGCCGTAGAGGCGGGCGCGGCGCTCGATCTCGGCCATGCCGGCCTGGCGGCGCCGGTAGTCGCCGAGCGCCCAGGAGCTGCGGCCGGTCGCCTTGAAGATCGCGCCGAGCGAGATCGGCTGCCAGCGGACGGGGCCGGGGAGCACCAGCGCGAGGCGCTCGGCGGCGAGGTACGCGTAGGGGGAGCCAACGTCGAAGTAGAACGTCGCCGCCCCGGCTGGGCGGGCCTGCGCGGGGTCGGGGCCTTGCTCCGCGGGGTCCGGGGCACTCTCCTGGGCGTTCGGTAGAGTGAACGACACGTTCTTTATGATAGACGATGACGATAGCGGCGGCGTGCGGGCGGTGCTCGCGGCCAACCTGCGGCGGCTGCGGATCGCCAGGCACGTGTCGCTGTCGGAGCTGGCGCGGGCGACGGGCGTGGGCAAGGCGACGCTGTCGGGGATCGAGAACGGGCGGGCCAACCCGACGGTGGAGACGCTGGCCGCGCTGGCGGGGGCGCTGCGGGCGTCGCTGGGGGAGCTGCTGGAGGAGCCGCCGCTGGGAGAGATGCGGGTGGTGCGCGCGACGCACGGCGAGGCGGAGCTCGTCGAGGGGGTGCCGCGGCGGGCGCTCGAGACGATCCCGGCGAGGGCCGGCGTGGAGGCGGCCGAGCTGGTGCTGGCGGCGGGGCGGCGCTGCGAGGCGCCCCCGCGTGCGGGTGGCACGCGAGCGCACGTGTACGTGCGCTCGGGCAAGCTGATCGCGGGGCCGAGCGAGCGCCAGACGGAGCTGGCGCGGGGCGACTACGCGTCGTTCCCGGCGGACGTGCCGCACGTGTACGAGGCGCCGCGCGAGCCGGCGCGGGCGCTGCTGCTCGTGCAGCCGCCGTCGTGAGGCGCCGGGTGGACGCCGTCATCGAGATCGCGGAGCTGGCGCCGGCGCAGCGCGCGGTGATCGCGTTCGTGTTCGCGCGCCTGGGCGAGCGCTCGCGCCAACAGCGCTTCCTGGCGGTCAGGCCGCGGCTGGGCGAGCGCGAGCTCGAGCGGCTGGCGCGGGTCGATCACTGGCACCGCGAGGCGCTGGTCGCGTGGGCGCCCGCGCCGCGCCGGCCGGTGGCGGTGGCGCGCTACGCGCGCGGAGCCGAGTTCGACCGCGCGGAGCTCGCGGTGGTGGTCGCGGACGAGTGGCAGCGGCTGGGCGTCGGGCGGGCGCTCGTGCGGGCGCTGGCCTCGCGCGCGCTGGCGGCGGGCATCCGCCGCTTCAGCTTCACCGCGCTGGCGGGCAACCGCGGCGCGCTCGCGCTCGCGGGCGAGCTCGGCGTGCTGCGCCACGTGCGTACGAGCGCCGGCGTGACCGAGCTGGTCGTGGAGCTCGCGCCCGCCGTTCTATAATGCTTGCTGGCAAGCAAGTATTTTTATATGGATAGGAGCGGCGATCGCGTGGCGTCCACGGCTGTCGAGAGGGATGCGGTGCCCGAGGCTCCGGCCTCGGCGGAGGAGGCGAGCGAGCGGCTGCGCGCGGCGATCGGGCGCCTGTCGCGGCGGCTGCGCCCCACGCAGGCGGGCTCGGGGCTCACGCCGACGCAGATCTCGGTGCTGTTCACGGTCGTGCGGCTCGGCCCGCTCGGGCTGTCCGAGCTCGCGCGGATCGAGAGCCTGAACGCGACGATGCTCTCGCGCATCGTCGCGCAGCTGTGCGAGTCAGGGCTCGTGCGCCGCAGCGCCGACGCCGCGGACCGCCGCCAGGCGAGCGTCGCGGCGACGGCGGCCGGCAGGCGCATGCGCGAGCGCATCCAGCGCGAGCGCGCGCGGGCGCTGAGCGCGCACGTTGACGAGCTGTCGGAGCGCGAGCGCGAGCTCTTGTGGCGGGCGCTGCCGGTGCTCGAGCAGCTGGCCAAGCGCCTGCCGGGGGCCAGGCGATGAGTGCCCGGCGCCGGCCTACGCGAGCGACCGCCGCGGGGGGAGCGCGGCGATGACGCGCCGCCTGCGCGCCGCCGGGCGCGTCACGTTCGCGGCGCTGGCCGTGCCCAACTACCGCGTCTACATGGCGGGCCAGTCGGTGTCGCTGGTGGGCACGTGGATGCAGATGGCGGCGCAGTCGTGGCTCGTGCTGAGCCTCACCGGGTCGGCCGCCGCGCTGGGCGTGATCGTGGCGTTGCAGACGCTGCCGGTGCTCGTGCTCGGCCCCTACGGCGGCGTGGTCGCTGACCGCGTGGACAAGCGCGCGCTGATGTTCGCGCTGCAGGCGGCGATGGGCGTGCAGGCGCTGGCGCTGGGCGTGCTCACGATCACCGGCGCGGTGCGGCTGTGGGAGATCGGCGCGCTGGCGCTCGTGCTCGGGCTCAACAACGCCTTCGAGAACCCGGCGCGCCAGGCGTTCATGCTGGAGATGGTGGGCCCGGAGAGCCTGCGCAACGCGGTCAGCCTCAACTCGGTGATGGTCAACGTGGCGCGCGTGCTCGGCCCCGGGATCGGCGGCCTGTTGATCGCGAGCGTCGGCGAGGGCCCGTGCTTCCTGCTGAACGCGGCGAGCTTCGCGGCGGTGCTGGTGTCGCTGGCGAAGCTCGACCGCGCGGCGATCGCGCCGAGCCCGCCGAGCGGGCGCGAGCCGGGACAGCTGCGCGAGGGCCTGCGTTACGTGGCGCGCACGCCGGAGCTCGGCGTGCCGCTGGCGATGATGGCGCTGGTGGGCGCGCTGGCCTACGAGTTCCAGGTGTCGCTGCCGGTGATGGCGCGCCAGGGGCTGCACGTGGGCGCCACCGGCTACGGCTTCATGACGGCGTCGATGGGCGTGGGCGCGGTGCTCGGCGGGCTGCTGGTGGCGGGCAAGGGCCGCACGGGGCTGCCGACGCTGGTGGCGGCGGCGAGCGCCTTCGGCGTGCTGCTGCTGGCCGCGGGCATGGCGCCGAACCTGCCGCTCGAGCTCCTCGCGCTCGCGCTGACGGGAGCTGCGAGCATCTCGTTCATGGCGACCGGCAACTCGACGCTTCAGCTGAACGCCGCGCCCAGCATGCGCGGGCGGGTGATGTCGCTGTGGTTCGTCGCCTTCCAGGGCTCGACGCCGATCGGCGGGCCGATCGTCGGCTGGGTGATGGCCGCGGCGGGCGCCCGCGCGGGGCTCGGGCTGGGCGGCGTCACGTGCCTGGTGACGGCGCTGCTCGGCCTGCTCGTGCTGCGGCGGCTGACGCCCGGCTCGCTGCGCGCGTCCTTCGCGGCGGGGTCGAGGTAGCGGTGGCCGCTGGGCCTGCCGGCGCGGGCGAGCCCGCGGCGCGCATGACCGCCGCGGCCGGCGGCGAGCCCGCGGCCGGCGCCGTCGAGGTGCGCTGGCTGGGCGCGCCGGAGGAGCTGCGGGGCGCCTTCGCGCTGCGCGAGCGCGTCTTCCACGGCGAGCAGGGCGTGCCGGCGGAGGAGGAGTTCGACGGGCTCGACGAAGCGGCGCGGCACGTGGTGGCGCTCGCGCCCGGGAGCGGCGCGGTGGTCGGCACGCTGCGCCTGCTCGTCGACGGGCGGGCGGCGAAAATCGGCCGGGTGGCGGTCGATCGGGAGTGGCGCCGGCGAGGCATCGCCACGCGCATGCTCGAGCTGGGGATCGCGGGCGCGCGCGAGCGGGGCTGTGTGAAGGTGAGGTTGGCGGCGCAGGTCGCCGCCAGCGAGGTCTACCGGCAGGTGGGCTTCGCCGTCGAGTCGGGAGAGTTCGAGGAAGCGGGCATCCCGCACGTGTGGATGGGCCTCGAGCTGTAAACGGCCGGATCGCCGCGTGGCTCGGTGCCCCGCGCGCGCGCCTGCCCCGGGAGCCGCCGGCCGGCCGGCTCACTTGCTTGAATGGCGATCCTGGTGATGATCGACGGCAAACGCCTGAGGGTGGCGGGCGCGCGGGGGCTCGGCGCGGCGCTCGCGGCCGGGCTGCTCGCGCTCGGCGGCCCGGCCCTCGCCCGGGCCACAAGCTACTGCGTGCAGGACAGCGCGTGCGTGGCTGCGGGAGGCACCGCCGAGAGCGCCCCGACGCCGGGCGACGCCCTCCAGAACGCGCTCTCCGACGCCGAACGGCACACGGGGCCAAACGCTGTCGAGATCGGCCCTGGGACCTACTCGCTCGCGAGTAAGCTCGAAGCCTTCGCATACGAAGGCGAAGCGGTCACGATCGAAGGCTCGGGAGAGGGCGTCACGACGCTCACCGCGCCCGCGGAATCCAACGACCTCGCGGTCCTGACGCTGAAGGCTCCGGGCGCGGTGGTGTCCGGGCTCACGCTCGAGGTGCCCGGCGAAAGCGACAACGTCAAAGGCCTGTCGATCTCGGAAGCAAGTGCCGAGCACGTCGCGATCACGGGCGAGCCGGAGGCCCACGCGTCGGCGGGAGTCAGGCTCGAAGGCTCGCACGCGAGCTTCGCCGACGGGACCATCGAAGCCGTCGGGACCGGCGTGGAAGGCAACGGCTCGAAGGCGACGGTCGCCGACTCGACGGTCCGCGCGCCGACCGGGGCCGTCGTGTCGCTCGGCGAGCTCGACGTGCTCCGTTGCCGGATCGCGGCGATCGGCGAAGGGATCCGCGACTTCAGCTCGCGCCTGATCGTGGAAGACACGCTCGTGGACATGCAGCCCGGCGAAGGCGAAGGCGAAGCGCTGTCCGTCGGCGGCAACAGCGCCTTCGGCGACGCCGAAGCGAAGTTCCTGCAGGACACGATCGTCAGCTCGGGCGGCTCGAAGCCGGGGCTGAAGGACGAAGCCGGCGATGCGCCCTCCGAGGCGCTCGTGCGACTCGAAGACACGATCCTCGCCGGTTTCGCCCACCCGATCGAAGCCGAAAGCGAAGAAGAAGGCGCGGTCGCGAGCGTTACGAGCGACTACTCGAGCTACGAAGCCTCCGGCGACGTGCTGAAGCACCCGGCCGGAGTGCCCGCGCCGACGATCCTCGACGAACACGCGGTCAGCGCGAACCCCGGGTTCGTCAAGCCCGTGTTCGGCGCGCACGGCTTCAGCGAAGGCGACTGGCAGCTTCGCTACGACTCGCCGTTGATCGACGCCGGCTCGCCCGCGCCGCTCGCGGCCGAAGAATCGAGCACCGATCTGGCTGGCGACCCGCGGGTGGTGGGTGGCCGGCGCGACGTCGGAGCGTACGAGTACCAGCGCCGGGCGCCGGTGGTGAGCGTTGGGGCGGTGCCCGCGAGCGTGGCCGTCGGGACGCCGATCGCCTTCTCGGGCTCGGCCAGCGAGCCCGAACCGGAAGACCCCGTCGGCTACCAGTGGACGTTCGACGACGGCGCGTCGGTGCCGGCCGGTGCCGCCGCGAGCCACGCCTTCCTCACCCCGGGTGTGCACTCGGCGACGCTCACGGCCACCGACGGCGCGGGCGTCAAGAGCTCGGTAACGGTGACCGTGCGGGTCATCGGCGTCCTCTTCGGGAGTGCGCCCCCTCATCCCCGCAGGCCGATGCTCTCGCAGCTGAAGCTCACACCCACGGCGTTTCGTGCGGCCCGCAGGGGTGCGAGCATCGCCCGCTCTCATGCGACCGGCACGAGCGTGAGCTTCAGGTTGTCGATGGCGGCGAGGGTGAGCTTCTACGTCGAACGCGCCCTACCGGGCGTGCGACGCGGAAGCTCCTGCCTGCAGCCGCGGCGCGGCGGCGTCCGTCGGGGACGGCGGTGCACCAGATACGTGCGGCTGGTCGGGCACTTCGCCTACGCGGGACGCTCAGGCGCCGACTCGATGCGGTTCACCGGGCGCTTTGGCGGCAGGTCGCTGTCGCCGGGCGAGTACCGTCTGGTGGCCGTCCCGAGCATAATCCGCGGGCGCCGGGGCGCTTCGGTCACGGCGACGTTCCGCATCCTCGGCTAGCAGCTGCTGACATAGGCTGCGATGGGACTCGCGAGGCGGATGCGCGCGACGGTGGCCCCGGTTCTGCTCGGCTTGGGCTCGGCCTGCCTGACATGGCTCGGATCGGCCGGTGCGGCGCAGGCTTTCGCCGGTGAAGCCTCGGCGTCCCTGTATGACAGGCCGGGAGTCAGCCACAACGAGCAGTGCGTGCCCACGCTCCACGGCGCGCCGGTGCTGGTGCGGGGCCTGGAAGGTGAGCAGCTGCGCACGCTCGCGGGCCCGGTGAGCGAGCCGCCGGAAGCCGGGGAAACGTGCGCGGCGGCCGCTGGGGTGCGGCTCGAGGGCATCGAGGCGGTGAACGCCGGCGGGGTCCGGATGTACTACAGCTGGCCGCTGGAAGGCGGCCAGCAGGCGTCGGGCTTCGTCGCCGCCTCTGAACTCGCGGCCGCGCCCGCGCTCGATGCGGCGGACGCGGCCGGCAACGGCCAGCCCGCGCCGCCGGCCCCCGGCGAGCCGGCGTATGCGGTGCGCCCCGAAGACATCGCCCCGTCGCAGCGCTATGGCGGCCCGAGCACGAGCGCCTGGTACACGTACTCGGTCTACGGCCGGCCGCTCGGCGGCGCGGCCTTCGCGCTGATGACGTGGAGCTGGATCGACGTGGCCGGCGGGGGCATCGCGCGCGCGGCCGTGCCCGAAGGCGCGCTCTTCCACCCCGCCGACGTGCAGCCGATCACGCTCGCGAGCGCCGCCGGCGCGGGCCAGCCGGCGAACGGCACGGTAACGGTCCGCTACGGCTACGCTGCGACGGGCAGCAAGCGCCTGTACGGCTGGATGGTCACCTCGCACACCTTCGACGGCGTGTGCTTCGACCACATGGCCTACGCCGGCGGCGGGCCCCCTCTCGGGGGCACGCTGTGCGCGGCCGCCAGCCTCGCCGACTCGATCGTCGACGGGCCCGGCGAAGGGCTCGGGACATAGCTCCGGCGCGTGCGGCGGGCCGTCGGGCGCGGCCTTAGGCCGGCGTCGGCGCGGCGGCCGGCTCGGCCTCCGCGGTCATCGGCACGCCGGCGGCGGCGTATGCCTCGGGCGCGTCGAGCGTCTCGGCCTCGAGCAGCGCCTGGGCGAGGCTCTCGAGCTGGTCGCGGTGATCTTCGAGCAGCTGCGTGACCTCGTGGTGGGCGGTCTCGACGAGCGCGCGCACCTCCGTGTCGACGATCCGCTGGGTCTCCTGGGAGGTCTCGCTGGCGCCCGGCAGGAATGGCCCCTCGCCCTCCGAGGGCAGGACTGTGATCGGCCCGATCGTCTCGCTCATGCCCCAGCGCCCGACCATCTGGCGCGCGATCTGCGTGAGCTGCTGGATGTCCGACTCCGCGCCGGTGGTGATCTTGCCGAACACGACCTCCTCGGCGACGCGCCCGCCGAGCGCGACGCGGATCTTCGCCTGGAGCTCTTCCAGCGAGTAGGACACGCGGTCGGAGTCCGGCGTGGAGAGCGTGACGCCGAGCGCCATGCCGCGCGGGATGATCGAGACCTTGCGCACGGGGTCGGCGCCGGGCGTGAGCATCCCGACGAGCGCGTGGCCGGACTCGTGGTAGGCCGTGCGCTCGCGGTCGGCGGGCTCGAGCACGAGGCCGCGGGGCGCGCCGAGCATGATCTTCTCGAGCGAGTCGGTGAGGTCGGCCATCTGCACCTTCTCGTGCCCGCGGCGGGCAGCGAGCAGCGCGGCCTCGTTGGCGAGGTTGGCGATGTCCGCGCCGACCATGCCGGGCATGCTGGCGGCGAGCGCGTCGAGGTCGACGTCCCCGTCGAGCGGGATCGAGCGAGTGTGCACCTTCAGGATTTCCACGCGCCCTTTGCGGTCGGGGGCCTGCACGGTCACCCGCCGGTCGAAGCGCCCGGCGCGCAGCAGCGCGGGGTCGAGCACGTCCGGGCGGTTGGTCGCCGCGAGCACGATCACCGCCTGCGATGATTCGAAGCCGTCGATCTCGGTGAGGATCTGGTCGAGCGTCTGCTCGCGCTCGTCGTTGGCGCCGGTCACCGACACCTGGCCCTGGCGCGAGCGCCCGATCGCGTCGAGCTCGTCGATGAAGATGATCGCGGGCGCCGCCTCCTTGGCCTTGGCGAACAGGTCGCGCACGCGCGCGGCGCCGACGCCGACGATCGCCTCGATGAACTCCGACGCGGAGATCGAGAAGAAGGCGGCGTGCGCCTCGCCGGCGACCGCGCGCGCGAGCAGCGTCTTGCCGGTGCCGGGGGCGCCCGAGAGCAGCACGCCGTGGGGCATGCGCCCGCCGAGGCTGCCGTAGCGGTCGGGGTTGCGCAGGAAGTCGACGATCTCCGACAGTTCGGCCTTGGCCTCGTCGATCCCGGCGACGTCGTTGAAGGTGACGCGGATGCTTTCGGGGTCCACGCGGCGCGCCTGGGATTTGCCGAAGCCGCCGAGCGCGCCCATGCCGCTGGCGTTCTTGGCGGCGCGTTTGTAGATCAGCACGAACAGGCCGACGATCAGCAGCGTCGGGCCGAAGCCGAGCAGGATCTCCGCGAGCAGCGACTCGCTCGTGGTCGTCGATTCGGCGTTTATCCGGACTCCCTTTTCCTGCAACAGCGCCGAGAGCTGGCTGCCGTTCCAGAAGCTCGGCACCTGCGTGGCGAACTCCTTCGTCGGCGTCGCCTTCTTGTCGCTTTCGGGGTAGCGCAGCTTGGACTTGAACTTGCCCTGGATCGTGTCGCCCTTGGAGGCGATCGTGGCGACCTTGCCGGCCTTGACCTGCGTCAGGAAGTAGGGGCTGAACGGCACGGTCACGCGTTGTTCGCCGGAGGAGGGCTGGAAGAACAGGACCGACAGCCAGTTGAGCGCGATCAGTGCCAGCACGAAGTACCAGAAGCCGCGCATGCGGTGCGGCGGGGGGCCGGGAGGGTTGGCGTGCTCGGGCATGCCGCGCCCGTCGGGGGCGGGCGAGACCTGCCAGCCGCGCTTGTCGCGCGGCAACGGCGGATGAGCTTCCGAGCGGTTGCCGTCGACCTGGGGCGCGCCGCTCATGGGTTCCTCGGGCACGCGGTCAATGCTACGCCTATAACGAAGTTCCCCACGACAAAGGAAGTAGCCATGTTCGAGAACGTGCTCGTAGGCATCGACGGCACCAGCAACGGGCGCGACGCGATCGCGCTGGCCGCGCAGCTCGTCGCCCGCGACGGCCGCCTGACGCTCGCCAACGTGCGTAACGACGAGCTGCACCCGCTGTACGCGGTCGTACCCGGCGCGCGCTCGGACGAGAGCGGGTCCTCGCTGGAGCTGCTGGAGCGCGAGCGCTCCGACGCGCAGGTCCAGGCCGAGGTGGTGAGCGTCGCGGCCGAGGACCCGGGCGCGGGCCTGCACCGCCAGGCCGAAGCGCAGGGCGCCGACCTGCTGGTGGTGGGCTCGTGCGGGCGCGGCACGTTCGGCCGCGTGATGCTCGGCGACGACACGCGCGCGGCGCTCAACGGCGCGCCGTGCGCGGTGGCCATCGCGGCGCGTGGACGCGCCGGCTACCCGACGCCGATCGCGAAGGTCGGCGTCGCCTACAACGGCTCGCCGGAAAGCCGCGGGGCGCTGGCGAAGGCGGTCGAGGTGGCGCGGCCCACGCACGCGAGCGTGACCGCGCTGGAAGTCGTGACGATCCCGAGCTACCTGCTGAGCGGCCTGTCCGCCGCGGCCGTCGGCCAGAGCGTCGAGCTGATGCTGACCGAGGCGCGCGCGCGGATGGGCGAGCTGGAGGGCGCCGAGGGGCGGGTGGTGTACGGCCTGCCGGGCGAGGAGCTCGCGGCCTTCGGCGAAGAGGTCGACCTGCTGGTCGTCGGCTCGCGCGGCTACGGCCCGGTGCGCCGGCTGGTGCTGGGCAGCACCTCCGACTTCCTCGAGCGCCACGCGCGCTGCTCGCTGCTCGTGCTGCCACGCGCCGCCGGGCCGGGGGCGGCGGAGGGTGCCGCCCCCGGCCCGCCGGCTGCCGCCTACCAGTTGATCGGGGCTGGAGGCGAGGCCGTGATTTCGACGGTGTTGCCTGGCCCCGACGTGGCGGCCGAGATGATCGGGCCGAACAGCCCGCAGTCCCCGAATTCCGGCACCGTCACTTCCGCCTTGAAGGAGAAGCTGCCGGTGGCCAGTGCGTTCGTCGGCTCGCGGATGCTCAGCGGCAGCTCGATCGGCTCGACCGTTTTGCAGCCGATCGGGATTTCGAAGGCGCCGATCGAGACGCCCTTGACCAGCTCGTTGGCCGCGCCTTCGGCGCTCTCGAACACTTCGCTGCCGTTTTCGCTGAAGCCGAACGTGCCCTTCGCGGGGCCGGTCGGCGTGAGCGCGCCGCTCAGCGTGACCGGGACCAAGCCGACGAAGAACGTCTCGTTGATCGGCGGGATGTTCAGCGAGGCCGTCAGTTCGCCGGTGGTGGCGTTGGCGGTCGAGGTGATCGTCGAGCCCTTCGGCAGTTCCTCGGAGATGCCCGACTTCTTCTCCGTGACCTTGCCCGACAGCGACCATTCGTTGAGCTTGACGATCAGGTCGCCGACCTCCGGCGTCAGCCGCGCGTTGGCGGGCAGCGCGTCGCCCGCTTCGTGCTCGCCGCACGTGCTCGGCGCCTTCTTGCCGGCCACGCGTTCTTCGATCCACCTGAGCGCGGTCGAAGCGGCGATGCCGTCGGTGAACAGGTGCTCCGCCGGGTACAGCTGGAAGTCGTCGGTGGCCCCCAGCTTGCACCAGTCGTAGTGCAGGTTGACGTCCTGGCTGACGGGCACGAGCTCGTCTTCGATCCCGTGGTAGTGGTACACCGGCGCCGAGGGCGCCTTGTCGTCGAGGTTCTGTTCTTCGATCGCCTTCTTGACGTTCGGTTCCGAGGCCTCGAGTTCTTCGAGGGACTCGTGCTGGGTCGTGAATTCCTTGAAGTTGGCGCCGTTGAGCGTCGTGATCAGTTCCGTGGCGCACTCGCTGAGCGCGTCGGCGACGGCCTTTTCACCCGCCGCCGTGAGCGTGCCGAGTTTGATTTCGGGATACGCCGCCTGCAGGCCGATCGCGGAGATGATCGCCAGGCCCGAGCCCACCGACTGGCCGCTGAACGCGCCGAATTCCGCGAGGTTCGCCGGCACGCCTCCCGCGGCCACCCCGGAGAGCTTCACGTTGGGCGCGTAGCTCGGCTGGATCTCCGTGGCCCAGCCGACCGCCTGGCCGCCCTGGGAGTAGCCCCAGGCGTACGTCGGGTTGCTTTCGGACAGGCCCGCGCCCGGCAGTTCGCGCGCGGCGCGCACGATGTCGAGCACGGCCGTGCCCTCGGCGCGTCCGGCCGTGTAGGTCGGGATCGCGCCGGCCGTGTAGCCCTGGTAGTCGGTCAGGTCGACCGCGTAGCCGGCTTTCAGCGCCTCGACGATTTCGGCGCCCGCGTACTCGCTGCCGCTGATCACCTGCTTGGACGGGGCGCACTTCTGGGCGATGCCCTGGGTGCCGATGCCGATCGTGACCACGGGCCTGTTGCCCTTGCCCGTCCACTTGGCGCTCGGCACGATCACGGTGCCGGTGACGAAGTCCGGTTCGCCGCGCTGGGCGGTCGACTGGTACATCACCGTCCACGCCTTGTTCGCCGGCAGCGAGACCTTGAGGTCGATCGTGGCCGGCCGGTAGCGGATCAGTTCGCCGGCCTTGCCGGTCGGCGTTTCGGTGGGCGGCTTGTAGAACGCTTCGCCCGCCGGCCCTTCCACGGGCGCGGCCGAGGCGGACGCGGCGGCCACCAGCGCCAGCGCTGCTGTGAGTGCGAGCACTGCCCGCACCACTCCCCTGAGACTAGACACTGCGAACCCCTCTCCTAAAAGATATTTGTAGCACTCCCTCGCCTGTTTGGCGGGCGTGAATGTAGCACGGCGTAACCTGTTTGTACACAGGGCATTTCTTCATGTCAGATGGGGGGCTGGCTATCGTGGTTGGCGGATGTCTGTCGCGAACTCCCCGGCCGTCGAGGCGGCCCCGCGCCGCTATCGGGGGCTGAGCGTCGAGGAGCGCCGCGAGCAGCGGCGCGCGCGGCTGCTGGCGGCGGGCCTCGAGCTGTTCGGCAGCGACGGCTACGCGGGCAGCTCGATTCGCGCGATCAGCGCCGCCGCGGGCTTGAACTCGCGCTACTTCTACGAGTCCTTCAGCAGCCGCGAGGACCTGCTCTACCACG
This sequence comes from Solirubrobacteraceae bacterium, assembly GCA_035939315.1. GTDB lineage: Bacteria > Actinomycetota > Thermoleophilia > Solirubrobacterales > Solirubrobacteraceae > Palsa-744. Next base: position 46,419 of record DASZFZ010000072.1, on the reverse strand, counting down.
TCTATCAGGCGGCGGTGGCCGAGGTGGCGAGCGCGATCGTGCAGGCCACCGCCGGCGCCGGCACGGTCGAGGAGCAGGCGCGCGAGGGCCTGCGCGCCTCCTGGGCGGTGCTCACCGAAGACCGCCGCAAGGCGCGCGTGATCGTGCTCGAGGTCGTCGGCGTGAGCGAGCGCCTGGAACGGGTGCGCCGCGAGAACCGCCACGCGATCGCCGACATCCTGATGCGCAACGCGCTGTCGCTGGCGGGCGCCGGGGTGAAGCTGCGGATGGACCCCGTGCTGACCGCCCGCGCGATGATCGGCGCCTCGATGGAGGTGCTGGTCGACTGGATCCACGGCGACGTCGAGGTCTCCAGGGAGGAGATCGTCGATCAGCTGACCAACATGTACACGGCCGTGGCCGAGGCGTCGGTGCTCCACGAGAAGCCGCGGCGTTGACATTCCGCCTGCCCGGGCACTAGATTGCGCTGAATGGCACATGCGGTATCGCCGGGGGAGGGGATCGCGGGGCCGGGCCTGGCCGGCGAGCAGGCCCCCGCGGGCATGCTCGAGCGGCCCGACTTCCAGATCGTCCCGCGCGCCGGACTCCCGATCGTCGGCGTGATCCTCGTGGCGGTGATCGTGGCGATCGCCGCCAACAAGCTCTGGCCGTTGGTCTTCCTGCACGTCGTCGGCGGCGCCGCCTGGACGATCATCGACCTGTTCCTCGGCTTCGTGATCGGCCCGATCCTCGGCTCGCTGCCGGTGCCCGCGCGCATCGCGGTGACCACGCGGCTGATGCCGAAGATGGTGCTGATCATGCCGACCGCGGTGATCGTCACGCTGTCCGCCGGCTGGCAGCTGGCGTCGCACCTGGGGACGGTGCAGAGCAGCTACTACCTGCACGGTTGGATCGTCGCGAGCTACATCGTCGTGGGGGTGATGGCGGTGATCGCGCTGGGCTTGCTGGAGCCGGCGAACATCGCCGTGCTCGCCGAGCTGAAGAAGCCGCGGCCGCGACCCGAGGTGATCGAGCGGCTGATGAAACGCTTCATCTACACGGCGGGCGCGACCGGCGTGATGCAGATCGCGACGCTCGTGATCATGACCAAGATCTCCTCCGGATGAGCGCGTCGTCCCCGCAGGGCGAGCGGCGCCTGCCGCCGGTGACGCAGCTCGGCATGGCCTCGCTGGCGATGATCGTCGCCGCCGGCATCTACCTGTCGGCGCACCTGCCCGACCACGTCTCGCTGGCCCCGGCGATCGTGCTGCTGGCGGCCTCCGCCGCGTTGCTCGCAGGCAACCTGGCGCTGCTCGCGCGCGTGCCGGACTTCGCCTGGCGGCGCTTCTTCGAGATCGCCAGGTGGGCGCTGCTGGCCTACGCGATCATCGCCGGGATGATCGAGTACGTGTTCCTGCGCAACCACACCAGCGGCGGCCCGCTGGTCGTGCTGACGCTCGCGCTGGCCGTCTTCGCGGTGCACGTGCCGGTGCTGATCGGCTTCACCGTGGCCCGCTATCAAGAGACTTAAGTCGAGGTTTGACTCAGACGCCCGCCCGGGGCGCTAGCGTTAGCGGCATGGGCGGAGGGCCTCACCGGGGAGGTGAGCTGGCGGCGCGTGACCTGACGGTCCGCTTCGGCGGGATCACCGCGCTCGAGGACGTCTCGATCGCGGTCGCGCCGGGCGAAGTGCTGGGCGTGATCGGGCCCAACGGCGCCGGGAAGACGACGTTCTTCAATGTCATATGTGGGTTCGTGCAGCCGAGCGCGGGCACGCTCGAATGGCAGGGGCAGACGCTCACGAAGATCCGCACCAACCGGCTCGCGCGGATGGGCATCGCGCGCACGCTGCAGGGCGTCGGCCTGTTCTCGGGGCTGACCGTGCTCGAGAACGTGATGGCCGGCGCGCAGCGCTTCCGCCGCGCGGGCCTGGCGAGCGCGCTGCTCGCGCTGCCGCGCTCGGATCGCGACGAGCGGGCGCTGCGCGAGCGCGCCCTGACGACGCTGCGCGAGCTCGGCTGCGAGCAGGAGGCGCAGCGCATGCCCGGGACGCTGCCATACCCGGTGCAGAAGCGCGTCGCGCTCGCGCGGGCGCTGGTCAGCGAGCCGCGGCTGCTGCTGCTCGACGAGCCCGCCGGCGGCCTCGGCGCCGAGGACGTGCGCGAGCTCGGCGAGCGCATCCACGCGCTGCGCGGCGCGATGGCGGTGATGCTCGTCGAGCACCGCGTCGACCTGGTGATGTCGGCGTGCGACCGCGTCGTCGTGCTGGACTTCGGGCGCGTGATCGCCGAGGGCGAGCCGGCGAGCGTGGCGCGCGACCCGCGCGTGCTCGAGGCCTACCTGGGACGCGAGGCGGGGGCGAGCGCGGCATGAGCGAGGCCGCCCTGGAGATCGAGGAGCTGACGACCGACTACGGCCCGGTGCGTGCCGTCGACGGGGTGTCGCTGTCGGTCTACGAGGGCAGCGTCACGGCCGTGCTCGGCGCCAACGGCGCCGGCAAGACCTCGCTGCTGCGCACGATCTGCGGGCTGACGCCGGCGAGCTCCGGGCGCGTGCGCCTGGCCGGCAGGGAGATCCTCGGGGTGGCCGTCGAGGAGCTGGTCAGGCGGGGCCTCGCGCAGGTGCCCGAGGGGCGCGGCGTGATCACCGAGCTGACGACCGAGGAGAACCTGCGCCTGGGGGGCCTGTGGCGCAAGGCCCAGGCCGGCGAGGCGCAGGAGATGTACGAGCTGTTCCCGGCGCTGCGCGAGCGCCGCGCCCAGCACGCGGGCGCGCTCTCCGGCGGCGAGCGCCAGATGCTCTCGATCGCCCGCGCGCTGATGGCCCGCCCGCGCGTGCTGCTGCTCGACGAGCCCTCGCTCGGGCTCGCGCCGCTGATGAGCGCCCAGATCATGGAGACGATCCGCGGGCTGGCCGCCGAGCGCGGGCTGGCGGTGCTGCTGGTCGAGCAGAACGCGCGCAGCGCGCTCTCGATCGCCGATCGCGGGGTCGTGCTGAGCGTCGGGCGCACGGTCGCGCAGGACAGCGCGCAGGCGCTGGCCGCCGACGAGGGCCTGCGAGCGGCCTACCTGGGGCTGTAGATGACGAGGTTCGTCGACCTGACGCTCAACGGGATCTCGACCGGGGCCGTGTACTCGGCGGTCGCGCTCGCGCTCGTGATGATCTGGCGGGCGACGCGGATCGTCAACTTCGCGCAGGGCGGGATGCTGATGATCACGACCTTCATCGCCTCCGACGTGATCGGCTCGACCGGCTCCTACTGGCTCGGCTTCGCGGTCGCGCTGGCCAGCGGGCTGGTGCTGGGGGCGATCGTCGAGCGCGTGCTGATCCGCAGGATCGAGGGCGGGCCGCCGCTGAACGCGGTGATCGTCGCGCTCGGCCTGCTGATCCTGCTGGAAGCGATCGCGGGGATGATCTGGGGCAACACGCCCCGCTCGTTCCCGCCGGCCTTCTCGATCCGCGGCTACGACGTCGGCGGCACGCACCTGCTGTTCGCGCCCGACGACACGTTCATCGTGCTGGTCGTGGTCGGGGTGGCGCTCGGGCTGGCCGCCCTCTTCCGGTACACGGCGCTCGGCCTGCGCATGCGCGCGGCCGCGCTCGCGCCCGAGGTGGCGCGCATGCTGGGCGTGCGCGTGGGGCGCATGTTCACGCTCGGCTGGGCGCTCGCGGCGTTCGTCGGCTCGCTCGCCGGCGTGCTGGTCGCGCCCTCGGTGTTCGTCGGCCCGAGCCAGTTCGACCCGATCCTCATCTTCGGCTTTACCGCCGCGGTGATCGGCGGCCTCGACAGCCCGGCCGGCTCGGTCGTCGGCGGGATCCTGCTCGGCCTCGCGCTCTCCTACGTCTCCGGCTACGAGGGCGCCTCGCTGGTCACGCTGGCGGCGCTCGTGGTGCTCGTCGCGGTGCTGATGATCCGCCCCGGCGGGCTGTTCTCGACGACCAGGGAGCGGCGCGTATGAGCCGCGTGCGCCCGCCGGCGGCGACGCTGGCGCGCTCGCTCGCGCTGGTGGCGCTGGCGGGCGTCGTGCTGTACCTGGCCAGCGAGGGCCTCAGCCCCTACCGCGACCTGCAGCTGGCGAGCGGCTCCTACTACTTCATCGTGCTCTCCGGGCTGACCGTGCTGACCGGCCTGAGCGGCCAGATCTCGCTCGGGCACGGCGCGCTGATGGCGGTCGGCGCCTACACGGTCGCGCTGCTCGTCGGCAACGAGCACTGGGCGCTGGTGCCGGCGCTCGCGGCGGCGACGGCGATCAGCGCCGCCGTCGGCGTGCTCGTCGGCGCGGCCGCCTCGCGCCTGCGCGGCCCCTACCTGGCGGGCGCGACGCTCGCGTTCGCGGTCGGCCTGCCGGCGCTCGCGGAAAAGTACTCGGGCACGTTCGGCGGCGCCAACGGCCTGGAGATCAACCCGCCGACGGTGCCCTCGTGGCTGGGGCTGAGCTTCCCGCTGGAGCGCTGGGAGGCGTGGATCGCGGGCATCGGCGCGCTGGTCGTCGTGTTCGCGATGAACAACCTCGTGCGCAGCGGCGTCGGGCGCTCGTTTCGCGCGGTGCGCGACGACGAGATCGCGGCCTCGCTGTGCGGCATGCACGTCGGGCGCGTGCAGACGCTCGCGTTCGTCGTCAGCGCCGCCTGCGCGGGGCTCGGCGGGGGCATGCTCGCGGTCGTCCTGCAGCTGGCCGCGCCCGGCGCCTTCCAGCTGACGCTGTCGCTGTCGCTGCTGACGGCGATCGTGCTCGGCGGCCTGGGCTCGCAGCTGGGCGCGATCTGGGGCGCGGTCGTGCTCGTGCTGCTGCCCGGCTGGACCGACGACCTCGCGCACTCGTTCTCGCTGTCCAACCAGGTCTCGGCGAACCTGCCGCTGGCGATCTACGGCGTCGTGCTGATCGGCGCGATGCTCGCGTGGCCGAGCGGGATCCAGGGGGCGCTGCGCAGGATCGCCGCGCTCGCGCGTCGAAGCCCGGCGGGCATAGGGTTGACAAGAGCTTCACACATCAACACAGGGATCAGGAGGAGCAAGCCATGAGTGCACGTGTCAAAAGAGTCCGGGCGGTGGGGACCGTCTGCTGCGCCCTGGCGGTGGCGCTGGTCATCGCCGGCTGCGGCTCGAGCAGCAGCACCAGCAACGCGCCGGGGGTGACGGCGACGAGCATCACGTTCGGCACCCACCAGCCGCAGACCGGCCCGGCGGCGCCGGGCTACAGCGAGATCGCGCCCGCCTCGCAGGCGTTCTTCGACTACATCAACGCCAAGGGCGGCGTCTACGGACGCAAGATCCACCTGGTCATCAAGAACGACGAATACAACCCGACGCAGACCGTCAGCGTCGTGCACGAACTGGTGCTCAAGGACAACGTCTTCGGGATCTTCGAGGGTCTCGGCACGCCCACGCACACGAAGGTCGTGGGCTTCCTCAACAGCTCCAAAGTCCCCGACATGTTCGTCGCCTCCGGCTGTCCGTGCTGGGACAGCGGCTCGACGCAGCCGTGGACCTACGGCTGGCAGCCCAACTACACGATCGAGGGCAAGATCCTCGGCCAGTACATCAAGCAGCACTTCGCCGGCAAGAAGGTCGGCGTCTTCTACCAGGACGACGACTTCGGCAAAGGCGGCCTGACGGGCATCGAAGACGAGGTCGAAAAGAGCCAGATCGTCTCCGCCCAGCCCTACCAGCCGGGCACCACCAACGTCGCGCCGCAGATCTCCGCGATCAAGGCGGCGGGCGCGGAAGTGCTGGTTGACTTCACCGTGCCGATCTACACGGCGCTCGGCCAGCTGTCCTCGTTCACGCTCGGCTACAAACCGCAGCTGGTGGTCTCCGACGTCGGCATCGACCCGACGACCGTCGGCGGCCTGCTGAAGACGTTCTCCAAAGGCAAGGCGGGCACCGAACTGATCGAAGGGGCGATCACCGACGGCTACCTGCCGGTGGCCGAAGAACCGTCGAACCCGTGGATCGCGCTGTTCAAGAAGATCCACGGCGAATACGACGCGAGCGCGCCGTTCGACAACAACGTCGTCTATGGCATGGCCAACGCCTACACGCTCGTGCAGGCGCTCCAGCTGGCGGGCAAGAACCTCACCCGCGAAGGCCTGATCGACGCGGTCAACGAAAAAGGCGCGCAGCTGGAAGGCCCGGGCCTCGTGCCCTACCGCTACTCCAAGACCGAGCACGGCGGCTACGCCGGCGTGGAGATGGGCCAGGTGCGGGGCGGCAAGATCGTGCTGTTCGGCGGGCCGCTCGTGACCGAACCGACGGCCGGCTCGCCGATCACGCCGTACACCAAGGCGCAGCCCGCGCCGCCGGCCAGCGGGGTGTCGGTGCCGTAGGGGCCGAGGAGGGGCTCAGGCTGGGGCATGCCCGGCGCGTCGGGGGAGCGGCGCGCCGGGGGCCCTGTCTAAGGCGATGCGCCGAAATTGGCGCATCATGCGCCAGCTGGCGTGCAGGGCGTGTGGCCGGGCGCGCGGGACCGCTCCGCTAGGAGAACGGGCCGATCTGCGCGAGGTAGCGGCGCAGAAGCGGGTTCGAGAACCGCCAGTCGCCACGTCCTCTGCTCTCGATGATCGCCGCGTCGCGCAGCGCTTCGAGCGCGCGCCGGACGCCGCCGCGCGGCAGACGTGTGTACACCGGCTCGCCGCGAGCCAGGCGCTCGTTGAGCGGCAGATCCAGCGCCGGGTGTGAGCGCGAGCCTCCTAAGTGTGCGGCTCAGGCGAGGGCAATTGCACCGAACACATTTCGTGGATGACGCACCCGGGCCGACTACGGCCCCGGCAGCAGCCCCGGGTGCGCGCGTTCGTAGGCGATGCGCCCTTCGATCGCGCGGATGCGCGGGAGCAGTTCCTCGCGCGGGCTGCCCCGCGGGGGCCTCGCGCCGGGCTTGTGCGCGCGCTGCGCGGCGAGCAGGCGGCGGAACATGGCGAGCTGGCCCGCCAGGGTGATGCGCGGACCGGGGAGCTCTTCGCCGCTGCCGAAGTCGAAGACGGGTTCTGTGAGCGTGCGGCCGTCGCGCAGCAGGATGCGCGCGCTGATGCGCCCGCCGAAGAACTGGCCGTCGTAGGCGACGATGAACACGTGCTCGGGGCCGGCGGGGCGCAGCGTGCGCACGTCGCGCGGCGTGATCAGCGTGATCGCGGCGACCTGCGGGTCGGCGCGCCCGGTGATCAGAGTCAGCCCGGGCAACGTGCGCCGCTCGATCTGGGCGCGCGAGAGCGGCGGCGCGGGGCCGAACAGCCCCGCTTCGCTGTCGCTCTGGACGTTGAATTCGACGGCCTGGCGGTGGCCGCGCGGCAGCACATGGCAGACGTGCGCGTTGGAGCCGATCAGGCAGGCGCCGGGGCCGCCGAAGCCGGTCGAGCCGAAGTTCAGGAAGCCTTCGCGTTCTGAGACGTAGCCGAGTTGGCCGTCGATCACGCGCCCGTAGGAGACCGTGCCCTTCGGGCTCGCGGCCACGCCCCAGGGGGCGCCGCCGTCGGGGTTCGGGGTGCGCGCCTGCGGTTCGAGCAGCCGCCGCGGCAGCGGCAGCGTCGAGGCGGCGCTCGGCGTGTGCCGGCGCCCGTCGCGCACCACCGAGACGCGCAGCGGGGCGTCCCAGTAGCGCCCCGGGAGCACCGCCAGGAAGGCGTGGTTCGCGTCGCTGCGCAGCGGCCGCGGGCGTCCCGCGCCGATCAGCAGCGGATCGCTCGCGCCGGGCGGCAGCGTGCCGGCGACCACCGTGCGCGTGGGCTGCGGTTCGCCCGCTTCGGGGTGTTCGGTGTAGCTCTGCACCTGGACCACCGGCCCGCGCCGCGCGAGTTCCGCGATCCCGTTGCAGCCGCCGACCTGGGCGTCGGTCCCTTCGCCGCCCACACGCAGCGGCTTTGACGCCCCGCCGGGGAGCTCCTGGACGAGCCTGCCGCCCTCGCGCACGCCGACCTGTATGCACAGGAAGCGCCTCGGGCTGCCGCCGCCGAAGCTGGCCTTCGGGTTGGGCTTGCCCTGCCAGCTGCGCAGCACCCACTCGGGGCCGCCCGCGGGATCGCGGGCGCGCAGCGTCTCGCGCACGGTCGAGGAGATCGGCAGCTCGAACGGCGGCGGCGCGGCCTTGGCGGGCGGCAGCGGTTCGCCGTAGGGGGGCACCGGCTGTTCGGCCAGCGGCCGGTTGCGCCTGGCTTCGTAGAGGGCCGTCGAGCGCGTGTAGGAGACGCTCTGACCGTCGCGCAGGTGCGCGGTGAGCGTCAGCGAGCGCGGGTCCACGTGGCCGTCGAGCACCGCCAGGAAGACGCCGCCGCGGCGGTTGATCGCGAGCGCCCGCGCCGGCCCGGCGCCGGAGAGCGTGAGCGAGGCCACGCGCGGCGCGGCGGCGCCGTAGACGAGCGTGCGGGTGGGGTTGTTGTTCCACGGGAAGCCCGTGTGTTCGCCGCTGCCGGGCACGAAGCGGCGCATCAGCACGAACAGCGGCTGGCTGCCCAGGCGCCCGCAAACCTGCGGCGTGAGCGGGGCGTTCAGGCGGCCGGGGTCGTCGCGGCCGGGCTGCTCGCTGGCCTGCGCGCAGTCCTCGTCGGGGAAGGCGCCCGGTTCGACGTCGGCTTCGCCGCTGACCTGCCACGGCGAGCCGCCCTGCGGGTCGGCGACTTCGTAGGCGGAGGAGGCGACGAAGGAGATCGTGCGGGCGCGCCCGTCGGCCAGCGTCACGACGAGCTTCGGCCGCACTTCTTCGACGTAGCCGCGGTAGACCGCGACGAAGCTGCCGTCCGCGCCCAGGCGCAGGCGGCTCGCGCCTTCGGGCCCGTAGGCGGTCACGGCGCGGGCGCCGGGCCCGGCGAGGCCGTTGACGACCGTGCGCGCTTCGCTGCCCAGGCCGCCGACGAACACGCGCGCGCCGGCCAGCACGGGGCCGGCCTGCGCCGCCACGCCGCAGGCGTCGACGCTGCCGAGCGGCAGCGCCCGGAACACGTGGTCGAGGCCGACGATCCCGAACTGCCCGTCGAGCACCTGGCCGACCGCCGTGCACGTCTCGCCGTCGGCGGTGCGCGAGATGCGCATGTCCCACGGCGGCGCCGCCGGGTCCGGGTCGGGCACGTCCAGGCCCGCCAGGCGCGCGCTGCCGGGCAGCGGCACGCCGCTCTCGCGCAGGTCCACGGCGGGCACCGCCGGCAGCGGCGCGCCGCGCGTGATCAGGATCGCGGCCGTCGCCACGCCGGCGAGCGCGAGCACGATCAGCGCGGCGAGCGCGAGCACGCGCGGGCCTTCGGAGGCGCGCATCCGCGCGCCTCCCCTGCCCGGAGGCGCGGCGAGCTCGCGGAAGCGCTCGCCCAGCTCCTCGAGCACCCGCGGCCGCTGCTCGTTCATCGGCCGACCTCCGGCCGCCGGCAGGCGGGGCTCGCGAGCGCCGCCTGCGCGGCCAGCTCCGGCTCCAGCGCGTGTCCGAGCGCGCGCAGGGCGCGCGACACGCGCGCCCTGGCCGCCGTCTGGGAGATGCCGAGGTGCCTGGCGACGTCCTCGTACGGCTGCTCCTCGACGATCCGCAGTTGCAGCGCGCGCCGCTGCTCGTCGCTGAGCCGCTCGAGCTCGACCCGCAGCAGCGCGCGCAGCTGGGCCAGGCCGGCGCGCTGCTCGATCAGCGCCAGGTCGTCCTCGTGCGCGCGCGGCACCTGGATCCCCAGGCGCCTGATGCCGTCGCGCTCGACGCGCCCGCGCCGCAGGTAGCGCGAGAGGCGCCGGCGGGCGATCGTGTAGAGCCACGCCTGGCGCTCCTCGCGCGAATCGCCGCGCAGGCGCCGCCAGCCGATGTAGGCGTGCGCGAAGGTCTCGGCCGTCAGGTCGAGCGCGATCTCGGCGTCCAGCGTGCGCCTGGCGAAGAACACGAGCACGCCCTCGCCCTCCCTGCGATACAGCTCGTCGAAGTCCGCCGGATCGGCCATCACCGTTCAATGTGCCAGCAGCGCGCGAGCTGTGACCGCGCGGCGTGCGAACGCGGGCATGTCGCCGGTGCGCCCGGACGCTGACGGCGCGCCCCCCGCCGCGCCGACCCTGGCGACCGGGCCGGCGCCCTTCGGAGATACTGCCGTACATGAGAGCGATCCAGATCACAGAGGAGTCCGGCCCCGACAGCGCGCTGGCCTACGTCGAGCTGCCCGAGCCGGAGGCCGCGCACCCGCTCACGCCGGGCGCGGGCGTGCTCGTCGAGGTGCACGCCGCCGGCGTGTCGTTCCCCGAGCTGTTGCAGACGCGCGGCCAGTACCAGCTCAAACCGCCGCTGCCGTTCGTCCCCGGCAGCGAGGTCGCGGGCGTCGTGCTGAGCGCGCCGGCGGGCGCGCAGGTGAAGCCGGGCGACCGCGTGGCCGCCTTCTGCGCGCTCGGCGGCTTCGCCGAGACGGCCGTCGCGCCCGAGTTCTTCGCGCTGGCGCTGTCGGACAAGCTCGACTTCGCGCAGGGCGCCGGGCTGATCCTCAACTACCACACCGCCTACTTCGCGCTGCTGCTGCGCGGGCGCCTGAAGGAGGGCGAGACGGTGCTCGTGCACGGCGCCGCGGGCGGCGTGGGCACGGCCTCGCTGCAGGTCGCCCGCGCGCTCGGCGCCAAGACGATCGCGCTCGTCTCCACCGAGGCCAAGCGCGCGACCGCCGAGCGGGCGGGCGCCGACGAGACGCTGCTGCTCGGCGAGGGCTGGAAGGACGAGGTGCTCGAGCGCTCGGGCGGCGGCGTCGACATGGTGCTCGACCCGGTCGGCGGCGATCGCTTCACCGACAGCCTGCGCTGCCTGCGCGAGGGCGGCCGCGTGGTCGTCGTCGGCTTCACCGGCGGCTCGATCCCCGAGGTGCGCGTCAACCGGCTGCTGCTGAAGAACACCGAGGTGATCGGCGCCGGCTGGGGCGCCTACGTGATGGGCAAGCCGCGGCTCAACCGCGAGATCGGGGCCGCGGTGAGCAAGATGATCGAGGATGGCTTCGTCGCGCCGATCGTCGGCGAGCGCTTCCCCTTCGAGCGCGCCGCCGACGCGCTGAAGGCGCTCGACGAGCGCCGCGCGACCGGCAAGGTCGTGCTCGAGGTTCGCCCCGCTTAGGCCGCCTTTATGACTTGCTGGGGCTAGCCCCACCACCGAGATCGGGGGTCCGCCCCATCGCGGCCGGTAGCCCCCCGCATCGATTGGCGCCTGGCGCGGCCTCATAATCGTCGCTGCATGAGCGCTGCCGCGCCAACCGGCGAGCGCGCGGCGGGGGAGCCGCGCGACCGCGCGCCGCACCAGGGCCCGACACCGGAGGAGATCCAGGCGCCGGTGCTCGAGAACGTCGATCGCGCGATCACCGGGCTGATCACGGCGGCGCCGCCGCTGCTGCTCGTGCTCGCGGGCTGGCAGATGTGGAACCACGAGCTGCGCATGCGCGACATCGTGATCTTCCTCGTCATGTACGTGCCGATCGGCCTCGGGGTGACGGTCGGCTTCCACCGGCTGCTCACGCACCGCAGCTTCAAGACCTCGCCGGCGCTGCGCGCGGTGCTGACGGTGCTCGGCACGATGGCGATCGAGGGGCCGGTGATCTCGTGGGTCGCCGACCACCGCAAGCACCACGCCTACTCGGACCGCTTCGGCGACCCCCACAGCCCGCACGTCGACCACGGCGGCGGCTGGCGCGGGGCGCTGCGCGGCCTCCTGCACGCGCACGTAGGCTGGCTGTTCGACCACACCCAGCGCGGCTCGCGCGAGCGCTTCGCCCCCGACCTGCTCGCCGACCCGGTCGTCAACTTCGTGGACCGCACCTTCCTGCTGTGGTCGCTGGCCGGCCTGCTGATCCCCTTCGCGCTCGGCTGCCTCGTCGGCGGCACCGTCTCGGCGGGCCTGGAGGGCATGCTCTGGGGCGGCGCCGTGCGCATCCTCCTGCTCCACCATGTGACCTACAGCATTAACTCGCTGTGCCACTTCTTCGGCCGGCGGCGCTTCGACACCGAGGACCACTCGCGCAACCTGGTGTGGCTCGCGCCGTTCTCGCTCGGCGAGGCGTGGCACAACAACCACCACGCCTTCCCCACCTCGGCCTTCCACGGCATGGGCCGCGCCGAGCTCGACATCTCCGGCCTGGTGATCCGCGGCCTCGAGCGCCTCGGCCTCGTGTGGGACGTGCAGCGCGTCGGCGAGCGCCGGCTCGCTGCCAAGGCGCTCTGAAGCGTTGCCGTTCCCACCCGCGCAGGCGGGGGGGGGCGGGAGCGCGCATGCGCGCGCCCGTGGGGTCGGCGCAGGCGCCGACCCCGACCACGGTGCATGCACCGTGGTCAGCCTTCCGTGAGACGATTCACTCCGTGGCCGAGCGCGCCGATGCCTCGATCGACCTCACGCTGGCGCCCGGCGCCGTGCGCCGGCGCTGGATGCCGGTGCTCGCGGCGGGCCTGTCGATCGGCGAATACGCGCGCTCGCTCGTGCGCCGCCTGGCGTTCCTGACCGCCTGCCTGCTCGCCGGCATCTGGCTGCTCGCGGGCCAGGGCTACTTCTGGCCCGCCTGGGCGTGGCTCGGCCTCGGCGTGCTCGTGCTCGTGGACCTCGGCGCCGGCTGGGCCTGGCGGCGCCCGCCCGGGGCGCTGCGGCGCGTGGCCTGCGTGTGGACGCTCGTCGTCGTCGCGGCCACGATCCTCGTGTGCACCTGGCTGCTCACCTACCTGCTCGCGCAGGACCGGAGCTTCTGGCCGGCGTGGGCGCTGCTCGGTCTCGGGACCGCGGGCAGCGCCTACTCGCTGATCGCCCTGCACGACCGGCTGCTCGTCGCCCGCGGCCGGCGGGCGCTGCGGGCGCGCATCGACATGCTCACGCGCACCCGCAGCCAGGCGGTCGTCGCGCAGGCCGCCGAGCTGCGGCGGATCGAGCGCGACCTGCACGACGGCGCGCAGGCGCGGCTGGTGGCGCTCACGCTGCAGCTCGGCCGCGCCGAGATGCGCGTCCTGGACCAGCCCGAGCTGCGCGGCCTGATCCTCGACGCGCAGCGCGAGGCGCACCTCGCGATCGCCGAGCTGCGAGACCTCGCGCGCGGGCTCGTGCCGCCGCTGCTGGCCGACCGCGGCCTGGTGGCGGCCGTCGAATCGCTCGCCGCCCGCTACGGCCTCGGCACCGCGATCGAAGCGGACATCCGCCGCGGTCTCGCGCCGGCCGTCGAGAGCGCCGCCTACTTCGTGATCGCCGAGGCGCTCACGAACACCGCCAAGCACGCCGCCGCGCAGCACAGCTGGGTCGCGGTCAGCGACGAGCACGGCGCGCTCGCCGTGAAGGTCGGCGACGACGGCCGCGGCGGCGCCGACCCGCACGGCTCGGGGCTCGCCGGCCTGCGCGCGCGGGTGGAGGCGCTCGACGGCAGCCTGCGCGTGCACAGCGCTGCGGGCGCCGGCACGGTGCTCGAGGCGAGGCTGCCGTGCGGGTAGTGATCGCCGAGGACCTGGCGCTGCTGCGGGAGGGCCTCGTGGCGCTGCTGCGCGAGAACGACATCGAGGTCGTCGCGCAGGTGCAGGACGGCCCCGCGCTGCTGCGCGCGCTCGCCGGGCACGAACCCGATCTGGCGATCGTCGACGTGCGCCTGCCGCCCAGCTACTCCGACGAGGGCCTGCTCGCGGCGATCGAGGCGCGCCGGCGCCAGCCCGCGCTGGGCGTGCTCGTGCTCTCCCAGTACGTCGAGACCGCCTACGCGAGCGAGCTGATCGGCGAGGACAGCGCTGGCATCGGCTACCTGCTCAAGGAGCGCGTCGGCGACGTCAAGGCGTTCATCGACGCGCTGCACAGCGTGGCGGCGGGCGGCACCGTGATCGACCGCCAGGTCGTCGCCGAGCTGCTGACGCTTCGCGACGGCGCCGGCGAGGCCCGGTGGGGCCTGACCGCGCGCGAGCGCGACGTGCTCGCGCTGATGGCCGAGGGCCGCTCGAACACCGCCATCGCCGAGAGCCTGGTCGTCACCCCGGGCGCCGTCGAGAAGCACATCACCAACATCTTCGCCAAGCTCGAGCTGCCGGCCTGCGACGACGACCACCGGCGCGTGCTGGCGGTGCTGGCCTACCTGCGCGTGGCCCGTTGAGCGCGCCCGCCCGCCCGCCGGGCGGCTCCGGGGACGGCACGAACCACGCTCTGTAGACGCTAAGTTGAGCGCCATGATCGATCCGAGGGCGCCCCATGGCAGCTGATCTGCTCGACCGCGTGCACGGCGAAATCGCCGAGCGCATGGAGGGGCTGCGGCCCGCGGCCGAGGAGTACGAGCGGCTGCTGGAGGCCGCGCGGGCGCTCGAGCGCGGCGGCCCGGGCGCGGCGCCCGCCAGGCCGCCGGCGCGGCCGAGCCAGCCACGTGCCGGCGCCCGCCAGCCGCCGCCCGCCCCGGCCCGGCCGGCGGGAGCGCCCGGCGCCGGGCCGGAGGATGGCGCGGTCGAGGACGCCGCCGTCGCCGAGAAGGCGATCGTGGCCGCGCTCGAGCACGGCTCGCACACCGTCGGCGAGCTCGGCATCGTCACGGCGATGTCGGGACGGGAGATCCGCGCGGGCGCCCGGCGGCTGCTCGACGCGGGCCGCATCGCGCGCACCACGCGCGAAGGCCGGACGGCCTACGCGCTCTCGGGCAGCGAGTAGGCCAGCGCCCGCTCGGGCCCGAGGAACGGCGTGAGCGCGAAGTAGGTCAGCTGCGGGATCGCGCCGGGCAGCTCGTCGAGGCAGTCGTTCTCGACGTAGTGGTGTAGCACCTGCCAGATGCCGCCCGCGATCGCCTCGGCGGCGATCGCCGGCACCTCGAGCTTGCCGTCCGCGAGCGCGTATGCCGGGCCGAAGTAGGCGGCGAACGCCCGCAGCGTCGCGCCGCGGATCTCCAGCGCCTGCGGGCACGCCGCGAACGTGTCGACGAGGCTGAGGTGCGCGTGCGCGGGCTCGGAGGCGAGGAACTCGATCAGCGCGCCCAGGCCCGCGCGGGCCGCGCGCGGCCAGTCCTCGCCGTGGGCCTGGTAGGCCTCGACGGCGATCACGAGCGCCTGGTGCATGCCCACCTTCTGCGCCCCCAGGAACGCCTCGTGCTTGGAGGAGTAGATGTTGTAGAAGGTCTGGTGCGAGACGTTCGCGCGCCGCGCGATCTCCGGCACGGTCAGCGCCGCGAGCCCTTTTTCGGCGACGATCGCGGCGGTGGCGTCGACGATCCGCTCGCTCTGGCTTTTGACGATGAACTGGCGCGGCAGGTCGCTGCGGCCGCTCGGCAGCCGCCCCTCGGCGCGCCGGGCGCGCTCGGAGGGCTCGGGCACGCGACCGCCGTCGACCTGCGGCGGTCGCGCCGGCGGAGCCTGCAGCTCGGCCGGCAGGCGCCGCGGGTAGCACGACGCCCAGGCCGTGAGCTCGTCCGCCAGCTCCGGCAGCTCGTCAGCGCGACCCTCGCGCAGGCGCGTCGCGGTGACCTCGCGGATGCCGCCGATGATCGCCTTGACGATGAAGTCGCCCGGAACCTGGCTGGCGTTGCGGTCGATCGAGGAGCGCCCGGCGTGGATCCTGCGCTCGAGCTCGGCGAGGATGCTGCGGCGACGCTCGAGCGCCTTGGGCCCGGCTCCGAAGGCCCCGAGCACCAGCAGCGAGGTCTCCTGCGGCTCGCCGGCGGCCAGCTGCGCCCAGGCGCGCATCGCCGCGACCATGCGCTGCTCGTGCGGGGCGTCGCCGACGTAGGCCTTGACGATCGTGCGCCCGGTGCGCTCGGTGATCTCGTCGTAGGTGCTCAGGAACAGGTCTTCCTTGTCGGCGAAGAGCGTGTAGAACGTCGGCTGCGAGACGTGGGCGAGCTTGGCGAGGTCGACGATGCGCACGCCCGGGTAGCCCTTGTCAGCGATCAGCTCGATCAGCGCGCTCTGCAGGCGGCTGCGCTGGTCGCGCTTGACGAGCTCGGGGTCCAGGCCGTGACTGCCGGTGGGCAGCGGCTGGTAGCGCTCGGCGTGGCCGCGCGGGCCCTTCCCCTTGCGCTGGCCCCCGCCCCCGGGTGCCTGCGTCGCCGTTCCGTGGCCGCTCCGTTGCAGATGTCTGACATTTCGAGCTGCCATTCGGAGCAACCCTCCACTTGACTACAGGAAAGTCGAGACTATCAAACAGTGCGCACATATCAACAGCGCTATTGAGACTAATATACATACATGTCCCAAACGCCGTGTCCGTGCCGAATCCCCATCGCAGAGCGGTGAATCGAGATCCATGTCGCGGATTGTCCGCGAGCCGGGCGCAGACGACTGTCAACCAGGGATGGTGCGCGACGTGCCGATCACTTCGCCCGCCGAATCCAGCGCCTGGACGGCCACGTAGGACTCGGCGGCGGGCGTCGCGATCGTCGTCTCGAAGTCGCCGCGCGGAGCGCTCGCGACGGCGGCCAGCTGGCTCGGCGAGGGCCCCGCGAGCACCTGCCAGGTGGCGGTGCGCGTGTCCCCGTCCCAGCTCGCGTACACGTCCGTGCCGCCGCCCGCGCGGGCGGCCGCGACCGCCGGCGGTTCGGCCGGCGCGCCCGTCCACGGGAAGCGGAAGCCGCGGTAGGACTGGTAGCTGCCGTGCATGTGCACGTCGTAGAGCAGCTCGCCGCCGGCGCTGTATTCCGAGAAGTAGGGCTCGGCGCCCCAGCCGATGAACACGTTGCCGTCTTCGAGCGTCTGCACGTCACCCTGGCTGCCCGCCAAGAGCGGCGGCGCGCCGTGGTCGTATTCGGCGATCACGCTGTCGGTGTCCGTCTTCGCGTCGATCGCCAGCACGAGGCCGCGCGACTGCGAGTGCACCTTCGGCACGCCGCCGTTGTCGAACACGCTGATCTCGCCGTTGGCGAGGACCTTGGCGTCGTGCTGGTAGGCGGTCGCGGCGCCGCGGGCGAGCTTCACCGTCGAGTGGCGCCCGCCGATGTGCGAGAGCACCTGCCCGCTGGCCGTGTCCAGTTCGTACAGCGCCGAGGTGTTGCGCGCCGAGATCAGCGTGCGCCCGTCGGCCAGCTGGTCGATCGAGTTCAGATGGAAGAAGTCGAACGGCCATTCGCTGCTGGCGCCCGCGGGCGAGCTGTACGATTCGTCCAGGGCGACGTGGTCGAGGCTGTTCCATTCGCGCCGCACGAGCCCGGTCTTGATGTCGATTTCCTGGAAGCTCGAGTCGGTCACGGCCGAGCGGCTGGGACCGCCGACCGCCGAGAGGTCGCAGTCGATCGGGTCGAACACCGTCAGCACGGCCGTGCCCTGCGGCGTGATGTGGAATTCGTGCAGGTCGGCCAGGTAGCCGTTGCCGGCGCGCACGTGGCCGATCTCCTGGTAGGCGTCGTTGTCGACGATCTCTTCGCCCTGCCCGAAGCCCTGGGGCGGGATCCGTCCCTGCCACCACGTGAGCACCGGCTGGCCGCCGAGTTCCTGCACCTGCAGGTCGGTCGCTTCGGTGCCGTGCGGCAGCGGGTGGAACCACACCAGCGCGCCGTCTTCTTCGAAGATCATCGGCCCGCTCGGCCCGGGGCCCGCGTAGGGCGCCGCGAAGATGTCGCCCCCGCTCTCGCCCGAGGTGCGCTTGGTCACCACGAGCGCCGGCGCCTCCAGTTCCGGGCGCGTGTGGAAGTGCTGCATCTCGTTGTAGTCGTGGGGCACGTGCGGCGTGGCCGAGGCCGAGTAGTCGATCGGGCTCTGGTATGCGACGGTGAAGCGGTAGGCGAACGGCTGCGCGTGGCCGGCGACGGTGACCGTGCCGCGCACCGTCACCGTCTCGCCCTGGGCGAAGGGCATGCTCGGCACGAAGCTCGCGCCGTCGCCCTGGGAGTAGGCGAGCAGCTTGCCGGGATGGCTGCCCGTGCGCGAGCCGCTGACGTGCACGGCGCCGATCGCGCTGGCGGGCTGTCCCAGCAGGCTGATCTGGGTGGCGGCCGAGGCGTCGTAGCTGTCGGGCAGCGGCGAGACCGACAGGCCCGTGCCGGGCAGCGCGGCGCTGCGGTTGAGCGTCTGGGGGACGCACCGCGGCCCGCCCGACGCGCCGGCCTGGAACGAGGCCTGCTCGGCGGCGATCCGCTTCGAGGCCAGCGCGAGCGTGCCCGCGCTCGCGAGGACCACGACCACGGCGCTGAGGATCAGCGTGCTGCGCAGCGGCATGTGCGGTTGTCGCGAAGCATGGGGTTGCCTCCTGCGCGGATGCCCGTGGGGTGCCGCAATCCTAGGTCGTGGACACGCCGGCACCCGAAGAAGTTGCGAAGACGGCGGGCTAAGAAGTACCGAAGAGGCTTCGCCGCCCCACCCGGCGAAACCTCGCGCTGCAAGCCGCGCTGCGCGCCCGCCGATCCCCCGTTTGGGGGGATTGACATACACCAGGCGCCCGTGTCAACCCCGTTGTGGGATTCTGGGGGCATGCCCGGCACGGCCTCGGTCAGCTCGACGCGCGCCGGCGAGGCCGAACCCGGTCGGCCTCCCGCGGCCGACGCGCGCGTGCGGGCGGGCCACATCGAGGTGCTCGAGGCGATGTCCGACCTGCTCTCGGGCGTCGGCGAGGGCTCGGCGCCCGACGCCTTCTTCAGCAGCCTGTGCGAGGCGATCTGCCGGCTGGCCTCGATGAAGCGCGCCGTGCTCGTGCGCTACGACAGCGCCCGCCGGCGCGTGCGCGCCGTCGGCGCCCACGGGATCGAGCTCGAGCACTTCGCCGAGCTGTTCGTGACGGTCGACTCGGTGCCGATCGCCCGCCAGGCGCTCGCCGAGGACCGCGTGCTCGAAGTGCTGGGCGCCCAGGACTTCAAGGTGCCCGAGCCGGTGCGCGAGCTGCTCGACGGGGTGCGCATCGTGTGCACGCCGATGGCCGCCGCGGGCCGCTACGTGGGCGTCGTGCTGTCCGAGCGCGAACCGGGCCTCGCCGACATGGACGAGGACGAGCGCCAGCTGCTGTGGACGTTCGGCAAGGCGATCGCGATGGCCTCGGTGGCGCGCGAGGTGACCGCCTACGACGAGCGCAGCCGCCAGCTGCAACAGCGCATCGACCTCGCGCGCGAGATCCACGAGGGCGTCGTGCAGCGCCTGTTCGGCATCTCGCTGGCGCTCTCGCGCGAGGAGCTGCTCGACGCCGACAGCCAGCGGCGCTGCGCGACGGAGGTGCAGACGGCGCTGGCCGACCTGCGCACGGCGCTGAGCCGCCCGCTCGGAGTCGGCGCGCGGCCGACCTCGGTGACCTTCGCCGAAGAACTCGAACGCGTGCGCGCGCTGTACCCGGACCTGGAGATCGCGCTCGAGGGCAGCGCCGCCGACGTGCCGGGGGCGCTCGAGGCGCTCGCCCAGTCGATCCTCGTCGAGGCCGTGCGCAACGCGCACAAGCACGCGCGCGCGAGCCGCGTCGAGGTGGCCGTGCGCTGCGAGCAGGCGACGCTCGTGCTCGAGGTGCGCAACGACGGCGTGCCGCCGCGCCAGGGCCAGGAGGCGGCGGACGCCCGCGGCCGGCGCCGCGGCGGCGTCGGCCTGCGCCTGGCGACGCTCGAGGCGCTCCAGCACGACGGCGTGCTCGAGTACGGCGAATCGGGGGGCGGCACGTGGCAGGTGCGCCTGGTCGTGCCGACGGGCCAGTGAGCGCGGCGGCGGCGCCCGTGGCGGCGGGCGCCGAGCCCAAGCGCCTGCGCGTGCTGGTCGTCGACGACCACGACGTCGTGCACTGGGGCTTTCGGCTGATGCTCGGCCAGCTGCCGTGGGTGGAGCGCTGCCTGAGCGCCCGCACCGGCGCCGAGGCGGTGGCCGTGTGTCGCCGCTACGAGCCCCACGTGGCGCTCGTCGACCTGTTCCTCGGCAGCGAGTCCGGGCCCGAGATCTGCGAGCGCCTGCGCGCCGAGGCGCCCGCCCCGCGCGTGCTGCTGATGTCCGGCGCAGGCGGCATATCCCCGCGCGCGGCGCGCGCCGCCGGCGCCGCCGGCTTCATCTCCAAGGACTGGCCGGCGCCGGAGATCGCCAAGCTCGTGCGCATGGTCGGCGACGGCCAGGAGGTCTTCAGGGACACCGGCCGCGACGCCCCCACGCTGACCGAGCGCGAGGGCGAAATCCTCGAGCTGATCGCCGGCGGCGCCACCAACCGCGAGATCGCCGCCGCGCTGTTCCTCTCGCCGCACACCGTCAAGGAGCACACGAGCACGCTGTATCGCAAGCTTGGGGCGCGCAACAGAGCGGAGGCCGTGCAGCGGGCGCAGCGGTTGGGGCTGCACCGCTGAAGCCGGCCCGCCGCGCGTACCCCCCGGCGCGCGGCGCGCACCCCCCATTTGGGCGGTTGGCGCCGCGTCTCGCGTATTCGCCGTGCGCGTTCGGCGAACTGTCTGGCAGGTGTCCACAGGCGTAATCGCAGGCCTCTTTCCGGGCCAGGGAAGCCACACCGGCGCGCGTCGCGAGCACGTCGAGCGCGTGCTGCCCGAGCTGCTCGCGCTGTGCGACGAGCTCGTCGGCGAGGACGCGTTCGCGCGCGCCGGCGAGAGCACGCGCTTCGCGCAGCCGGCGATCTTCTGCGCGAGCGTCGCCGGCTGGCACGAGCGGCCCGCCTGGCTGCGACCGGCGGCGCTCGCCGGGCACTCGCTCGGCGAGCTGAGCGCGCTCGTCGCGGCCGGCGCGCTCGCACCCCCCGACGGCCTGCGCCTGGCGGTGCGCCGCGGCGAGCTGATGGACGGCGCCTGCGCGGGCGCCGAGGAAGGCATGCTCGCGGTGCTCGGCGCCGAGCCCGCCCAGGTGGCGGCGCTGGCCGCCGCGCACGAGCTGGTGCTCGCCAACGACAACGCGCCCGGCCAGGTCGTGCTCGCGGGGCCGACCGAGCGCCTGCGCGCCGCCGCGGGCGCCGCGCGGGGCCAGCGCGTGAAAGCGATCCTGCTGGACGTCGCCGGCGCCTTTCACACGCCGGCGATGGCGGGCGCCGTCGAGCCGTTCCGCATGGAGCTCGAAGCGGTCGAGCTCGGCGAGCAGGCGATCCCGGTGATCTCGGGCGCGAGCGCGCTGCCGTTCGAGGGCATCCGCGCGGAGCTCGCCGCCGCGATCGTGCGCCCGGTGCGCTGGCGCGAGACGATGCTGGCGCTCGGCGCGCTCGGCGCCGACGCGTTCGTCGACTTCGGACCCGGCGAGGTGCTGGCCAAGCTCGTCGCGCGCAACCTGCCGGAGGCCCGCGTGCTGGAGCCGGAGGCGAGCCGTGTCGCCTGACTCCTCCACGCTCGCGGCCGACCGGCTCGCCCCGCTAGGCGCCCGCCCCCCGCGCGTGCGCGGGCACGCGCGTGCCGCCGGCGTCGTCGGGGTCGGCTCGGCGCTGCCCGAGCGGGTCGTGCCCAACGCCGAGCTCGCCGCGCGGCTGGGCGTGGGCGAGGACTGGATCGAGCGGCGCACGGGCATCCGCGAGCGCCGCTACGCGGCCCCCGGGGAGCGCGTCAGCGACCTCGCGGCGCGGGCCGCGCGCGGTGCGCTGGCCGACGCCGGCGTGCAGGCGCACGAGCTCGACATGATCCTCGTGGCGACCGTCGCCGCCGACGAGATCACCCCGTCGACCGCGCCGCTCGTGGCCCACGAGCTCGGCGCCGGCCCGATCGCGGCGATCGACGTGGGCGCGGCCTGCACCGGCACGATCTCCGCGCTCGCGCTCGCCAGCGCCTCGATCGAGGCCGGCCGCGCCGAGCGCGTGCTGGTGGTGGGCGCCGAGATCCTCACGCGCTTCGTCGACCCCGACGACAAGCGCACCGCGCCGCTGTTCGCCGACGGCGCCGGGGCGCTCGTGCTGGGGGCGCAGGACAGCGGCGGCTTCGGGCCGTTCGTGCTCGGCAGCGACGGCGGCGCCGCCCACGCGATCCGCGCGACCCGCGCGCGGGGCGTGCTGGAGATGGAGGGCCACGAGACCTTCCTGATGGCCTCCGAGCGCTTCACCCAGAGCACCCGCGAAGCGCTCGAGCTGGCGCGGCTGGAGCTCGGGGACGTCGACCTGTTCGTCTACCACCAGGCCAACTCGCGCATCCTCACGGCCGTGGCCGAACGCCTCGGGGCGCCCCGCGAGCGCGTCTTCGACTGCCTGGCCGGGCTCGGCAACACGAGCGCCGCGAGCATCCCGATCGCACTCGCCGAGGCCCAGCGAGCCGGCCTGCTGGCGCCCGGTGCGCGCGTCGTGCTCGGCGCCGTCGGCGCGGGCCTCGTGTGGGGCGCGACCGTGCTCACCTGGGGGGACCAATGAGCGTCGCGCAGCTCGTCCGGGAGGGAGCATGAGCGTCGCCGAGCGCCCCGCGACGACACCGGCGCGCGACGCCGCGCCGCGCACGCGCGAGGGCTGCGCGCTCGTGACCGGCGGCTCGCGCGGGATCGGCGCCGCGATCGCCTGCGCGCTGGCGGCCGACGGCTGGCCGGTGGCGGTCAACTTCCGCGCCGACGAAGAGGCCGCGGCCAAGACCGTCGCGCGGATCGAGGAGGACGCCGGCCGGGCGCTCGCGATGCAGGCCGACGTCAGCGACGCGCGACAGCTCGAGCGGCTGCTGGAGGGCGCCGAGCGCGAGCTGGGGCGCGTGCTGGTGCTCGTCAACAACGCCGGCGTGCGCCACGACGACCTCGCGATCTCGCTGAGCGACGACGACTGGACGCGGGTGCTCGACACCAACCTCACGGCCGCCTTCCGCGCGACCCGGCTGGCCCTGCGCGGCATGATCCGCGAGCGCTTCGGGCGCGTCATCAACCTCGCCTCGGTGGTCGGGCCGCGCGCGAACGCCGGCCAGGCCAACTACGCGGCCGCCAAGGCGGGGCTGATCGGGATGACCAAGACGGTCGCCGTCGAGGTCGCCCGCCGCGGCGTGACCGTCAACGCGATCGCGCCGGGGCTGATCGAGACCGACATGACCGCCGGCCTCGACGGCGCGATGCTCGGCGCGGTGCCAGCGCGGCGCGCCGGACGCCCCGACGAGGTCGCCGCCTGCGCGCGCTTCCTCGCCTCCGAGGCCGCCGGCTACGTCACCGGAACGACCCTCTACGTCGACGGCGGGCTGTCCGCCTAGATCCCAACCCGAGAGCAAAGGAGCAGGCAGATGAGCACAGCAGTCACCCAGGAGCAGATCGAAGCGGTCGTGTTCGAAGCGCTCGAGAGCTTCGGCGCCGAACCCGACCTGATCGCGCCCGACGCGACGTTCGAGGCGCTCGACATCGACTCGCTCGACCTCGCCGAGCTCTCGCAGATCGTGCACGAGCAGTTCGGCGTCGAGCTCAAGGGCTCTGACGTGGCCGAGGTCAAGACCGTCAAGGACGCCGTCGAGCTGATCGCCGCGCGGCTCGCCTGAGATGCCCGCGAGCTCACAGCTCCCCCGCCCGGGGGCGGACGAGCCGATCGTCATCACCGGCGTCGGTGCCGTCACGCCGCTCGGCGTCGGCGCGCGCACGCTGCACGAGCGCTGGTGCGCGGGCGCCTGCGGGATCGAGCACGGCGAGGCGGCCTGCTCGGACTTCGAGCCCAGGGACTTCCTCAGCGCCAAGGAGGCGCGGCGCGCCGACCGCTTCACCCAGCTCGCGATCGCCGCCTGCGTCGAGGCGCTCGCCGACGCCGGCTGGACGCGCGACCGGGACGACGGCGCTAGCGGTTTGGGGGCGGCCGAGCTGCCGTATGCGCCCGAGCGCGTCGGCTGCGTGCTCGGGACCGGCATCGGCGGCATCGCCACGCTCGTCGACGGCCAGGACACGCTGCGCGAGCGGGGCGGCGAGTACGTCTCGCCGCTGTCGGTGCCGCTGATGATGAGCAACGCCGGCGCCGCCGCGCTGTCGATGCGCCACGGCCTGCGCGGCCCCTCGCTGGCCGTCAGCAGCGCCTGCGCCTCCGGCGCGCACGCGCTCGGCACGGCGCTGCGCATGCTCCAGTCCGGCGAAGCCGACGCGGTCGTCGCGGGCGGCTCGGAGGCGGGGCTCACGCCGCTCGCGCGCGCCGCCTTCTCCGCCCTGGACGCGCTGTCCGCCAGCGGCGTCTCGCGCCCGTTCGACGCGCGCCGCGACGGCTTCGTGATGGGCGAGGGCGCGGCCGTGCTCGTGCTCGAGCGCGCGGGCGGCGCGGAGGCCCGCGACGCGCGCGTGCTCGGCCGCCTGCGCGGCTACGGCGCGAGCTCGGACGCGCACCACCTGACGGCGCCGCGCGACGACGGCCAGGGCCAGGCCGGCGCGATCGCGGCGGCGCTCGCCGATGCCGGCGTGCGGGCCGGCGAGATCGACTACGTCAACGCGCACGGCACCTCGACGCCGCTCAACGACCGCGCCGAGACGCGCGCGCTGAAGCTCGCCTTGGGAGAGCGCGCGCGGGAGATCCCGGTGTCCTCGACCAAGTCGGCGATCGGCCACCTGCTCGGCGCCGCCGGCGCCGTCGAGGCGGTCGCGACGCTGCTGGCGCTGCGCGACCGCGTCGCGCCTCCGACGCTCGGCTTCGCGCAGGTCGAGGAGGGCCTCGACCTCGACTACGTGCCCGACGCGGCCCGCCCGCTCGCGGCGCCCGCCGGCAGGCCGGCGCTGGCGATCTCCAACTCGTTCGGCTTCGGCGGCCACAACGCGGTGCTGTGCCTGGAGACCGCGTGAGGGCCCCGGGCCGGTTCTCGACGGGGGCATGCGTATGAGCCTCGCGCTGCTCGAGCGCCCCGACGAGCGCCTGGCGCCGCTCGAGCGCCTGGAGGTGCTGGCCGACCCCGGCTCGTTGCAGCTGCTGCGCACGCAGGTGCGCTCGCGGCGGATGGGCGAGCGGGCGCGCGCCGGCGACGGCGTGATCGCCGCGCACGCGCGCGTCGACGGCCGCCAGGTGTACTGCTACGCGCAGGACGCCTCCTTCGCCGGCGGCTCGCTCGGCGAGGCCCACGCCCAGTCGATCGTCGAGGTGCTGCGGCTCGCCGGCCGCGCCCGGGTGCCCGTGCTCGGCTTCGTCGAGTCGGCCGGCGCGCGCATGCAGGAGGGCCTCGCGGCGCTCTCCGGCTACGGCGCGATCTTCCGCGAGCACGTGCGCCTCTCGGGCGTGGTGCCGCAGATCTCGATCGTCTGCGGCCCGGCCGCCGGCGGCTCCTCCTACGGCCCCGCGCTCAACGACTTCGTGATCATGACCGGCGGCGCCTCGATGTTCCTGACGGGGCCCGGGGTCGTCTCGGAGGTGACGGGCGAGGTGCTCGACATGGCCTCGCTGGGCGGCCCCCGGGTGCACGAGCGCAACGGCGTCTGCCACTTCACGGCGCCGACCGAGGTGGACGGCGCGCTGATGGCGCGCGACCTGCTCGACTACCTGCCCCAGCACGCCGGCGTGGCGCCGGCGCGGTGGCCGAGCGTCGAGGCGCCCGGGCACGCGCCCGACCGGGTCGTGCCCGCGCAGGCGCGCAAGGTCTACGACATGCGCCACGTCGCCGCGGCGCTCGTCGACGGCGGGCGCCTGATGGAGGTCAGCCCGCGCTGGTCGCGCAACGTGGTGTGCGCGTTCGCGCGCCTGGACGGGCGCGCGATCGGGATCGTGGCGAGCCAGCCCAGGCACCTCGGCGGCGTGCTCGACGCGAACGCCGCGCAGAAGGCCGCGCGCTTCGTGCGCGCGTGCAACTCGTTCGGGCTGCCGCTGCTGGTGCTCGTCGACACGCCCGGCTTCCTGCCCGGCTCGCGCCAGGAGGCGGACGCCGTGATCCGCCACGGCGCCAAGCTCGTGCACGCGTTCGCCGAGGCGAGCGTGCCGAGCGTCACGGTGATCGTGCGCAAGGCCTTCGGCGGGGCGTTCATCGCGATGAACTCGAAGGCGCTCGGCGCCGACTACGTGTACGCGTGGCCCGGCGCGGAGATCGGCGTGATGGGCGCCGAGCAGGCCGTCGGCATCGTCGCCCGGCGCGAGATCGCCGCCGCCGAGGACCCCGAGGCGCACCGCCGGCGCCTGGCCGCCGCCTACGCCTCCGAGCACCTGCACGTCGACGGCGCGAGCGCCGAGGGCCACGTCGACGAGGTGATCGCGCCCGAGCAGACCCGCGCGCGCGTGGCGGGGAGCTTCGAGGCGCTGGCCGGCGCCCAGCGCCCGCCCTCGCGCGCGAGCAACATCCCACTGTGAGAGGAGTCTTCATGCGCTGGTCGGATCCATTCGAGCAACTGTCCGTGGGGGAGCGCTTCGAGTCGGCCGAGCGCGTCGTGCGCGACACCGACGTGATCGTCTTCAGCGCCCTGACCGGCGACTGGCACCCGCAGCACTGCGACCCCGAGTGGGCGGCCGCGAGCCCGTTCGGCGAGCGCATCGCCCACGGCATGCTCGTGCTGTCGCTCGCGATCGGGCTCGTGCCGCTGGACCCCGAGCGCGTGGTCGCCCTGCGCCGCGTCGCGGACGTCGTCTTCAAGCGGCCGGTGCGCCTGGAGGAGGCGATCCACGTGGACGGCGAGATCACGGGGCTGGCGCCGATCGACGAGCGCACCGGCCTCGTCGAGTTCGCCTGGCGGATCCGCAACGGCGAGGGCGGGCTCGTGTGCCGCGCCGCCGTCCAGGTCGTGTGGCGGGCCGGCGCGCCGGCCGCGCACGGCGTCGCCGCGGCGAGGGGCGACGGGCGCGCCGACGGGCAGGCCTGGCACGAGCCGATCACCGGCGGGGCCCGCGCCGGCGAGTTCACGCCGCTGCCGCTGTGATGCTCGCGGGTCGTCGCATCCTCGTCACGGGCGTGCTCGACCGGCACTCGATCGCCTTCGCCGCCGCCGCCCGCGCGCAGGAGCTCGGCGCCGAGGTGATCGTGACCGGCTTCGGGCGCACCAGGCGGATGACCGAACGCGCCGCCCGGCAGCTGCCCGAGCGGCCCGAGGTGCTGGAGCTCGACGTCAACCGCGCCGAGGACCCGGAGCGCCTGCGCGGGGAGCTCGAGCAGCGCTGGGGCGGGCTCGACGGGATCCTGCACGCGATCGCCTACGCGCCGCCCGACGCGCTCGGCGGCGGCTTCCTGGAGACGCCCGCGGAGAGCGCGGTGCAGGCCTACCGGACGAGCGCGTTCTCGCTGAAGACGCTCGTAGCCGGGCTGCTGCCGCTGTTCGGGCCCGCCGGCGGGGCCGTCGTGGGGCTCGACTTCGACGCGAGCGTCGCCTGGCCCGCGTATGACTGGATGGGCGTGGCGAAGGCCGCCCTGGAGGCCGTCGCGCGCTACCTGGCCCGCGACGTCGGCGGGCGGGGGGTGCGCGTCAACCTCGTCTCGGCCGGCCCGATCGAGACGCTCGCGGCTGGTGGCATCCCCGGCTTCTCCCAGCTCGCCGAGGTGTGGTCGCGGACGGCGCCGCTGGCCTGGGACGCGCAGGACGCCGGCCCGGTGGCGGACGCCGTGTGCTTCCTGCTCTCGCCGCTCGCGCGCGCGATCACCGGGGAGATCGTGCACGTGGACGGGGGCTTTCACGCGATCGGCTGCCCCTCGCCATGAGCGGCGCGGTCCTGCTCACCGGCGCGACCGGCTTCCTCGGGATGGACACGCTCGCGCGGCTGCTCGAGCGCGAGGACGAGGTCGTGGTGCTCGTGCGCGCGGCCGACGCGCGGGCGGCCGGCGAGCGCCTGCGCGGGGTAATGGCGCGCCTGTACGACGAGCCGCCGGCGGGCGTCGCGCGGGTGCGGGCGATCCGCGGGGACCTGCTCGAGCCGGGGCTCGGGCTGGGCCGGGCGGAGCGCGAGCTGCTGCTCGGCGAGGTCGACAGGATCGTGCACTGCGCCGCCTCGATCTCCTTCGAGCTGCCGCTGGAGCAGGCCCGCGCGATCAACGTCGGCGGCGTCGAGCGGGTGCTCGAGCTGGGGCGCGAGCTCGCGCACGCCGGCCGGCTGCGCCGGCTCGTGCACGTCTCGACGGCGTATGTGAGCGGCCTCCACACGGGCGAGTTCGGCGAGCGGGACCTCGAGCTCGGCCAGGAGTTCCGCAACACCTACGAGCGCTCCAAGCACGAGGCCGAGCTGCTGCTGAGCGCGAGCGCCGGCGAGCTGCCGCTCGCGGTCGCCAGGCCAAGCATCGTCGTCGGCCACAGCGCGAGCGGCTGGACGTCGGCCTTCAACGTCCTGTACTGGCCGATGCGCGCGTTCGAGCGCGGCCTGTTGACGGAGGTGCCGGCGCGCGAGGACTCGATCGTCGACTTCGTGCCGGTCGACTACGTGACCGACGGGGTGCTCGCGCTGCTCGACGACGAGGGCGCGTGGGGCACGTACAACCTGGTGGCGGGCGAGCGGGCCTTGAGCGCCGGCGAGCTCGTCGGGCTGCACGCGGCCGTCACCGGACGCGAGCCGGTGCGCTTCGTCGGGGCCGCCGGCGACGGCGCGCTGCCGGCCGGCGGGGAGAGCTTCGCCCCCTACTTCGACGTGCGCTGCCGCTTCCGCGACGAGCGCGCGCGCGAGCTGCTGGAGCGTGCGGGGGTCCGCCGCCCCGACCCTCGCGACTATCTGGGGCGGCTGCTCGCGTACGCCCGCCGGGCCGCCTGGGGCAAGCGGACGGTCTCGCGCCAGGCCGCGCTCGCGTAGTTCGGCCCGACGCGTTTCCGACAACCGGTCGCGGCGGCTTGTTCCAAGTAGCCTTGTGTCACATGAAGCCGGTTGACGTCGAGGTAACCTCGTGCCATGCGCCCAACTACTGGTGATGCGATGACGGTAGCTGAGAAGGTGCGGGCCGAGAAGGAGCTGCATGTCAAGCTTTTGAATTATGCTGGCAGGTGGGTGGCGGTGCTCGACTACGAGGTCACCCACGACGCCGCGACATGGAGCGAGCTTCTTGAGCAACTCGACGAGGGAGAACGGGAGCGGGCAGAGCTCTTCCACGTCTCCGAGCACCCAGACGCGCTCCACCTCTACTGACCGCCCGCCGATCCTGGTCCGCGGCGAACGCGGTCCCAAGACCTACCCGTACAAGACGCTCGCCGGCGGGCTCGTCCCGGCGCTGGCGATCCGCCTCGTCAGCCTCGACGGTGTCCCGCAACCCCCGGCGCTCGCGGTCATCGACAGCGGCGCCGACCGCTCGACCTTCCCGCCCGACTGGGCGCGCGGCCTCGGCATCGAGCTCGAGGAGGGCTGCTGTGAGAAGGAGACCGCGGTGACCGCCGGCGGCGAGACCGAGCTGTGGGTCTACAAGCCCGGCGTCAAAGCGCTGATCGACGGCCTCGAGCACCACCTCAAGGCGACCTTCTGCGTAGGCCTGGAGGTCGCGCTGCTGGGGCGCAAGGACTTCTTCGCCGACTACAAGGTCACCTTCGACGAGCGCCTGGAGTGCTTCACGTTGGAGCCCTACAAGGCGCGCAGTCGCAGCGAAGGCGGGCGCGTGCGGCACAAGCGCTGACGCGGCTATAGTCGGCCGATGCCGGCGGCGCCACGATGAGTCAGGTCAACCACCAGGTGCGGCTCGCGGCGAGGCCCGTGGGCCTGCCCAAGGACGGCGACTGGAGCTTCACCGAGGAGCCCGTGCGCGAGCCGGGCGCGGGCGAGCTGCTCGTGGGGATCTCCCACATCTCGCTCGACCCGGCGATGCGCGGGTGGATGAACGAGGGCGCCTCCTACATCGAGCCGGTGCGGATCGGGGACGTGATGCGCGCCGGCGCCGTCGGCGAGGTGCTCGCCTCCCAGCACCCCGGCTTCGAGGTGGGCGAGCACGTCTACAGCGACTTCGGCGTCCAGGAGTACGCGCTCTCCGACGGGCGCGGCGCGATCAAGGTCGATCCCGCGGTGGCGCCCCTGCCGTGCTACCTGGGCACGCTCGGGATGACCGGCATGACCGCCTACTTCGGGCTGTTCGACGTGGCTCGGATGCAGGAGGGCGACACGGTCGTCGTCTCCGGGGCCGCCGGCGCGGTCGGCAGCGCCGTCGGGCAGATGGCGAAGATCAGGGGCGCCGGGCGCGTCGTGGGCATCGCCGGGGGCCAGGAGAAGTGCCGCTGGCTGACCGAGGAGCTCGGCTTCGACGCGGCGATCGACTACAAGGCCCAGGATGTCCGGCTGGCCCTGCGCGAAGCCGCGCCCAAGGGGATCGACGTGTTCTTCGACAACGTCGGCGGGGAGATCCTCGACGCGGCGCTCACGCGCCTGGCGCGCCACGCGCGGATCGTGATCTGCGGGGCGATCTCCCAGTACAACGCCACCGAAGCGGTGCGCGGGCCGGCGAACTACCTCGCGCTGCTCGTCGCGCGCGCGTCGATGATCGGGATGGTCGTGTTCGACTACGCCGCGCGCTTCGGCGAGGCGGCCGCCGAGATCGCCGGGTGGATGCGCGAAGGCCGGCTGGTCTCGCGCGAGGAAGTGCTCGAGGGCGGCGTCGCGGCGTTCCCCGCGACGCTGCTGAAGCTGTTCGCCGGCGAGAACACGGGCAAGCTGGTGCTGCGCGTACAGGCCGATTGAGCCTCTTTGGAGACAGTTGAGCGATTGGGGCGGACGGGGGTCGTCCCGGGGCGCGGGTCGGCGCGCTGGCGCTTTGGGCCGGCCGGTGCAGGTCGATTGGCGGTTGCGGGCCGAGCGGGAGGGCTGCCCGGCGATGTGTCTGGTTCGACCTCGTTGACCTGGGCGCGGCGTGCCGACATGCTTGCCGTGATCTTCGGACCACGGGCGAAAGGCAGGCGGGCATGGTGAAAGCAAGGACTGTCGTTGCGGGTCTCCTCGTCGCATGCGGGCTCAGCGGGCTGACGGCTGCGTCGGCGGCGGGATACGGGTTTGTCGTCGAAGGTAGAGAAATCAAAGAAGCCGAAGCCTTGACGGCGAGCATCAAAAGCGCCACCACCAGCTTCTACGGGACGGCCCAAGGTGTAAAAATACAGGTGCAGTGCGCCAAAGACAAAGGCAACGTGGCGCTCGAATTCAGTGGCAGCACGAAAGGCGGCGTCACCTTTGAAAGCTGCAAAATCTACAGCGTCAACTCGAGAAGAGAATTAACGCTGCTGTCGAAATGCACGGTCGCCAACTTCGAGCTGTTCTTCAACGACAAGCTGATCGCCTTCAAATCCCTGGTCGCGGATGAATTCGTTCCGGCGGAAACTGCGTTTGGCGAGATCGAGATCACCGGCACGGGATGCACGGCGTTCGGCACCTACCCGATCAAAGGAAAAGCGATCGGGGTGCAGCCCGAAGCCGGAGTCGAAAAAGAAACCCACATCACCGAATTCAATCCCGCGGAAGCGGGCTCGCAGAGCCTCGAACTCGGCGAAGGCCCCGCCGAAATAGTGGGCGTCGAGGAAGTCACGCTGGCGGGTAAGAAATGGAGCGAGAACTGAGCGCTCAGAACACGGGCGTCTCGGAGTAGTCGCCGAAGACCTGCTGCAGCGACTCGACGATCTCGCCCTCGGAGGCGTGCGCGCGGGCGCAGGCGAGCAGCGGCTCCATCAGGTTGCGCTCGGGGTGCGCGGCGTCCCCGCGCAGCGCGGCCAGCGCCCGCTCGACGACGGCGCCCTCGCGACGGGCGCGCGCCGAGCTCAGGCGCTCGATCTGCTTGCGCTCGAGCGCGGGGTCCACGCGCAGCGTCGGGATCGGCTCCTCGCCGGCGGCCTCGTAGCTGTTGACGCCCACCACGATCCGCTCGCCCGCGTCGATCTCCTGCTGCAAGGCGAAGGCCGCGTCGGCGATCTCGCGCTGGGGGTAGTTGAGCTTGACCGCGCTCACCATCCCGCCGAGCTCGTCGATCTTCTTAAAATATTCGTACGCGCTGGCCTCCATCTGATCGGTCAGCGACTCGACGAAGTAGGAGCCCCCCAGCGGGTCGACCGTGTTCGTCACGCCCGTCTCGTGCGCGAGCATCTGCTGGGTGCGCAGCGCGACCGTCACCGCCTGCTCGGTCGGCAGCGCGAGCGCCTCGTCGTAGGAGTTGGTGTGCAGCGACTGCGTGCCCCCGAGGATCGCCGCGAGCGCCTCGACGGTCGTGCGCACGATGTTGTTGAGCGGCTGCTGGGCGGTCAGCGACACGCCGGCCGTCTGTGAGTGAAAGCGCAGCTGCCAGGAGCGCGGGTCCTTCGCGCCGAATGTCTCGCGCATCTCCCGCGCCCAGATGCGCCGGGCGGCGCGGTACTTGGCGATCTCCTCGAAGAAGTCGATCTGGGCGTTGAAGAAGAACGACAGCCGCGGCGCGAACTCGTCGACGTCGAGGCCGCGCGCGACCGCCTGCTCGACGTACGTCAGGCCGTCCTTCAGCGTGAACGCCAGCTCCTGCTGCGCAGTCGAGCCCGCCTCGCGGATGTGGTAGCCGGAGATCGAGATCGGGTGCCAGCGCGGCATCCGGCGCGTGCACCACTCGATCATGTCCCCGCACAGGCGCATCGCCGGGTCCACCGGGAAGCACCACTCCTTCTGGGCGATGTACTCCTTGAGGATGTCCGCCTGGATCGTCCCCGACAGGCGCTCGGCGGGCACCGGCTGCCTGGCGGCCCCGGAAGCGGCGTCGCGCTCGGACTCGGCGGCGGCCACGTAGAAGGCGAGCATGATCGCGGCGGGCGCGTTGATCGTCATCGACACCGACACCTCGCCCAGGTCGATGCCGCCGAACAGCGTCTGCATGTCATCCAGCGTGTCCACCGCCACGCCCTCGCGCCCAACCTCGCCCAGCGAGCGCGCGTGGTCTGAGTCGTGGCCCATCAGCGAGGGCATGTCGAAGGCCGTCGAGAGCCCCGTCTGGCCGTGCGCCAGCAGGTAGTGGAAGCGCTCGTTGGTCTCCTCGCTGGTGCCGAAGCCGGCGAACTGGCGCATCGTCCACAGCCGCCCCCGGTACATCGTCCGGTGGATGCCGCGCGTGAACGGGTAGGAGCCGGGCGCGCCGATCGGGTCCTCCTCGCCGCCGAGGCCCGCGCCGAGCGGCAGGTCATCGGCCGTGTAGAGCTCGCGCACGGGCTCGCCGGAGAGCGTGCGGAAGGAGTCCTCGGCCGGCTCGGAGCCGTTTGCTCGCGCGCTCGCGCCCTGTGGGCGCTGCGTGAGCTCCCCGTGCTCGTGGCGCTGCCCTGGGCTGATGGCCATCGCGCATCCCATGCTACTTGCCCGCCGGCCGCTAGCTTGGCCCCATGCGCAAGGAGCTCAGCCGCCTGCTCGGCGCAGAGCACGTGCTCGAGTCGCCGCCGCCGGGCTCGCCCTATAACCGCGACAGCTCCAACCGCCGCGGCATCGAGGGCCGCGCCGACGCCGTTGCCGTGCCGGGCAGCGCCGAGCAGGTCGCGGCCACGGTCGCCTGGTGCTACGAGCACGACGTGCCGATCGTGCCGCGCGGCGGCGGCACGGGGCTGACCGGCGGCGCGGTGCCCACGCACGGCGGCCTCGTGCTCTCGCTCGAGCGCCTGCGCGGCGTGCGCGAGCTCGAGCCGGGGCTGTGGCGGCTGTTCGCGGAGGCGGGCGTGAGCACGCGCGACGTGCAGCGCCTGGCGCGCGAGAACGGCCTGATGTTCGCCCCCGACCCCGGCGCGGCCGAGCAGTCGCAGATCGGCGGAAACGTCGCCACCAACGCCGGCGGCCCGCACGCCCTCAAGTACGGCGTCACGGGCGCGTGGGTGGCCGGCCTCGAGGTCGTGCTGGCGCCCGGCGAGCTGGTGGCGCTCGGCGGGTGGGCCAGCAAGGACGTCGCCGGCTATGACCTGCGGAGCCTCTTGGTCGGCTCGGAGGGGACGCTCGGCGTGATCACGGCGGTGCGCCTGCGGCTGCTGCCCGCGCCCGAGGCCGCGATCGCGCTCGTCGTGCTGCTCTCCTCGCGCGCCGAGGGCTGCGCGGCGATCATGCAGGTGTTCGCCGCCGGCCTGCGCCCGTCGGTGCTCGACTTCATGGACGGCCCGACGCTGGCGGCGCTCGCCCGCTCCTACCCTGGCGAGCTGCCCCGCGAGCCCGGCTTCGCGCTGATCTGCGAGCTCGACGGCTCGCGCGAGGAGGCGCAGGCCGCCCGCGCGCAGCTGCTCGAGCTGCTGGACGGCCAGGCGCTCGCCGTGCACGAGCCGGCGGACCCGCGCGCGCTGTGGCGCTGGCGCGACGCGGCCAACCCCGCGGTCACGGCGGTGCGCGGCGGCAAGGTCAGCGAGGACGTCGTCTTCCCGCTCGAGTGCCTGGCCGAGGGCCTCGATCGTTTCCAGGCGATCGCGGACGCGCACGGCATGCGCTCCTGCGCTTGGGGGCACGGCGGCGAGGGAAACGTGCACGCAACCGTGCTCGTCGACCCCGACGACGACCGCGACCTCGACGCCGCCGAGGCGATCGGCGAGCAGCTGTTCGCGCTCGTCGCGGAGCTCGGCGGGTCGATCGCGGGAGAGCACGGCGTCGGCTGGCACAAGCGCGGTCGGCTGGCCTCCCAGTGGCACCCCCGCGCGCTCGCGCTCCACGAAGAGATCAAGCGCGTGTTCGACCGCAAGGGCCTGTTCAATCCCGAAACGAAGCTGGCGCGGTACCCTGCGCGCTCGCTGGGCATCTGACCAACGCACAACGCCACAACCACCTGAAAGGAACACCTCGATGAACAAGTCGCAACTGATCGACGCGATCGCGGCCGACAGTGGCCTCACCAAGGCCGACTCGGCGCGCGCCGTCGAGTCGTTTGTCGACACCGTCACCAAGACCCTCAAAAAAGGGGACGAGGTGGGCATCACGGGCTTCGGCAAGTTCTCGGTCGTCAAACGGGCAGCCCGCCAGGGCGTCAACCCGCGTACCGGCGAGCGCGTGAAAATCAAAGCCTCCAAGGCGCCCAAGTTCTCCGCCGGCGCAGGCCTCAAGCAGGCGGTGAGCCCGAAAAAATAGGCGACGCTCACACGGACGAGTCCGAGCCACCTTCCCGAGCCGGCCCCAGGGGCGGCGAGCAGGCGATGGCGCTGGTCAGCGAGCTGGAGCTCCCCGCGTTCGACTACACGGACGCGTCGCTGCGCGGGGACAGCTTCCATCGAGCGATGGCCGAGCTGCGCCGCGAGGGGTGGCTGGCGCGCGGACCGTTCGGCTACATCGTGCTCGACCGGGCAGCCGGCGAGCACTTCCTGCGCACGCGCGCGGCGACGTTCCCGGGGATGAAGATCGCCGAGATCTTCGGCGTCAGCGAAGGGCCGCTGTATGAGCAGATGCGGCGCAACGTCCTGCACGTCAACGGCCCCGACCACGCTCGCCTGCGCGGGCTCGTGAACCCGGCGCTCTCGCCCCGCGCGGTCGAGCGCTACCGGCCGACGATGCGCGCCTTCCTGGAGCAGCTGCTGGAGGCGGCCAGCGCCGCCTCGGGCGTGGAGGCCGGCGTGCTGCGCTGCGAGTTCGTGGGCGCCTTCGCCAAGCCCTTCCCCTCGCAGGTGATCGCGAGCGTGATGGGCGCGCCGCTCGCCGACGCGCCGCGCCTGCACCACTGGTCCAACTGGATCCAGCGCCAGTTCGACGCCACCAGCATGGCCGGCGAGCGGGAGCAGATCGAGCAGGCCGTCGCCGAGTTCTACGAGTACGCCGAAGCGCTCCTGCGCGAGCGCAGGAGCAGCCTCGGCGACGACCTGATCTCCAGGCTGATCGGCGCGACCTACCCCGACGCCGAGGAGGGGCAGGCCGAGAAGCTGAGCGACGTCGAGTGCATCAACCTCGTCTTCAACGTCCTCGCCGGCGGCGTCGACACGACCCAGAGCCAGCTCGCGCACGCCGTACGGCTGCTCGCCGAACACCCCGAGCAGTGGCGGCTGCTCGTCGAGGACCCCTCGCTGGCCGCCGCGGCCGTCGAGGAGGCCCTGCGCTTCGAGCCGATCACCCCCTTCACCGCGCGCATCACCGGCGAGGAGCTGACCTACCGCGACGTCACCTTCCCGGCCGACACGGTCGTGATGGTCTGCACCTTCACCGGCAACCGCGACCTCGACGAGGACGAACGGGGCGCGGACGGCGCGGCCGGGCTCGATGCCTTCGACATCGCCGCCGAGCGCCCGCGCGCGCGAGCGCTCACCTTCGGCGCCGGCGTGCACTACTGCGTCGGCGCCAACCTCGCGCGCCTGGAGATGTGCGAGGCGCTCACCTTCCTCGCCGAGCGCGTCCCGCGGCTGGAGCTCGACGGCCCGCCCGAGTTCGAGGGCATCACCGGCATCTACGGCCTGGCCGCGCTGCCGCTGCGCATGACCCTCGCCTGACCGCCTCGCCCCTGCGTCCGCCGCCACGAGCGCCGCCGCCGCGGCTGCCAACCCGAGCGCCCGCGTGGTGGAACAATTTGGGAGGGGGTGACCATGGAGTCGACGGCGACAAGAGGTTGCGATGGCGTTCGCGGAACGGATCAGGCGGTCAACGGAATGGCGCTCGCGGCTGGCGGTGGCGCTCTCCTTGTGCGTCCTCGCGCTGGCCGCGAGCAGCGCGTGTGCGTTTGCCGGCCAGTACCACGTGTACGCGTGTCGCACGCCGGCCGACGAAAACATCGAAGCGAGCGGCTGGACCGGATCGACCGTGGGTGAAGGCGCAGTTGCCAAGGACTCTTGCGGTGAACCTGGGGGTGGGCTGGTTGCGGGCTTGATCGCCAACGTCCCGCGCAAAGGCGACGAAGCTGCCGCGACCTGGACGTTCGCCCCGCCGCCTGGTGACACCCTCGTTGGCGCAACGCTTTGGCGTGCGGGGGACGTGGAGGGCGGGATCAGCGTGGGAACTGGATATCAATTCACGCTGTCTGGGCCGAGCAGCGAAGATAGTTTCGAGTCCTGCATCTCTCGGACGGGATGTATTGGACAGGAAGGGAACCTCTTGGCTCCGCTGGCTTCCGAGAATGAACTTGAGGTTCGCCCACCTAACCTCGGCTCCGATCTGTATGCCTCGGCATCCTGTCCCGGCGATTCCGAACAGCCGTGCGCTGAAGGCACCTCCGACCCAAAAGGCTACGCCGCCGTGGTCTACATCTTCGCCGCGAATCTCATCCTCGAACAGAGCGCCGGACCCACTGCCTCGCACGTGGGCGGGGAAGTGGCGAGCGCGCCGGTGCTGAGTGGCACGAGCGATGTCAGCTTCGACGCGAGCGACCCGGGTGCGGGCGTCTATCAGGCGGTGTTCAGCCTCGACGGGCAGGTCGTGCAGCGAACGACGATCGACGAAGAACACGGGAGGTGCAGGAACGTGGGACAGACGACGGACGGGCTCCCGGCGTTCCTGTTTGTGCAGCCGTGTCCGGCGTCGGTGACCGCGAACGTCGGCTTGGACACGACGCGCTTCGCCAACGGCGAACACCACCTGACGGTCACGGTGACCGACGCGGCAGGCAACTCCACGGTGGTGCTCGAACGCAGCGTGCTGTTCGCGAACGCGCTCGCGCCGGGGTCGCCCCAGGGCGGGCCGAACGGCACCGACGCCTCCGCCGACGCGCTGCTGTCGGTGCGATGGAAGTCGACGAAGCGCGCGCGTCTCCTCGCCGGCTACGGGCAGGCCGAGACCGTCCTTGGGAGCCTCACGACGCCCGCCGGCGCACCGATCGGCGGCGCGCACATCGCGGTGCTCGCCACGCCTGACTACGCCGGCGCGCGCACCGCGTCGGCGCTCGGCACGACCACCGACGCGGCCGGGCGCTTCACGCTGAGCCTCCCCCGCGGCCTCTCCTCGCGGAGCCTGCGCTTCGAGTACAGCGACCTGCTGGGCGGGCCGCCCGTGGCCACCGAGACGCTCTCGCTGGGAGTGCGCGCGGGCGTCAGCCTGGGCGTGGTGCCGCGCACCGCGGGCGCCGGCGGGAGCATCCGCTTCTCGGGACGCCTGCGCGGCGGCCCGATCCCGGCTGGCGGCAAGCTGCTCGTGCTCGAGGCACGCTCTCCGGGTGGCGCGTGGCTCGAGTTCGACGTGATCCGCAGCGACGCCCGCGGCGCCTTCCACGCCAGCTACCGCTTCAAGTTCCCCGGCCCGGCGTCCTACCAGTTCCGCGTGCTCTGTGAAGCAGAGGCCGACTACCCGTTCGCGACCGGCGCCTCCAACGTGGTGGGCGTGTTCGAGCGAGGACCGCGACCCTGAAGTCTTCTGTAAGGGCTGCGCGGCGCGACGCAACCTGGTGACATGCGAGGGTATTAGGCCTCGGTGGCACCGGAAGGGAGGGATCTGAGGGAACGGCGCGGCGGCTTGCCCGCGGCGCTGCTGCTCGCGCTCGCGCTCGGCGCGATGCTCGCCGATCCCGCCTACGCCGCACCGCCCGTCTCGATCTCGCCGCTCGCCGGCACCCCCGACGCCTCGCCGCGCGCACAGATCAGCTTCCTGGGCGTCCCCGCGAGCGAGATCAACGACGTGTCGGTCGTCGGGTCGCACAGCGGCCGCCACAGCGGCCGCCTCGAGTCCTACGTCAGCGCGCCCGGCGCGAGCTTCCTGCCGGCGCGCCCGTTCGCCCAGGGCGAGAGCGTGACCGCGAGCGCCCTGATCGGACCGAGAGGGCACGCGGCCCGCATGAGCACGACCTTCACCGTCTCGCGCCCGTCGGGCTTCAAGCCGGCGCCCGGCAAAGGCACCTACCTGACGCGGGCCGGCCTCGTGCAGAGCTTCGCGTCCGCCCCCGAACTGCATCCCCCCGCGGTGTTCGTCAGCACCGACTCGCCCGGCGCGACGCCCGGGGACGTCTTCTTCACCCCCACCGCCGGCTACGGACAGGCGGGCGCGATGATCGTGGGCGGGCAGGGGCAGCTAGTGTGGTTTCACCCGGCGCCCGCGGGCGACGATACGGCCGACTTCCAGGTCGAGAGCTACAAAGGCCAGCCCGTGCTCGTGTGGTGGCAGGGGAAGATCGCCGGCGAACTCGGCATCGGCCTGGGCGAAGACGAGGTCTACAACACCAGCTACCAGCCGCTCGCGACGATCAGGGCGGGCAACGGCTACACGGCCGACCTGCACGAAGCGCAGCTGACGCCGCAGGGCTCGGCCTTCGTCACCGCCTACTCGCTCGTCGATGCCAACCTCTCCTCACTCGGGGGCTCCAGCAACGGCACCCTTCAGGACGCGATCCTGCAAGAGATCGACGTGCCCACCGGCCTCGTGATGTTCGAATGGCACGCCTACGGCCACGTCGCGCTGGAAGACTCCTACACGCGCCCGTCCTCCTCAGGCGCACCCTGGGACTTCTTCCACCTCAACTCCGTCTCGCTCGACCCCTCCGGCGACGGCGACTTCATCCTCTCCTCGCGCAACACCTGGGCGGCCTACGAGATCGACCACCTGAGCGGCGCCGTGCTGTGGCGGCTGGGCGGCAAGCGCCCCAGCTTCAAGATGGGCGCCGGCACTGGCTTCGCCTGGCAGCACGACGTGCGCTGGCAGCCGAACGGCACGCTCACGATCTTCGACGACGGCGCCGTCCCCAAGGCGCACTCGCAGTCGCGCGCGATCCGCGAGCAGATCGACTGGAAGAACCACAGCGTCGCACTCGTCGGCCGCTACGTGCACACGCCGGCGCTGCTCACCGGCAGCCAGGGCAACTTCCAGGTGCTCCCCGACGGCAACTCGTTCGTGGGCTGGGGCGAACTGCCCTACCTCACCGAATACAACGCCGCCGGCCAGGTCGTCTTCGACGCGCACTTCCCCTCGCCCGGGCAGTCCTACCGCGCCTTCCGCTTCCCCTGGAGTGCCACGCCCGCGACGTCGCCCGCGATCGCGGTCAAGGCCGGCAGTGGCAGCGAAGCGACCGTGTACGCGAGCTGGAACGGCGCCACCGCGGTCAGCGGCTGGCGGGTCCTGGCAGGCGGCACGCCCGCGACGCTCACGGAAGTCGCGACCGCGCCCGCGAGCGGCTTCGAGACGGCGATCCAGGTGAGCAGCGCGGCGGCCGACTTCGCGGTGCAGGCGCTCGGGGCCGAAGGGCAGGTGCTGGGCGGCTCGAGCGCCGTCCCGCGCTGAGCAGGCGACCCGCCCGGCACAGGAGACTTGTGCTAGAGAGACCCGCTCGGCAGATGCGCGAACAGACGATTGCACTGGCCCGCTGGCTCGGCGGACGCCGAATGGCGATGCCGCTGACGGCAAGGCTGCTCTGTGCTGGCACCGTGCGCGAGTCGGTCCGGTTCTTCGCGCGCGAGCTCACGCGCCCGGCGGGCGCGCACCCGTATCGCCTGCGCGCCAACGGCCTGACCGTCGCCGTGCGCCACCAGGGCCCCGACGCGGCGACGCTCGCCGAGGTCTTCTACCACCGCTACTACGAGCCGCCTCCCGAGCTCGCCGGGGAGCTCGCGGCGCCCGCGAGGATCCTCGATCTGGGCGCGAACATCGGGCTGTTCGGCGCGTTCGCGGCCGCCCGCTGGCCGCGGGCGCGGATCGTCGCCTACGAGCCGGACCCCGCCAACGCCCTGCTGCTCGAGCGCGCCATCGCCGCGAACCGGCTCGCCTCGCGCTGGCGCGCGCATCGGGCCGCCGTCGGCGCCAGCGACCGCGAGGTTCGCTTCGCCGCCGGCCTGAACGTCGACTCGCACGTCCTCGCGGCAGGGCCGCCGCAGGCGCACGGCGCTCCTGCCACGATCGCCGCACGGCTGCACGACGTGCTCGACGAGCTCGCCGACGCCGACCTCGTGAAGATGGACATCGAGGGCGGCGAGTGGGAGATCCTCGGCGATCCGCGCTTCGCGGCGCACCCGCCGCGCTGCCTCGTGCTCGAGTACCACCCCCGCGGCTGTCCATCCGCCAGGCCACGCGACGCCGTGCTCGGGCTCCTCGCCGAGGCCGGCCTGCGCACCCACTCGATCTGGGACGCGCCCGACGGTCACGGCATGTTGTGGGCCTGGCGGAGCTGACGCTGCGCTCCCGTGCCCGCGCGCAGCCGCGCCGGGCCGCCGCGCGGCGCTCGCCCGCGCGCGGCGCCAAAGCCCGGTAGCCGGGAGATCGCCGGGTATTCTCTTGCGATCTCGACGTGGTCAGTAAGAGAGCGCGCCACACGCTCGCCGCGTGGCGCCGACGCAGAGGCCGATGGCGCCTGGGACGCGCTCGGGTCGCTCGAGCGGATGGTCGCCGCCGTCGAGCGCCGCCGCCGCTGGGTCCTTGCCGGTCTGCTGCTGCTCGACCTCGCGCTGCTCATGTACCTGGGGCGAGGGCTGACGTTCTACTTCGACGAGTGGAACTTCGTCAGCGAAGACTACGGCGGCGGGCTGCACGCGCTGCTGAAAGCCCACGTCGGCAACATCTCGGTCTTCCCGATCCTCGCCTACAAGGTCCTCTTTCACCTCGCGGGCCTCAACCACTATGCGGTGTATCGACTCGCGGTCGCGCTCCTGCATCTGCTCGCGGCCGGCCTGCTCTACGTGCTCGCCGCC
This sequence comes from Solirubrobacteraceae bacterium, assembly GCA_035939315.1. Lineage (GTDB taxonomy): Bacteria > Actinomycetota > Thermoleophilia > Solirubrobacterales > Solirubrobacteraceae > Palsa-744. The sequence continues at coordinate 5,420 of DASZFZ010000072.1, read as the reverse complement.
CGCCGCGTACGGCCGCTGACGGCCCTGCTCGCCACCGCGATGATCCTGTTCCTCGGGGCCGCCTGGGAGGACCTGCTGTGGCCCTTCCAGATCGGCTACGGACTCTCGATCGTCGGCGGCCTCGGCGCCTGGGTCCTGCTCGACCGCGCCGAGCGCCGCGCCGACGTCGGCGCGATGCTGTGCGTGATCCTCGCCGCCGGCAGCTCCAGCCTCGGCCTGGCGGTGATCGCCGGCGTGGCCGTCGAGCTCGCCTGGCAGCGACGCTGGCGCCAGGCTTGGATCGTGCTCGTCCCCCTCGCCCTGTACGGCCTGTGGTACCTGGGCTACGGCGAAAGCCAGGTCACCGAAGCGAGCCTGATCAACGCCCCCGGCTTCGTCGAGGATCTGGCGGCGGCGGCCTTTGGCGCGCTCGTCGGGCGCGCGCTCGAATGGGGACGCCCGCTCGCGCTGCTCGGCGCCGCCGGGCTCTTGGTGGGGCTCGCGCGGCCGACCCGCGTATCGCCACGGCTCGCCGGGCTGATCGCCACGGGCCTGTCGCTGTGGATCGTGACGGCGCTGGCGCGCTCGACCATCTCCGCGCCGGAAACGAGCCGCTACACCTATCTGGGGGCCGTCGTGATCGTGCTCGTATGCGTCGAGTTCGTGCGCGCACGGGACCTCGATCTGCGCGCGCTCGGGCTCGCGATCCCGGCCGTGGCCTTCTTCGCGCTCACCGGCCTGACGGCGATGCACGCCGGCGCGCTCGGCCTGCGCTCGACCTCCCAGCGCGTGACCGCCGAGCTCGGCGCGCTCGAACTGGCGGCCGCGCACGCGCCCCCCGGATACCAGCCCGACCCCCAGCTGGCCCCACAGATCCTTGCCGGCCCCTACCTGCACACGGTCCGCGCGATCGGCTCCTCCCCGGCGGACTCGCCGGCGCGCATCCTCGCCTCCGAAGGGGCATCGCGGGCGGCCGCCGACGGGATCCTCATCGCGCTCGAGACCCCCAAGCTCGCGCCCGTGTCTCCCGGCGGATACTCGCTGGCCGCGAGCGCGCCGACGCTGCTGGCGCTCACGTCCGGCGATCGCGTGCAGCAGGGGTCCTGCGTCGCGCTCTCCCCGACCGCGCGCGCGGGCGCGCTGACGGCGGTCATCGACCTGCCCGCGGGCGGCGTGGTGATCCGCGACCGCCAGCGCGTCATGCCGGCCGTCGCGATGCGGCGCTTCGCGGAAGGCTTCACCGCGATCGTCACGCCGCCGCCGCCCGTCGGCGAAGCCGAGCTGACGGTCGCCCCGGACTCCGCGACGATCCCGTGGCAGGTGCAGATGACCTCGTCCACCGACTTCTCCATCTGCTCGCTACTTGGCCACTGAGCGCGGCAGACGGGTCCTCGTGCTCAGCGAGGACCCGGTCGGTGAGGAGATGGGCGGCAACGCGATCCGCGCGTACGAGCTCGCCAAGGCGCTCGCCGGCGAGGCGCGCGTCGAGGTCGTGCTCGCCGCGCCCGTGCGCGGCCGCCCGCCGCAGGAGATCGCGCTGGTCGACTTCGATCGCGAAGACCCGACCGCGCTGAGCCGGCACCTGCGAGGCGTCGACGTCGTGCTCGCGCTCCCCCAGAACCCGGTCGTGGCCGCCGTGCTCGGCCGCTCGGGCGCCCGCGTCGTCTACGACCTCTACGACCCCAAGCCGCTGCAGATGCTCGAGGCGCACACGGGCTCAACCGCTCTGAAGCGGCGCTACTGGTCCACGATCGCCCTCGACCACGTGCTCGAGGCGCTCGCCGGCGCCGACTACCTGATCTGCGCCAGCGAGCGCCAGCGCGACATGTGGCTCGGGGCGATGCTCGCCAGCCGGCTGATCACGCCCGCCGTCTACGACGCCGACCCGACGCTGCGCAGCGTGATCGACGTCGTCCCCTTCGGCGTGCCCGACCTCGCGCCGCAAACCGGCGGGCCGGGCCCCTTTGAGCGTTTCGCGACGCTCGACCCGGACGCGGAGATCGTGCTGTGGAACGGCGGCCTGTGGAACTGGCTCGACCCCGTCTGCGCGGTCGAGGCGATCGCGCTCGTGCTCGAGCGGCGCCCGAAGGCGCGCCTCGTGTTCATGGGGCGCCCCCCCGGCGTGGCCGGCCAGGACCGCCAGGCGCAGGCCGCGCGGGCGCTCGCCGAGCGGCTCGGCCTGCTCGACCGGGCCGTCTTCTTCAACGACGCCTGGGTGCCCTACGGGGAGCGCGGCGCGTGGCTCGCGCGCGCGAGCTGCGCGCTGTCGCTGCACGTCGAGCATCTCGAGACGCGCTTCTCGTTTCGCACGCGCGTGCTCGACTGCCTGTGGGCGCAGGTCCCGGCGGTCTGCACGGCGGGCGACGAGCTCGCGGAGCTGGTCAGCCGCCGCGGCCTCGGCGCGGCCGTCCCGCCGGGCGACCCCGTCGCCGTCGCCGATGCGATCGTCGGCGTGCTCGAAGCCGGACGGGCCGCCTACCGGGACGCGCTGGCCGAGGTGGCCGAGGGGTACCGCTGGTCGGCCGTCGCCGCGCCGCTCGTGCGCTACGTGCTCGACCCGGGCGCCACCCACAGACCCCGGCCGCCGAAGCTCGAAGCGCCGCTGCGCCGGGCGCGGGCGCTGGCCACCCGCTCCGCGCGGGCGCTCGGCCGTGCGGCACGCCGCATAAGCTGAGAGCGCCGCGAAGCCCGGCCCAGCCCACCGTGGAAGCGACCTCCCCAGCGATGCCAATCGACCAGGACCAGAGCGCCGGGGTCGAGCCCGAGCCGGACATGCTCGACACCCCGAGCGCCGGGCCGGCGGCGATTCGCGGCAGCTCGCTGCGCACGATCGGCTACGTCATCGGCGTCGGGCTGAGCGTGGTCTCCGCGCCGCTGCTGATCCGGCATCTCGGCCCGGTCGGCTACGGCCGTTATGTCCGCGTGATAGCGCTGGTGACGATCGTGCAGGGCGTCACCGACGTCGGCCTCGGACAGATCGGAGCCCGCGAATTCGCCGCCCGGGCGCCCTCGGAGCGCCCGGCGCTGATGCGCAACCTGCTCGGCGTGCGCGTCGTCCTGACGAGCATCGGCGTGCTGCTCGCGGGCGGGTTCTCCGCGGTCGCCTACGGGCACACCGTGCTGCTCGGCACCCTGCTGGCCGGGATCGGCATGGTCCTCACGGTGCTGCAGGGCACCTTCGCTGTGCCGCTCGCGGCGAGCCTGCGGCTCGGTTGGGTGAGCGTCCTGGAACTGCTGCGCCAGGTGCTGACGGTCGCCGGCATCGTCACGCTGGTGCTCGCCGGCGCCAAGCTGTTGAGCTTCCTGGCGCTCACGATCCCGGTCGCGGTCGCGGTGCTCGCGGTGACCCTGCTGGTCGTCCACGCCAGCACGCCGCTGCGCCCGTCCTTCCAGCGCCGCGAGTGGGCTCCGCTGCTGCGCGCCGTGCTCCCGTTCGCGGTCGCCTCGGCGATCGGCACCGTGTACCTGCGCATCACCGTCGTGCTGATGTCGCTGCTCACCGGCGAACTGCAATCCGGCTACTACGCCATCTCCTACACGGTGATCTCCGTGCTGATCGCGGTCCCCGCGCTGACCGTCGGCTCGACGTTGCCGATCCTCGCGCGCGCCGCCCGCGACGACCACGAGCGCCTCGCCTACGTGCTTAAGCGGCTGTTCGAGGTGACGCTGATCGTCGGCGTGTGGCTGGGCATCGTGTTCGTGCTCGGCGCGGGCTTCGTGGTCGGCGTGCTCACCAACTCGAGGTCGCCTACGGCCGTCGAGGTGCTCCAGATCCAGTCGGTCGCGATCCTGACCCAGTTCCTGGCGACGACCTGGCAGTACGGGCTGCTCTCGCTGCACCGCCACCGCGACCTGCTCTACATCAGCGTGGTCTCGCTGACCGCGAGCGTATGCCTGACGTTCGCGCTCGTGCCCCTGCTGCAGGCCCGCGGCGCGGCGATCGCGTTCTCGGGCGCCGAGCTGATGCTGGCCGCGAGCTCGCTGCTGCTGCTGCGGCGCGCCCGCTCGAAGTTCGACCTGGACCGGCGGGTGCCCTCGCGCGTCCTGTGCGCGACCGTGCTCGCGTTCGCGGCCGCGTACCCGCTCGACGTGTCCAGCCTCGCGCGGGCGATCGTCGGCTCGGCCGTCTACCTCGCCGCGCTGCTCGCGCTGCGCGCGATCCCCCAGGAGATCACGCAGGCGCTGCGGCGCCGCACCCAGCCGGCCGGCGGCTGATGCGCGTCGCCTTTCTCACCCGGCGCTACTGGCCCGCGATCGGCGGCGTCGAAAGCGTCGCCGTCTACCTCGGCGAGACGCTCGCCGGGCTCGGCCACGAGGTCACCGTGATCGCCCAGTGCGTCGACGAAGGACGCTTCGGGCGGATGACCCACATCATTCGCGAGAACAAGCGCTTCGCGCCGTTCGAGCGCCACGGGGTCGCCGTGCTCCAGTTTCGGCCCTCGCGCCGGCGCAGGACGCTGCTGCTGCCCTTCGCGCTCGAGCTGATCCCGTTCGGCGGCCGCGTCTCCTCACGCTGGCTCAGAGCCCACACCGCCGGCTACTACGCGACCGTGGTGCGGCCGGTGCTGGCGCCGCTGCTCGCCGGCGCCGACGTCGTGCACGTGCTCGGCGGCGAGGCGATGGCCGTCGCGGGCGTCGAGAGCGCCCGCCGCCTCGGCAAGCCGGTCGCCATCAGCCCGTTCGCGCACCCCGGCGACTGGGGCTTTGACTCAGGCTCGATCCGCGCGTATCGCGACGCGGACGTGGTGATCGCGACGACCAGAGCCGACGCGGACGTGTACCGGGGCGCAGGCGTCGCCGAGCAGCGCCTGCGCGTCGCCGGGCTGCCCGTGCCGGAGATCCCCGACGCCCCCGAGCCGGCGGTCACCGAGGCGATCGGCGCGCTCCCGCGGGACGTCCCGCTCGTGATGTTCCTCGGCGCGCGCAAGCCCACGAAGGGCGCCGAGCTGCTGCTCGCGGCGGCGCCACTGGTATGGCAGCGCCACCCGCAGGCGCGCTTCGCGTTCGTGGGGCCGGGAGCGCCGATGGGCGCCGGCGACGAGCGCGTGCTGGAAGTCGGTCGCGTCTCAGACGCGGCCCGCGGGCTGTGGCTCGACCGCGCGAGCGTCCTGTGCCTGCCCTCCTCCGGCGAGTCCTTCGGCCTGGTGGTCCCCGAGGCCTGGACCAGGTCCGTGCCGGTCGTGGTCAGCGACATACCGGTGCTGCGCGAGCTCGTCGAGGACTCCGGCGGCGGCCTCGCGGTCGCCCGCGAGCCCCGTGCCTTCGCCGAGGCGATCAACGCGCTGCTCGAGGACCGCGAGCGGGCACGCTCGCTCGGCCGCGCCGGTCGCGCCTACTGGGAGTCGCGGCTGACGCCGCAGGCGGTCACCCAGCGCCATCTGGAGATATACGAGTCGCTGCTCTCCGGTCGGCCGGGCGCTCAGCGCCCGGCCAGCACCTGC
>DASZFZ010000071.1:0-27930 GCA_035939315.1 Solirubrobacteraceae bacterium | reverse complement strand
GGCGAGCTGGAGCGCCTGGGGCGCCCGGCGCTCGCCGATCGCTTCGGCGCGCCCGGCGCGCTCGCCCACCGGCTCGCCCGCGGCGAGGACGGGCCGCTGCGCCCGCGGCGCCTGGAGGAGCGCCTGGAGGAGTCGATGGCGGTGGGGGACGCGAGCTCGGGCGAGGCGCTCAGGCGCGTGCTGAGCGTGCTCGTCGACCGGCTGCTGGCCAGGTCCGAGCGCCGCGGGCGCACGCTGCGCGCCGCCGTGCTCTCCGCGCGGCTGCTCGCCGGCGGGGGCTGGCGCGAACGGGTCGTCTTCCGCCAGGCGCTGGCCGACCCCGAGCGCATCTGGCTGGCGCTGTCGGTGCGCCTGCAGTCGCTGCCCGCGCCCGCCGCAGAGCTGGCGCTGGCGGTCGAGCGCTTCGGCCCGCCGGTGGAAGACCAGGGCGCGCTGTTCGGAGAGCCCTCGCCCGCGCACGCCGCGCGCCTGCGCGAGGCGATCTCCCAGGTGCGCACGGTGGCCGGGCGCGACGCGGCGCTGCGGGCGGTGTGCGTCGACCCCGACTCGCACGTGCCCGAGCGGCGCGTGGTGCTGGCGCCGATCCCGGAGTGAGAGCGGCATGACGCGCACGCTGAACAGCCCCCGGCCCGTGCAGGTGCGCTGGCGCGAGGACGGGCCCGCGCAGGTGGGCGGCGAAGCGATCGAGTCGCTGCGCGAGTCCTGGCTGGTCGAGGACCGCTGGTGGACGCCGGAGCCGCTGCGCCGGCGCTACTGGGAGCTCGTGGGCCGCCGCGGGCGCAACCTGATCGTCTTCCACGACCTGTGCACGGGCCGCTGGTTCCTGCAGGGACCTTGAGATGGCGGGTACGCCGCCCTACGTCGAGCTGCACTGCCATTCGGCCTACTCCTTCCTGGACGGCGCCTCGCTGCCCGAGGAGCTCGCGCGGCGCGCCGGCGAGCTCGGGCACGTGGCGCTGGCGCTGACCGACCACAACTCCGTCTCCGGCTCGATGGAGCTCGCGCAGGCCGCGCCCGAGTGCGGGGTCAGGGCGATCCACGGCGCCGAGATCGACGTCGCGCTCGGCCCCGCCGGCGGCGGCGCGGCGCCCGACACGCGCCACCTGACGCTGCTGGTGCGCGACGGGCGCGGCTGGAGCAACCTCTGCCGCATCGTCACGCTCGCCCACGCCCACACGCGCGAGGGCTCGACCCGGCGCGAGCGCGGCGAGCCGTGGGTGTCGCTGCGGGGCGTGCTCGACCACGCCGAGGGCCTCGTGTGCCTGACCGGCTGCGCCGGACGCTCGGTGCTCGGGGCACAGGCCGGCGCCGGCGCCGCCGGCGGGGCGCCCGGCTCCCAGGAGGGCCAGCAGGCGGCGCGGCGGCTGCTCGAGGCGTTCGGCCCGGAGAACCTGTACGTCGAGCTGCAGCGCCCCTACGCCCGTGGCGACCGCGCGCGCAACCGCGCCTTCGTGCAGGCGGCTCGCGGGCTCGGCGTCGCCTGCGTGGCCAGCGGCGACGTCCACGCCCACGCCGCCGACAGGGCGCCGCTGCAGGACGCGTTCGTGGCGCTGCGCCACCACATGACGCTCGACGCCTCGGAGCCCGTGCGCCGCGGCAACCACAGCCACGTGCTGAGCACGCCCGAGGCGATGGCCAGGCGCTTCGTCGACCATCCCGAGGCGGTCCGCGAGACGCTGGCGCTGGCCGAGCGGCTGACGTTCGACCTGAGCAGGGACCTCGGCTACCGCTACCCGGGGGCCGAGGAGCGGGACGCCGGAAGGCGCCTGGCCGAGCTCTGCCAGGCGCGCTTCGGCGAGCGCTACGGCCCGGGCCTGGAGCACCCGCCCGCCGTCGCCCGCGGGATCCGCGCGGAGGCGCGGCAGCGCCTGGAGCAGGAGCTGCGGGTGATCGAGCGGCTGGGGCTCGCGGGCTTCTTCCTGCTGCACCACGACATGCTCGAGCTCGCCCGCGAGGTCGCCCTGGAGGTGCGCGGGCCGGACTCGGCGCGCGCGCTGCTGGCGCCGGGGCGCGGCCGCGGCTCCTCCGTGTCCTCGCTCGTGTGCTACCTGACCGGCCTCTCGCACATCGATCCGGTGGCCAACCGGCTGGCGCTGGGGCGCTTCCTGCACGAGGACCTGCACGGCCTGCCCGACATCGACCTCGACTTCCCGCGCGATATCCGCGAGCGGCTGATCCCGCGCGTGCACGAGCGCTACGGCACCGACCGGGCGGCGCTGGTCGCGGCCTTCCCGACCTTCCGCGTGCGCGGCGCCGTGCGCGAGCTCGGCAAGGTCCTCGGGCTGCCGGCCGCGGAGATCGAGCGCGTGGCCCGCGGCAGCGATCGGTTCGGCCCGGCCGAGCAGGGTCTCGTCGGCGAGCTGCTCGGCGCGCAGGCGGGGGTCGCGGGCGCGCCGGCGCCGGACAGGCTCGAGGACGCGCCCTCGGAGCGCTGGCGCTGGCTGGCCCGGCTGGTCGAGCAGGCCCAGGGGCTGCCGCGGCACCTCTCCCAGCACTCCGGCGGCATGGTGATCTCCACCAGGCCGCTGATCGACTGCTGCCCGGTCGTGCCGGCGGCGATGGAGGGCAGGCAGATGGTGCAGTGGGACAAGGACTCCTGCGCGGACGCCGGCTTCCTGAAGATCGACCTGCTGGGGCTCGGGATGCTCTCGGCGGTCGAGCGCTGCGTCGAGGAGATCGCGCGCGTGCGCGGCGAGCGGATCGACCTCTCGCGCATCCCCTACGACGACCAGCGGACCTTCGCGGCGATCCGCACCGCAGACACCGTCGGCGTCTTTCAGATCGAGAGCCGCGCGCAGATGCAGTCGCTGCTGCGCACGCGCCCGCGCAACCTCCAGGACCTCACGATCCAGGTCGCGATCGTGCGGCCAGGGCCGATCCAGGGGGGCGCCGTCAACCCCTACATAGAACGCCGCCAGCGCCTGCGCGAAGAGGGTGGGCGGGGGTCGAAATACGAGATCCCCTACGCGCACCCGGCGCTCGCGCCGGTGCTCGCGGAGACGCTCGGCACGGTCATCTTCCAGGACCAGGTGATGGAAGTCGCCGAAGCGTTCGCCGGCTTCAGCGCCGTCGAGGCGGCCGGCCTGCGCCGGGCGATGAGCCGCAAGCGCTCGCACGAGACGCTGCGCTCCCACCGCGAGCGCTTCCTGGAGGGGGCCGCGCGCCACGTGCAGGCCGACCGCCGGACGGCCGAGCAGGTGTGGGAGATGATCGAGGGCTTCGCCGGCTTCGGCTTCCCGAAGGCGCACGGGGCCGCCTTCGGCCTGCTCGCCTACCAGTCGACGTGGCTGCGCGTCCACTACGCCCCCGAGTTCCTGTGCGCGCTGCTGAACGAGCAGCCGATGGGCTTCTACGCGCCCGACAGCCTCGTGCACGAGGCCGAGAAGCGCGGGGTGGAGGTGCTGGGCGTGGACGTCAACGCCTCCCAGGTGCAGTGCGCGGTGCAGGACGGCGGCGTGCGCCTGGGGCTCGGCTACGTCAAGGGCGCGGCCAGGGCGCAGATGCAGGCGCTGGTGGCCGAGCGCGAGCGGGGCGGCCCCTTCGCCAGCCTCGGCGAGCTTGCCGGGCGCGTCGCCTGCGCCCGCGCGACGCTCGAACAGCTCGCCTGGTCGGGCGCCTGCGACGGGCTCGCCGAGGATCGGCCGAGCTCGCGGCGCACCGCCCTGTGGCAGCTGGGGATGGCCGCCTCGGCCGTCGCGCTCGAACGGGACGGGGGCGCGGGCGAGGAGGCGACGCAGCTCGCGCTGCCGCTGGCGCCGCCGGACACGCCGCGCCTGCGCGGGCTGGACCGCTGGCAGCGGCTGATCGCCGACTACTCCACCAGCGGCGTCACGATCGGCGAGCACGCGATCGCGATCCTGCGCGAGCGCCTGACCGTGCCGATGCTCGCCACCAGCGCCCAGCTGGCGCGCCTGCCCAGCGGCTCCCAGGTGGCGGTCGCGGGGCTCGTGATCGCCCGCCAGCGGCCCGGGACGGCGGGCGGGACGATGTTCCTGCTGTTCGAGGACGAGTTCGGCACGATCAACCTGATCGTGCCGCGGGCCGTCTACGAACGCCACCGCCACCTGGCGCGGGCCGAGCCGCTGCTGCTCGCGCGCGGGCGCCTGGAGCGCACGCGCCTGCCCGCCGGCCCCGACGAGCGCCCCGAGGAGGTGCGGCCGGTGATCAACGTGATCGTACGCGAGCTCGACGCGCTCGAGCGCCACCTGCCCGGCGAGGACGCGGCCGTGGTCGAGATCGGCTCGAACATGCGCGCCGTCGCGCCGCCGGTGCAGAGCTTCGCGATGGGCCGCCGCCGCTAGGCGACCGGCATCGGCTTGGCGAGCACGTGCAGCCCGTACTCGCCGCCCTCGCGCGTGGGCAGGTCCGACTCGATCAGGCGGTGCTCGTAGCCGATGGCCTCGAGCTCGTCGGCGAGCCGTTCGCGGGTGCCGTGCAGCTCGACGATCAGGATCGGCCTGACGGCGGCGATCGTCTCGCGCATGCCCTTGAGCACGCCGACCTCCGCTCCCTCGACGTCGATCTTGACGATCCGCGGCGGGCGCTGTCCGGTCTGCGCGAGCCACGAGTCGAGCGCGACCACCGGCACGAGCGCGTGGCGCCCGCCGCTGCGGTCCTGCTTCGCCCGGTGTCGCGCCTGCCCCTCGAAGTCGTCTTTGTCCAGGCGCCCCATCAGGCTGCCGGCCATGAAGAAGCTCAGCCAGCCGTCGCGGTCGCTCACCGCCGCCGGGATCACGGTGATGTTGTGCAGGCGGTTGGTGTTCGCGTTGCGCTGCGCGTAGAAGGCGTTCCTGAGCAGCGGCTCGAAGGCCACCACGCAGCCCTCGGGACCGACCTTGCGGGCGGCCAGCAGGCTGTACCAGCCGATGTTCGCGCCCAGGTCGTAGAAGACGTCGCCGGGCGAGAGCAGATCGAGCACGGTCCTTTCCAGCACCGGCTCGCCGGGCGAGGCGACGCGGATGTTGGAGGCTCCCACGCGCACCCGCAGGCCGCGGCCATAGCCGGCGAGCACCGGCAGGGCGCTGCGGCCGAGCGCGCCGCGGATCCCCAGCCGGGTCGAGACGGCCCGCAGACGCCTCTGTGCAGCCACGGACAGGCGGTCGGGGCGCCCCCGGACATGCTCCCCGGACATGCGGCGATGCTACCAGCAGAGCTTCGCCAGCTAGCCTGATGGCATCGCGCGCCTGGCCGACACCGACCTCGACGTCTTCCCGCTGTGCCTGGGCGGCAACGTCTTCGGCTGGACGATCGACGAGCAGCGCTCCTTCGCGGTGCTCGACGCCTATGCGCAGGCCGGCGGCAACTTCATCGACACGGCCGACATATACGGGCGGCGGGGCTCCGGCGGCATGGGCGAGTCCGAGCGCATCATCGGCCGCTGGATCGCCGCGCGGGGCAACCGCGAGCAGCTCGTGATCGCCACCAAGGTCGGCATGTCGCCCGAGGCGCCGGGGCTCTCGCGCGAGACGCTCAGGAGCGGCGTCGAGGGCTCGCTCGAACGGCTCGGCATCGACACGATCGACCTCTACTACGCCCACAAGGACGACCCCGACACGCCGCTGGAGGAGACGCTGGCGGCATTCGGCGAGCTGATCGAGGAGGGCAGGATCCGCCACGCGGCGGCCTCCAACTACAGCGCCGAGCGCCTCGAGCAGGCGCTGGGTCTCGGCGGACGCGACGGCGCCGCCTCCTACGTGGCGCTGCAGCCCCAGTACAACCTGATGGAGCGCGGCGGGTACGAGGGCGGGCTGGCCGGCGTGTGCGAGCGCCACGGGCTCGCCTGCCTGCCCTACTTCGCGCTCGCGCGCGGCTTCCTGACCGGCAAGTATCGCCGCGACGGAGCGGATGTCGACAGCCCGCGCGCGGCGGGCGTGCGCGAGGCCTACTTCAACGAGCGCGGCTTCGCGGTGCTCGACGCGCTCGACGAGCTCGCCGGCGCGCACGGGGTCACCGTCGCGGCGGTCGCGCTCGCCTGGCTGCTGGCCCAGCCGACGGTGCTCGCGCCGATCGCGAGCGCCACGTCGGTGGAGCAGCTGGGCGAGCTGTTGGCGTGTGTCGACCTGCGGCTGAGCGCAACAGAGCTGCGGCGGCTGGACGCGGCCGGCGCCTGAGCGCCGCGTCTTCGTCTAGGCGTATCCGAACACGAGCAGCTCGCCGTCCGGGTCGCTCACCGACAGCGTTCTGTCGGCGCCACGCTCGAACCGCCCCCCGGCCGGGCTCTCGGCCAGGGCACGTTCGAGCGCCTCGTCGGCTCCCGTCCCGCTCAGCTCGAAGCGCACGCTCCGCAGCCCCGGCGCGCTGTCCGGCGCCGGCGGCGCGCCCGCGCTCTGCCACGAGTTCAGGCCGATGTGGTGGTGATAGCCGCCGGCCGCCAGGAAGGCCGCCGAGGGCAGCCGCGCCTGCTCCTCGAAGCCCAGCGCGTCGCGGTAGAAGGCGGCGGCGCGCGGCACGTCGGCGACCTTCAGGTGCACGTGGCCGATGGCCGTGCCGGGCGCCACCGCGCCGGTGGGCTCGCCGGCGGACTGCGCCAGCAGGTCGTCCAGGTCCAGCGGCTCGGTCACCATCACCACGCCACGGCCGTCGGACGGGCGCTGCCACTGCTCGCGCGGGCGGTCGGCGTAGATCTCGATGCCCAGGCCGTCGGGGTCGCTCAGGTACAGCGCCTCGGAGACGCCGTGGTCGGAGGCGCCCTCCAGCCGCCAGCGCCCCGCGACGATTCGCCTGACGGTGTCCGCCAGCTCCGCGCGGGTCGGGTGCAGCCAGGCGACGTGGAAGAGGCCGCTCGCGCCCGGCGGCAGCGGCGTCGGCGCGTCGAGCTCGACCAGCTCGAGCGCCGGGCTGGCGGGGTCTGGGCCGAGCCGCGCCGTGCGCTGCTCGCGGGCGATCAGGGGCAGGCCGAGCACGTGCTCGTAGAAGCGGGCGCTGCGCTCGAGATCGCCGACGGCGAGCTGCACCGAGCCGATCCGCAGGTTGGGGTCGATCGTGGCCACCCACGCCAAGCGTAGCCGGCGCGCGCCGATGCCGGCTAGGCTGTCGGCGGTGAACCTGCGCAAGCTCGGCTCGAGCGACCTGGAGGTCTCGGAGATCAGCCTCGGCTCGTGGCTGACCTACTCGGGCGGCGTCGAGCGCGAGCAGGCGCGGGCGTGCGTGGATGCCGCCTTCGACGCCGGCATCAACTTCATCGACACGGCCAACGTGTACGGGCGCGGGGCGGCCGAGACGCTGCTGGGCGAAGTGCTCGCGGGCCGCGAGCGCTCCTCCTACGTGCTCGCGACGAAGCTGTACTTCCCGATGAGCGACAGCGACCGCGGGCTCTCGGCGGCGCAGGTGCACAAGCAGATCGACGCCTCGCTCGCGCGCCTGCGGACCGACTACGTGGACCTCTACCAGTGCCACCGCTACGACCACGAGACGCCGCTGCAGGAGACGATGGCGGCGCTCGGCGAAGTCGTGAGCGCCGGCAAGGCCCGCTACATCGGCTTCAGCGAGTGGCCCGCCGAGAAGATCGCCGAGTCGCTGGCGCTGCCGGGCGTCGTACGCTGGGTCTCCAGCCAGCCGCAGTACTCGATGCTGTGGCGGGCGCCCGAGGCGGAGGTGATCCCGCTGTGCGAGCGCGAGGGCATCTCGCAGATCGTGTGGTCGCCGCTGGCCCAGGGGGTGCTGACCGGCAAGTACCTGCCGGGCGAGCCGCCGCCGGCGGACTCGCGCGCGGCCAGCGAGAGCATGAGCGGCTTCATCGGCCAGCTGATCGCGCCGCCCGTGCTGGAGGCCGTGCAGCGGCTCGTGCCGGTCGCCGCGGAGGCCGGCCTGACGATGGCGCAGCTGGCGCTCGCATGGGTGCTGCGCGAGCCGAACGTCGCCTCGGCGATCGTCGGCGCGAGCCGCCCCGAGCAGGTCCACGCCAACGCCGCCGCGGCGGGCGTGACGCTCGGCGCCGACACGCTCGCGGCGATCGACGCGGCGCTCGGCGACGTCGTCATCCGCTGAGCCAGGCCAGCCGCGGCGAGCGGCGAGCCCGGGCCGGCCCGCGCGCGCGGGCTCAGCGGGGCTCGACGACGAGCGTCTGAAAGGCGCGCCCGACGGGCCCGCCGGCGTCGTGCAGCACGCTCTCGGCCAGGCCGGTGCCGCCCGCGTGCAGCAGCGTGCGTGCGTCCAGGCCGATCCACTCGCCGGCGGGGTGGCGCGCGAGCTGGATCGTCAGGTCGGCGTTGATGAACAGGTAGCGCTCGAACGGCAGCGTCGCGCTGATGCCGTTGCCGAAGTCGGCGGTCGCGGCCAGGCGCGCCAGCGGCGAGGGCGGGCGCTCGGGCAGCAGCGGCAGCGCCAGACGCATCCACACGCTCGCCGGCCCCGGCGCGCGCGGGTCGCCGAGCGAGCGCATCTCCATCGCGGTGGTGGCGAAGCTCGCCTCGTTCTCGGTGCCGTCGAGGGCGAACAGGAGCGGGGCGGCCGAGCCGGGCGTCCCGAGTGCGCCGTCCGCGGCCACGGCGAGCTCCCCGGCGCCCGTGGACTCGGGCACGCTGTCGGGCACCGGGCGCACGCGCAGCGCGCTCGCCCGGCAGACGGTCACGCCGGCGTTCTCGTCCCCGCCGGCGACGCGCAGCTCCGCCTCGAGCTCCTGCACGCGCCGGCCGGGCCGCACGATCCGCGTGCTGAGCGCGAGCGGCGCGAGCGGCACGGGGCGCAGGAACTGGAAGCGCATACGGGCCACCCGCAGCTCGGCTCCCGGCTCTAGGGACTCGAACGCCGACGCGATCAGCGCCGCGGGCGCGCCGCCGTGCAGCGCCCGCGGGTCCCACGGGCCGCGCGTGTGCTCGGTCGGGGTGTATGTGTCGCCGTCCGCGAGGAACAGGCTCGCCGCCGGCGCCGCGCCGCTCACGTGCGCCGCGCCTCCCAGGAGAAGCCGCGCACGGCCAGGTAGACGCCGAAGGCTCCCCACAGCGCGATCACGGCGAGCTGGTCGAGGTGGCCGCCGAGGCCCGAGCCGGCGACCATCGCCGCGGACAGCCCGTCGATCAGGGGCTTCAGCGGCAGCGCTTCGGCGATCGTGCGCAGGAAGCCGGGGGCGCTGTGCGAGTCGAACACGTAGAAGGAGATGGCGACGACCGGCAGGAACACGGCGTTGACGTAGGCGGCGGTCGACTCGAAGTTGGGGATCGCGTGCGCGAAGGCGACGCCGAGCGCGGCGAAGCAGACGACGCCGGCCAGCACGAACACGATCAGCGAGGCCCAGTGCACGGGCCAGCCGATCCCGAAGAACGCGCGCCCGCTCAGCTCGATGACGAGGATCTGCAGGGCGGTGTTGGTGACGGCGTTGGCGGCCACGCCGCCGAAGTAGGAGATGCCCGGCAGCGGCGTGCCGCGGATGCGCGTGAGCACGCCGCGCTCGCGCAGGAACACGAGGTTGTAGGCCAGCGCGGTGAAGGTCGTCGACATCACGCTCATGCCGGCGATCATCGGCACGAGCCGGTCGAGCTGGTGCTGGTTGCCGCTGAGCGCCGCGCCGGCGCCCGCGAGGGCCAGCAGCGGCAGCAGGAAGTTGAAGAAGGCGGCGCTCGGGTTGCGCCAGAACATGCGCCGCTCCAGCCGGTACTGGCGCCAGGTCAGCGCGAGGGCGTCAGGCATCGCGGTCTCCGGACGACGCGGCTGTCAGCTCCAGGTACACGTCCTCGAGCGTCGGGCGTCCCACCGACAGCTCCTCCAGGCGCTCTCCCCGGGCGAGCGCTTCGGAGGTCAGCTCGTGCAGCAACGCCGTGGGGTCCTCGGTGTCGCGCTCGACCGTCTCTCCGCGCGCGTCGCGGTAGGTGACGCGATAGTGCGCCGCTCCGGGCGGGTGCTGGGGTGGGTGGGCCATCAGTTCCCGCGGCGGCCCGATCGCGAGCACGCGGCCGTCCTTGACGATCGCGACGCGGTCGGCCAGCGCCTGCGCCTCGTCGAGGTAGTGGGTGGTGAGCAGGATCGTCTTGCCGAGCGCGCGCAGCGAGCGGATCGTCTCCCAGGCGGCGCGGCGAGCCTCGGGGTCGAAGCCGGTGGTCGGCTCGTCCAGGAAGATCAGCTCGGGGTCGCCGACGAGCGCGAGCGCGAAGTCCAGGCGCCGCAGCTGCCCGCCGGAGAGGCGGCGGCTGCGCACGTCGGCCTGCCCCGTCAGGCCGGCCAGCTCGAGCACCTCCTCGACGGCGCGCGGGCGCGGGTAGAAGCTCGCCCAGTGGCGCAGCGCCTCGCGCGGGGTGATGTGGCTGTAGATGCCGCCCGACTGAAGCACGATGCCGATCCGCCGGCGCAGCGCGAGCGCGCGCCGCGCGGGGTCGTAGCCGAGCACCGAAACCTCGCCGGAGCTGCGCGCGCGGTAGCCCTCGAGGATCTCGACGGTCGTCGTCTTGCCGGCGCCGTTGGGGCCGAGCAGGCCGAAGACCTCGCCGCGCGCCACCGTGATGTCGATCCCGCGCACCGCCTCGAAGTCGCCGTAGCGCTTGTGCAGGTCGCGAACCTCGATCGCCGCAGGGGTCTCGCTCACCTGCTGATCATGCCAAGATCGCCCGCGCGCCAGTCGCATCGGGCTGCTGTCTACCAGTGCACTCCCCGCGTGAGCGTGGCCATCGCGATCTGCTCGAAGGAGACGTGCTCCTCGAGGTCCTTCTGGCCCTTGGAGGCGGCCGAGTCGGGGAACACGCGGTAGGCCAGGTGCAGCAGCCGGTCGACGGCGCTCGGCGAGAGCGTGTAGGCGACCTCGCCGAACTTGCCCATCCAGGTGCCCATCTCCTTCGGCCGCGCCCGCAGCGCCTCGCAGATCATGTCGGCGGCCTCCTCGGGGCTGAGCGTGGGGAAGGCGTCGTACATCTTGGTCGGGGCGATCATCGGCGTGCGCACGAGCGGCATGTGGATGGTCGTGAAGGTGACGCCGTCGCCGATGACCTCCGAGGCGACCACGCGCGAGAAGGCGTCGAGCGCGGCCTTCGAGGCGACGTAGGCGGAGAAGCGCGGCGGATTGGTCTGCACGCCGATCGAGGAGACGTTGACGATGTGGCCCGAGCCGCGCGCGCGCATGTGCGGCAACAGGCCGATGATCAGCTTGACCGCGCCGAAGTAGTTGAGCTGCATGGTGCGCTCGAAGTCGTGGAAGCGCTCGTAGCTGAGCGCGATCGAGCGGCGGATCGAGCGGCCGGCGTTGTTGACGAGCATGTCGACGTTGCGGTGGTCGGCGAGCACCCGCTCCAGCAGCCGTTCGATCGAGTCGATGTCGGCGATGTCGGCGGCGTAGACGTAGGCGGTGCCGCCGGCGGCGACGATCTCCGCGCGCGTCTCCTCCAGCTTGTCGACGTTGCGCGCCACCAGCAGCGGCACGCCGCCGGCGGCGGCGACCTTGATCGCGGCCGAGCGCCCGATGCCGGAGGAGGCGCCGGTGATCATCACGTGCTTGCCATCGAGCGCCTGGCGCAGCGTGGCGCCGCGGCGCAGCTGGTTGTCCATGTCGCGTTCCCAGTAGTCCCACAGGCGCCCGACGTAGTCGTGCAGCGCGGGCGGGCGCTCCAGCGGGGTCCCCGCGAGCGCGCGCGCCGCCTCGGTCGTGTCGAAGCGCGGCACCAGCTCCATGTGCCCGAGGACCTGCTCGGGGATGCCCAGCTCGCGCAGGGCGAGCTTGCGCGCCTGGCGCAGCGGCGGCAGCGCCAGGCCGAGCTTCAGCGGCCACTTCGGCAGCGGGCCGAGCAGCCGTTTGTCGATGCTGAGCGCGAAGCGCGGCGCGTGGGCGGCGGCGGCGAGCTCGTTGATCAGCTCGTCCACGCGCTGCGGGCGCGGGTCGGTGAGGTGGAAGGCGCGGCCGTCGAGGTCGGGCTCGTGGGCGATGTGCTCGAGCGCGCCCGCGACCCAGTCGACGGGCACGACGTTCGTGTAGCCGAGGTCGAGGCCGACGAGCGGCGTCCACTCGGGCAGCAGCTGGCGCATCCGCTGGATCGCCTTGAAGAAGTAGTAGGGGCCGTCGATCTTGTCCATCTCGCCGGTCTTGGAGTCGCCGACGACGATCCCCGGGCGGTATACGCGCCAGGCCATGTAGGGCTGCTCGCGGACGATCCGCTCGGACTCGAACTTGGTGCGGTGGTAGGCCGAGGG
The DNA here is from genome assembly GCA_035939315.1 of Solirubrobacteraceae bacterium. Taxonomy (GTDB): domain Bacteria; phylum Actinomycetota; class Thermoleophilia; order Solirubrobacterales; family Solirubrobacteraceae; genus Palsa-744. The sequence continues at coordinate 15,825 of DASZFZ010000071.1, read as the reverse complement.
CAGCCGCTGGCCCTCGTCGAACATGTCCTCGTTGAAGGTGCCCCGGTAGGTGCCGGCGACGGCGATCGAGGAGACGTGGTGCAGGCGCGTGGCGCCGACCGCCCGCGCCAGCTCGACCGCGTGGGTGGTGCCGCCGACGTTGACGGCCGTGTTGCGCTCGGCCGGCGCCGTCATGTCGTACACGGCCGCCAGGTGGAAGAAGTGCTCGATCGTGCCGCGCAGCTCGGTGACGAGCTCTTTCTCGACGCCCAGCAGCGGGCGGCGCAGGTCGCCCTGGACCGGCCGCACGCGCTCGCGCGCCGAGGCGCCGGTGACCATGCTCCAGCGCTCGACGAGCTCCTCCAGGCGGCCCGCCGATTTGTCGCGCACGAGCACGTAGATCGTGCCCTGGCGCCGCTCCAGCAGGCGCTCCACGAGGCGCCGCCCGATGAAGCCGGTCGCTCCTGTCACGAAGTAGGCCATCGCTAGAGGCGAGCATACCGGGAGGGGACCGGCGAGGGACGCCGCGCCCCGCGCGGGCGCGTGTGAGCCTCAGGCCCCCGCGCCGGCCCCGCCGCGGCCCTCGCCGGCGGCGAAGCGGGCGGCCCCGCGGGCGCCGTCTTCGAAGACCTCCGGGCCGGCCTCGGCCTCCAGCGCGAGCGCGTCGGCGAGCGGCAGGCCGAAGCCCTCCAGGGCGGCGCGGCGGTCGGCGAGCATCGTACGCTGGGGGAAGCGGGCGAGGCCCTCGGCGAGCTCGAGCGCGCGCTCCAGGTGGCGACCCGCAGGGACGATCTCGGTGAGCATGCCCATCGCGTGGGCCTCCTGGGCGTCGATGATGCGCCCGGTGAGGATCAGGTCGAGCGCGCGGCCCATGCCGACGATGCGCGGCAGGCGCTGCGTGCCGCCGTCGATCAGCGGCACGCCCCAGCGGCGCTCGGGGTAGCCCAGCTTGGAGTCCTCGGTCGCGATCCGCAGGTCGCACCAAAGCGCGATCTCCAGGCCGCCGGCGAGCGCGTAGCCGGAGATCGCCGCGATCGTCGGCTTTGAGGCGGCCAGGCGCGTGAAGCCCATCGGCCCCTCGGCGCTCATCAGCCGCCCGGCCATCGTCTCGGTCGCCTTCAGGTCCGCGCCGGCGCAGAAGGAGACGCCGCCGGCGCCGGTGAGCACCAGCGCGCGCGCCTCCTCGTCGGCCTCGAAGCGCAGGTAGGCCTCGTGCAGCGCCGCCGCCGTCGGGCCGTCGACCGCGTTGCGCCGGTGCGGCCGGTCGATCGTGATCAGCGCGGCCGCCCCCCGGCGCTCGTAGCGGACGGCGTCGGCTTCGTCGTCGCTCACCGCGCGGCCGCTGCTACCAGCCGCCGCGCCAGCGGCCGTTGGCCAGATACGCCTTCTGCGCGGCTTTGCGCGCTTCCTTGCGCTTCTCCAGCATGCGCTGGCCCATGCTCATGACGAAGACGAACAGCGGGAAGAAGATCACCAGCAGGAAGCCGGCGTTGGTCGTGACGACGTCGTTGGTGGGGCCGTAGAAGCCGCGGCCGTTGTTGTAGGCGCCGGCGGCCGGGGCGAGCGCGAGCAGCGCGAGCAGGGCGAGCGGCACGAGCGTGGCGAGCAGCCTTCGACGGGTCATCTGGGCGGATGCTAGCGAACGGGGAGGATCGGGTGCCTCGCTCGCCGCGGGCGCCCCGGGGGCTGCGCGGGGCGCGACGCCCGGGCGCCCGCCGCCGCGATCTACCATCAGCGATCGATGGCGCTGCTGATCGCATCGGACCTGCGCAAGGACATCGCCGGCGAGCCGCTGCTCGGCGGCGTCTCGTTCAAGCTCGAGCGCCGCGAACGGCTGACGATCGCGGGGCGCAACGGCGCCGGCAAGACGACGCTGCTGCGGATGCTGGCCGGCGAGACGTCGATCGACGGCGGCGAGCTGAGCGTGGCCAAGGGCGTGCGCATCGCGCTGCACGACCAGCGCCCGCCGCGCGAGCGCGAGATCGCCCTGCGCGACTACCTGCTGTCGGGCTGCAGGGAGGAGTTGGAGATCGAGGCGCAGCTGGCGGCGCTCGAGGCGAAGATGGCGGAGGGGGCCAGCGACGAGCAGACGCTAGCGCGCTACGCCTCGGCGCAGGCGCGGCTGGAGGCGCGCGGCGGCTACCTGTGGCGCAACCGCGCCAACGCGATGGCGCACGGGCTGGGCTTCCGCGACGCCGACCTCGGCCGCCGGCTCGACACGTTCTCGGGCGGCCAGCTGACGCGCGCGTCGCTCGCGCGGGCGCTGGCTACGGGGGCCGACGTGCTGCTGCTCGACGAGCCCACCAACCACCTGGACATCGAGTCGCTCGAGTGGCTCGAGCAGACGCTCGTGGAGCTCGACGCGGCGGTGCTGCTGGTCGCCCACGACCGCTGGTTCCTGGAGGCCGTCGGCACGGCCGTGCTCGAGCTCTACGGGCCGACGCCGGCGCGTGCGCGCTTCTTCGCCGGCACGTGGCACCAGTGGCGGCGCGAGCAGGCGGCCAAAGAGATCGCGCTGGGCAAGGCGATCGACAAGCAGCAGGCGGAGATCGAGCGCATGGAGCGCTTCATCGAGCGCTTCCGCTACAAGGCGACGAAGGCCAAACAGGCACAGTCGCGCGTCAAGAAGCTGGCGAAGATCGAGCGCATCGAGCGCGACCCCGCCGACGGCCGGTCGCTGGACTTCCAGTTCGCCAAGCCGGAGCGCACGGGCCGCGTGATCTTCGAGCTGCTCGGCGGGCGCGTCGAGGTGGGCGGGGAGGGCGGGCGCCCCGACGCGCCGGTCGTGCTGCTGGAGCACGCCGAGCTGTGGCTCGAGCGCGGCGAGCACGTCTCGCTGGTGGGGCCCAACGGCACCGGCAAGACGACGCTGATCGAGACGCTCGCCGGGCGCCGGGCGCTGGGCGCCGGCAAGCTGAGCACGGGGCACAACGTCAAGGTCGGCTACCTCTCCCAGCACGCCGAGGAGCTGGGCGCCGGCGGGCCGCCGGAGCAGAGCGTGCTCGAGGCCGCCCAGCGCGCCACCGGGCTGACGCCGGGCAAGGCGCGCGCGCTGCTCGGACGCTTCCTGTTCTCCGGCGAAGAGGCCGAGAAACCGCTCAGCGGCCTGTCCGGCGGCGAGCGCCGGCGCCTGTCGCTGGCGGTGCTCGTGCACTCGGCCGCCAACGTGCTGATCCTGGACGAGCCCACCAACCACCTGGACCTCGAGAGCCGCGAGGCGCTCGAGGACGCGCTGCGCGGCTTCCCCGGCGCGCTGCTGCTCGTCTCGCACGACCGCGCGCTGCTGGACGCCGTCGGCACGCGCACGATCGCGGTCGAGGAGCGCTCGCTGCACAGCTACGCGGGCGGCTGGGCGGAGTACGTGCGCGTGCGCGACGAACGCCGGGCGGCCGGCGCCTCGTCGTCGTCTGACGGGGCCGCACATGTGCGGCCCCGAGGGGAGGCGCATGCGCCTCCCCTCCAGCCGGCGCATGCTCCGGCTGGCGCTCAAAGTAAGCATGCGCCCTCGGCTGGAACGGCGAACGGGTCTGGCGCGAACGGCAAGGCGCCCAAACGCAAGCCCAAGCCCAAGGGCCCGTCGAAGAACCGCCTGAGCGCCCAGCAGCGGGCGGAGCAGGCGATCGAAGCGGCCGAGGCGTCGCTGCGCGAGCTCGAAGCCGAGCTGACCGACCCGGCGGCGTGGGCGACGCGCTACGAGGCGGCCAAGTCCGAAGCGCGCCACACGGCCGCCACGCGCGCGGTCGAGGCGGCGTACGCGCGGCTGGAGGCGCTGGTCGATTGAGCGGCCGGGCGGCGATCTGGAGCTAGTCTCTCTAGGGCGATGTCCGAAGGCCTCAAGCACACGCGCAACGTCGCGATCATCCTCGCGATCGCCGCCGCCGTGGACTTCGTCCCGGGCGGGGGACGCGTGGCCGGCACCGTCGAAGCGGCGCTGTGGACGGCGTTCGGGCTCGCGATCGGCTTCGTCGGGCTGCGCCTGTACCGCGAACAGCACATCACGCTCTACAGCCTCGGCGACCGCCACCGCGGCCTGCTCTATGGGGCGGTCGCGCTCGGCTTCTTCCTGTGGGCGGTGCGCAAGCGCATGTGGTACGCGCTCGTGCTCCAGCGGGGACAGGTCGAGCGGCTCGAAGAAGTGCACCGTTGGGGGGGCTTCGGCGAGGTGCTGTGGTTCGCGCTCGCGGGCCTCGCGGTGTACGCGCTGGTCGCCGTGTACCGCCACGCGCGTGCCTACTGACAGCCCGACGGCGGACGCCGGGAGTCCGGCGGCGGACGCGGACGGCCCGGCCGCGGACGCCGGCGCGAGCCTTGTCGAGCAGCGCCGGGCGCTGCCGGACCAGCCCGGCGTGTACCTGTTCCGGGACGCCAAGGGCCGCGTGATCTACGTCGGCAAGGCCAAGTCGGTGCGCAAGCGCGTGGCCTCGCACTTCTCGAAAGCCAACGTGCCGTCCAGCCCGGGGCACGCGGAGATGGTGGCGGCGGTCGAGCGGATCGAGTGCGTGGTCGTGGCCAGCGAGGCCGAGGCGCTGCTGGCCGAGCAGAGCTTCATCAAGCAGTACCGGCCGCGCTTCAACATCCGGCTGCGCGACGACAAGTCCTACCCGTTCATCGCGGTCTCGCTCGACGAGGAGTATCCGCGCGTGTACTTCACGCGCGAGCGCCACCGCGCGGGGCGCGCCTACTTCGGCCCCTACTCCAACGCCAAACGCGTGCGCTCGACGCTCGAGGTGCTCGCCAAGGTGTTCATGTTCCGCTCGTGCACGGGGCGCGAGCCGGGCCGGCGCAGCGGCAGCCCGTGCCTGGACTACTACATCAAGCGCTGCGGCGCGCCGTGCGTGGGCTACGTGACGCGCGAGCAGTACCGCGAGAGCATCGACGGGGTGATCGACTTCCTCTCCGGGCGCTTCGCGCAGATCGAGCGCGACCTGCAGGCACGGATGCTGGCGGCGGCCGCCGAGGAGGAGTTCGAGCAGGCGACGCTCGAGCGCAACCGCCTGCAGGCCGTGCGCTCGCTGCTCGAGCGCCGCCGCGTGACGGCCGAGGCGGTGGGCACGTTCGACGCGGTCGCGGTCGCGGTCGACGCGCGCGACGCCAACGCGCAGGTCTTCCAGGTGCGCGACGGCGTGCTCTCCGACCGCCAGTCCTTCTACCTGGCCAACGAGGCCGAGCGCGGGGTCGCGGAGGTGGCGGAGGAGTTCATGCTCCAGTACTACGGCGGCTACACGTCGATCCCGGCGCTGGTCGTCGTCCAGGGCGAGCTGGACGGGCGCCCGGCGCTCGCCGACGCGCTCGCCAGCCGCCGCGGCGGCCCCGTCGAGCTGCGCGCCGCCGAGCGCGGCGAGAAGCGGCGGATCCTCGAGCTGGCCGAGCGCAACGCGCTGCTCGCGCTCGACCAGGAGCGGCTGCGCTCCGAGCGCCGGCGCCAGAGCCGGGTCGAGGCGCTCGAGGGCCTGCAGCGGGCGCTCGGCCTGGACGCGCCGCCGATCCGCATCGAGTGCTTCGACATCTCCAACCTCGGCGGCACGCACACGGTCGCCTCGATGGTCGTGTTCGAGGGGGGCGCGCCGAAGAAGTCCGACTACCGGCGCTTCAAGATCCGCTCGACCGAGGGCGCGCCCGACGACTTCGCCTCGATGGCCGAGGTGCTCGAGCGGCGCTATGCCCAGTGGGAGCGCCAGGCCGACGTCTCGCCGCACGACAGCGCCTACGACCACAGCTTCGCGGCGCTGCCGAGCCTCGTCGTGATCGACGGCGGCAAGGGCCAGCTGGCCGCCGGCCTGGGCCCGCTGAGGGGGTTCCGCGAGCGCGGCGTGGCGGTCGTGTCGCTGGCCAAGCGCATCGAGGAGATCTTCCTGCCCGGCAACCCCCGGCCGCTGGTGCTCGACCACTCGACGCCCGAGCTGCAGCTGCTCCAGCGCGTGCGCGACGAGGCGCACCGCTTCGCGATCACCCACCACCGCGGCCGCCGCGACCGGGCGATGACCGGCTCGCTGCTCGACGGGCTGCCCGGCGTGGGCCCGTCGCGCAAGCGCGCCCTGCTGACCCACTTCGGCTCGCCCGAGGCGGTCGTCGCGGCCACCAGCGAGGAACTGCAGACGGTGCCCGGCCTGCCCGCGAAGGTGGGCCGTGACCTGCACGCCTACCTCCACAGGGCCGGCTGAGCGCCGGCGCGCCCTGCAAGCGCGTTTGCAGAACCTTCACCGCCCGAGCCTGAAAGCGGGCACAATTCGAGGCGATGGCGGTGATCAGGCCACTGCGCCCGCTGCGCGCTGCCGCGCCGAAGACGGACGCGCCGCTGATCGAGTCGCGGCTGGAGGACTTCGTGGTGATCACGGGCTTCTCCGGGGCGGGCAAGTCGACGGCGATGAACGTGTTCGAGGACGCCGGCTACTTCTGCGTGGACAACCTGCCGCCCGAGATGATCCGCTCGCTGGTCGAGCTGTTCATGCACAAGGGCTCGAAGGTGGAGCGCGCGGCGGTCGTCTCGGACGTGCGCGGCGGCGTCTACTTCGAGGCGCTGCGGGCGGTCGTCGACGACCTGGCGGCGCTCGGCGTGGGCCACCACCTGCTGTTCCTCGACGCCAGCGAGCAGACGCTGGTGACGCGCTACAAGGAGACCCGCCGGCGCCATCCGCTGGCGCCCGAGGGCAGCGTCGCGGCCGGCGTGGCGGCCGAGCGCTCGCTGCTCGAGCCGCTGCGCGGGCGCGCCGACCTGGTGATCGACACGACCGGCATGTCGCCGTCGGCGCTGCGCGCGAAGATCGCCGAGGAGTTCCTGCCGCGCCAGGCCGTCGGGCGGCTGGCGGTGACGTTCATGAGCTTCGGCTTCAAGCACGGGCCGCCGCGCGAGGAGGACCTGGCGTTCGACGTGCGCTTCCTGGCCAACCCCCACTACGTGCCGGAGCTGCGGCCGCTGACGGGGCTGGACCGGCCGGTCGTCGACTACATCGCCCGCGACGGGCGCCTGGCCGAGCTCTACGAGCGTCTCTACGGGCTGCTCGACTTCCTGCTGCCCGAGTACGTCGCCGAGGGCAAGGCGCACCTGGTGATCGCGATCGGCTGCACCGGCGGGCGCCACCGCTCGGTCGCCATCGCCGAGCAGCTGGCGGCGCGCTACCGCGACCGCGACGACCTCGACGTGGCGGTCGCCCACCGCGACGTCGAGCGCCCGCCCGGCAGCGCGTGAGGCGCCGCGTAGTTCTCCGGGGGCCGCTCGGTAGACCGACACATGCCCGCGCGGACGGCGCGCTGATAGCCTCCCGGGGGCACGCCGGGCGATGGTTCGAGCGCAGATCGGGAGCGAGCTCGCCGGGCTGCCAACGCGCCAGATGCCCGGCATCGTTCATTTTCGGTCAGTAGGAGGCGATGAGTGCCGGTACGCGTGGGGATCAACGGATTCGGACGGATCGGGCGCAACGTGCTGCGCGCCGCCCAGGCTCGCGGGGAGTCCGAGATCGAGTGGGTGGCGGTCAACGACCTGACGGACGCCCGCACGCTGGCCCACCTGCTGAAGTACGACTCGATCCTCGGGCCCTACCCGGGCACCGTCGAGCTGCGCGGCGAGAGCACGATCGAGGTCGACGGCCGGGAGCTGAGGGTGCTGGCCGAGACCGACCCCGCGGCGCTGCCGTGGGGCGAGCTGGGCGTCGAGGTGGTGCTCGAGTCCACCGGCCGCTTCACCAGCCGTGACGCCGCCGCCCAGCATCTGGCGCAGGGCGCCAGCAAGGTGATCATCTCGGCGCCGGCGAGCGACCCGGACGCGACGGTCGTGCTCGGCGTGAACTTCGACGAGGTCTACGACCGCGAGCGCCACGACGTGATCTCCAACGCCTCGTGCACGACCAACTGCCTGGCGCCGGTCGCGAAGGTGCTCGTCGACACCGTCGGCGTCGTGCACGGGCTGATGACGACGATCCACGCGTACACGGCCGACCAGCGCCTGCAGGACATGCCGCACAAGGACCTGCGCCGCGCGCGCGCGGCGGCGATCAACCTGATCCCCGCGTCCACCGGCGCGGCGAAGGCGATCGGGCTGGTGATCCCCGAGCTGCAGGGCAAGCTCCACGGGATGGCGGTGCGCGCGCCGGTGCCGACCGGCTCGGTCGTCGACCTGACCGTCGAGTGCGCGCGCCCGACGAGCGCCGAGGAGGTCAACGCGGCGCTGCGGGCGGCCGCCGAGAGCGGGCCGCTGGCGGGCATCATGCAGTACACCGAGGACCCGATCGTCTCCAGCGACATCGTCTCCTCGCAGTTCTCCTCGATCGTGGATTCGCAGCTGACCTCGGTGATCGACGGCACGATGCTGAAGGTGATCGCCTGGTATGACAACGAGTGGGGCTACTCCAACCGCCTGGTCGACCTGGTGCAAAAGGTCCTCTGACGGGCAGATAGCGTGATGGACCACGACAGATCGGAGCGGGGCGGATGAGGAGCATCGACGATCTCGATGTGCAGGGCAGGCGGGTGCTGGTGCGCGTCGACTTCAACGTGCCGCTGGCCGACGACGTGGACGCGGTCCGCGGGCCGGGCGCGGGGGGCGTGCCGCTGGTGAGCGACGACACGCGGATCGCGGCGGCGCTCGCGACGATCGAAGAGCTGCGCGCGCGGGGCGCGCGCCTGGTGCTCGTCTCGCACCTGGGCAGGCCGAAGGGCAAGCGCGTGCCCGCGCTGTCGATGGCGCCGGTGGCCGACCGCCTGCGCGAGCTGACGGGCGCGAAGGTGACGCTGGCGCCGGCAGTGGTGGGCGAGCAGGTGACGGCGCTGGCCGAAGAGCTGGGCGAGGGCGAGATCCTGGTGCTCGAGAACGTGCGCTTCGAGCCGGGCGAGACCAGCAACGACCCGGAGCTCGCGAAGGAGCTGGCGGCGCTGGCGGACCTCTACGTGGACGACGCCTTCGGCGTGGCCCACCGCGCGCACGCGAGCAACGAGGGCGTCACGCACCTCTTGCCGAGCGCCGCCGGCAGGCTGCTGGAACGCGAGGTGGCGACGCTGACGGGGATCCTCGAGCACCCCGAGCACCCGCTGGTCGCGATCGTGGGCGGCTCGAAGGTGGCGGACAAGATCAAGGTGATCGAGCGCTTCCTGCAGCTGGCGGACGTCGTGATGATCGGCGGCGCGATGGCCTTCCCGTTCCTGTGCGCGCAGGGGCACACGGTGGGCAAGTCGCTGTGCGGAGACGAGGACGTCGAGCACGCGCGCCGGCTGCTGCGGCTGGCCAGCGACACCCACGCGCCCCAGCCGGGCCGCGCGCGGCTGCTGGTGCCCAGCGACCTGGTGATCGGCGACCGGCTCGCCGACGACGCCGAGCACCGCGTGCTCGCGGGCGTCGAGGTGCCGGCGGGGTGGATGGGCCTGGACGTCGGCCCGGAGACCTGCGAACGCTACGTCCGCGAGATCCAGGGCGCCGGCACGGTCTTCTGGAACGGGCCGATGGGGGCGTTCGAGTACGAGCCGTTCGCGCAGGGCACGCGGGCGGTCGCCGAAGCGGTCGCCAAGGCGCCGGGGCTGACGGTCGTCGGCGGCGGCGACTCGGCGGCGGCGCTCGCGAGCTTCGGCCTGGAGCACGAGGTCGACCACCTTTCGACGGGCGGCGGCGCGACGCTCGAGATGGTCGAGGGCGCGACGCTGCCCGGCGTGGCCGCGCTCGAAGGCGTGGGGGTGGGATCCTGAAAGCCGCCCGCACACCGCTGATCGCGGGCAACTGGAAGATGCACAAGACCCAGGAGCAGGCCGAGGAGCACATCCAGGCGCTGCTGCCGCGCGTGTCCGCCGTGGACGGCGTGGACGTGGCGATCTGCGTGCCCTACACGGACCTGCAGGCGATGGTCGACAGCGCGCGCGGATCGCGCGTGGAGGTCTACGCGCAGAACATGCACCACGAGCCCGAGGGGGCCTACACGGGCGAGGTCTCGGCGGCGATGCTGAGCGAGCTCGACGTGCGCGGCGTGGTGCTCGGGCACTCCGAGCGCCGGCAGCTGTTCGGCGAGACCGACAGGGCGCTCGCGCTGAAGGTGCCGGCGGCGCTGGCGGCCGGGCTCGTGCCGATCCTGTGCGTCGGCGAGACCGAGGAGGAGCGCGACGGCGGCGAGACCGACCGCAAGCTGCGCCACCAGGTGCAGGAGGACCTGGCGGGCGTGCCGGCGGAGCGCCTGGCCGAGGTCGTGATCGCCTACGAGCCGATCTGGGCGATCGGCACCGGCCGCGTGGCCACGCCCGAGCAGGCCCAGGAGGCGATCGCGTTCATCCGCGCGCTCGTGGCCGGGCGCGACAAGGACGGGGCGGAGCGCCTGCGGGTGCTCTACGGCGGCTCGGTCAAGCCCGAGAACGCGGCCGAGCTGCTGGCGCTGGCGGACGTCGACGGCGCGCTCGTCGGCGGCGCCTCGCTGGACGCGCAGGCGTTCGCGCAGATCGTGGCCGCGGCGGCGCGATGAGCGCGCCGGGCCTGCCGGCGGGGCCGGCCGCGCTGCCGGCCCCCTGCGCGTGCCTGATCGTGCTGGACGGCTGGGGGCTGGCCGAGCCGGGGCCCGGCAACGCGATCTCGCTGGCGCGCACGCCCGTGTTCGACGAGCTGTGGTCGAGCTACCCGCACACGACGCTGACGGCGTGGGGGCGCGCGGTGGGGCTGCCCGAAGGCCAGATGGGCAACAGCGAGGTGGGGCACCTGAACCTGGGCGCGGGGGCGGTCGTGCGCCAGGACTTGGTGCGCATCGACGACGCGATCGCGGACGGCTCGCTCGTGCAGAGCGAGGCGCTGCGGGCGGCGTTCGCGCAGGCCGAGCGGGTGCACCTGATCGGGCTGGTCTCCGACGGCGGCGTGCACTCCTCGCTGGCGCACCTGCTGGCGCTCGTCGAGATGGGCCGCGCGCTGGCCGCCGGCGACGTGGTCGTGCACGCGTTCACCGACGGGCGCGACACGCTGCCGCACGCCGGCGCCGGCTTCCTGCGCCAGCTCGACGAGGCGCAGGGGGCGCGCGTGGGCTCGGTCGTGGGGCGCTATTGGGCGATGGACCGCGACCGGCGCTGGGAGCGCGTGCAGCGCGCCTACGACCTGCTGGTGCACGACCGCGCGCCACACCGCGCCGACAGCGGCGAGCAGGCCGTGCGGGCGGCCTACCGGCGCGGCGAGACCGACGAGTTCATCGAGCCGACGCTCGTCGGCGCCGACGCGCGGATCCGCCCGGGCGACAGCGTGATCGCCTTCAACTTCCGGCCGGACCGGATGCGCGAGATCACGCGCGCGCTGGCCGAGCCGGGCTTCGCCGAGGTCGACCGCGGGGGCGTCGCGCCGATCGCGCGCTACACGACGATGACGAGCTACGAGGAGGACTGGCCCTACCCGGTCGTGTTCTCGCCGGAGCGCCCCGAGGGCACGCTGCCGCAGGCGCTGGAGCGGGCGGGCGCCAGGCAGCTGCACGTGGCCGAGACCGAGAAGTACCCGCACGTGACGTACTTCTTCAACGGCGGCGAGGAGACGGCGATGGCGGGCGAGCGGCGCGAGCTGGTGCCCTCGCCGCGCGAGGTGCCGACCTACGACCACAAGCCGCAGATGAGCGCGCGCGAGGCGGCGGGCGCGTTCGTGGGCGCCTGGCGCGAGGAGCCCGAGCCGGGCTTCCGCTTCGGCATCATCAACTTCGCGAACGCCGACATGGTCGGCCACACGGGCGTGATCGAGGCGGCCGTCGCGGCGGTCGAGACGGTCGACGAGTGCCTGGGGACGGTGGTCGGCGCGGTGCACGAGCGCGGCGGCGTGTGCGTGGTGACGGCCGACCATGGAAACGCCGACCACATGCTCGAGCCGGACGGCAGCCCCAACACGGCGCACTCGCTGAACCCGGTGCCGCTGATCCTGACCTGCGCCTCGGCGCGCCTCAGCGCGCAGCCGGGCATCCTCGCGGACGTCGCCCCGACGGTGCTCGCCGCGCTGGGCATCGAGCGCCCGGCGCAGATGACCGGTCGCACGTTGATCGAATCGCCCCGGATCTCCTAAGATGACGGCCTTCGGCCCATCACCGGCTGGGCCGGCGGTGGGGGCGGCGTTCGCGAGGAAGGAGGAGAGGTGCCAGAGGACGAGCGGCGGGCAGCGGGCAGGGGGCTCTCCTGGCGCCTGCTGGCGAACTTCTTCATCTTCGCCGGCGTCAACCACTTCGTGATGCCGCGCGCATACGAGCGGATCGTGCCGCCGGCGCTGCGGGGGCGCTCGCGCAGCGTCGTGCAGCTGAGCGGCGTGGCGGAGATCGCCGGCGGCGTGGGCGTGCTCGTGCCCTCCACCAGGAGGCTGTCGGGGCTCGGCCTGATCGCGCTCCTGGCCGCCGTGTTTCCGTCGAACCTGTACATGGCGGCCCGGCCGCGGGAGTTCGAGCGTATCCCCCGCTGGGCGCTATACGCGCGGCTGCCGCTGCAGCCGCTGATGATGCTCTGGGCGTGGAGGGCCACGCGCGGGCGCTGAGCGCCGGCGCTGCTATGTTCGCCTAGCAGGCAGTTTGCATCACAGGACCGCCATGTCGACCGTAACCGCCGTCAACTTCGTCACAGCCAGGGAAGGCGCCGAGCAGGACGTCATGTCGCTCGGGGAGTTGCGCGCGTGGCGCGGGCTGCTGCGTGCGCACGCCTGCCTGGCCAAGCGCCTGGACGCCGAGCTGGAGAGCGCGCACGGGCTGCCGATGACCTCCTACGAGGTGCTCGGCCGCCTGGAGGAGGCCAGCCAGGGGCGGATGCGGATGTGCGACCTGGCCGAGCAGGCGCAGCTCTCGCGCAGCGGCCTCACGCGCCTGGTCGACCGGCTCGAGCGCGACGGGCTGATCGAGCGCTGCTCCTGCGAACACGACGCGCGCGGCGCCTACGCCTGCCTCACGCCGGCCGGCCGCCAGCGGCTGGCGGCGGCCCGCGGCACGCACCTGGCCGTGATCCGCGAGCAGTTCCTCTCGCACTTCTCCGAGAGCGAGCTCGGCAGCCTCGCGGAAATGTGGGAGCGCATCGCTCCCTGCGGCGGCGGCTGCTAGAGCCCCGCAAGCCTGGCCAGCACCGCCCCAGACTTCCTCTATGCACGCGGCGGGCGCTGCGGCAACGCCGCACGACGATGGCGCGATCGCCCCAACAGAGCCAAATCGCGGATCCCGAGGCGCGTCTCCGGGCGCCCCGACCGACACTACGATATCCCTCCTAAATAAACTTGATATCTTCCGGCTTAGATTTTATAATGGCGTCTACAAACGTAGCAACCAACGGTTTTTGGAGGTAAGTCAGATGGCATTGGTCAGATGGGTACCGGCGAGCCAGCCGGCGAGGGAGCTCGAGAGCTTCCAGCAGGAGGTGGGCCGCCTGTTCGGCTCGTTCTTCGACAGCCCGACCGGCGCGCGCCGCGCGAACGTCGCGGGGCGCTTCGTCCCGGCGGTCGACCTGGTCGAGGAGGACGAGCGCTATGTGCTGCGCGCCGACCTGCCGGGCGTGTCCGAGCAGGACGTCAAGGTCGAGGTCCAGGACAACGTCCTGACGGTCTCGGGCGAGCGGCGCTCCGAGCGAGAGGAGCGCAAGGAGGGCTACCACCGCGTGGAGCGCGCCAGCGGCAGCTTCTCGCGCTCGCTCGCGCTGCCCGAGGGGGTGGACGCGCAGCAGATCCAGGCGCGCATCGAGCACGGCGTGCTCGAGGTCAGCGTGCCCAAGCCCGCGCGGCGAGCCCCGCACAGGGTCGCCGTCGAGACTGCCTAGGCGTCCTCGCCGCGCTCGTCCCGCGTCCCCGGCGACGGGGGCGCGGGACCGCGCCGCAGGCCGCGCACGTGCCGGCGGTGCAGCACGACCGCGCTGAGGACGGCCACCAGGACCGCCACCAGGCCGTACACGCCGAAGGCTTCGATCGCGCCGCCGGCGGAGTGGCCGAGGAAGTAGGCCGCCAGGCCGATCGCGCAGGCCCAGCTCGCGCCGCCGAGCGCGTTCCAGAAGACGAACGAGCGCCAGTGCATGCGCGTGGCGCCCGCCAGCCACGAGGCCCACACGCGCAGCCCGAGGATGAAGCGGCCGAAGAACACCGCCTTGGGGCCGTGCACCTCGAAGAAGGGCTCGCCGATGCGCAGCACCTCGCGGCGCTGGCGGGCGAAGGCGCCGGGCCGTTCGAGCAGCCAGCGCCCGCCCTTGCGGCCGATCGCATAGCCGAGGTTGTCGCCCACGATCGCCCCCAGCGCCGCCAGCGCGATCACGAGCTCGATCCTCAGTTTTCCCTGGCTGGCGAGCACGGCCGCGGCGATCAGCGCCGTCTCGCCGGGGATCGGCACGCCGCCCGCCTCGCTCATCACGAGCACGAACAGCAGCGGGTAGCCCGCCGTTTCGACGAGGTGGGCTACGTTGAGGATCGCGGCCGGCATGCTCGGCGGGCCAGCGCAGGGCCCGCTACTGGGTGTTCGCCGAGACGAGCTGCTTGAGCGCCGCCGAGGCCTGCTGGACGTCGGAGTAGACGACCTGGCGCAGCTGGATCCTCGTCGGCCCCGGCGCCGTGATCACGACGATCGCGACTATCGCGACGATCAGCACGAGCAGCGCCACCAGCCACGCGAGCAGCCGCCCGGAACGCCGCCGCGGCGCCGGCTCGGCGCGCGCCGGCGACCGGCGCGCGCGGGCGGCCGCCTGGGTCGCGGCGCCCCCCTGGCGCGGGCGGCGCGCCGCCACCGCCGGCGCCGCGGCGGCGCGCGGGGGCAGCACGCTCGTGGCCTGCGTCGCCGGCGCGCGTTCGCGGCGCGTGCGCGCGCCGGAGCGCCCGCGCGTCGCGCGCGTGGCGTCCTCGCCGCGCCCGCCGGCGTGCGGCAGGATCCCGCGCGCGCCGTCGCTCAGCCCGTGGCGCATCTCCAGCGCGCTCTGGTAGCGGTCGCGCGGGTCGAGCGCGAGCGCGAGCGCGACGGCCTGCGCGAGCTCCGGGTTGACGGCCGCGACGAGCGTGTGCAGCAGCGCGGGCTGCTCCTGCTGCTGCTTGAGCGCCAGCTCGGTCAGCGAGGTCGCCTCGTAGGGCAGGCGTCCGGAGATCAGCTGGTAGGCGACGACGCCGAGCGCGTACAGGTCGGCGCTCGGCCCGGCCTCCTCGCCGCGCGCCTGCTCGGGCGCCAGGTAGGCGGCCGTGCCCAACACCGAGCCGACCTGCGTGATGCTCGACTGCTCGGTCGCCTTGGCGATCCCGAAGTCGGCGAGCTTGACCTCGCCTTCGCGCGCGCGCAGCAGGTTGCCGGGCTTGACGTCGCGGTGCACGACGCCGTGGCGATGGGCGTAGTGCAGGCCCTCGCAGGCCTGTTCGATGATCGACAGCGCGTCCTCGACCTCGACCCAGCCCTGGTCGCGCAGGATCTCCGCGCCGGACTGCCCTTCGATGTACTCCATCACGATGAAGTACTGGCCGGTGCGCTCGTCGCGGCCGGAGTCGAACACCTGCACGACGTTCGGGTGCACGAGCCGGGCCGCCGCCTGGGCCTCGCGCTGGAAGCGCGAGACGAAGGCTTCTTCGTCGGCCAGGTGCTCGGCCAGCAGCTTGACCGCCACCGGGCGCTCCAGGCGCAGGTCCATCGCCAGGTGCACGGTCGACATGCCGCCGTAGCCGAGCCGGCTCTCCAGGCGGTAGCGCCCGGCTATCTCCACGCTGGACGATCTCCGATCGGTCATTTGCCTTCTTCCTGGGCGCCGCCGAGGTGGCCCGCGCCGCCTTCGCCGCCCGCGCCGTGGCCGCCCGCGCCGTGGCCGCCCGCGCCGCCTGGCGCTTCTTCGCCCGCGGCGCCTTCGCCGGCGCCCGTGCCGCCGCCCGGGCTCGCCCCGCCGGCGTTTTCTTCGGGCACCGGCGTGCCGCCGCCGCCGCCCGCGGGCGGCGTGGTGCTCGGC
>DASZFZ010000070.1:0-9511 GCA_035939315.1 Solirubrobacteraceae bacterium | reverse complement strand
CGAGTCGACCTCGACGACCAGCGTCGAGTCGCCCGGCGTGGGCTCTCCCGCGAGCGTCCGCTCGGCCAGCGCGCGCGCCTCCTCGCTGCGGAACCCGCGCGCGTAGACCTGCAGCTCGGCGTGCTCTCCGGGGCGCACCGCGAGGATGTGGCTGGGGGCGCGCACCGTGTCGGCGGCCCGCTCGACGATCCGCCGCAGCACCGTGTCGAGGTCCTCGGTGGAGACCAGGTCGCTGGCGATCGCGTAGACGCTGTGCAGGCGCTCGGAGGTCGCCTTCAGCTGCGCCTCCAGGGCCGTCACGCGCTGCTGGGGGTCGGCCGCCTCTTCGGCCTGCTCGGCGTCCCAGGTGACCGTGTACAGGCACGCCGCGCCACCCTGGGCCTGGCATTCGTGCTCGTGCACCTGCGCCCCCGGCAGCCCGAACAGGCTCGGCGTGCTGCGCAGCAGGCCCGTCGTAAGTTCGCAGTTGGGCGGCGTGCGCGTGTAGCCCTCGCGTGCCGCCGCGCGCACTCGCGCGCGCCCGGGCCCGACTTCGATCGCCTCCATCTCGGTCGTCGTCGTGAGCTTGCCGGCGGTCTGCGCGACCGCCTGGAGCACGGCCTCGACCGAGCCGAGCGAGCGCAGCAGCGTCGCCACCTGCTTGCCGGCGTGCTGGGTGACCGTCTCTTCGCCCACGCGCATCGCGAACTGGGGGTCGCCGGTCAGCTCGGCGGCGCCGTGCAGCAGCGCCGCGACCTCGTCCTGGGAGGCCCAGTTGTCGGCGTCTTCGAGGTAGGCGGGCTCGCGCGTGGAGCCCGCGCGCTCGAGCAGCTCGTGCACGAGCGCCTCGCCGCCGTGGGCGCGCACGAGCCGCAGCAGCACGCTCGTCATCGAGCAGCAGACGTCACGCCCTGGTTCCTCAACGTGCATGCTTCCGCGATCGGCCGAAAACCCGGCTTGCTTGAGCTTTTGGCGTGGACGCGGCCCCGTAGGCCGGGAGCGCCTACAGCCTGCCCGGCACGCCCGCCGAGCTGACCGGCGGCAGCGGCTCGAGCGCCGCCAGCTTGCCGTCGTCCAGCTGGAAGCGCACCGTCGCCTGCTGGCCGGTGGCGACCGCGTCGCGATACAGCGAGTAGCCGAGCGTCACTTCGGTGTCGCCCTGGGAGAGCACCTGCACGCTCGCGCTCGGTTCCTTGGCGTCGGTGCCGAGGTAGCGTTCGCCGAGGAAGAAGAACGCCTGCTGGGCGGAGCCGCGGCTGCCGATCAGCACCCGCAGGGTCTGGTTGGCGTGGTACTGCGAGGTTTCCCGCGCGCTGTAGCCGCGGGCCTGGAGCACCGCGAGCGCCTGCGTGAGCGCTTCGGGCCGGCTTTCGGTGTGCGTGAAGGCAGGCTCGGGCGCGCTGCGCGTGCCCCCGCCGGGCGCCGCCGTGCCGCCCGCTTCGCTGGCCGGCGTCGTCGCGGTCGCGGTCGTCGCGCTCGTGGCCGTCGTCGCCGTCTGCGTGGTCGCGCTCGGCGTGCTCGCGCCCGTGCTCGTGCCCGCGGCGGTGCTCGGCGCGCCCGAGACCGACACGGTCTTGGTCGAGCCCGAGCCGCAGCCGCCCAGCGCCGCCCCCGAGCCCACGCCCAGGGCGAGCGCCGCGAGCGCTGCGGTCAGATGGCGGCCCATGCGGGCCATGGTATTGGCGCGTCCCGCGGGCCCCGGGCAGCGCCTTGCACGTCCCGCGGGCCCCGGGGCGGCGCGCCCCCGCCGGCCCCGGGCGGCGCCCTGCGCGCGCGTCCCGGAGGCGCCGGCGCCGTCGTAGGACGCAGTGGGCCGCGGCGAGCGGGCAACGATCGCTCTACTAAATTATTAGTAACTGCTAATAATGAGTAGACGAACAGGCTTGCCGCACGATCGGACGAGCCGAGCCCCACCCGAGCAAGGAGTCGATGACTATGACCCGCAGGAACCGCTGGACCTTGGGAATCGTGTCGGTGGCGCTGTTCATGGCGGTGCTCGACAACCTCGTCGTGAGCGTGGCGCTGCCGACGATCCACCGCGACCTGGGCGCCTCGATCCAGTCGCTGGAGTGGACGGTCAACGCCTACGTGCTGGCCTACGCGGTGCTGCTGCTGACGGGCGCGGCGCTCGGCGATCGCTTCGGGCGCAAGCGCATGTTCGTGCTCGGCCTGTCCGTGTTCACGCTCGCCTCGGCGCTGGCCGGGCTGGCGCGCAGCACCGAGCTGCTGGTGGCCGCGCGCGCGGTCCAGGGCTCCGGCGCGGCGCTCTTGACGCCGCTCACGCTGACGCTGCTGGCCGAGGCCTTCCCGGCCGAGCGCCGCGGCCTGGCGATCGGCGTGTGGTCGGGCGTCAGCGGCATCGCCGTGGCGATCGGCCCGCTGGTCGGCGGCGCCGTCGTCGAAGGCATCTCCTGGCACTGGATCTTCTGGCTGAACGTGCCGATCGGCGTGGCGCTCGCGCCGCTGGCCGCGCGCCAGCTCTCCGAGAGCCGCGGCCCCTACGGCTCGCTCGACCTGCGCGGCCTCGCGCTCGTGCTGCCCGGCGCCTTCGGCGTGGTCTTCGGGCTGATCCGGGCGCAGGCGCTCGGCTGGACGAGCGCCACCGTGCTCGGCTCGCTGGCCGGCGGCGCGCTGGCGCTCGCCGCCTTCGTGGCCTGGGAGCGCCGGGCGCCGGAGCCGATGCTGCCGATGGAGTTCTTCGCGCGGCGCTCCTTCGCGGTCACGAACGTCGTCTCGCTGTCCATGTACTTCGGTATGTTCGGCTCGATCTTCTTCCTCTCCCAGTACCTGCAGGACGTGCTCGGCAACACGCCGCTGCAGGCCGGCCTGAAGCTGCTCGCGTGGACCGGCGCGACGATGCTCGTCGCCCCGCTCGCCGGCGTCTTCTCCGAGCGCCTGGGCAGCCGCCCGTTCATGTTCGCCGGCCTCGCGCTTCAGGCCGGCGCGCTCGCGTGGCTGGCCGCGATCACCGCCACCCACCAGTCCTACGCGCAGGAGCTCGTGCCGTTCGTGATGGCCGGCGCGGGCATGGCGCTCGTGTTCGCCCCCTCGGCCAACGCGGTGCTCGCCTCGGTGCGCACCGAGCAGGCCGGCCAGGCCTCCGGCGCCAACAACGCGATCAGGGAGCTCGGCGGCGTGCTCGGCGTGGCCGTGCTCGCCTCCGTGTTCACCGGCGCCGGCGGCTACGGCACGCCGCGGGCGTTCGTCGACGGGCTCGTGCCCGCCGTGTGGGTGGGCGTGGGCGTGCTGGCCTTCGGCGCGCTGGTCGTCGCCGCGCTGCCCTTCGGCGCCGGCGCGCGCGAGGACGCGCAGGCCGGCGAGGGCGAGCAGCGCCCGGCCCGCCCGGCGGTCGCGATCGAGGCCGCGTGAGCGCGCCGGCTCCCGCGCGCCGGCGCGTGCCCGCCGCCGAGCGCCGCGAGGCGCTGGTCGCGGCGGCCGTGCACGAGTTCGCCCACGGTGGCCTGCACGGCACCTCGGTCGCGGCGATCGCGCGGCGCGTCGGCGTCGCCCAGCCCTACGTCTTCACGCTGTTCGAGTCAAAGCGCGAGCTGTTCCTGGCGGCGCTCGAGCGCAGCTTCGAGAAGGTCGCGCGCAGCTTCGAGCAGGGCGCCGCCGAGTACCGCGCCGGGCGCGCCCCCGCCGAGTGCGAGGACGCGCTGCACGCGATGGGCCTCGCCTACAAGCAGTTGCTGGCCAGCGATCGCGACTACCTGATGCTCCAGCACCAGTCCTACGCGGCCTGCGGCGACGACGAGCTCGTGCGCGCGCGCGTGCGCCGCCGCTACGCCGAGCTGGTCGCGCTCGCCGGCCGGCTCTCGGGCGCCGACGGCGAGCGCCTGGACGAGTTCTTCCGCTACGGCATGGCGCTGAACGTCGCCGCCGCGCTCGGCGTCGAGGACCTCTCGAGCGGCTGCGAATGGGTGCGCCATGAGCTCGGCTACGATCAGGATGCGCGCGATGTCCGCACCGTCAGCCAAGAGCCCGGACCGCAGCCCTCACCCGGCCAGGGCTGAGCGGCGCGACCGCAAGGAGCTCGCGCGCGCCGGCGCGATACTCGTGCTCGCCGGCCTGTTCATCGCCTTCGCGCTGCTGAACCTCAAAGACGTGCGCGTCGACTGGATCTTCGGCTCCGGCCACGCGCCCCTGATCGTCGTGATCGCGATCTCGCTGCTGATCGGGATCGTGCTGACGTACTTCGGCGAACGCCTATCCCGCCGGCGCCGGGGCTAGCGCCGGCGCCTGCTCGCCCTCGACCGGGTACCCCTCGGGGGCCTGCTCCCGCACGGCCGCGCCCGGTCTCTCGTGCGCCTGCGGCGCGCGCTCCGTGAGGATCTCGGCGGCCCGCTGGGCGCCGAGGTAGGGGGCCAGCACGATGTAGGCGAGGTAGTCCGAGAGCGCCACCAGCAGCGGGATCCGCCCGGCCGCGACCTGGCAGCGCATCGTGTGCCACAGCGCCCCCGCGATCCCGTCGGCGGCCAGCTCGACGCGCGCCTGGCCCGGCGCGCCCTCGGTCAGCAGCGTCGCGATGCTCTGGGCCAGGTCGCGCACCCGCTCGCGCGGCTCGGGGCCGGCGAAGAACGCCTCCTGGGCCAGCACGCGCGTCTGCAGCGGGTGGTCGGCCAGGTAGCCCGTCAGCCGGGCGAGCACCCTGCGCACCGCCCCCGGCCAGTCCTCGGAGATCAGCTCCGGGTCGGCCGCGATCGCCAGCACGCCGTCGCCGATCATGTCCAGCGCCGACAGGAAGCAGTCGTCCTTGTCCGCGAAGCACTCGGTCAGCACGTCGATCGAGACGTTCGCCTCGTCGGCGATCTGCGGCGTGGACAGCGTGCGGTACTCCTCGTGGGTGACCAGCCGCAGCACCGCCTGCAGGATGCGCGTGCGCTCGTCGCGAGCGACCGCTTCGGCGCCCGCCAGCCCGTGGCCGTAGCTCGAGGCGACCTCGCGCAGGCGCACGCTCAGCGTGGCCGCCAGGCTCGCCGCCATCGGCTCGGCCGCCGGCGTCTGGAAGGCCAGCGTCCAGCCGAGCATCTCCTCGACCACGTCGACCTCGCCAGCGCGCTCGGGGAAGCGCATGAACGCCCCCGCGACGCCCTGCAGGCCGCCCGCGATCCCGCGCACGATCGGCGGCGGCAGCGCCACCGCGCCCGGCGTCTGGCTGAAGCTGTGCGCGATCATCTGCTCGCACACGGCGGTCGTCTTGCGCAGGCGCGCCATCCCGGCCACGCCCGCCGTCTGCGCCTCGAGCACGACCAGCAGCGCGGCCTTGCGGTCCTCCTCGCTCAGCCGCGCGTAGCGCCCCAGGCTGGCGCGCACGCGCTCCTCGAGCGGCCCGTCGGCCGCCAGGAACGCTCGGCGCACGTGCTGCAGTTCGCGCCTGGCGATCAGGTCGAAGGTCGCCAGGAAACACTCCTGCTTGTTCGCGAACTGCTCATAGAAGGAGCGGCGCGAGACGCCCGCCAGCGCGATCACCTGCTTGACGCTGGTGTCCTCGTATCCGCTCTGTGCCACTGCCTCGATCATCGCCCCGTGGATGCGCGTGCGCTGGTTGGCCACGACCTCGCCTCGCTCGAGGCGGTGCGGCCCGTGCGGCAGGCGCTTGTACAGCGGGGTGATGCGCGGTGTGGCCGTACGCGCGGTCTTGCTGCGACCTGCGCGCCCATCGCGCGTTGAGGACGACGTCCTACGCCCTGATCCCATTCAACCTCCCTGACGATCTACCCTCGGACTTTCCGGCCAGTCAACTGCTGTCAGTGCACTGGCTCCCGACATATCATCCCATGTCAGAAATTTTTTGTCTACAGACTACGGATTGTATGACAATCGGCGCGACCCGCAAGTTCGCGCGATCGGGCCTGTTCGATAGATGCGAGCGCGTTCGGATTTTCCGAACCGGCGCCGCGGGGCTCAGTGCAGCAGGATCTTCAGCGCGAGGATCGTGAGGCCGAGGCCGGCGCCCACGGCCGCGTCGAAGGCCAGCTCGCGCGGGCTCGCCCGCGCGCGCACGCCCGCCATCAGCTCGAACGCGACGACGCTCGCGATCGCGCTCCACAGCGCCGCGATCACGGCCGTGTGCTGGCTGGCCCCCGCGAGCCACGCGAGCGCGATCGCCGCCAGCGGCAGCGCGGCGCCCTGCACGATCGCCAGGTCGTGCGCGAGCGCCCGCGCGAGCGCCGGCAAGCACAGGCGCTCGCGCTCGGCCAGCCGCTGGCCCAGCAGTTCGGCGTAGGCGTGCGCGACCCAGTACAGCGCCGCCGCGATCGCGGCCGAGGCGAGCGTGTCCAGGTAGCTGTCGTGCTCGCCGCTCTCGGCCGCCAGCAGCGCGCCGACCGCGACGATCCCGTAGATCACCCCGCCCGGGTTCTCGGGCACGAGCCGCTCGGCCAGGCCCTCCAGGCGGGCGCGCATCGCCGGATTATCCGGGTGCGCGCAGCGGAGCCGTCCGGCCGTGGCGCGGCGGCGGCGCTCAGCGGATCAGCACGGGCTCGCTGTAGGCGGACACGTGGGCGCCGTCGAAGACGCGCACGAGCGCCTCGTAGAGGCCGCGGTGCACGCGCACGACGCGGCTGAAGCTCGAGCCGGGCCCCACGACCGTGCCGCCCTCGTTCAGCGAGCGGCCGGGGCGCAGCAGCTGGAAGCCGACGAGCGCCCCGGGCTCGGCCGGCGCGACCGTCCCGTACAGCCGCGCGAAGCCGCGCCGGCGCGCGGCCCGCACGTGCAGGCTCACGCGCACCGCCACGCCCTCGATCATCACGGGGCTCGAGACGAGCGGCTTGCCGACCGTGACCACGCGCAGCTCGGCGTTCTGAAGCAGCCCCAGGAAGGGGAACGAGAAGCCGCCCTGCGGGTTTGTCAGCTCGGGGTTGCCGACGACCTGGAAGCCGGCCGTGTAGGGGAACTGGTTGGCCTCCAGCTCGACCGGGTGCCCGCCCCCGCCGGTGCCCGACAGCGTGCCCTCGACGAGGAACGGGCTGCCGAACGCGACCGGGTTGGGCGCCCCCACGATCGCCAGCGACAGCGGCACTCGCGCGGTCTTGAACGACTGGATCCCGCCGCTGGCCGCCCCGCCCGAGCTGCTCGCGAGGATCCGGTAGTAGTAGGTCGTCAGCGGTGCCAGGCCCGTCAGCGTCTGCGTGACTTTGACCGAGCTCGTGCCGGAGCCCACCGGCGCGAGCGGCGTCTGCGTGCCCAGGTTGCGCGTCGTGCCGTACTGGAAGACGTAGTTGGCCGGCTGATCGTGCGGGTTGACGAAGCCCGAGACGACCGCCGAGGAGTAGCCCACGTCCCACGAGGAGCCGGTGCTCGCGCCGGGCGCCACAGCCGCCGCCGCCGCGGCCGCGCCGCCCGGCGCGCCCCACGCCAGGGCGGCGCACGCGAGGGCGCTCGCGCCAAGCGGGAGCGCGAGCGCCCGGGCGCGGAGGGAACGGCCGGCTGCGGTCTTGAAGTTTGTGCGCATGGGAACTAGATATCCGGGTTGGCGCTGGTTGAAACACGGCAGCGGGGCCGGGGTCGCGGTGCGGATGCTCGCAAGAAACGAACGACTCGTCGCGTTGTAGAGGCGATGTCTTCCTGCAGGCGACGGCGTGGGGTAGCCCCACGGAAGGGGTTGCGAGTGATGCACTTCAAGACGGCCGTGGTACGCGGATCGCTGGTCATGCTCGCTTCGCTGGCGCTGCTCGGCGCGTTCGCGGGCGCCCCCTACGCCGCCGCGGCGAATGAAACCCCGGCGATCGAACGAGTCTGGTCCTTCAGCGGCGGCGCCGTGGCGGTCCAGGCTCAGCCCGACGGGAGCTTCACCGGCACCGTCGTCGAGGAAACGAAGTTCGCCGAATGCCCGCACCCGGTAGGGCAGCCGATGTGGACGGAAATGCGCCTACAACCCGACGGATCGTATTTCGGCGATCACGTGTGGTACTTCGTCGGCCAGAAATGCCAGAAGGTCAACCCGATGCCCGGACCAACCGCCTGGCGCGTGCTGCAGGGACCCAAAGGACCCTACCTGCTCGTGTGCTTCAGCCCGCCGGGCGGCACGCAGCCGACGATCTCACCCACCGGGCTCACTGAAAACGTGGGATACAAATGCTTCAGCTCGGCGGAAATCGAACAGGTCCCGACGGCGGCCGCCGCGGTCGAGAGCTTCACCCAAACTCTGTCGGCTCCACCGTCCACCAAGAAGGCGTGTCTGAGTCGCAGGAGCTTCCGGGTCCACGTCGACGAGCCGAGGTATGAACCCTATAGGACCGTGACCGTCATGCTCGGCCGGCGCAGGCTGGCGATCAAGCGCCACGGCAGGGTTTTCACCGCCACCGTCGACCTGGCGGGGATGCCGACCGGGACGTTCACGCTGAAGGTTCGCGTCACCACGGTCCTGGGCCGGCACCTCGCCGGCAGTCGCACTTACCACACCTGCGCGCTGAAGTCGAAATCGACCAAGCCGCTGCCGTTGAAACCGGCGCGCCATCGCTGAGCCTGCGCTCCCGCGGAGCAGTCCGGCCCACCGTGCGGGCTCGACCGCGGGCGGTCCCGGCTTGCCCGCGCTCCACGCAGAAGAAGTCCCAGGAATGTGGAGTTTATAGTTCGATGAAGGAGCAATATCGCGCCTACGGCCTGACCCTTTGCTCGGAGTTCGCGCTCGCGGGGATGGAGGGCTGCGACAGCCGCCCGCCGGGCCTCCAGGCCGGCGGAGGGCCGCTCGCGCTCGAGCTGGTCGAGCCCGATCGGCTCAGCGGCCTCTGGAGCGGACCCGCGGGAGACTTCCGCTGGCGCGGGCGGCTCGGCGACGGCAGCGAGCTGACGATCGAGCGGGGACGGGCCGGCGATCTGCTGTTCGGCGATGGCGCCCGCGCCAGCTTTCGCCTGAACGGCGAGGCGAGCGCGCTGCAGTGCGCGCCCCGCGAAGACGGCCTCCACTGGCAGCGCACGCTGCTCGGCAAGGTGCTCTCGACGGTGAGCGTGCTGCGCGGCCACGAGGCGCTGCACGCCAGCGCGGTGGACTCGCCGTGGGGCGCGGTCGCGATCGCCGCGCCCACCGGCATGGGCAAGACGACGCTCGCGCTCGAGCTGATGGGCCGCGGCTGGCCGCTGCTGGCGGACGACGTCGTCGTGCTCGCCTCGACGCCCGAGGGCGTGCTCGCCCAGCCGGGCACGCCGCACATGAATCTGGCGGTCACCGCGCCCGGCGGGTCGCGCTCGCGGGCGCCCGGACCGACGCTGGCGCTGCTCGCGGGCGAGCGCTGGATCGCCGCTCGCGAGCACGCGCGCGCAGCGCGGCCGGTGTGCGCGATCTGCCTGCTCGAGCGCGCCGCCGGCCAGCCGCTCGCCGTGCGGGCGCTGCCGCGCAACCCGCTGCTGCTGACCCCCTACATGCTCGGCCTGCTCGAGAGCCGCGAGCGGCGGCGGACGCGGTTCGAGCTGTATGCCGACCTGGTGGACGCGGCCGCGCTGATGCGCCTCACCTGCGCCGGCGAGGACTCCCCCGGCGCGCTCGCGGACATGCTCGTGAGCTCGCTCGAGCGCCGCTACGACGAGCCGCTCG